>NZ_CP180350.1:2140000-2813199 GCF_048006315.1 Seohaeicola sp. | reverse complement strand
GCGTGATCGGCACCCATTCGACGGTCATGCTGGCCATGCCGAAGGCGATCAGCAGCGCAAGCGAGGTAATGAAGGTCACCATCATCGAATGGGTCGCGCCAGAGACACGCCGGGTGACCAGATCGCGCACCGTCACGAAGGCCACCGCGATCAGCGCATAGACCGAGAAGATGTTGAACCCTTCCGTCCCTGGCCGCACGATCAGCAGCACACCGCATAGCCCGACCAGGATCGCCGTCATCCGCCGCCAGCCGAGTGTCTCGCCGAAAAACAGCGCGGCGGCCAGCGTCACCACAAGCGGCAAGGACTGCATGATCGCGCTGACGTTGGCCAACGGCATGTTGTAAAGTGCCGTCAGGAAGAAATAGGCTGATCCGACCTCGGCCAGGGCGCGGATCACGATCAGCAAACGGTCCCGCGGCGGAATGCGCAGGTGCAGCGCGCCAAGGTAAAGGGCCATCGCCCCGATTGCGACGGTCGTGAAAATGCTGCGCAGAAAGATCAGCTGAAACAGCGGCATGTCGCCTGCCAGCGTCTTCATGAAGGTGTCGTTCAGGGTAAAGGCGGCCATGCTCGCCATCATCAGAAGCGCGCCGCGTGTGTTGTCTGTCAGCATCGGCTTGCTCCGGTACGCTACCGCCTGACGTTATCCGTGCACGCGGCAGCCGCAAGGGCCCGGCATGAAAAAACCCCCGCCAAGGCGGGGGTTTTCATCTCTTCTTGACGCGGGACTTATTCGTCCCGGCTTTCCGGCGTTTCCACCAGCGTGTCGAACTCGTCGCCACCGATCACGTCATCGACCGGTGCGGCCAGTGCGGCGGCCGCTTCGGCCTCCTCGCGGCGGGCTTCGATCACGACGTTGTCACGCTCGGCCGCGATGCGGCGCACGCGGGCGGTTGCACCACCTGTCCCTGCCGGGATCAGACGGCCGACGATCACGTTCTCTTTCAGGCCGACCAGTTTGTCACGCTTGCCCTGAACCGAGGCTTCGGTCAGCACGCGCGTGGTTTCCTGGAAGGACGCCGCCGAGATGAAGCTGCGGGTCTGCAGCGACGCCTTGGTGATCCCCAGAAGGATCGGCGCACCCGTTGCCGGACGACCGCCCTTGGCCATGATCTTCTCGTTCACGGCGTCGAACTCGGCCTTGTCCAGGTGCTCGCCCTTCAGCAGCGTGGTGTCGCCGCTTTCGTCGATCTCCCACTTCTGGAGCATCTGGCGCACGATGACTTCGATGTGCTTGTCGTTGATCTTCACACCCTGCAGGCGATAGACGTCCTGCACTTCGTCGATCATGTAATCGGCCAGCGCCTCGACACCCAGGATCGCAAGGATGTCATGCGGTGCCGGGTTGCCATCCATGATGTAGTCACCCTTCTGCACGAAGTCGCCTTCCTGCACCGGGATGTGCTTGCCTTTCGGCACCATGTATTCGACCGGCTCCATACCATCAACCGAAGGCTCGATCGTGATGCGGCGCTTGTTCTTGTAGTCCTTGCCGAAGCGCACGTAGCCATCGATTTCGGCGATGATCGCGTGATCCTTGGGACGACGGGCTTCGAACAGTTCCGCCACGCGGGGAAGACCCCCGGTGATGTCCTTGGTCTTGGCGCCTTCGCGCGGAATACGTGCCACCACGTCACCGGCCTTGATGTCCTGCCCTTCCTCGACGGACAGGATCGCATCCACCGACATCGGATAGGTCACGGGGTTGCCGGCTTCGTTGCGCACAGGCTCGCCATCGGTATCGACCAGGATGATCTCGGGCTTGAGCTCGTTGCCCTTGGGGGCCGCGCGCCAGTCCATCACGATCTTCTGGGTCATGCCGGTGGCATCGTCGGTCTCGTCGCGGACGGCGATACCCGATACCAGGTCGACATATTTAACCTGACCGGTCTTCTCGGCGATGATCGGCAGGGTGTAGGGATCCCATTCGAACAGCTTGTCGCCACGCGCAACCTTGGCGCCTTCCTTGACGAACAGCTTGGAGCCATAGCCCAGCTTGTGGCTGGCGCGCTCTTCACCGCTGTCGTCACGGATGACCAGCTTCATGTTCCGGCCCATGACCAGCGTCTCGCCATTCGAGTTCTCGATGGTCGAGGCGTTCTCATAGGTCACCGTGCCGGCCTGGCTTGCTTCCAGGAAGGACTGCTGCCCACCCTGGGCCACGCCGCCGATGTGGAAGGTCCGCATCGTCAGCTGGGTGCCGGGTTCACCGATCGACTGCGCCGCGATGATGCCGACGGCTTCGCCGACGTTCACCATGGTGCCGCGCGCAAGGTCACGACCATAGCAGGTGGCACAGACGCCATCTTCGGCCTCGCAGGTCAGCGGGCTGCGGATGCGTGCCGACTGCAGGCTGGACACTTCGATCATGTCGGCCATGCGCTCGTCGATCAGAACGCCACGGGCCACCATCACCTCGCCGGTGGCGGGGTTGACCAGATCTTCGGCCGCGACACGGCCCAGCACACGCTCGGCCAGCGAGGACACGACCTCGCCGTCGTTCACCGCCGCTTCGGCCGTGATCGCGCGGTCCGTACCGCAATCCTGCTGACGCACGATGCAGTCCTGCGCCACGTCCACCAGACGGCGGGTCAGGTAACCCGAGTTGGCGGTCTTCAACGCGGTGTCCGACAGACCTTTCCGCGCACCGTGGGTCGAGTTGAAGTATTCAAGAACGGTCAGGCCTTCCTTGAAGTTCGAGATGATCGGCGTCTCGATGATGTCGCCGTTCGGCTTGGCCATCAGGCCGCGCATCCCGCCCAGCTGCTTCATCTGCGTGACCGAACCACGGGCACCGGAGTGGGCCATCATGTAGACCGAGTTCGGTTCCAGTTCCGCGCCTTTGTCATCGCGCTTGCTGGCCGAAATCGTGCTCATCATCGCTTCGGTGACCTTGTCGTTGCACTTCGACCAGGCATCCACGACCTTGTTGTACTTCTCACCCTGGGTGATCAGACCGTCCATGTACTGCTGTTCGAAATCCTTGACCTGATCACGGGTCTGATCAACGATCGTCCACTTGTTGTCCGGCACGACCATGTCGTCCTTGCCGAAGGAAATCCCGGCCTTGAACGCTTCACGGAAGCCCATGGTCATGATCTGGTCGCAGAAGATGACCGACTCTTTCTGACCGCAGTAACGGTAGACCGTGTCGATGACCTGCTGCACCTCTTTCTTGCGCAGAAGCCGGTTGACCAGTTCGAAGGGCGCCTTTGCGTTCATCGGCAGAAGCGCGCCAAGGCGCACGCGGCCCGGCGTGGTTTCGAACCGCTTGACGACCTCGTTGCCTTCCTCGTCGATCTGGGTGACGCGCGCATTGATCTTGGCATGCAGGTGCACGACACCGGCATCCAGCGCGTGCTGGACTTCGTCGATCGAAGCAAAGGACATGCCCTCGCCCTTCATGCCTTCGCGCATGATCGTGGTGTAGTAGAGACCAAGGATCATATCCTGCGAGGGCACGATGATCGGCGCGCCGTTGGCGGGCGACAGAACGTTGTTCGTGGACATCATCAGAACGCGCGCTTCCAGCTGGGCTTCAAGGCTCAGCGGAACGTGCACGGCCATCTGGTCACCGTCGAAGTCGGCGTTGAACGCCGAACAGACCAGCGGGTGCAGCTGGATGGCCTTGCCTTCGATCAGGATGGGCTCGAACGCCTGGAAACCCAGGCGGTGCAGCGTCGGTGCACGGTTCAGCATGACGGGATGTTCGCGGATCACCTCGTCCAGGATATCCCAGACCTCGGGGCGTTCCTTTTCCACCAGCTTCTTGGCTTGCTTGACGGTCGAGGACAGGCCCTTGGCTTCAAGCCGCGAGTAGATGAAGGGCTTGAACAGCTCCAACGCCATCTTCTTGGGCAGGCCGCACTGGTGCAGCTTGAGTTCCGGGCCGGTCACGATGACCGAACGGCCCGAGAAGTCGACGCGCTTGCCCAGAAGGTTCTGGCGGAAACGGCCCTGCTTGCCCTTGAGCATGTCCGACAGCGATTTCAGCGGACGCTTGTTGGCGCCGGTGATCACGCGGCCACGACGGCCGTTGTCGAACAGAGCGTCGACCGATTCCTGCAGCATCCGCTTTTCGTTGCGCACGATGATATCGGGCGCACGCAGTTCGATCAGGCGCTTCAGACGGTTGTTCCGGTTGATCACGCGACGATAGAGATCGTTCAGATCAGAGGTCGCGAAACGGCCGCCATCCAGCGGCACCAGCGGACGCAGTTCCGGCGGAATGACCGGGATCACGGTCAGAACCATCCACTCGGGGCGGTTGCCGGATTCCAGGAAGGATTCCACGACTTTCAGCCGCTTGATGATCTTCTTGGGCTTCAGCTCGCCGGTCGCTTCCTTCAGCTCGGCGCGCAGGGTTTCTGCTTCCTGCTCGAGGTCGATGGCGGCCAGCATCTCGCGGATCGCCTCGGCGCCGATATTGGCGGTGAAGGCGTCGGCACCGTACTGGTCCTGCGCATCCATGAACTCTTCTTCGGTCAGCATCTGGCCATAGGTCAGATCGGTCAGACCGGGCTCGATCACCACGTAGTTCTCGAAATAGAGAACCCGCTCAAGATCGCGCAGGGTCATGTCCAGCATCAGGCCGATGCGGCTGGGCAGCGACTTGAGGAACCAGATATGCGCCACCGGCGAAGCCAGTTCGATATGGCCCATCCGCTCGCGGCGGACCTTCTGCAGGGTGACTTCGACGCCGCACTTTTCGCAGACGACGCCGCGATATTTCATGCGCTTGTACTTGCCGCAAAGGCATTCGTAATCCTTGATCGGGCCAAAGATACGCGCGCAGAACAGACCGTCACGCTCGGGCTTGAACGTGCGGTAGTTGATGGTTTCGGGCTTCTTGATCTCACCATAGGACCAAGACAGGATACGCTCGGGCGACGCCAGCGATACCTTGATCTCGTCGAAGGTCTTGACCGGGGCAACCGGGTTGAACGGGTTGTTCGTGAGTTCCTGGTTCATTTTCAAATCCTTGATTTGGGGCAAAGGCAGAGGGGTCGAAGGGGCGCGCGACCCATGTCGCGCGCCGCCCTGATCACTCGTCCTCGGCGTCCAGGAGTTCCATGTTCAGGCCAAGGCCGCGCACTTCTTTCACCAGAACGTTGAACGACTCGGGCACACCGGCCTCGAAGTTGTCTTCGCCCTTGACGATCGACTCGTACACCTTGGTCCGGCCTGCCACGTCGTCCGACTTGACGGTCAGCATTTCCTGCAGCGTGTAGGCGGCACCGTAAGCTTCCAGTGCCCAGACCTCCATCTCACCCAGACGCTGGCCACCGAACTGGGCCTTACCACCCAGCGGCTGCTGCGTGACAAGGCTGTAGGGCCCGGTCGAACGTGCGTGGATCTTTTCGTCCACAAGGTGATGCAGCTTCAGCAGGTACTTGATGCCCACGGTCACGGGGCGGATGAACTGCTCGCCCGTGCGCCCGTCGAACAGGATCGACTGACCGGAGGTGTCGAACCCAGCGCGCTTGAGCGCATCGTTCACATCCGCCTCTTTCGCGCCGTCGAAGACCGGCGTTGCGATCGGAACACCCTTGGTGATGGTGCCTGCCGCCTCGATCAGCTGATCCTCGTCCATGCCTTCGATGCCTTCATCGTAGACATCGTCGCCATAAGCCTGACGCATCGCATCGCGCACCGGGGTCAGATCACCCGACCGGCGGTATTCCTGCAGCGCCTCGTCCACCCGCAGACCCAGCGTACGCGACGCCCAGCCCATGTGGGTTTCAAGGATCTGACCTACGTTCATGCGCGAAGGCACGCCCAGCGGGTTCAGACAGATATCGACCGGCGTACCGTCGGCCAGGAAGGGCATGTCTTCCATCGGGATGACCTTGGAGACCACACCCTTGTTGCCGTGACGACCGGCCATCTTGTCGCCCGGCTGCAGCTTGCGCTTCACCGCGATGAAGACCTTGACCATCTTCATCACGCCCGGCGGCAGATCGTCGCCGCGGCGGACCTTTTCGACCTTGTCCTCGAAACGAGCATCAAGGGTACGCTTCTGCACTTCGTACTGTGCGTTCAGCGCTTCCATGATCTGGGCATCGGCCTCGTTCTCAAGCGCCAGCTGCCACCACTGGCCACGGCTGAGCGTGGACAGAAGCTCTTCGTCGATGATCGAGTTCGGCTTGACGCCTTTCGGACCCTTCACCGCGACCTTGCCCAGGATCATGTCCTTGAGGCGGGCGTAGATGTTGCGGTCCAGGATCGCCAGCTCGTCGTCGCGGTCACGCGCCAGACGCTCGACTTCTTCACGCTCGATCTGCAGCGCACGTTCGTCTTTTTCCACACCATGGCGGTTGAAGACACGCACTTCCACGACCGTGCCGAAATCGCCGGGCTTCACACGCAGCGAGGTATCGCGCACGTCCGATGCCTTTTCGCCGAAGATGGCGCGCAGCAGCTTTTCTTCCGGGGTCATCGGGCTTTCGCCCTTGGGCGTGATCTTGCCCACCAGAATATCGCCCGGCTCCACATCGGCACCGATGTAGACGATGCCCGCCTCGTCGAGGTTGCGCAGGGCTTCCTCGCCGACGTTGGGAATGTCGCGCGTGATCTCTTCCGGCCCAAGCTTGGTGTCACGTGCGGCGACTTCGAATTCCTCGATATGGATCGAGGTAAAGACGTCGTCACGCGCGATCCGCTCGGAAATCAGGATCGAGTCTTCGTAGTTGTAGCCGTTCCACGGCATGAACGCGACGATGACGTTCCGGCCCACGGCCAGTTCGCCCATGTCGGTGCAGGGACCGTCGGCGATCACTTCGCCCTTGGCCACCACATCGCCCACCTTCACCAGCGGACGCTGGTTGATGCAGGTGTTCTGGTTCGACCGCTGGAACTTGCGCATGCGGTAGATGTCCACACCCGCATCGCCCAGTTCCAGGTCTTCCGTGGCGCGCACAACGATACGCATCGCGTCGACCTGGTCGATCACACCGGCGCGGCGCGCCATGATCGCTGCACCGGAGTCGCGGGCCACGATGCCTTCGATCCCGGTACCGACCAGCGGCGCCTCGGTCTGCACCAGCGGCAGCGCCTGACGCATCATGTTCGAACCCATCAGGGCGCGGTTGGCGTCGTCGTTTTCAAGGAACGGAATCAGCGAGGCCGCAACCGACACCAGCTGCTTGGGGCTGACGTCGATCAGGTCCACCTGCTCGCGCGGCGCCAGCGTGTAGTCGCCGGACTGGCGGGTGGTGACCAGTTCGTTGACGAGATTGCCATCGGCATCCAGCGTCGCGTTGGCCTGCGCCACGGTGTGGCGCATTTCCTCGGTCGCGGACAGGTACACGACCTCATCCGTCACCTGACCTTCTTTCACAAGACGGTAGGGTGTTTCGATGAAACCGTACTTGTTCACCCGCGCATAGGTCGCAAGGCTGTTGATCAGACCGATGTTCTGACCTTCGGGCGTTTCAATCGGACACATCCGGCCATAGTGGGTCGGGTGAACGTCGCGGACCTCGAAGCCCGCACGCTCGCGGGTCAGACCGCCCGGCCCAAGGGCCGACAGGCGGCGCTTGTGCGTCACTTCGGACAGCGGGTTGGTCTGGTCCATGAACTGCGACAGCTGGCTGGAGCCGAAGAACTCGCGCACGGCAGCGGCTGCCGGCTTGGCGTTGATCAGGTCCTGCGGCATCACCGTGTCGATCTCGACCGAGGACATGCGCTCCTTGATGGCGCGCTCCATCCGCAGCAGACCGACGCGGTACTGGTTCTCCATCAGCTCGCCGACCGAACGGACACGACGGTTGCCCAGGTGGTCGATATCGTCGATGTCGCCCTTGCCGTCGCGCAGTTCGCACAGCGCCTTGATACAGGCCACGATATCTTCGCGGCGCAGGGTGCGCATCGTGTCCGCGGCATCCAGATCCAGACGCATGTTCATCTTCACGCGGCCCACGGCGGACAGGTCATACCGATCCGCATCGAAGAACAGCGTGTCGAACAGCGCGCTTGCGGCCTCGACCGTGGGCGGCTCGCCCGGGCGCATCACGCGGTAGATGTCCATCAACGCGCCTTCGCGGCCGATGTTCTTGTCTGCCACCATCGTGTTGCGGATGTAGGGACCGACGTTGATGTTATCGATGTCCAGAACCGGGATGTCGGAGATACCCGCATCCATCAGTTCCTTCAGCGAACCGCCGGTGATCTCGCCATCCTTGTCGCGGGTCAGCGTCAGCTCGTCGCCGGCTTCGACATAGATCGCGCCGGTTTCCTCGTTGATGATGTCCTTGGCGACGAACTTTCCCAGGATGTTTTCGAAAGGCACCAGAAGCTGGGTCACCTTCCCGTCGTCTTTCAGCTGCTTCACCGCGCGCGGGGTGATCTTCTTGCCGGCTTCGGCGATCACTTCGCCAGTGGCGGCATCGACCAGGTCAAAGGTCGGACGCGTACCGCGGACGCGGTCGGGGAAGAACTTGGTCACCCAGCCCTGAGCGGCACCCTTGGTCTTGGACAGCTTGTACTGAACGGTATCGTAATAGGCGTCCATGATCGCCTCCTGGTCCATGCCCAGGGCATAGAGCAGGGTGGTCACCGGCAGTTTGCGGCGACGGTCGATCCGCGCGAACACGATGTCCTTGGCGTCGAATTCGAAATCCAGCCAGGACCCGCGATACGGAATGATGCGGCAGGCGAACAGCAACTTGCCCGAGCTGTGCGTCTTGCCCTTGTCATGATCGAAGAACACGCCCGGCGAACGGTGCATCTGGGACACGATGACCCGCTCGGTCCCGTTCACCACGAAGGTGCCGTTGGGCGTCATCAGGGGCATGTCGCCCATGAACACGTCCTGTTCCTTGATGTCCTTGACCGACTTCGCGCCAGTATCCTCGTCGACATCGAACACGATCAGACGCAGTGTGACCTTGAGCGGCGCAGCATAGGTCATGTCGCGCTGCATGCATTCATCGACGTCGTATTTCGGCTTTTCCAGCTCGTATTTCACGAATTCCAGCACGCTGGATTCGTTGAAATCCTTGATCGGGAAGACCGACTGGAACACGCCCATGATTCCTTCGCCGTCAGCGGGCTGCATGCCGCTGCCAGAGTTCAGGAACAGGTCATACGAGGATTTCTGCACCTCGATCAGGTTCGGCATTTCCAGCACTTCGCGGATCTTGCCGTAATATCTGCGCAAACGTTTCTGGCCGAGGAAGGTCTGAGCCATGGTCGATGTCACCTTTCGTTTCTCTCCGGTCACGCAGGTCGTCGGGCCACGACAGCGCACCTCTTTGAAACAGGACTGTTCTGATCAATTCGCGGCCCCTGTCCCACCAGAGGCCTCCCGATCCTTGAACCGCACCTTGGAAAAGACTTCCGTGAAAGCCCTTTCCGAGACGGGTTAGGCTGGGCCCGGAAAAACCGGACCCAGCCAAATCAGTTCTCCGGGTTTCCCCGGAACCGATTACTTCAGCTCGACGGTGGCGCCAGCTGCTTCCAGCTTTGCCTTGATGTCGTCTGCTTCGGCTTTCGAGACTTGCTCTTTCACTGCCTTGCCGCCTGCATCGACCAGGTCCTTGGCTTCTTTCAGGCCCAGACCGGTGATGGCGCGGACTTCCTTGATCACGTTGATCTTGGAAGCGCCGGCATCCTTCAGGATGACGTCGAATTCGGTCTGCTCTTCAGCAGAATCGGCAGCGCCACCAGCGGCGGGGCCAGCCATCATCACTGCGCCGCCGGCGGCGGGCTCGATGCCGTACTCATCCTTCAGGATGGTTTTCAGTTCTTGTGCTTCGAGAAGCGTCAGACCAACGATCTCTTCTGCCAGTTTCTTCAGATCAGCCATTTTACTGTTTCCGTTCGTTTAAGATGTGTTCCAACGTGCGGGGTTTTCCACACGCAGATCAAAGGTTGCTCACGCAGCCGCCTTGTCCTCGATCGTGGACAGGATGGACGCGATATTCGAAGCAGGCGCACCAATCGCACCGGCGATGTTCGCAGCGGGTGCCGCAATGCAGCCCACGATCGAAGCGATAAGCTCCTCGCGCGACGGCATTTTCGACACGGCTTCGACACCGGCCCGGTCCAGAGCCGTGCTGCCCATAGCCCCGCCAAGGATTTCAAACTTCTTGTTGTCCTTGGCGAAGTCCTCGGCCACCTTGGCTGCTGCCACGGGGTCCTCGGAATAGGTCAGTACGGTCATGCCCGTCAGAAGATTGGCGATGCTTTCGCAAGGCTTCCCTTCAAGGGCGATCTTGGCGAGCTTGTTCTTGGCGACGCGGACGGACCCACCCACTTTGCGCATACGCGCGCGCAGGTCCTGCATCTCGGCAACCGTGAGACCTGCGTAATGGGCTACGACCACAACGCCAGAGCTTTCAAAGATCTGGCCGAGTTCCTCGACCACTTTCTCTTTTTGTGCTCTATCCACAGTTTCACTCCAAATTTGGGGGTCTCCCCCCGGCTCAGTTTTGCCCCCTGCGAACAAGGGGCGTTCGGGTCCAATTTCAGGGTCCCGAGGCCAGATCTACCCGAGGGATCACACCCAACGGTCAGGTTGTCTCGTTCCCCATCTCGGGAAGGATTTATTCAGGCGCTTGCCTGAACCCTCCGTCTCGGACAGGACAGGGCCGATGACGGCCCCGCCATTCGACCCCGGGCCAGGCCCGGGGCGGAATTCTTATTCGGCGCTTGCCGAGGCCAGGTCCACCGACACGCCGGGGCCCATCGTCGACGAGATCGACACCTTGCGCAGATAGGCGCCCTTGGCACCTGTCGGCTTGGCACGCGACACCGCACCTACGAAGGCACGGATGTTTTCGACCAGTTTCGCCTCGTCGAAGGACACCTTGCCGACACCTGCGTGCACGACACCGGCCTTCTCGACCTTGAACTGCACTTCACCGCCCTTGGCAGCCTGCACAGCCGTTGCAACATCCATGGTCACCGTACCCACCTTGGGGTTAGGCATCAGGTTGCGCGGGCCCAGCACCTTGCCCAGACGGCCGACGACCGGCATCATGTCAGGGGTTGCGATGCAGCGATCGAACTCGATCTTGCCGGACAGGATGGTTTCCATCAGGTCCTCTGCGCCAACGATGTCGGCACCTGCGGCGGTGGCCTCATCAGCCTTGGCACCACGGGCGAACACGGCGACGCGCACGTCCTTGCCGGTGCCGTTCGGCAGACCGACAACACCACGAACCATCTGGTCGGCGTGACGCGGGTCAACGCCCAGGTTCATCGCGATTTCGACGGTTTCGTCGAACTTGGCCGAGGCATTCGCCTTGATCAGCTTGACGGCGTCTTCGACGCTCAGGTTTTCCTTGCCGGCAACGGCTTCGCGAGCGGCGCGGGTACGTTTTCCAAACTTCGCCATCTTACTTCACCTCGATGCCCATGGAGCGGGCAGAGCCCAGGATGATCTGCATTGCGCCTTCGATGTCGTTGGCGTTGAGATCGACCATCTTCGCTTCGGCGATTTCCTTCACCTGGGCGACGGTCACGGTGCCTGCGGTGGCGCGACCGGGGGTCTTGGACCCGGACTGCAGCTTGGCGGCCTTCTTCAGATAGTAAGACGCGGGCGGCGTCTTGATGTCCATCGTGAAGGACTTGTCCTGGTAGTAGGAAATCACGACCGGGGTCGGGGCGCCAGGCTCCATGTCCGCGGTCTTGGCGTTGAACGCCTTGCAGAATTCCATGATGTTGATGCCGCGCTGACCCAGGGCCGGGCCGACAGGCGGGGAGGGGTTGGCTTGCCCGGCTTTCACCTGAAGCTTGAGCTTGCCGATCAGTTTCTTGGCCATATGGCCTCTCCTTTTTCCAACGCCGGACTGACGCGTCAGCCGGCACTCCGTGGCGTGGTCCGGTCCGGCGGTCGCGACCGCCTCGCCTCCCACGATCTACACACTCAGATCTGCTTGGAGACCTGGGTGAATTCCAGTTCCACCGGGGTTTCCCGGCCAAAGATCGAGACAGCAACCTTCAGACGCTGGTTGGCCTCGTCGATTTCCTCGATCATGCCGTCGAAATCCTCGAAAGGACCGTCGTTGACCTTGACCCGCTCGCCGATCTCGAAGTGGATCAGGGTGCGCGGGCTTTCCTCGCCCTCCTGCACCCGACCCAGGATCGCCTGCACCTCGGCATCGCGCATCGGCATCGGGCGGCCTTGCGGACCAAGGAACCCGGTGACGCGGTTGATCGAGTTGATCAGGTGATACCCCTTGTCGGACATTTCCATCCGCACCAGCACGTAGCCCGGCATGAAACGACGCTCGGTCGTGACCTTCTTGCCGCGACGCACTTCGATCACTTCTTCGGTCGGTACCAGAACCTCTTCGATCTGGTCCTCAAGACCGTTCTCGATGACGGCTTGCCTGATCTGTTCGGCGATCTTCTTCTCGAGGTTCGAGAGAACGCTCACCGAATACCACCGCTTAGCCATCGCTGTTCCAGTCCTCAACTTCCGACCTCGGTCGGCATTTCCCTTAATTTCCAAGAGCTTGCTACAGCCCTTCCGAAAACAAAAATCGGCGTGCAACACGAATCGCCGCACGCCATTTCCGGATCAGGTGTGTCCCCTACAAAGGAAACGTTCCGGTTTCAAGGGCAAGCGGTGCTTTTTGATCAGAACGCGGCTTAGCCGAACATGCCAAGAACGGTCCGCAGACCGAACTGGATCGTCAGATCCACCAGCGAAAAGAACAGCGCCGTCAGCGCCGCCAGGATGAAGACCATCACGGTCGTCAGCAGGACTTCGCGACGGGTCGGCCAGACCACCTTGGAAACTTCCGAGCGGACCTGCTGGATATACTGGATCGGGTTGGTACGTGCCATGGATACGTCTTTTCTATCTGGGTCAGGGCTGCACATACGCGGGTGGGATGCGGATTTCAAGGCCCGCTGCATCGGCGCGGCCTCTGGTCTTGTCGCACTGACGTGAAAGTGGCAGGGGCAGCAGGGCTCGAACCCGCGACCTACGGTTTTGGAGACCGTCGCTCTACCAGCTGAGCTATACCCCTAAGGCCGGTGCATCCGATACGACGCGCCGCCATCAATATCAAGGGCTAATCGTTGGTTTTCTTGCATCCGTCGCGACGCGCGGCCGCAACGAAGGCCCGCAGCATCAGGGCCGCGAACTCCGGCGATTTGTGTCCCGCATCCCCACTGGCCTCGGCCCCTTCGATCGCAAAGTCGGCGGACGTGAAGACACCGTTGACGACGGTTTCATCCGGTTGCGCGATCAGCGTGATACCGTCATCCGCCAGCAGTTGCGCGAACATCTGCCAGACGCGCGTGCGGTCTGCCGCCGTGGCCTCGGTCGCGCGCGGGTAATCCTTCAATGGCGATTTCAACGCCCCCTGCCCCGTCATGCCATCCGTCATCAGGGGGGCAGGCGCGAAAAACACCCGCGTGCTGCCGCTGGCCGCAAAGCTGCGGGCGATCCTGACCGCGCGGCAGGATGCAAGGAACTGCCGGGCGGCGGCCTGCATCACCGCACTGCTGACCGCCTGCCGGGGATCACGCAGATGATGCAGATATGGCAGCATGAATTCCGCGATCCGCAAGCGTGCTCCGTAGAACAGGTAAGTGTCGAAATCTCCGGGCGCGAGGGTCGCGCGCCCCTTTCCGTTGACCCGCAACACGACCTCCTCGGCCTCCTTGCCGCTGGGCCGCACGACACCCTGCCTGATGTCGATCTGCCGGAAAAGCGGCCCGGCCGCACCCCAGAACTCGACCTCGAAGCCATCCAGCCCCTCCAGTCCCGCATCCAATGCGCGCCGGACGCTTCCGATATGACTGTCACCGAAGATGCAGAGGGTTTCAGGTCGAGAAAGCACCAAGCAATTCCTCTTCGCAGGTCACATCCTCGGGGTCCGTGGCGGCGGGCACCGCAGCCTTGCGCCTGTGCCGCGCCTTGACGGGGCCGAAGACACGTGCCTGATCCGCGAAGAAATGCTGCATCACGCAGTCGACGCCCTGCGGCGCGACACTGCGCATGTTGGGCCCGTAGAACATGCCCCGGAACACAGGATGCGTGATGATCTCGTAGGAGGGGAAATAGTCGACACCCTTCACCTCGGCTTCAAGCTGGCCGGCAAGGGCGCGCAGGACGGATTTGGAATAGGTGGTCGCGACCAGCACATGTTTCGCGGATGCGGTCGCCGTCAGGGGAACGGGGGACACCGTCAGCAGGATCTTGAGCGACGGGTTCTTCGCCCGCATCAGCTTGATCGCAGCCTGCATCTCGCGCAGCAGGGGGCGAAAGCCGCTGTTGCGGAAGACGTGCTTTTCCGGGTCGAAGGCGCAGCCGGGCACGGTGCCGGGGCACAGCGCATATTCCAGCCCGGTTTCGGCATGCGACCATGATTCCGTCAGCCCCAGCGTGAAGACGAAAACATCCGCCCCGGTGATGGCCCGGCGAATGGCGTCCAGGGTTGTGGACCGTGCCGTGCGCAATTCAGCCTCGGAGGCAAAGCCATCCGGCTCGATCACCGGGCGCAGCGGATCGAAGAAACGCCCCTCTTGCTGCCAGACCTCGTCCGGCAGATCGCGCGTCTCGAACGCCAGTTCCAGCCATTGCCGCAGCATGCGGGGCGTATAGATGTTGCCCGTGCGGAAACTGAAGATGCCATAGTTGAAGCGGCGCGCGTCCTCGGCACTCAGGAAAGGTGGCGCGGGTTCGGCATTGACCCAGTCATACCCCCGCGCCGCAAGCGCCCGCCCGATATGCTGCGCGAAACAGCTGCCGGCCGTGACGATGCGGTCCTTGGGAAGAATGCGAAACTTCGGCGTCCAGAGTTCGGTCAGCCCGAAAGCGCCAACATCCGCCACGGCCGGGCGCCAATAGGCCCGCTGCGGCAAGGCCTCGTAGGGGTTCTGCAACGCGTCTGGCATTCGACAACTCTTTACCGCAAGGACACCGTTCACACTGTCCCGAACGCTAGCAGAGCAAGGTCCGGCACACAACACGGCCTCCCCGAACAAGAAAAGAGCCCCCGCCCGCATGGGGGGCTCTTTCCGCATTTTCCTGATCCGAAGTGGTCTTTTACTTCAGAATTTTGGACACGACACCCGCGCCGACGGTACGACCGCCTTCACGGATGGCGAAGCGCAGGCCGTCTTCCATCGCGATCGGTGCGATCAGTTCGACGGTGAACTTCAGGTTGTCGCCCGGCATCACCATCTCAGTGCCCTCGGGCAGCGTCACGGTCCCGGTCACGTCGGTCGTGCGGAAGTAGAACTGCGGACGGTAGTTCGCGAAGAACGGCGTGTGACGGCCGCCTTCTTCCTTCGTCAGGATGTAGGCTTCTGCCTCGAACTGGGTGTGCGGGTTCACGGACTTCGGCTTGCAAAGAACCTGACCGCGCTCGACGCCTTCACGGTCGATACCGCGCAGCAGAACGCCCACGTTGTCGCCGGCCTCACCACGATCCAGCAGCTTGCGGAACATTTCGACGCCCGTGCAGGTCGTCGTCTTGGTGTCCTTGATCCCCACGATCTCGATGCTGTCGCCGACGTTGATCACGCCACGCTCGATACGGCCGGTCACAACGGTACCACGGCCCGAGATCGAGAACACGTCTTCGATCGGCATCAGGAACGGCTTGTCCACGGCACGCTCGGGCGTCGGGATGTAGCTGTCAACCGCTTCCATCAGCGCGCGGATCGAGTTCTCGCCGATCTCCGCGTCACGGCCTTCCATCGCCGCCAGGGCCGAACCCTTGATGATCGGAATGTCGTCGCCAGGATACTCGTAGGAGGTCAGAAGCTCGCGGATCTCCATCTCCACCAGCTCCAGCAGCTCCTCGTCGTCAACCTGGTCAACCTTGTTCATGTAGACGACCATGTAGGGGATGCCCACCTGGCGGCCCAGCAGGATGTGCTCGCGCGTCTGCGGCATCGGGCCGTCAGCGGCGTTCACAACCAAGATCGCGCCGTCCATCTGCGCAGCACCCGTGATCATGTTCTTCACATAGTCAGCGTGGCCGGGGCAGTCGACGTGTGCGTAGTGACGCGTCTCGGTCTCGTATTCAACGTGCGCGGTCGAGATCGTGATCCCGCGCGCCTTCTCTTCCGGCGCGCCATCGATCTGGTCATACGCGCGGAATTCGCCGAAATA
This sequence comes from Seohaeicola sp., assembly GCF_048006315.1. GTDB lineage: Bacteria > Pseudomonadota > Alphaproteobacteria > Rhodobacterales > Rhodobacteraceae > Seohaeicola. The sequence goes on along the minus strand of NZ_CP180350.1, from coordinate 2,797,112 downwards.
CTTCGTGATCGCAGCCGTCAGCGTCGTCTTGCCGTGGTCAACGTGACCAATCGTGCCGATGTTAACGTGCGGTTTGTTACGTTCAAACTTTGCCTTGCCCATCCTGCGCAGCGCCTTCTGTTCGGGGGCCGCCCGCTCTTCGGACAAACCCGTTTCTGTCTCCGCGCGCCGTTTATTGACTTGGCCGGGGAAAATCAAGCGTCTCTTGGCGCGGACGGGTCACTGGGACGGCGGCGCCAGAACCTCGGGCTCCTGAAGGATCGCACCGCGCGGCGGAGCGATCCGGGCCGGCGCCGCGACCGGCCGCAGCGGCGGGTTGATCACCGGGGCGGCCGAGGTCGCGGCGACAGCGGGCTCATCGTTCTCGGACGTCGCCGCATCCGGCTCTTGCGCCGCATTCGTGCCCTCACCGAACCACCCTTCGGCAGCGCGCCTGCGAACAAGGAAATTCTCGATCTGCTTGGCCGCATTCCGGCTGAGGTTGCGCATCTGCACTTCCTTGGACTGGGTCAGACCGGACCCAAGGATGGTGTTGCCTGAAATCGTCTCGATCACGGTGATCTGTTCGGGGGGCGTGTTCATCTTCTGGCTGAGAGCATCATCCCAGACCGTCAGCAACAGGATCAGGACAGAGTTCGGCGAGGCCACGATCGGAATGCCCGGTTGCGCCAGCACATAACCTTCGACGCTGACCCCGAGGTGATAGAGGCGATCCCCCTCGTAGCGGCCGAAACGTTCGTCGATCGCGCCTTTCAGCGATTCCTGCCATTCCTCCGGCGTCGCCTCGCGCGATACAGGCCCGCGCGTCATCTTCGAGGCCACGACAACGTTATGGCCAAGGCGGAAATCGCCCAGATCGGCCGGCGCCTCATCCAGGTCGTTCGGATTGGTGCAGGCGGCCATCAGAAGGACCGAGGAAAGCAGGGCAAGCAGACGGAACATGGCATAGTCCTTCGCGGCGATGTCTCGGGCATAGCGCAGCGGAACCTTGCGCGCAACGCGCCTGCGGCAGCTTGGCGCGCGCCGTGACCCGTTTGCCGAACGCTCCCACGCCCTATATCCTTCTCCAAGGAGGCATCCGCCCATGTCCCACGCAGAGACCATCGACACGCCAGCGCCCGGACCACGGCGCCAGCCCGTGCGCGTTCCACTTGTCACGGAACCCTGGGGGCTGCTGAAAAGCCTGAATGCCGCGCGCCAGAACGTGCTGTCGATCATCCCCGAGATCGCAACCCGCCAACCCATGGTCAGCGGCAAGACCGGCAAGCGCTGGCACATGGTTATGGACCCGGACGCCATCCGCCAGATGCTGCTGGAACGGCTGGACGATTACCCCAAGTCGGACGTCACCAAGAACCTGCTGCGCCCCGCGATCGGCGAATCATTGTTCGTGGCCGAAGGCGCGCACTGGCGCTGGCAGCGCCGTGCGGCCGCACCCGTATTCTCGCATCGCAACGTGATGAACCTGGCCCCGATCATGACCGCCGCCGCCGAAAGGTCAGCCGAACGCGTCGCGACCGCAGGGCCGCGCGCGGTGGACATGTTCGACGAAATGGTGCGCGCCACCTTCGACGTGATCAGTGACGTCACCTTTTCGGGCGGCGGCGGTTTTGATCGCGACGCGGTGCACAAGGCCATCGACGCCTATATCAGCGAGGCGGGCAAGATCAGCCTTTTCGACATCCTGGGCTTTCCCGACTGGGTGCCGCGACCGGGGCGGATGATGTCGGGCGCCGCCCTCAAACAGATGAAGGGTGTGGCGGATCAATCCATCGATCAGCGACGCCGCGCGGGCCATGGCAAGGCGGTGCCCGATCTGCTGGACCTGCTGCTGGCCGGGGAAGACCCCGAAACGAAACGTCAGATGGATACGGGCGAGCTGCGCGACAACCTGCTGACCTTCATCGTCGCAGGTCATGAAACCACCGCCCTGACCCTGGGCTGGGCGCTTTACCTCTGCGCCTTTGATCCCGAGGTGCAGGACCGCGCGAGGGCCGAAGCTCAATCGGTCCTGCAAGGCCGCGCCGCGACCGGCGCGGATGTCGAGGCGCTGCCCTTCATCCGCCAGATCGTGGACGAGGCACTGCGCCTCTACCCCCCCGCCGGTCTCGTGTCGCGGACAGCACAAGCCGCCGACACACTGGGCGGGCGCGAGATCAGGCCCGGCGACACCGTGATGATCCCGATCTATGCCCTGCACCGCAATCATCTGCTGTGGGATGACCCGGACAGCTTCCGCCCGGAACGCTTCGCCGACCGCAAGGCCGTGCCGCGCTATGCCTACCTGCCCTTCGGGGATGGGCCGCGCATCTGCATCGGCGCCAGCTTCGCCCTGCAGGAGGCCGTGATCATCCTGGCCACCCTGCTGTCACGGTTCCGCTTCCGCCCGGTGCCGGGCCGCGATCCGAAACCCGTGATGATCCTGACCCTACGCCCCGAGGGCGGTGTGTGGCTGCAGGCGGACCCGGCCTAGACCGGCACCGCCCCACCGTCAGGTGAACCTGTTGTCGCGCGGAAATCCGCGTGGCGCCATCCGGCCTGCGCTGGCACGTTTGCCCAGCCATTCGGCCAGGTCGCTTTCGGTGCGGGTGCGCCCCGCGGGATCATGCCAGCTGAGCCCGTCGGACAGCGCAAAGGTGATCGCATCCGACAGCCCGCCATCCTTGAACTTCTGCAGCCGCACGCCCTTGCCGCGCGCCATTTCCGGCAACTCGTCCAGCGGAAAGACCAGGACCTTGCGGTTCTCGCCCACGCAGGCCACGTGATCGCCCGACACCGGACGGCACACCAGCGCGCGCGCATCACCCGACAGGTTCAGCACCTGCTTGCCGGCGCGGGTCTGTGCGACGACCTCATCCTCGGACACGACGAAACCATCCCCCGCCGACGATGCGACCAGCAACTTGCGCCCCGGCTTGTGGATCAGGATGTCCACGATCTGCGCCTCGTTCGGCAGATCCACCATCAGGCGCAGCGGCTCACCCATGCCGCGCCCACCGGGCAGGTTCATCGCCCCCACGGTGTAGAAACGCCCGTTCGAGGCAAAGACCAGCAGCTTGTCGGTGGTTTCCGCATGGAAGGCGAAACGCGGCCCGTCGCCGTCCTTGAACTTGATCTCGCGGGTCAGGTCGATATGGCCCGACATCGCCCGGATCCAGCCCATCTGCGAACAGATCACGGTCAGCGGCTCGCGCTCGATCATCGCCTCCAGCGGCACTTCCTCGACCTCGCCCGCCTCGGCGAACTGGGTGCGCCGCGCGCCGCCCGGGCTGGACGCGCCGAACTGCTTGCGCACCTCGCGCAGCTGATCGGCGATCGCCGCCCACTGCAGCTTTTCGCTGTCCAGCAGATCCTCCAGCGTGGCGCGCTCTTCCATCAGCGCGTCGCGCTCGCGGATCAGCTCGATCTCCTCCAGCCGCCGCAACGACCGCAGGCGCATGTTCAGGATCGCCTCGGCCTGCACCTCGGTCAGTTCGGGCTCGTCGGCTTCGGTGATGCTCCGTCCGGCCAGGGGCGAGACGTAATCCTTCTCGGACGTCGCCCGCGCATGGGGGTTGCCCCAGTTCTCGTACATCAGCGCGCGCTTGGGATCGTCATCATAGCGGATGATGTCGATCACGCGGTCGAGGTTCAGGAAGGCGATGATGAAGCCTTCCAGCACTTCCAGCCGGTGATCGATCTTTTCCAGCCGGTGGCGGGACCGGCGCTGCAGCACCTCGCGCCGGTGATCAAGGAAGGCGCGCAGCACTTCTTTCAGCGAACAGACCTTGGGCGTCAGACCATCGATCAACACGTTCATGTTCAGGCTGAACCGCACTTCGAGGTCCGAGTTGCGGAACATCATGCCCATCAGCACATTCGCATCGACCGTGCGCGCGCGCGGCTCCAGCACCAGACGCACGTCATCTGCGGATTCGTCGCGCACATCGCCCAGAATGGGGATCTTCTTGGTTTGTATCAGTTCCGCGATCTTCTCGATCAGCTTGGATTTCTGTACCTGATAGGGGATCTCGGTGATCACGATCTGCCACTGGCCACGGCCCAGATCCTCGACCTCCCATTTGCAGCGCAGACGGAAGGCACCACGCCCGGTGCGATAGGCCTCGGCGATGCTTTCGCGCGGTTCGACGATCACGCCGCCGGTCGGAAAATCGGGTCCCGGTACATATTGCAGCAGGGTTTCATCCCGCGCGTCAGGCGATTTGATCAGGTGCAGACAGGCGCCCACCAGTTCTTCGATGTTATGCGGCGGAATGTTGGTCGCCATGCCGACCGCGATCCCGGATGACCCGTTCGCCAGAAGGTTCGGAAACGCCGCCGGGAAGACCACGGGTTCCTCAAGTGTGCCGTCATAGTTGGGGCGGAAATCGACGGCGTTTTCCGTCAGCCCCTCCATCAGCGCCTCGGCGGCGGGGGTCATGCGCGCTTCGGTGTAGCGTGCGGCGGCCGGGTTGTCGCCGTCGATATTGCCGAAGTTGCCCTGCCCGTCCACCAGCGGATAGCGGACGTTGAAATCCTGCGCCAGACGCGCCATCGCATCATAGATCGCCGCATCGCCATGCGGGTGATAGTTCCCCATCACGTCGCCCGAGATCTTGGCCGACTTGCGGAAGCCCCCGCTGCTGCTGAGCCGCAGTTCGCGCATCGCATAAAGGATGCGGCGATGCACGGGCTTCAGGCCGTCGCGCGCGTCAGGCAGCGCGCGATGCATGATCGTCGACAAGGCATAGGTCAGGTAGCGCTCGCCAATCGCGCGGCGCAGCGGTTCGGACACCTCGGAAGGGTTCGGGACATTATCGTCGATCAGGTCGCTCATGCGTCAGGTGATAGACGCACACCGCAGCTTGGTAAAGCAACCAGCGTACAACAGCGCGGCAATTTCTGAAAAAATGACAATGCCTATCAGGCCGAATCAGATATAGGCGGAATCCTGCCCAGTCGGTTTTCGGCTGTTTTTCGTGAGTTTGTGTGTTTGGGGGTATGGGCATGTGGCGTCTGATGACGGCAACTTTTGCATTTCTTGGATGGTCTTTCTATACGCTGAGCGGCGGCGCCGATTATCAGCCCCGCGAAGGGTCACGGCAGGCTGAAGCCCTGCGCTTGAAAGCCGAAGCCGCGGCACAGCCCACTGTCGTCGCCACTGTTGCACAGGACAAGATCGACACGGTCATTCTTGACACCGTCAGCATGAACAGCTCGGACTTCGATCCGGGCGGGCTGGGCGATCTGCCCGAGGACATGACCCTTCGCCCCATCGCGGTTTCTGCGGATGGGCAGGCGAACGATGTCATCCGCTGGACCGCAACACTGAATCTGGCACAGCCTGCCGACACAGCACCGCTGGAGCAGATCATCGCAACCAGCACCCCCGCCCAACAGGAAGTGACACGCGATATCCGCCGCATCACCGGAAATGTCGTGAATTTCCGCAGCGGTCCCGGCACGCGCTACGGCGTTGTGGCCAAACTGTCGCGAGGCACAGAGGTGGAGGTTCTGGAAACCTTCGACAACGGTTGGATGAGGATGCGCGCCATCGAAAGCAACAGGGTCGGCTGGGTCCTTGGCACGCTTGTCTCGAAAGGCAACGGTTGATCCACGCACCGTCAGGTGTTGCAACATGACGCGCCAGTTGCGATGACGGCGGCATGAACACGAAAACCATCCTCATCACCGGCTGTTCCTCAGGTATCGGTTACGACGCGGCGCATGGCCTCAAGGCGCGGGGTTGGCGCGTCTTTGCGGCATGCCGCCAGCAGGCGGATGTCGACCGGCTCAGCGCCGAAGGGCTGGATGCCGTGCAACTGGACTATGCCGATCCCGCGTCGATCCGCGCCGCGCTTGCACATGTGCTGGATCAGACCGGCGGCAGGCTGGATGCGCTGTTCAACAATGGTGCCTATGCCTGCCCGGGCGCCGCCGAGGACCTTCCGCGCGAAGCCCTGGCCGAGATTTTCGAAGTCAACGTTTTCGGTTGGCATGACCTGACACGGCTGGTCATCCCGGTGATGCGCGCCCAGGGGCATGGCCGGATCATCAACTGCTCGTCGGTGCTGGGGTTGGTGGTGGCGCCGTGGCGCTCTGCCTACAACGCCACCAAATATGCCATCGAGGCGCTCAGCGACACACTCAGGATCGAGATGCGCGGCACCGGCATCGATGTCATCCTGATCGAACCCGGCCCCATCGCCAGCCGCATCCGCGCCAACTCGATTCCCCATTTCGAACGCTGGATCGACTGGCAGAACAGCCCGCGCGCCGATCAGTATCGCAGCACCCTGCTCAAGCGGCTTTACGAGCCGAAGATCAGGAAGGACAGGTTCGAATTGCCGGCCTCTGCGGTGACCGCGAAATTGATCCATGCGCTTGAGGCACCGCGGCCCAGGGCACGCTATTACGTCACCACGCCGACCTATGCGATGGGCCTGTTGCGCCGCATCCTGCCGACGCGGGCGCTGGATTGGGTGCTGGCCAAGGGCTGACGCCACACCCCTTGCGGCAAAATTCAGGTTCGCTTTTTGTCGCGCGCCCTCTACATGGGGCGAGACAAGGAAAAAAGGACTGAAGTGATGAGGGACGATCCCCTGTTCTACGTTGTGGTCGCAGCCTGTCTTGCGGTGCTGGGCATCCTGCTGCTGGGCATCGGCGGCTTCGCCAAGGGCGGCGAGTTCAATCGCAAATATGCCAACAAGATCATGCGCTGGCGGATCGGGGCGCAATTGGGCGCGGTTGTTCTCATACTTCTGTTCGTTTGGCTCCGCAGACAGGGATAAGACATGATTGTTCTGAACAAGATCTACACCAAGACCGGCGATGACGGCGAAACCGCGCTGGGGAATGGCGCGCGCGTCGCCAAGCATTCGATGCGCGTGACCGCCTATGGCACCGTGGACGAGGCAAATGCCACCGTCGGGATGGCCCGTCTGCATGCCGACACGGAGCTGGACGCGGCGCTGGCGCGGATCCAGAACGACCTGTTCGATCTTGGCGCGGATCTGTGCCGCCCCGACATGGAGCGTGACGCGGATGCAGAATACCCGCCCTTGCGCATGGTCAAGGCGCAGGTGGACCGGCTCGAGGCAGAAATCGACGCGATGAACAGCCGTCTGGAACCCCTGCGCAGCTTCATTCTGCCCGGCGGTTCGGCACTTGCCGCCTATCTTCACCTGTGCCGCACCATCAGCCGCCGCGCGGAGCGTGAAACCGTGGAACTGGCGACGATGGAAACCGTGAACCCGGATGCGGTCAAATATCTCAACCGCTTGTCCGACTGGTTCTTCGTGGCGGCCCGCGTCGCCAACGATGACGGCCGCGCAGATGTTCTCTGGGTGCCGGGGGCGAACCGTTAATTTGCGTCAATGTCCCACGATGGGACATCCTGACCGAAAAACGCGGCGTCTTATGACCATGACGTGACGATTTTGCCCTGTTTCACCGGCGCGCAAGATTATATCAACGCGCAGAGTGTTATCTGGGGAGTCGTAAATCGTCTTCCCGCAATCTGAGGGAGACCACGCCAATGAAGGTACTCGTGCCTGTCAAACGTGTGATCGACTATAACGTGAAGGTTCGCGTCAAGGCGGACGGAAGCGGTGTCGATCTCGCCAATGTGAAGATGTCGATGAACCCGTTCGACGAGATCGCCGTGGAAGAGGCGATCCGGCTGAAGGAAGCGGGCAAGGCCGACGAAGTCGTGGTTGTCTCCATCGGCGTGAAGCAGGCGCAGGAAACACTGCGCACTGCGCTGGCCATGGGTGCGGATCGCGCGATCCTGGTCGTCGCCTCCGATGACGTGCACAACGACATCGAGCCGCTGGCGGTGGCCAAGATCCTCAAGGCCGTCATCGCCGAGGAGGCCCCCGGCCTGGTGATCGCGGGCAAGCAGGCGATCGACAACGACATGAATGCGACCGGCCAGATGCTGTCGGCGCTGCTGGGCTGGTCCCAGGCGGCCTTCGCCTCGGATCTGGACGTGCAGGGCGATCACGCGCTGGTCACCCGCGAGGTGGACGGCGGCCTGCAGACGATCAAGGTCAAGCTGCCGACGATCGTGACCGCCGACCTGCGCCTGAACGAGCCGCGCTATGCCAGCCTTCCCAACATCATGAAGGCCAAGAAGAAGCCGCTCGATGAAAAGACCGCCGCCGATTACGGCGTCGATGTCACCCCGCGCCTGACCGTGGTCAAGACCTCGGAACCGGCGGCACGGGCGGCAGGTATCAAGGTGGGCTCGGTCGACGAGCTTGTGGCGAAACTCAAGGAAGCGGGGGCTGTGTGATGGCTGTTCTTCTGATTGGTGAAGTGACTGACGGCACGCTGGCGGTGGACGCCACCGCCAAGGCCGTGACCGCTGCCGGGAAACTGGGCGATGTGACCGTGCTCTGCACGGGTGCAACGGCAAAAGCCGCAGCCGACGAGGCCGCGAAGATCGAAGGTGTATCCAGGGTGCTGGTTGCCGAGGATGCACTTTATGGTCATCGCCTGGCCGAACCCGTGGCGGCCCTGATCGTCAGCCTGGCAGGCAATTATTCGCATATCGTGGCCCCCTCCACGACGGATGCGAAGAACATCATGCCGCGCGTTGCGGCCCTGCTGGACGTGATGATCCTGTCCGACGTGGTCGGCGTGGTCGATGCCGACACGTTCGAGCGTCCGATCTATGCGGGCAACGCGATCCAGACAGTGAAATCCACCGACAGCGTCAAGGTGATGACGATCCGCACCTCGACCTTCGATCTGGCCCCGATGGGTGGCTCGGCCCCTGTCGAAGCCATCGCTACCGGCGACAATCCCGGCCTGTCCGAATGGGTTGAAGACAAGGTCGCGGCATCGGACCGTCCCGAACTGACCAGCGCGGGCGTGGTCGTGTCCGGCGGGCGCGGCGTGGGCTCCGAAGCCGACTTCGCCCTGATCGAGAAGCTGGCCGACAAGCTGGGCGCCGCCGTCGGCGCATCCCGCGCGGCCGTCGACTCGGGCTATGCGCCGAACGACTGGCAGGTCGGCCAGACCGGCAAGGTCGTGGCACCCGATCTTTATGTCGCCGTCGGCATCTCGGGTGCGATCCAGCACCTCGCCGGCATGAAGGACAGCAAGATCATCGTCGCCATCAACAAGGATGAAGAGGCGCCGATCTTCCAGGTCGCCGATTACGGTCTGGTGGCAGACCTCTTCAGCGCTGTCCCGGAACTGATCGAGAAGATCTGACGCAGGTGACACCCGCAAGGGACCACCAGAAGGCCCGCCCTCTCAGGCGGGCCTTTCGTTTTGCGCTGTCGCAACCCGTCACGGCATCGCCCGCCCCCCCATCATGGCTTGCAGCACCGGGGCCAGCATCTCTGCGACCTCCTGATGCGCAGCAGGCCCCATCAGCCCGGCCGCTGCCGGGGCCTCCAACGGTGAAAACACCATGCCTTCGGTTCCCCTGGCAAGCGCCTGCGGGCTGGCGGTAACCTCGACCACCTGGGTCACTAGGGGGCGAAGCTCTTCGATCATGGACCTGTCCACGAACAGCGGATCACGCCCAAGATCATCCCCCGGCACGACGGCTGGGCCTGCATCCTGTGGATCCCCGCAGAGCGGTTCATGATCCGCGAACCACAGCAACACCGTCCGCCCGCCGATACCCTGCAACAGGTGGCGCATGCGCGCGAGCCAGGCCTGTTTCAACTCCTCCCGGATCATGCGGTAGCGATCCGGTGAAAGCTGCCGGATCGAGGACAGCATGTGCCGGTTGAAGGCAAAATCGGTGAAATCCACATCGCGGAACATCTGCTTCATCAAGCCGGACGCATTCAGGAAACGGTCGTTGCGCCGCGGATGTACCGCGTAGAACCGGTTGGACATGTTCTGTGCGCCCATGACCTGCACGACCGTCACGCGCGACTGGTTGGCCACCTCCATCACCGTGGTGTCATTCAGGAAGGCATCCACCCCGGCGTTCTGCCAACCGAAATTGACGCATTTCAGGCCCGTCGCATCCTCGATCAGCGCGGGAAAGGGTTTCGCGATGAAACGCCCATAGGTTTCAGTCCCCCCCAGGAACAGTGCATAATCACCGCCAAGGCGCCGCCTTGGGCCGCGAAACTGCAAGCGCGATCGCCCATAGCGGCATGGAAAATAGTTCAGGCCACCTTGGCCGGTTGCGTCATAGGTCATCTATCCCACCCGATTGTTGAAACTCACCCGTCGGGCAGAATCACGCAAAGAACTTGCGATTCCCTTAAACATGCAATTGAGCGAAATTATTAACGATCCGTCCTGACGCCTGTGGCCTTGCACGGCCCCGCCGCCCCGGCCTATTGTCGGCGGCGACAGGCACAAGGGAAAGCAGGACGCCCATGGATATTCAAAGCATCGGCATCGTTGGCGCAGGCCAGATGGGCAATGGCATCGCACATGTCACGGCTCTGGCCGGGTATGACGTGCTGATGACCGATATCAGCCAGGACGCGCTTGACACGGCTGTCGCGCTGATCTCGCGCAACCTTGACCGCCAGGTCAGCCGCGGCAAGGTCAGCCAGATCGACAAGGACGCCGCAATGGCGCGCATCAAGACGACACTGGCGCTGACCGATCTTGGGCCCTGCGACCTGATCATCGAAGCGGCCACGGAACGCGAGACGGTCAAGCAGAAGATCTTCGACGAGCTTCTGCCGCATCTTGCGCCGCACACGATCCTGACCTCGAACACCTCGTCGATCTCGATCACCCGGCTGGCCAGCCGCACCGATCGGCCGGAAAGGTTCATGGGGTTTCACTTCATGAACCCGGTGCCGGTCATGCAGCTGGTCGAACTGATCCGCGGCATCGCAACCGATGAGCCCACCTATGCCGCCTGCCTCAAGGTGGTCGAAAAACTGGGCAAGACCGCAGCCTCGGCCGAAGACTTCCCGGCCTTCATCGTCAACCGCATCCTGATGCCCATGATCAACGAGGCGGTCTATACCCTGTACGAAGGCGTCGGCTCGGTGAAGTCCATCGACGAATCCATGAAGCTTGGGGCCAATCACCCCATGGGGCCGCTGGAACTGGCGGATTTCATCGGACTGGATACCTGCCTTGCCATCATGAACGTCCTGCATGACGGTCTGGCCGATACCAAGTACCGCCCCTGCCCGCTGCTGACAAAATACGTCGAGGCCGGATGGCTTGGCCGCAAGACCCAGCGCGGGTTCTACGATTATCGCGGCGAGGTTCCGGTCCCGACACGCTAGGCTTCTTCTTGCCTTAAATATCCTCGGGGGGAGTCCCGCAGGGACAGGGGGCAGACAGCCCCCTTTTCGTTGCACTGCTTCAGCCCCTCAGGGACAGCGTATGCTCCCGCAACCAGGCCATGAAGGCGCGCGGGTCACGACCGCGGTGGTCCGCCTCTTCGGGCGAGATCGGATGCCCGATGACAGGCGCCTGTGGCTTGTCGAAGGCATGCACGACCTCATGCAGCAACAGCCCCTGCCGCAACACCGGCGAAATCCGGTTGGCAATCTGGTACCAGCGCGAATTCGATCCGGGGAAATAGCAGGGCACGACAGTTGCCCCCGAGCGGCGGATCATCTTTGCGGTAAATACGTTCCATTCAGCCTCGATCGCCGGACCGAACATGGTCTTCGATGTCGCCACGACGCCCGACGGGAACAGCGCGATCAATCCGCCCTGACCCAGATGATCCATCGCCGCATTGCGCATCTCGATCATCTTGCGCTGCGCATCGGGTTCATGCGGAAAGGGCACCGGGATCATGTAGCTGGCGGCGCTCTCGTCGATGCCGGTCAGCAAAGATCGCGTCAGGATGCGGTAGTCATCCCGGACCCGGCCGATCAGATCGGCAAGGATCATCCCGTCGACCAGGCCATGCGGGTGGTTTGCCACGAACACCACGGGCCCCTTGGCGGGGATGCGCGCCAATTGTTCGGCAGGGGTCAGCAGATAGATCCCCATGACATCCATCGTGGCCGGCCAGAAAGCCTGGCCGGTCGGCGCCCCGCGCCGTTCGAATTCCCGGACACGCCGGATGATGCTGATCTTTCCGGTCATCCACTCCATCATGCGGATGATGGCCCCGCGCAACGGACTGTCGAAAGTGTTCGAATAGGTCAGGCTGCCTCGGTCGTACACCGTCTGATGCGGCGCGGCAGAACCGTCGTGGTCCGTTGCGGGGCTATGTTCTTGAATATCGACCACCTCGAGCTCGCTGTCGTGCCGTCCTCAGTATCCAGGGCCGGCTTTACATGCCTTCGCCGAACCGGTCGGCCACAAGAGCCTCAAGGGCGTCGGCAAGGGCACCGGCATCCGGGCCGCTGATCTGAACCTCAATAGTGGTTCCTTTCGATGCTGCCAACATCAAAAGCCCCATGATACTGTCGCCCGAAGCACTCAGCCCCTCGCGGCTGACCTCTGCCGTGGCGTCGAAACCTTCAACCACTTCCACAAGCTTGGCCGAGGCGCGGGCGTGAAGACCCTTTTCGTTGATGATCTTCAGGCTGCGGTGCACTGTTTGCGTCATGATTATTCTTGGTCCGAAGTTATGTTCTGTGTGTCAATGTACTTGCGGCCCGCTTCCAGCGCATGGCGCACGGCATCACCAATCGGCAAATGGCGGCTTTTCGCCAGTTTGATCAGCATCGGAAGATTGGCCCCGTAAAGGATGCGACGGTCGTCAGGCGCACAGGCGCGCAGCGACAGGTTGCTGGGCGAGCCGCCGAACATGTCCGTCACGACCACGACACCGCTTCCGGTATCGACCGCATCTGCGGCCTCCATGATCTCCTGCTGCTTTTGACCGCGATCATGATCAGCCTCGATCGAGATGGCGAGAATGCCCTTCTGCTTGCCGACGACATGTTCGACAGCGGCAAGGTATTCTTTGGCCAGACCACCATGGGCGACAATCACGATACCGATCACGGATGTTTTCCCTCACATCGATGTTGCGCCGGCCGCGGGCCGGTTGGCTGGCAGAGAGGCATCGCGTCGCTCCAGTTCGCGATGCCTTATTGACACTTGCCAGCCTTCCTTAGCAAGGGTCAAGGCCAGCTTTTCCGTCATGGCAACCGACCTGTGCTGCCCCCCGGTACAGCCAAATCCGATCGCAAAATGGGACTTTCCCTCTTCCTTGTAGGCGGGCAGAAGCAAAAGGATCAGGTCCAGGACCTTGGCAAAAAAGGCTTCTTGCCGGGGATCGCCTGCGATATGAGCCGCGACCCGGGGGTCGCGCCCATCCAGCGCGCGCAGGCTTTCTTCCCAATAGGGATTCCGCAGGAACCGGCAATCGAACACCGTGTCCATCCCGCGCGGCATGCCGCGCTTGTAGGAAAAGGAATTGATCGTGACCGCCAGATGCCGACCGCCGGTGCCGGTGAACATGCGCTCGATCTCGGCGCGCAGCTCATGCGGCGTCAGGTCCGACGTGTCGATCAGGATATCGGCACGCGCGCGGATCGGTCCCAGAAGATCAAGTTCGCGCGCGATACCGATCTCGGGACTTTCGGCGGGGGACATCGGGTGCCGCCGACGCGTTTCCGAATATCGCCGCTCCAGCACCTCGGCCCGGCTGTCGAGATAAAGAAGCGCAGGCTCCAGCCCCGGTGTAAGCCCCAACCTGTCGATCGTCTCTATCAATGCATTGGTCGAAAAGTCACGGTTGCGCACATCCAGCCCCAGCGCCAGCGGGCGACTGAGCGGCGGCCCGTCCAGCAGGCGCGGCAACATCGAGATGGGCAGGTTGTCGATCGCCTCAAAGCCCGAATCTTCCAGCGCGTTGATGGCGGTGGAACGCCCTGCGCCTGATGGACCGGTGACCAGCACAACGCGCTGCCCGGCACCGTCCGCCTGCGGCATGCCATCCGAAATCTGTCCGGTCTTGACGGCCATGTCGGTTCGCCTTTCGCCTACGCCACCCGCCCTGCTGCAAGATATTGCAGAATTCCGGCAGGAAAAGCAGGGCTGTCTACTCTGTGAACCAGCGGAAGGGAAAGCCCCAGCAGGTCAATCGTTCGATAGGGTGGCAGGCGCGCCTCTTCCAACCGGTCAAGATCCACGACAAGACCGATCCGGCAGGGCCCGGCGGCATCCGCCTCAAGGATGCCGATGCCCCGTGCCTCGATCCGGCCGCGCAGCGTATCCGGCGCGTCGGCCATGACAAGGTCCCCGTCGGCACCGCAATCGTCGCGCCAGATGCAGGTGCGATCATCCGCCACCAGTCCCGCGCCCAGCGCCATGAGCTGCAGCGCAAGCGACGACTTTCCGCGCCCGGATTCGCCCCTGATCAGGACGGCTTGACCATGCAGGGCCACGGTGGTGGCGTGAAGGACGAGACGCGTCTGGGTGTCAGACCGTCCCGCCCCCTGCTGGTCCTCCTGCATCTCAGACGGGCAGGCCCACGACAAAGCGCGCGCCCAGCGGTTCAGAAGTCGGATCCGCATCGGTGGGGCGGATGTTCTCGGCCCAGATCACGCCATCATGCGCTTCGACGATCTGCTTTGAAATGGCCAGCCCAAGGCCCGAGTTATTGCCGAACTGGCCTGCGGGCCGTTCCGAATAGAACCGCTTGAAGACTTTCGTCAGCGCCTCTTCGGGGATGCCGGGGCCCGTATCCTCGACCACGACAAGCACCCGGTTCTCGCGCTGGCGCGCCCAGACGCGGATCGCGTCGCCATCCTCGCAGAAACTGATCGCATTGGTGATCAGGTTCACGAAAACCTGTGCCAATCGCGCCTCAAGCCCATGCACGACAATCGGCTCGTCCGGAAGATCGGTGATGAAGTCGATCCCCTGCCCGCGGGCTTCCTGCCCCAGGTAGTCGCCAAGATTCCCCAGCATCCTGAGAAGATCGAAAGGCTCCTGCTCTTCCTTGACCAGTTCACTGTCCAGCCGGGAGGCGTTCGAGATGTCCGAGACAAGACGATCCAGCCGGCGGACATCATGCTCGATCACGTCCAGCAGCTTGGCGCGCTGATCGTCACGCTTGGCCACGCGCAGCGTGCCGACGGCAGAGCGCAGCGAGGCCAGCGGGTTCTTGATCTCATGCGCCACGTCCGCGGCAAACTGCTCGTTCCCGTCGATACGGTCATAAAGCGCGGACACCATGCCGCGCAAAGCGCCGGACAGGCGACCGATCTCGTCGGGGCGCGCCGTCATGTCGGGGATGCGGATGCGCCCGTTGGCCGCCTTGCGACGATCACGGTCGCGTCCGATCTCGGCCGCGGCCGCCAGATCGGAAATGGGATTGGCAATGGTCGAGGCCAGAACGATGCTCAATCCGATCGACACCAGCGTGGCGATCAGGAACATCTGCAGCACGCGCTCTCGCTCGATCCGGACAAGCGTATCGATCTCGCCACCCGCATTGACCAAGGCAACAGCCCCGAATGGCTTTCCATCCTTGATGACCGGACTTGCCACCGTGAAGGTGGTCGTTCCGCTGACATCATGCGCCGTACTGTAGGTCGTGCCACTGGCCAGCGCCTGTTCGACCTGAACGCGCGCCAGTTCTTGATGCGTCAGACCGGGCTGGTCATCACCAAGGGACATCACGCCGGACACGCCAGCCCAGAGCCAGGACAGGAAATCGACGATGATGGTGGGTTCATTACGCACCGTGCCGCCGGATTGCAGGATACCGGCGCCGGATCCCTGCCCCAGCAGGGCGCCTTGGGCGTCGAAGACAAACACCTCAAGCCCGCTGCGCAGATCAAGGGCGGCAAGCGTGCTGTCTGCAGTCGCGCCCATCTCCGCGTTCAGGCCCATCGCGGCCTGAACTTCGAAGACACTGGCGATCAGTTCCGCTTCACCAAGAAGGCTGTTGATACGCTGCACCGCCAATGGTTCCCGCGAGGAGTTCATCAGCAGGATACCCGCCACCAGGATGTTCAATGCCACCAGGTTGAAGGTGATGATCTTGCGGGTCAGCGGGGAGTCCTTGAGTGAGAACAGGCCACGCCGCTCACGCTTGTGACGCAATTCCCCTTCGACAACGGTATCCGGGGCGACGAAATCGTCACCCAGAATGACATCACCGTCCCGCCGAGGCGTCGCGTCGCGCAAGCTGATCCTTTCTGCGAGTGCCATCACTCTTCGTTATATCTGTAGCCGATACCATACAGGGTCTCGATCGCTGAAAATTCAGGATCCGCCGTCCGCATCTTCTTGCGCAGCCGCTTGATATGGCTGTCGATCGTGCGGTCATCAACATACACTTGATCATCATAAGCCACGTCCATCAACTGGTCACGGCTTTTCACGAAGCCCGGACGCTGTGCCAGCGCTTGAAGCAGCAGGAATTCGGTGACGGTCAGCGACACGTCACGGCCTTTCCAGGTCACGGAATGGCGCAGCGGATCCATCCGCAACTCGCCCCGTTCCATCACCTTGGTTTCCTCGGTATCCCCGACGATGTCACCGGCCACCGCATCCTGCCGGCGCAGAAGCGCGCGGATACGCTCGACCAGCAGACGCTGCGAGAAGGGTTTCTTGACGTAGTCATCGGCCCCCATGCGCAGGCCGAGCACCTCGTCGATCTCGTCATCCTTGGAGGTCAGGAAAATGACCGGCATCGAGGTCTTCTGGCGCAAACGCTGCAGAAGATCCATTCCGTCCATGCGCGGCATCTTGATGTCCAGCACGGCCATATCGGGCAATTTCTTGTTGAATGCGTCGAGGGCGGATTGCCCGTCATTATAAGTTTCTACTTCAAACCCCTCGGCTTCGAGGGTCATGGCAACCGATGTCAGAATATTCCTGTCATCGTCCACGAGGGCGATCTTTGACATGGCGGATTTCCTTGTACTGCTCGTTACGCCTGATTTTTTCCTTAATTCATCGTCTTTTTGGTCTTTACAATCAATCCCTAACTGCGAATCGGGCCGAACCTGTGTCGCATTTGATCGTAAAAAACCTAAGCAATGGCTAAATTGCATCAGTTACAGTTTCCGGTGAAGGGACAGTCCGACGGGGAATTCCGCCATGGTTGCGCTAAACTGCGACTGGTTGCGCTAACTGCGAAAAACCCTTCTGTTCCTTCAACGAACCATCATGTTAAGAGGCGACGCATCGGCCCGGACAGAGGCCGCCCAGTCGGGCATCTTGCCCGCTTCACGTGAACACGGGACCGCCGCCCCACGCGCGGCTACAGGAGTTTGGCAATATGGCATTTGGACGGGTAAACCCGCAATTCCGGCTTGAAGATCAAGGGATCAGCGGGCTGGGCAATGTCTTTTACAATCTTATGGAGCCAGCGCTGATGGAATCGGCGCTCAAGAACGGCGAAGGCACGCTGGGCAATGGCGGCGCCTTCCTGGTGACCACCGGCAAGTTCACCGGCCGCTCTCCCAAGGACAAGCACGTGGTGCGCACCGCATCCGTTGAGGACAGCATCTGGTGGGAAAACAACGCCGCCATGTCGCCCGAAGGGTTCGACGCGCTCCATGCCGACATGCTGGAACACATGAAGGGTGGCACCTATTACGTGCAGGACCTCGTGGCTGGCGCCGATCCCGAACTGGCGATCAACGTGCGCATGGTCACCGAGCTGGCCTGGCACGGCCTGTTCATCCGCCACCTGCTGCGCCGCCCCGAACGTGAGGCGCTGGACCGCTTCACTGCCGATTTCACCGTGATTAACTGCCCCAGCTTCAAGGCTGACCCCGCGCGTCACAACTGCCGCTCGGAAACCGTGATCGCGATGAACTTCGACGCCAGGATGATCCTGATCGGCGGCACCGAATACGCGGGCGAGAACAAGAAATCGGTCTTCACCCTGCTGAACTACCTGCTGCCGGAAAAAGGCGTGATGCCGATGCATTGCTCGGCCAACCACGCCACCGGCAACCCGGTCGATACCGCCGTATTCTTCGGCCTGTCGGGCACCGGCAAGACCACGCTTTCGGCTGATCCCGCGCGCACGTTGATCGGCGACGACGAACATGGCTGGTCGGATCGCGGCACCTTCAATTTTGAGGGCGGCTGCTATGCCAAGACCATCAACCTCAGCGCCGAGGCCGAGCCCGAAATCTACGCGACCACGACCAAGTTCGGCACCGTGATCGAGAACATGATCTTCGACCCCGAGACATTCGAGCTGGATTTCGACGACGACAGCCTGACCGCCAACATGCGCTGCGCCTATCCGCTGGACTATATCTCGAACGCGTCCGACACCGCGCTGGGTGGTCACCCCAAGAACGTCATCATGCTGACCTGCGATGCCTTCGGCGTTCTGCCTCCCATCGCGCGGCTGACGCCGGCGCAGGCGATGTATCACTTCTTGTCGGGTTTCACCTCGAAGGTCGCTGGAACCGAGCGTGGCGTCACCGAACCCGAACCCACCTTCTCGACCTGCTTCGGCGCACCCTTCATGCCGCGCCGCCCCGAGGCCTATGGCAAGCTGCTGCAAGCCAAGATCGCCAAACATGGCGCGACCTGCTGGCTGGTGAACACCGGCTGGACCGGTGGCGCCTATGGCACCGGCAGCCGGATGCCGATCCGCGCGACCCGCGCGCTTCTGACCGCCGCGCTTGACGGCAGCCTGAACGATGTCGAGTTCCGCAAGGACGAGAACTTCGGCTTTGATGTACCGGTCGCCGTGGAAGGCGTGGCAGAGGTTCTGCTGGATCCGCGCCGCACCTGGCATGACGCCGAAGCCTATGACCGTCAGGCCGCGAAACTGGTGCAGATGTTCGCCGACAATTTCGCCCAGTACGTTCCCTATATCGACGAGGACGTGAAGGCCGCGGCCATCGGCTGAACCTCGGGCTAAAGGGGCCGCCCCGCAGAGGTGCCCCGGACATGAACAAGGACCCCGGTCAGCGATGACCGGGGTCTTTTCATGTGCGGCAGATCGCAAACAACTCTCCGCGTGATGAGATGCCAAGCTTGTCATAGGCACGCCTGCGATAGGTCACGACGCTGGTCGGGGCGACACCCAGGTCATCGGCAATCACCTCTGCCTTCTTGCCGTCCAGCATCCCAAGGCAGACCGCGCGTTCCCGTGCGGACAACGCCATCAGGGCGTCAGGCACACCGCCCGCCCGGCGCCGTTCGAAATGCAACAGCGCCAGCCGCCCCAGGATCGGCAGGACCGCAGCAGGCGGCGTCCAGTTTTCGATGCCGCTGCGATAGAGGTTGATCACCAACCGCAGGCTTGTCCCGGCGGCAAGGACGGACAACTTGCCGCCCAGCCCCGGATCGTCGAAGAACCGCGCGCGGTAATCGGCCGCCATGGGACTGTCCAGCGGATCGATCCGCAGGACATCGACCTCGCCCGCCGCCTGCTGCAAGGCCCGCAGGAACAGCGGGTCCTGCCGGAACCACCCGTCTAGATAATCCGCGGCCAGCCGCCGCCCGGTACGAACCTGCCGGAAATTGCGCGCCATCAGGCAGGCGGCGTGATCGACCTCATAGGAAAAGATCATGACCTGATCCGCGCCCAGCGCATCGATCAGATCCAGGCAGGCCAGAACAAAGTCCGGGCTGCCATGCAGGGCAAGGCAGCAGCTTACATGATCCAGAAGGTCGCCTTGGGGGGCTGTATCGCTCACGGGCATGTCCCATCAAAAGAAGGACAGAATGCACCACAAAGACTTGATACAAGCAACAGCGGCAAAAGAAGGATCATATCCCGCATGAGACCGGCAGGGCGCAACGAGACTGACTCGCTTTATTTCACCTATCCGCGGTTTGACGCACCGGGCCCGGATGCCGCGCGGCAGGGTCGCCACAGGGTTATCGTGGCCGGTGCCGGCCCGATCGGCATGACCGCCGCCCTGACCCTTGCCGCAGAAGGCGTGCCGGTCCTGCTGGTGGATCGCAAGGACACGTTCAACGATGGCAGCCGCGCCATCTGCATCGCGCGGTCCAGCTTTCACATCCTCGAACGGATCGGCGCGCTGCCGCCGTTTCTGGAAAAGGCGCTTGGCTGGACCATGGGCCGCAGCTTCTATCGCGGCCGCCAGATCCTTGAATTCCACATGCCCGACAGCCCGGAGGAAAAGTTCCGGCCGATGTACAATCTGCAACAGCAGTATATCGAAGCATTTCTATGGCAGGCGGTTGCCGCCCATCCCCTGATCGAAACGCGCTGGCAGACCGAGGTGACGGATGTCCGCGACCTGGGCGATGGTGTGGCGCTGACGCTGCGCGACCCTGGCGGCGACTATAGCCTGACCGCCGATTGGCTTTTGGCCGCCGATGGTGCCCGCTCGCCCATCCGCGCGATGCGGGGCCTGCGCCTGAAGGGCGAGAATTACGAGGGGCGCTATGTCATTGCCGATGTGCAGATGGATCACGATTATCCCACCATCCGCCGGGCGCTGTTCGACCCCGCCTGCCGTCCGGGCGGCACGGTCCTGATCCATCGCCAACCCGACAACATCTGGCGCATCGACTATCAACTCCGCGACGGCGAAACCGCCGAAGAGGCCATGCGCGAGGACACAGTGCGCGCCAGCGTCTCTGCCGTTCTCAAGGACATCGGGCACGAAGGCCAATGGAAGCTTGAATGGTGGAGCGTCTATTCCGCCAATACCCTTGCCCTGGACGACTACCGCGACGGGCGCATCTTTTTTGTCGGTGACAGCGCCCATATCGTGCCGATCTTCGGGGTGCGCGGGCTGAACAACGGTCTGGCCGACGCACAGAACATCGGCTGGAAACTGGGCTGGGTCCTGACCGGTCGCGCAGGCGAAGGGCTGCTGGACAGCTATACGCCCGAACGGCGCGGCGCGACGCTGGATGTCTTTGCCAACGCAACCAAAAGCACGCGCTTCATGACGCCCCCCACCCGTGGCTGGCAGATCCTGCGCGATGCGGCCCTGTCATTGGCACTTCAGGAAGAATGGGCAGGGCAGTTGGCCAATCCGCGCCAGATGCAGCCCTACACCTATGCGGACAGCCCTGCGACCCTGAAGGATGACCAGGCAGGCACAAGCGGCCCGGTGCCCGGCGCCGTCATCCCCTCGGCCTCGCTGGCCCAGGGCGATTTCCTGACGGACAGGCTGGGAGATGGCTTTACCCTGCTGTGCTTCGGCGATGCGCCTGCGCTGACCGGCGGCCCGGACCTGTCTGTTCTTGCGCTTGATCCCTCGGACAATGCCGCCGTCACGCTTGGCGCGACAGCGGGCAGCGCCTGGTTGATCCGCCCCGATCTGCATATCGCGGCGCGGTGGCGCAGCATTCCCTCGGACAACGAAGTTCAAGCCGCCATGGATCACGTGACCGCAAGACAGAGGGCCAGGACATGACAACGCATTCCCGGATCGAAACCGTTTACGAAGCACTGGCCAAGGCCATCGACGCGACCGAAGCGACAGCGGGCCAATCCGCCACCCCGGTCTATCTGGCCAAGCTGGTGCTTGCCCTGGCACATGCCCTGGACGATCCGGAAAGGGTCAATCAACTGATCGACCAATGCCGGAACGACCTGTGAGCCGGTCACCGACAGCCGCTCAGGACACCAGTTCTTCCAGCGGCAGCCGCAGCAGATATCGCAGGTCTTCGCGCGACAGGTAGGCCGTGAAGGCTTCGATCGCGCGATCCTTGTCGCGCAGCTTCCATGACAGCGACGCGGGCTCGGTATGCATGAATCCGGCCCGTTCCGCCAAACCCTTGAAGGCGACCGACCGGACCATGAAGGCAAAGATGAAGTCGGGGTTCAGATCGCGCAGCGCAATGGCAAATCCAAGCCGCGACAGCACCGAGGACATCCCGCGGCCACGATAACTTCCCGCATCCTCATCAATCCACATCTCGCCATGGTAGCAAAGCCGCCCCTTGATTCGCCGGGCCCCGGGCCCTGCGCGATAGCGTGACGCCGTCATATCCAAAGGCACACCGGCAGGCGGGAAGTCACGGAACGAACGCCGAAGATAGCCTCCGAGCAATTGCTCCCCCACATCCACCAACCGCACCGCCTGGGTATGGGCCAACTGTCCTTGTACGGTATGGCCGCACACCCAAAATGCATTTGTTTTTGAAAGGTTATGCAAATCTGCATTGAAAGGAAGGCTGACCGGCTGATGGGGTCGACCCGCAGTGACGATCTTCCGGTACTCGTTAAAATCGTGACCGATGGTCACGATCATTTTCTGCTCTCGCAGGATTTCTGCCGCTTCAGAAAGCAACGGCCAACGCAAAAAAACATCATGTATCGACATGCAAGGGAACTCCCTGGTGGTTAAAGGCCCACCAAGGATTGTAAACTATCCGACAGTATTCACGCATACGTTATGCGCGGCGGCTCACAATTTCATGCGCCACTGTCTCAATCCCGTTCGCCGCTTCGACAAGCCGCGGATCGAGTCCGGGAATGTCGATCTGGCTGGTCCGATCCACCATCGAGATCATCGCAAAGCTGCCATCGGGAAAGCGGCTGCCCAGCAGAAGTCGCGCAAAGCAGATCGGGCGCATCTTGTCTTCGGGCCCATGCGGCATCTGCGTTGCCACGTGATCCAGACGCAACCCCTGCGTCGCGCGCAATTCGTCATAGGATTGCGCGGCGGAAAAATTGAAGCGGCCTGCACCGGGCAGGCCGTCTATCTTCAATCCGACGCTGCTGCGCGCCCAGCTCCAGCCGTACCAATGGGCAAAATCGGAACGCTCGCCCACCTCGGCGCAAAGCCAGTAATTGTCGATATACCTGAACACAAGCGCATGCGGGCGCACCGACTGGAAGGCGGGATGCTCGATCTGCCCTTCGGACAGCGCCCATGACTTGATGGTTTCCCGCAGGATCGGCCCCTCATGCGTCCAGATCCGCGAAATGGGGTGCTGCTGCAAATGATAGTAATACCCGTCCTCGCGGTTGAACGAGAAATTGAACAGCCCTTCGCGATGGCCCGCCTGCCCGTCCAGCCAGGCACGCCCGCGCGCCAGCAGGCTGCGCGCTTCATGGACAGCGCACTGGCCGTCCTCTGTCAGATGGTATTGCCGATCCTCGAGGTAGAAGAGCGGCTTGCCCCGCGCCTCTTCCAGCAGCTCGATATGACGCCGCAGCGTCTGACGCGTGACACCCAGCTCATTCACGGCACGCGACACGTTCAAAGTATCTACGAGGGTGACGAAGGATCGCAGCATCTCGAAGAGAAGGGATTGATTACTTTGCTGTTTCACCTTGCTTGCCCCTGAACAGGCTCGTCACATGATCACACAACACATTGCCTTGGGAACCAGTGGCAGTTTGGAAGATCGACGAAGGACTGTAAATTTATAACCCATTAACGCTATATGGATCATACAGTGGCGAATAATTTATGTCAATTTCTTCATTATTGATCACAGCAAAGCGTAAAAAACTAACAAGTTGATTGATTCGACGGTTGCGCCATTCTCTCAATAGTAGAAATATATGAGAGTATACCATGTCACATCCGGTAGACGTTCACGTTGGTCAAAAGTTGAAGCAGCTGCGCATCCTGCGCGGGATGACACAGACCGACGTTGCCGATGGCTTGAACATATCGTTTCAGCAAGTCCAGAAATACGAACTTGGCCGTAACCGCATATCTGCGAGCAAACTGTTCGAACTGTCACATATCCTGAAAGTCGCGCCCTCGTACTTCTTCGACGGGCTGGAAAGCGGTTCGGCATCGCCGCAGATTCTTGATGAGGAAGCAACCAAGATTGCCTCCATGCTGACGCGCATCAAGGATGATCGTCTGCGGGGTCAGATCCGCAGCTTCATCACCGAGATCGCCAATAGCCAATCCTCAGAGCCGCGCAGCAGCGCCGCGCGCTGAACAAGGCAATCCCACAGTCTCAAGGGCGCGGCGCCGGGGGTTCACCCCATCAGGCCGCGCCTTAGCAAATTCAGGCCTGCAATCAAGAGAACCGCCAGCGTCGCCTTGCGAAAGGCGCGCTGATCGATGCGGTCCTGGATCTGGAAGCCAATCCAGGTGCCCAGCACGGCAGGCACGACCATGGCCGCCGAAAACGGCAGGGTTTCGGCCCGCATCACGCCCGACCCGACATGTGCCCCGAAAAGTGCAATGGCACCAAGGCCATAGATCACGCCCTGAACACGCATCTGTTCAACCTTGGGCGTCTCGAGCGCCGTAAGATACATGACCGTAGGCGGGCCCCAGACCCCTGAAAACCCGCCGATAAAACCGGCAAAACCGCCGATCGCGCCTTCGATCCAGGCCCGGCCGCGATTTGGCAGACGCAGCATTACACCCATAAGCTGCACTGCGCAGAACAGAACCACAGGCAGGCCGATCATCAGCAAAAGCGTCTCTTGCGGCAGGATCCGCACCAATTGCGCGCTGATCAGCATGGCCACCAACCCGATCAGCATGAACAGGCGGAACTTCTTGATCGAGACCCAGGCCTGCCCCCAACCTTGGCGCAAGGCCTGCATCCCGTTCGTCACCAGCGTCGGAAGGATCAGACCCGCCAGCGCCACATCCGGTGCGACAAATGAGCCAAGCAAGGAAATCATGATCATCGGCATGGCGAAGCCGACCATGCCCTTGACGACACCCGCAAGAAGGGCGACCAGAACGGCAAAGCCGAGTATTTCCGGTGACATGAAGGACAGGATGCTGCTCATCCGCCTCTCATACCATGCGCAGCGACGGCCGCTAGTGCCGCAGCGCAATAATTCAATGCGCAACTTTCAGTTATCCCAATGGCCTTTCTGGGTATTTTTGTTGCGCTGCAACTGCGAAATGGCTAGGACGGGACCAAAGTAAAAAAGGATGTGATTCATGGCCCATGACGGACAAGATATTGCAATGACCCATGCGGTGATTCTGCCAGACCTGCTGTCGCACACCGGTGCGGCCCTGGCCCCTGTCGAAAAGCTGTTCGACAAGGCCAAGGATCGCGTGCGCGCCCGCGTCACCGAAGGCGGCAAGGTCTCTGGCGCCTTGATCGAAGCCGAACAGACGGCCGCCCATGGGCTGGCATGGCTGGCCACTTATGTGGAATCCCTGCGCCAGATGCAGAAATGGGCCGAACACCTGACCTCAGAGGGCAAGTTCGGCGAGGTCGAGCAGCTGATCCAGCAGATCGCTTTCGGCGAATACCTGTCCCAGATCGCAGGCGGCATCCAGATGAACCAGGGCGAAGTCGTGCGCCTGCAGGATCTGGGCCTGTCGGCGGATGATGCGCGCGGCCTGTCCGATCCGGCCGTGATGGCCCTGATCCAGGGCGGAAACACACAGGCGGCCCGCACCCGGCTTGTCGAACTGATGCAGGAACAGGCGGCCAATATCACCGTGGGCGCCTCGGGCCTTGAGGACGAGCTCGAGATGATCCGCGAGCAGTTCCGCCGCTTCGCCATCGAAAAGGTCGAGCCCTTCGCCCATGAATGGCACCTCAAGGACGAACTGATCCCGATGGAGATCATCACCGAACTGGCCGAAATGGGCGTGTTCGGCTTGACGATCCCCGAGGAATACGGCGGCTTCGGCCTGTCCAAGGCCTCGATGGCCGTTGTCTCCGAAGAACTTTCGCGCGGATATATCGGCGTGGGCAGCCTTGGCACCCGGTCCGAAATCGCGGCCGAGCTGATCCTTTGCGGCGGCACCGAGGAACAGAAGCAGAAATGGCTTCCCGGCCTTGCCAGTGCCGAGATCCTGCCGACAGCTGTGTTCACCGAACCGAACACCGGCTCGGACCTGGGCAGCCTGCGCACCCGCGCGGTCAAGGATGGCGATGACTATCGCATCACCGGCAACAAGACCTGGATCACCCATGCCGCGCGCACCCATGTGATGACCCTGCTGGCCCGCACCGACCCGTCCAGCACCGACCATCGTGGCCTGTCGATGTTCCTGGCCGAAAAGACCCCCGGCACGGACGAGGCGCCCTTCCCCACACCCGGCATGACCGGTGGCGAGATCGAGGTGCTGGGCTACCGCGGCATGAAGGAATACGAGCTTGGCTTCGACAACTTCCATGTGAAGGGCGAGAACCTGCTGGGCGGCGAGGAAGGCAAGGGCTTCAAGCAGTTGATGCAGACCTTCGAATCCGCCCGCATCCAGACCGCTGCCCGCGCCGTGGGCGTGGCACAGGCCGCACTGGATGTGTCGATGCAATACGCCATCGACCGCAAGCAGTTCGGCAAGTCGCTGATCAACTTCCCCCGCGTGTCCGGCAAACTGGCGATGATGGCTGTGGAAATCATGGTCGCACGTCAGCTGACCTATTTCTCGGCCTTCGAGAAGGACAACGATCGCCGCTGCGACCTCGAGGCCGGGATGGCCAAGCTGCTTGGTGCGCGCGTCGCATGGGCCGCCGCCGACAACGGGCTGCAGATCCATGGTGGCAACGGTTTCGCGCTGGAATACAAGATCAGCCGCATCCTGTGCGATGCCCGCATCCTGAACATCTTCGAAGGCGCGGCTGAAATCCAGGCCCAGGTCATCGCCCGGCGCCTGCTGGATTGATCGCCCTTCTTTGTCACGACCAAAGCCCCGCAGCGTCAAGCTGCGGGGCTTTTTCGTTGTGCCCGCATCAGGTCCGATCACAAATGCGTAGACCCGGTTCAAAGACCGGGCTTTCGCGCCATAATCAAGTGAACGGCCCCCTGCATCCGCAGCGGCACCATCATTGTCAGACCAAAGCAGGAGACAGATTGCGATGACCCAGACGCCGCCAACCCGCCGCCGCTTTCTTCTGGCCGGCAGCGCCACTGCAGGCGCCATACTGACGACCGGAACAAGCGGGCTGCTGGTTCCGGCCCGCGCGCAAGGGGTTGCCCCGACCCCCACAATGCGCGGCGGCGCCAACAATTACCGCCCCGGTGCGCCCATCGTGGAACGGATCGGCGGCGGTGGGTTCTGGATGACTGGCACCGTCCGCCGCGCGGGCGACGGCATGCCGCTGCAAGGCATCCGCATCCAGATCTGGGCCCATACGACCGAAGGCCATGAACGCGACATCCATAGCCACGGCGCCACCCTGACCGCAGCCGACGGCACCTTCCGCCTCGAGATGCCTCAGATCGTGCCGGCCTTTGGCCAACCGCACGGGCATCTGGCCTATGATCGCAACATCGACAACACCCCGTTCAGGACCGTCTTCCTGCGTCCCGTGATGCGCAGCCCGAACGACAGGACGCTGCACGCGGATTTCGTGCTGGAACCCGTCTGACACAGTGCCCGCAACACGTTCCCTGCTGATCTGGGCTGCACTGGGTCTGACCATTGCCGCACCGCTGGCCATCGCCGCGACCAGCCCACTGCTGGCGTGGCGACAGCCTGTGTACATCATCGCGGGTTTCGCGGGCGTAGTGGGCATGGCCCTGATCCTGCTTCAACCCCTGCTGGCGGCAGGCTAACTGCCAGGCCTGAATGCACGGCGTGGCCGTGCGGTTCACCGCTGTATCGGCGTGGCTCTTGTGGTGGCGGTCATCCTCCATGTCGCGGGCCTCTGGATCACCAGCCCGCCTGACGTGATCGACGCGTTGCTCTTCGCCTCGCCCACACCTTTTTCGGTCTGGGGTGTAATCGCGATGTGGGCGATCTTCGTGACCGCCCTTTTGGCCCTGCTGCGGTCCCGCCGCGCGCTGGGCACACGCGCATGGCGGCTTGGCCATTCGGCGCTGGCCCTCGTCATCGCATCAGGCACCGTCCTGCACGCCCTGCTGATCGAAGGCACGATGGGGCAAGTGTCCAAGATCATTCTCGCGGTGCTTGTGGTGGCGGCGACCCTCAAGGCCTTGTCCGACCTGCGCGCCTGGGTGCTGCTGCGCCGCCGGCGGGGCTGATCCAACCCGTTCAGCGGTCCTCGAACAGGCAATTGCCGCCCACTCTTGCAGGGCGCGCCATGTATGTGGCAGTGTCAATCAAATCACGCAGCAGAAAGCCCCGTGCCATGACAAAACCCTGCATCATCTGTGTCGCCATAACCGGATCGGTTCCCACGAAGGCCGACAACCCCGCCGTGCCGATCACCGTCGCCGAACAGGTCGAAAGCACCCATGAAGCCTTCGAGGCCGGCGCCAGCATCGTGCATGCCCATGTGCGCAACGACGATGGCACGCCTTCTTCCGACCCCGAGAAATTCGCCCGCCTGAAGGAAGGGCTGGAAAAGCATTGCCCCGGCATGATCATCCAGTTCTCGACCGGTGGCCGTTCCGGCGCGGGCAAGACGCGCGGCGGGATGCTGCCGCTGCGCCCTGACATGGCCTCGCTCTCGGTGGGGTCCAACAACTTCCCCAGCCGCGTCTACGAGAACCCGCCGGATCTGGTCGATTGGCTGGCGGCCGAGATGATCACCTATGACGTCAAGCCCGAGATCGAGTGTTTCGACCTCAGCCATATCCATCAGGCCGCGAAAATGGCCAAGGACGGCCGCCTCAAGAGCCCGCTCTACGTGCAGTTCGTGATGGGCGTGAAAAATGCCATGCCCGTCGACCGCGAGACCTTTGATTTCTACATCAGGACGGTTGAACGACTGATGCCGGATGCCGAATGGTGCGCGGCAGGGATCGGGCCGGGTCAGATCATCCTGAACGAATGGTGCGTCGCTGCCGGCGGCCATACCCGCGCCGGGCTTGAGGACAACATCCGGCTGGATCGCGACACCCTGGCCCCGTCGAATGCTGCGCTGGTCCGGCGCATCACCGACCTGTGCGGGAAATACGAACGCCCCGTGGCCACACCGGCACAGGCGCGCGCGATGCTGGGCCTGCGCCCGGCATGATCCGCATCGTCTGACGCAACAGAATTGCGCACATCATCGGGTTGTGCGCAATTGTTCCAGAATTTCCTGTGCTGCGGCCGTAGGAGTGACGCGCCCCTGCGCCACATTGCGCCCCATGGTCTGCATCATGGCCCGCACCTGAGGCTGATCCAGTTGCGCCAGCAGCCCTTGCCGCACCTCCTGCCCGAACCAGTATTCCGCCTGCGCGGCACGGCGCGTTCCAAAATGCCCGGCCTCGCGCCGCCATTGGATCAACGCCCGCATCTCGGACCACGCCGTTTCCAGCCCCTCGACCTGCAAGGCCGAGACAGTCATAGCCTTGGGAAACCCCTCGGGGTCCTGTGGCCGCTTGCGCAGCAATCGCAACGCCCCGGCATAATCGGCGCAGGTGCGTTGCGCCGCCGCCTTCAGATCGCCATCGGCCTTGTTGACCAGGATCAGATCGGCCATCTCCATGATGCCGCGCTTGACGCCTTGCAATTCGTCGCCCCCGGCCGGTGCCAGCAGCAGCAAAAACAGGTCCGACATCTCGGCAACCACGGTTTCGGACTGCCCGACGCCCACCGTTTCGATCAGCACGACGTCGAATCCGGCCGCTTCGCAAAGCGCCACAGCCTCGCGCGTGCGCCGCGCCACACCGCCCAGATGTGATTGCGCGGGTGAGGGGCGGATGAAGGCATTCGCCTCCCGGCTCAGATGCTCCATCCGTGTCTTGTCGCCAAGGATCGAACCGCCCGACCGGGCCGAACTGGGATCAACGGCCAGCACGGCCACCCGCAACCCCTCGCGCAGCAGCATCAGCCCGAAGCTTTCGATGAAGGTGGATTTGCCCACGCCCGGCGTTCCCGACAGGCCGATCCGCAACGCCTGCCTGTCCGACGCAGCGCGCAGCACCTCGATCAGTTCGGTCGTCTGCGCGCGGTGATCGGCACGGCTGCTTTCGACCAGCGTGATCGCACGGGCCAGGGCGCGGCGGTCCTGCGCCATGACGCGCCTTGCAAGCTCGGTCATATCCATCGGGTCGGTCCTTCACTCTGTCCGGTCTTCATGCCTTGGCAGGCTTGGCCTGTCCAGTCAGGCGATGGACGGGACGGGCGAAATCCCCGATAAGGCAGGGATGCAGACCACCCTTCCCATCCATGACGCGCTGTCACCGCTGATTGCGGGGTTGCGCGCGCATGGCCGCGCCGTCCTGCAAGCGCCGCCTGGTGCGGGCAAGACCACCGTGGTGCCGCTGGCCATGCTTGAAGCGGGGCTGACCAAGGGTCGCATCCTCATGCTGGAACCCCGCCGCCTTGCGGCCCGTGCCGCGGCCGAAAGGATGGCGGAAACGCTGGGCGAGGCCATCGGGCAAACCGTCGGCTACCGCATCCGGGGCGATAGCAGGATCGGCAAGTCGACCCGGATCGAGGTTGTGACCGAAGGTATCCTGACGCGCATGATCCAGTCCGATCCGGGCCTTGCAGGCGTGGGTGCAGTAATCTTCGACGAATTCCATGAACGGTCCCTGAATGCCGATCTCGGTCTCGCGCTCTGCCTCGAAATCGCGGATGCTTTGCGCGACGACCTGATCCTGCTGGCCATGTCAGCCACGCTCGACGCCGAACCCGTCGCCGCCCTGATGGGCGAAGGCACCCCCGTCATCACCTCCCAGGGGCGCAGCTATCCCGTTGATCTGCACTGGCTCGACACGCCCCTTCCCAGGACCGCCCGGCTCGAGGATGCCTGCGCCGACCTGATCCTGCAGGCCGAGCGCAAGACCGAAGGCGGCATACTGGTGTTCCTGCCCGGCGAGGGCGAGATCCGACGCGTCGAGGCGCTATTGTCAAAGCGCCTGCCCGCATCCTGCACGATCCGGCCATTGTTCGGCGCCATGGATTTCGCGGCACAGCGCGCCGCCATCGCCCCTGTCCCGCAGCCCGGCACCCGCAAGATCGTACTGGCGACGGCGATCGCGGAAACATCACTGACGATCGAGGATATTCGCGTCGTCGTCGATGCCGGACGGGCGCGGCGCGCCCGCTTCGATCCCGGATCGGGCATGTCCCGGCTGGTGACCGAACGCGTGACGCGGGCCGAGGCCACACAGCGCGCGGGCCGTGCAGGCCGTGTCGCACCGGGCGTCTGCTACCGCCTCTGGACCAAGGGAGAGGAAGGTGCGCTGTCCGCCTATCCGCCCGCCGAGATCGAGGCAGCCGACCTGTCGCCGCTGGCCCTTGAACTTGCGCTCTGGGGGGCAACACCGGATCAGCTGGCCTTTCTCACGCCGCCGAACACAGGCGTCTATGCCGAAGCCCGGACGCTGCTGCAGATGCTGGGCGCGCTGGATGACACCTGCCGGATCACGGATCATGGCCGCAGGCTGGCCGCCCTGCCCCTGCATCCGCGCCTGGCGCATATGCTGGCCCTTGCCGGGCGACAGGCCGCACCATTGGCGGCCCTTCTGGCCGAACGTGACCCGCTGCCGCGCGCCGCCCCGGTCGACCTGAGCCTGCGACTTGAAGCGATCAGCGACCTGCGGCGCTACAATGACACCCGCCCTCACACCGCCAATCGCGCCGCGATCGAACGTATCAAGGCCGAGGCAAAGCGTCTTGCCGCCGGCGCGGGCGACGGCACCACCGGCAAGCTCGACGCCGCCGAAATGGCCGCCCTTGCCTACCCCGACAGGATCGGACAACGGCGCAAGGGCGATGCCGCCCGCTTTATTCTTTCGGGTGGCAAAGGCGCGGTTCTGGACGATCACGATCCGCTGGCGTCGGCCCGCCTGATCGTCGCCACTGATCTGGACGGCAACCCGCGCGAATCCCGGATCAGACAGGCGACGGCGATCACCGAAAGCGCGCTGCGCGGGCTCTTTGCCGATCAGATCCATTGGGTCGACCTGTGCGAATGGTCCCGCCGCGATCGCCGTGTGACCGCCCGGCGGCAGGAACGGTTTGGCGCGGTCGTTCTTGATGATCGCATCTGGTCCGACGCGCCAGGCGACATGGTTGCACGCGCCATGCTGGACGGTGTGCGCGACCTTGGCCTTGCCCCTTCGGCTGCCGCGCAACGCTTTCGCGCCCGTGTGGCACTGGCGCGCAAGGGCGGGCTCGACCTGCCCGACATGTCCGATGCCGCGTTGCTGGACAGCCTTGCCGACTGGCTACTGCCCCATCTGGGCGGCGTTCGCACCGCCGCGGACTGGAAAGCCTTCGACCTGATGCCTGCCCTGCGCGCCATGCTGGACTGGAACAGCCAGCAGGCGCTTGACCGCGCGGTGCCTTCGCATTTCACCACGCCACTGGGGCGCAACATCCCCATCGACTATGACGGCGCGGCGCCTGCCATCGAACTGCGCCTGCAGGAAATGTTCGGCCAGACCGTCCACCCCACCGTTGCAGGCCAGCCTTTGCGCGTGACGCTTCTGTCGCCCGCAGGCCGCCCGGTGCAGACCACGATGGACATTCCCGGCTTCTGGGACAGCTCCTATGCGGATGTGCGCCGTGACATGCGCGGGCGCTACCCGCGCCATCCCTGGCCCGAAAACCCGCGCGAGGCCGATCCGACCCTGCGCGCCAAGCCACGCGGCACCTGACAGCTGCCACTTTTTTGCGCCGGACAGGGCAGAACACTGCACAGCAATCGCGCATTGCTTTGCGTTTCCGCGCAAGACGGCGTATAATCGAAGAATAACGAAAAAAACAAACAGGCAGAAACTGCCAGGCAGGCGCGGACTTACGGCTATGTTCAATCCATTGAAAGCAGCATGGACCAATATGGTCCAACCCCTTCTGGCGCGGCCCAAACGGTTGCAGGTCGCAGCGCTTTGCCTGCGCGGCAAAGGTGCTGACCGCGAGGTTCTTCTGATCACGTCCCGCGATACCGGTCGCTGGATCCTGCCGAAGGGCTGGCCGATCGACGGGCTGTCCGCACCAGGTGCGGCATTGCAGGAAGCCTGGGAAGAGGCCGGGGTGAAGACCGGGCGCATCGCCCAGGAACCGATCGGCAGCTATGACTATGCAAAGCGCATGGAAGGCGGTGTACCTGTCCCGGTCGAAGTGAAGGTCTTTGCCATCACCAACGTCCAGATGGTCGATGCCTATCCCGAAGCCGAGGAACGCAATCGCCGCTGGTTTCCTTCCGGCAAGGCCGCGGCGCTTGTGGACGAACCCGGATTGCAGGACATCCTGCGCGATTTGTAACTGTTTTGTTACAATTTTATGACACCTTGCTTGAACTGAGGGGCAAACCCCTCTAGGGCCGTGGCTGATTGTCAACGGCTCGTCCCTGCGGATGCGCCAACGGGAAGAAGGCGCATCACGATGTCGGAGCATGGCAACAGCTGGGCCACTCTGGACAAGGATCTCAATCGTATCTCCCGCGTGGAATCCGCGACGGCCTATGTCTCGCGCCCGCTGGTGGGAATGGGGATCGCCCTGGCCTTCATCGTGTTGGCCGGCCTGATGGCCGCCATGCTGATGGGCACCGAAGACCTGAACATCGTGGTCGTCGCGGCCGCCGTCTTCGGGGCCTACATGGCGCTGAACATCGGCGCGAATGATGTGGCCAACAACATGGGCCCGGCGGTCGGGGCCAATGCGCTGACCATGGGCGGCGCGATCGTGATTGCCGCCATCTTCGAAAGCGCGGGCGCCCTGCTGGCGGGCGGTGACGTTGTCTCGACCATCTCGCGCGGGATCATCGACCCGGCCGGCATTGCCGATCCGCGCATCTTTGTCTGGGCAATGATGGCCGCGCTGATCTCATCGGCACTCTGGGTCAACCTTGCCACATGGGTCGGCGCACCTGTATCGACCACGCATTCCGTGGTCGGTGGGGTGATGGGCGCGGGCATCGTGGCGGCGGGCCTGGGCGCGGTGAACTGGCCCAGCATGGGCGCCATCGCCGCAAGCTGGGTGATCTCGCCGCTTCTGGGGGGGCTGATCGCCGCGGCCTTCCTGGCCCTCATCAAAAGCCGCATCATCTACCGCGAGGACAAGATTGCCGCGGCCCGTGTCTGGGTGCCCGTCCTGCTGGGCATCATGGCCGGAGCTTTCGGCACCTACCTCTCGCTCAAGGGCCTCAGCAAGGTCGTCAAGATCGACATCGGAACGGCGCTGCTGATCGGGCTTTTCGCCGGGATCGTCTGCTATGCGGTCTGCGTCCCACTGATCAGGCGCCAGTCCGAGGGGATGGAAAACCGCAACAAGTCCCTCAAGGCACTCTTCGGCCTGCCGCTTGTCTTTTCGGCGGCCCTTTTGTCCTTCGCCCATGGTGCGAATGACGTGGCCAACGCGGTCGGACCACTGGCCGCCATCGTCCACGCGATCGAGGACGGCGGAACCGCGGCGAAAGTCTCGATTCCAAGCTGGGTCATGGTGATCGGCGCCTTCGGCATTTCTTTCGGGCTGTTCCTGTTCGGCCCCAAGCTGATCCGGATGGTGGGCAGCCAGATCACCAAGCTCAACCCGATGCGCGCCTATTGCGTGTCGCTCTCTGCAGCCATCACCGTGATCGTCGCCAGTTGGCTGGGCCTGCCGGTCAGTTCGACCCATATCGCCGTGGGCGCGGTCTTCGGTGTCGGCTTCTTCCGGGAATGGGATCACGACCGACGCGCGCGCAACGGCAACCATGTCCCGGCCACGGCCAAGCGCATCGCCCCGGAGGAACGGCGCCGCCGCAAACTGGTGCGCCGCTCGCATTTCCTGACGATCATCGCGGCCTGGGTGATCACGGTCCCCGCCGCCGCCCTGTTGTCCGGCGTCATCTTCCTGGGCCTGTCACGGCTGCCGGGTTAACCCGGCCAGCGGTTTCTTCTTGCCCGAAATATCCCGGGGGGAGTCCGCAGGACGGGGGGCAGCGCCCCCCGCCCGACAGGGCCACCAAGGGTTACTTTTCCAGACACCAGCGCATGATCGCCTTTTGCGCATGCAGGCGGTTCTCGGCCTCGTCGAAGATCACCGAATGCGGCCCGTCCATCACTGCGCTTGTCGCCTCGTCATCGCGATGGGCAGGCAGGCAGTGCATGAACAGCGCGTCAGGCTTGGCGCGCGCCATCAGCGCCTCGTTCACCTGATAGGCGCGCAGCTGGTTGTGGCGCCGCTCGCGCGCCGATTGCGGATCATGCATGCTGACCCATGTATCGGTCACGACAAGATCCGCCCCCTCGACAGCCTTGTAGGGATCGCGCTCGATGGTGACGCTCACACCCTTGGCACGGGCCTCTTCGATGAAGACCTGCTCGGGATCCAGCGGCGGCGGGCCGGTGAACACCAGGTCGAACCCGAATTGTCCGGCCGCATGGGCAAAGCTGGCAAAGACGTTGTTGCCATCGCCGGACCAGACCACCTTGCGCCCGCGGATCGGGCCGCGATGTTCCTCGAAGGTCATGATGTCGGCCATGATCTGGCAGGGATGGGTGCGGTTGGTCAGCCCGTTGATCACCGGAACCGTCGCATGTTCCGACATCTCCAGCAGCGTCGCCTCCTCGAAAGTGCGGATCATGATCATGTCCACGTAACGCGACAGCACACGGGCGGTATCCGCGATCGTCTCGCCATGCCCCAACTGCATGTCTGCGCCCGACAGCACCATGGTCTGCCCGCCCATCTGGCGCACACCGACGTCGAAAGACACCCGCGTCCGGGTCGAGGGCTTCTCGAAGATCAGCGCGACCATCTGACCGGCCAGCGGCTGATCATCATCGGGCATGCCCTTGGGCCGGCCAGCGCGTGCATCCTTGATCGCGCGCGCATCGTCGATCATGCGCCGCAGTTCGGCAGGCGAGGTTTTGTTGATGTCCAGAAAATGCGGCATGTGGATCTGTTCCTGAAAGGGGAGGATCAAAGGGGGGCCAGCCCCCCACGCCCAACTGCGTTGTGCGATCCCCCCGGGATATTTGTGGCAAAAAGAAACTCAGGCGGATTTGCCCTCGAGCGCAGTGGCGGCGCGGTCGAGGCGCGCGACCGCCTCGGCGATCTCCTGGTCCGAGAGGTTGAGCGGCGGCAAAAGCCGGATGACATTGTCGCCCGCAGGCACCGTGATCAGCTGCTCGGCATAGCCCGCGGCAACCACATCCAGGTTCGAGGGCCTGCATTTCAGACCCAGCATCAGGCCGGTGCCGCGCACGCATTCGAAAACCGTCGGATGCGCGGCGATCAGGCCTTCAAGCTTCTGGCGCAGGGCACCGGCGCGTGCGCGCACACCTTCAAGAAACGCCGGTTCGGACAGGATCTGCATCACGGCCAGACCCACGGCACAAGCCAGGGGATTGCCGCCATAGGTCGACCCATGGGTGCCGGCGGTCATGCCCGATGCCGCATCCTCGGTGGCCAGAACCGCCCCAAGGGGGAAACCGCCACCGATACCCTTGGCGACCATCATGATATCGGGTGTGACGCCCGCCCATTCATGGGCAAACAAGCGCCCCGTCCGCCCCATGCCGCATTGCACCTCATCCAGGATCAGCAGCGTTCCGGTCTGATCGCACAGCGCGCGCAGCCCCTTGAGGCACTGATCCGGCAGGGGGCGGATACCGCCCTCGCCCTGGATCGGCTCGATCAGAATGGCGGCGGTCCGCTCGTTGATGGCCGCGTGCAGGGCGTCATGATCGCCCCAGTCCAGATGGACGAAACCGGGCAGCAGCGGTGCAAAGCCCTTGACCATCTTTTCCGACCCGGCGGCAGCAATGCCCGCCGAGGACCGGCCATGGAACGATCCGTTGAAGGTGATGATATCGGTCCGCTCTGGCTGGCCTTTGTCATACCAGTACTTGCGCGCCATCTTGACCGCCAGTTCGCAGCTTTCGGTGCCCGAATTGGTGAAGAAGACCGTATCGGCAAAGGTCGTTTCAACCAGCTTGTCGGCCAGCGCCTGCTGCTGCGGGATCTGGTAGAGGTTCGACACATGCCACAGCTTGCCGGCCTGTTCGGTCAGCGCCGCGACCAGCGCGGGATGCGCATGACCCAAGGCGTTCACGGCAATGCCTGCCCCCATGTCCAGGAAGCGTCGCCCATCAGCCTCGATCATCCAGCTGCCTTCGCCCTTCACGAATTGCAGGGCAGCGCGGTTGTAAGTTGGCAAAACGGACGGGATCATCGTGATCTTCCTTTCATGGCAAGGCCCTGTGAGTGCATCAGCGGGGGCCTCAAGTCAACAATCTCGAAGGAAATGCACCTTGTGACGCAACAAATGGCAAGCACTGCCTTCGATGGGGTTGGTAGGGGGTGGGTTGCGCCGTGGCGCGGGAAACAAAGCGGCGGTGCCGTCAGGCGCGGATGCGTCGACGTCGGCTGATCGCGAAAAGGCGGATGCTTGTGTTCATGCGACCTTGCTTATCTTCAATCCGGCGCTGCGCCAAGATGGAAAAGCGCGCGCTTGTCCGCAAGCGGTCAGGCCTTCAGCCGATACCCGGTGCGAAACATCGCCCAGGCGACAAGACCCGCGGCAAGGGTCGTGACGGAACAGACGGCCAGACCCAGCCAGGGCGAACTGTCGGACACCCCCAGCACCCCGAAGCGCACCCCGTCGATCAGGTAGAAGACAGGGTTCACATGGGTGATTTCATAGATCACGGGCGGCAGGGCCGCGACGGAATAGAAGGTGCCTGACAGGAAGGCCAGTGGCGTGACGATGAAGTTGGTGATCGCCGCCATCTGGTCGAACTTGTTGGCGAATATCCCCGCAACCAGCCCGACCGCCCCCATCAGGGTGGACCCAAGGATCACGAAGACAAGCGCCCAGAGCGGATGCACGATCGGAATACCCAGGACCAGCAGGATACCGAGGCCGATGGCCAGGGCCACGGCCAGACCTCGCACCAGCCCGCCCGCCAGGTAACCGATCACCAGCTCGCCTGCCGAGAGCGGGGGCATCAGCGTGTCCACGATATTGCCCTGCACCTTCGAGATCACGATCGAGGAAGAGGTATTGGCAAAGGCGTTCTGGATCACCGTCATCATCAGGATCCCCGGTGCAATGAAGGCTGTGAATGACACGCCCAGCACCTCGCCCCGGTTGGGACCGATGGCGATCGAGAAGATCAGCAGGAAAAGCGCGGCCGTGACCAGCGGTGCCAGCAGTGTCTGCGTCCAGACCGAGACGAAGCGCATCACTTCGCGCAGGGCGAGGGTGTAAAGGCCAAGCCAGTTCACGCGGCCAAAGCGGCGGTTTCCCATGTCCAGTGTCTGCGCCATCGGGGGGGCCCTCGTGGTTGCGCCCATGAAAGGGCATTGGCGATGCCGGAGGCGCCCATCAGCACGTCAGACGTGATTCGGCACCTTGTAACTCGGCAAGGGTTGTTTAGAATAGGACGCTCTGAGATGACAGGGCGGCCCCGGGCAATGCGGGCCGCCTTTTGGGTAAGGAAAGACCATGTCCTGGACCGATGAGCGCGTCGAACTGTTGAAGAAAATGTGGGGCGAGGGCCAGTCGGCCAGCCAGATCGCCAAGGAACTTGGCGGCGTGACGCGCAATGCCGTGATCGGCAAGGTTCATCGCCTGGGCCTGTCCAACCGTGCGGGCCCCACGCCCACGCCGGCCACGCCTGCCGCCACAGGTGCCGCAGCCAAGCCCGAGGCCAAGGCAAAGCCGGCGCCGAAGCCGGCCGAAGCAAAGGCACGGCCCGCCGCAAAGCCCGCGCCGCGCCCGGTCGAAGACGATGTGGCAGAGGTTGACGAGGACGAGGATACCGATACCCGTCCCGCAACGGTGCCGCACACCCGCAAGGCGATCATCCCCGCGGGTCAGCCCCTGCCGCCGCAGCCCTCGGCCAACGAGATCAGCCCCGAGGCGCTGGCCAAGGTATCCGAGATCGAGAAGAAGGCGCGCCGCCTGACGCTGATGGAACTGACCGAGCGGACCTGCAAATGGCCCGTGGGTGATCCCGCGACCGACAAGTTCTGGTTCTGCGGCCTGCCCACACAGCCGGGCAAGCCCTATTGCGAGGCACATGTCGGCGTGGCGTTCCAGCCCATGTCCTCGCGCCGCGATCGCAAGCGATAATCGGCCATATCCCCATGCCCTTAGAGAGTGTCCCATGATGGGACATCTCTCGCATCCTTTTTTTTCAATGGGTTGGCGAGGCCTGTTAGGGATATTTTAACGGGTTGAGAGCTGCGGATGGAGATTTAAAGACAGCATAGGTGTCACCAAGTCTTAAGGTGTGCCTATTTTTCCCACAGCTATAATTAATGTTGACGCTCTGCATGACAGGTTGTCCAGACGACAATCAATTCTACTTCAAACGCAATAAGTTACAATCATCGCACTCTCAGTTTCAAGCAACGTCCCCATAAACTTGCCGAAACTGATAGACTGGAGATGAACGGCATGGCACTCGGGTCATGCGCCGATAGGCATTTGTAGGTGAAATTTTACAGTATTAGCAGGGTAAGCTCGATGGATAATTTACAAAAAAGCCAATTGATCATGGCTAAAATATTGGAAAAATCCATGGAAGCAGGGGTCCAAGAGTGGACGCTGAAGTTTGATGACCTGGACCTCGAAGTTGATTTCGCCTCCTTTTTTTATCCATGCCTTGAATGGTTGGAGAGTGAAGGCCTAATAAGAGTTGGAGCATACTGGCGAACACTGGACGGTCCTGCGTCAGGCGATGTGCAAAACGTTCACCTTACATCCTTTGGTCAGGCAGCATTGCGCCGGG
Organism: Seohaeicola sp.; assembly: GCF_048006315.1. Classification (GTDB taxonomy): domain Bacteria; phylum Pseudomonadota; class Alphaproteobacteria; order Rhodobacterales; family Rhodobacteraceae; genus Seohaeicola. The sequence goes on along the minus strand of NZ_CP180350.1, from coordinate 2,757,829 downwards.
AAGTCCAAATCAACGGAAACGTGGAAAAGGTTTCCGAAACTGTCAGGAAAATTAGTAAAGAACCCGCTTCCTACTCAAGATTTGGTGATTTCTTAGGTTCAGTTCTCGGTGGGTTTACAAAGTCGATTAGCTCTTGATCGACCCTGTGGCGTAAGAAAAAAATTGCGCAACAAATACTTTCAGGAATTCAAACCCAACATAGCCACTAGGCCGCACGGTCGCCGGCACGCGGGGTGGCGATGCGACGATGGTTCTGGGCAGTTTATGGTTGCCCGGTCATCGAACGATCATTCTGGTCACAACGTTTGCAAAATCGCCGCCCCGGGGGGCGTGTCGGCGATCGCGCGGCGGTGCTACGCACCTTGATTCCGCGCGGGGGTTTGGGGAGAGGACGGTGCAAAATGGGCCAGCCGTCCCCGCCCTGGCTTTTCACGCCGCCCGCAGCCCCGCCATCACCCGCGACAGGTGATAATCGGTATCGCCAAGCTGGGCGTCCAGCATGACCAGGCGCTTGGCGTAATGCGAAATCGGGTATTCCCAAGTCATCGCGATACCGCCGTGCATCTGGATCGCCTCTTCCGCCACCAGGCGCGCGGCGCGGCCGATCAGGTTCTTGGCCATGGACACGAAGCGCGAGGCGTCGGGGCCATCAAGTTCCGCTGCCGCCTTGATGGTGATCGAGCGGGACTGTTCGATCTCGGTCAGCATGTCCACGGCACGGTGTTGCAGCACCTGGAATTTGCCGATCGGCACGCCGAACTGCTTGCGGGTGCGCAGATAGTCGAGCGTGGTGGCATGGGTCACCTCCATCGCGCCCACGGCCTCGGCGCAGAGCGCCAGCGCGCCGGCATTCAGCGCATCGGTCAGCGCTTCGGCGGCATCGGCCAGCAGCAGCGTGGCGGGCGTGTCGTCCAGCAGCACCTCGGCCGCGCCGCCGCCATCCATCATCGGATAGCCTGCGATCTGCGCGTCGGAAGCCTGCACCTGGAACAGCGCGGGCTTTCCGTCCAGCATGGCCGCCACAAGGATCACATCGGCCGCCTGCCCGCCATAGACGGATGATTTGCGGCCCGACAGCACATGACCGTCACCCTTGGCGGTGGCGGTGCAGGCGATCTGGTCCAGCTCGTAGGGGGCTTCGACCTCGCCCACAGCGACGGCGTATTTCACTGCGCCGGACAGCAGCCCTTCCTGATCGGCGCCGACCTTGGTCAAAAGGCGGCTGGCCATCGCGGCGCCCAGCATCGGTTCGGGGTTCAGCGCGCGGCCCAAAGCCTCGAACACCACCATGATGTCGAAACCGGTGCCGCCAAAGCCGCCCGCATCCTCCGGGGCCAGTGCGAAAAGCGCGCCAAGTTCGGCCAGTTCTTCCCATTTCGCGGGGTCATGGCAGGGCAACGCATAGGCCACCTTGTTGCGGTGATCGACGGGGTATTTGTCGCCCAGATAGCGGGTCAGGCTGTCCTGCAGCATCCGGCGGTCTTCGGTCAGGTTAAAGTCCATCGGTCAAAGCTCCAGCATGGTCTTGGTCAGGATGTTGCGCTGGATCTCGTTCGATCCTCCGAAGATCGAGGTCTTGCGGTTGTTGAAATAGCGCGCGGCGTTGTTTGACGTGCCCTCGGGCCCGAACATGATGTTTCCATCGGTCATCGAGCCGGGGAACGGGGCGGCGACGGGGCCAAGCGCGCGGCGCGCCAGATCCTTGAGCTCCTGATGGATCACCGTTCCCTTGATCTTGAGGATCGAGGTTTCCGGCCCCGGTGCGCCCTGCTGCTGCGCCTTGAAGAGCATGCGCAGGTTGGTGATCTTCATCGCTTCAAGGTCGATTTCGGCACGGGCAATGCGCGCGGCGAAAAGTGGATCTTCGATCAGCGGGCGGCCACCCCGACGAACCTTGCGGGCCAGCGCCTTGACCTCTTCCAGCGACTGCATGGAAAAACCGACGCCTGCGATGCCGGTACGTTCATGGGTCAGCAGGAACTTGGCGATGGTCCAGCCCTTGTTTTCCTCGCCCACCAGATTGCTGACGGGGACGCGGACATCGGTGAAGAAGACCTCGTTCACCTCGTGCCCGCCCTCGATCAGCTTGATGGGGCGCATTTCGATGCCGGGCGTGTCCAGATCGACCAGGATGAAGCTGATGCCTTCCTGCTGCTTGGCCTCGGGGTCGGTGCGGCAGAGGCAGAAGATCTTGTTGGCGTGCTGGCCCAGCGTGGTCCAGGTTTTCTGGCCGTTGATCACATAGTGATCGCCGTCGCGCACGGCACGGGTCTTGAGGCTGGCCAGATCCGATCCGGCGCCCGGTTCGGAATAGCCCTGACACCACCAGTCGGTGCCGTCCAGAATGCGCGGCAGGATCGTGTCCTGCTGTTCCTTGGTGCCGAAGGCTTGCAGCACCGGCCCCAGCATGTTCAGGCCGAAGGGCACGATACGCGGAGCGTAGGCGCGGCAGCATTCTTCCTCGAAGATATGTTTCTGCACGGGCGTCCAGCCGGGTCCGCCGAATTCCACGCCCCAAGTGGTCGCAAGCCAGCCCTTGCGGTTGAGGATGGCGTGCCATTCCTCGGCCATTTCCTTGGTCTGTTCGGTGCCATTGCGCACGGCGTCCGAGATGCGCTTGGGCAGGTTCTCGGCCAGATAGGTCCGCACCTCATCGCGGAAGGCGATTTCTTCGGGAGAGAAGCTCAGGTCCATGTCTCAGGCCTCCTTGTTCATGTCTGCGAATGATGTGCCGTTCGCGGCCATCTTTTCAAGCAATGCGGGGACCTGCCAATAGGTCGCATCCTCCTTGGCATAGGTCTTGATGCGGTCCACCAGTGCGGCCGCGCCGATGGTGTCGGCATAGTGCAGCGGGCCGCCGCGGTGGCGCGGAAAGCCGTAACCGAAGAGGAAGACCATATCCACGTCCAGCGGGCGGCGGGCAGTGCCGTCTTCGACCACGTGGGCGGCCTCGACGATCATGGCGGTCATGTAGCGGTCCACGATCTCCTGGTCGGTGAAGTCACGCGGCGTGATGCCCGCGTCGGCGCGTGCCGCGTCGATGAAGGTCGCAACGGCGGGGTTGGGGGAGATATCCTTGCCCTCGTAGACGTAGTAGCCCTTGCCGGTCTTGCGGCCGAACCAGCCTTCCTCGCAGATGCGGTCGGCGACGGCACCTGCGTAACGCTCGTTCGGATCGCGGGTGGCGGCCTTGCGTTTGCGGGTCATCCAGCCGATGTCGAGGCCGGCAAGGTCACCCACCTTGTGCGGGCCCATGGCGAAACCGAAACCTTCAAGGGCGGTATCGACCTGCTGGGGCGTGGCGCCATCCAGCACCAGATATGAGGCGGTCTTGCTGTAATGCGCCAGAATCCGGTTGCCGATGAAGCCGTCGCAGACACCGGCGCGCACGCCGACCTTGCCCAGTTTCTTGGCCAGCGCAAAGCCGCTGGCGACCACATCCGCTGCCGTCTTGTCGGCCACGACGATTTCCAGCAGGCGCATCACATGCGCGGGGCTGAAGAAATGCAGGCCGATCACGTCCTGCGGGCGCGAGGTCACGGCGGCGATCTCGTCGATATCGAGATAGGAGGTGTTGGAGGCCAGGATCGCGCCGGCTTTGCAGATCGCATCAAGCTTGCCGAAGATATCCTTCTTGACGGACATATCCTCGAACACGGCCTCGATCACCAGATCGACATCCGCCAGCGCGCCCATGTCCAGCGAGGGGGTCAGATTGGCCAGTGTCGCGTCGCGCTTGTCGGCCTTCAGCTTGCCGCGCTTGACGGCCCCGTCGAGGTTGCCGGTGATCGTGGCGATGCCCCGGTCCAGACCGTCCTGCGCGACTTCCACCAGCGTCACCTTGAGACCCGCCAGAAGGCAGGCGGTGGCGATGCCCGATCCCATCGTGCCGCCACCGATCACGCCCACATGGGCAATGTCGCGCGCGGGGCCTTTCGCCTCGGGGATGTTGCTGACGGCGCGTTCACCGAAGAAGGCGTGGATCAGGCCCGCGCGCTGCGGCGTGTCCATACATTCCATGAAGGCGGCGCGTTCGATCTTGAGGCCCTCGGCCAGTGGCAGGGTCGCGGCCGCCACCGCCTCGACGCATTTATGCGGCGAGAAGAGATGCGGCAGGGTCTTTTTCAGATGCGCGGCAGTCTGGTCCAGCGTGGCCTGATCCGGGATCACGGCGATCTGGTCGGTGCGTCGGGTGGCCAGCGTGCCGTCGATGACGTCCTGCGCAGCCTTCAGCGCCACGTCGCGCGGATCGCCTGCCTCCAGACGGTCGATGATGCCAGCCTCAAGGGCTTCCTTGGCGGGAACCTGACGGCCCGAGAGGATCATCTCGAGCGCGAAGGGAACGCCCGTCAGGCGCGGCATGCGCTGCGTGCCGCCAGCGCCAGGCAGCAGGCCCAGCAGGATTTCCGGCAGGCCGACGCGCAGCCCTTCGATCCCGATGCGGGCATGGGTGGACAGGCCCAGTTCCAGCCCGCCGCCCAGAGCCGTGCCATGCAGCACGCTGATGACGGGGATGTTCGAGGCTTCGATGATGTTGAACACATCGGGCAGTGCGGGGGGCACGAAGGGCTTGCCGAATTCGCGGATATCGGCCCCGGCCACGAAAGTGCGGCCTGCGGCGTAGATGGCGATGACCTTCGCGGTGCCTTGGGCGTTGAGCGTCTCAACCGCGTCCTGCAAGCCCTGCCGCACGGCCTGCCCGGTCGCGTTGACCGGCGGATTGTCGATGCAGATCAAGGCGATATCGCCGACCTTCTCGATGGAAATGCAATCGTTTACGGCTGTGGTGTCAGACATTCTATCCTCCCGAATTGGGCAGGACGGTAGTGCCTTGGACCAGACCCGTCAATCAGTGGAAGACTGTTTTGCCTGTCGGAATAAGCGATGTGACGCAACGAATATCCCTGCGATTGCGCACCGGGGCATCAGGGTCAAACCCGGTCTGCGGCTTGGGTCCGCCCCTTGAGATAAAGCATCCGCGCCAGCATCGCCAGCAGGCCGATAGCCCCTGAACAGATCACCAGCACGACCCATGGCAAAGGGCGCATCCCCAGCCTGCGCGCATCCGGCACCATGAACACAAGCGCGCAGCACCCGGCCAGCAAAAGATCGAACCAGATCTGCACACCCCAGGCATTGCGCGTATGTTCCGCCCAGAACCCGAAAGGCCCGCCCGTCAGGATGGCATAAAGGCTCCAGCCCGCGAAGCCCGCAGACAGAAGCGCAGCACCGATCCAGGCATCAGGGCCAAGCGGGCGTTGTCGCAGGGCATGGGTCAGCATGAAAGTGACGGCGGCAAGGCCGGCAAGCAGCGGCAAGATATCAAAGAGGGGCATGGGCAGGTTTCCTTGGGCAAGAGGACGATGTAGCATCCGCTTCAGACTAACAGGATGTAGCGAGCGCTACAACAAAAATGTAGCACTCGCTACAGGCAGGAAGAATGGCACTGACGCAGGATCGCAAGGAACAGTGGCTGGACGGAATGGCGCAGCATGTGCTGGTCCATGGCCTGAACAACGCCAGCCTGCGCCCGCTGGCGCAGGCGGTGGGCACCAGCGACCGGATGCTGATCTATCACTTCGGCAGCAAGGAGGGCCTGATCGACGCGCTGCTGAGGCACCTTGCAGGCGGATTCGTCGCCGGGCTTGAAGCGGCGCTGCCGCCGGGGCGCGCGGCCAGCCTGCCCGCGTGCCTGGCCGAGGTGGTGGCACTCCTGCGCAACCCTGCGATGGCGGGCTATGCGCGCATATGGATGGATATCCTGTCGGCCGCCGCGGGCGGGGACGCGGCGCATCGGCAGGCCGGACAGGATATCATGGCGGGTTTCGCTCTTTGGCTTGAGGGGCGATTGCCCGAAGGCACGCCCGACAGCGCCACCACGGCCGCGACGCTGCTGACCCTGCTGGAAGGGGTGGTCGTGATGGACAGCGTGGGCCAGCAGGGCATGGCTGATGCCGCAATCGCGGTCATCGGGCAAAGCCTCAGCCGATGATCTCGAACCGGTTCACGTCAACCAGCCCCCGGTCGGTGATCTTCAGAGCGGGGATCACGGGCAACGCAAGGAAGGCCAGTTGCAGGAAAGGCTCCTCCAGCGTCACGCCAAGCGTGCGGGCCGCAGCGCGCAAGGCGACAAGGTGGTCGCGCACAACCTCGAACGGCTCAAGGCTCATCAGGCCAGCGACCGGCAGCGCCAGTTCGGCCAGAACCTGCCCGTCCCGCACCACGACAAATCCACCCTCGATCTGACCCAGACGGTTGGCGGCAAGGGCCATGTCGGCGTAATCCGCACCCACAACGGCGATGTTGTGATGATCGTGACACACGGTCGAGGCGATGGCCCCCGCCTGCAGGCCGAAGCCGCGCACGAAACCCGTGGCGATATTGCCGTTGCGCCCATGTCGTTCGATCACGGCGATCTTGATCAGGTCGCGCGCGGGATCGGGGCGCTTGTCGCCATCGGTGATGGGGATCACCTCGTGCAGGTGATCGGTGATGATCTTGCCCGGAATGATGCCGATGACATCCGTTGCCTCGCGATTGCCGGTCGTGCGGAAATCCTGCGGCATGACATGCGGGGCCTTGACCGAGGCACGCCCGACCGGCAGCACGGTCGCGCGCGCGGCAAAGGCCTTGTCCGTGACCTCTGCACCGCCACAGAGCACCAGCCGGGCATGGCAGCCTTCGAGCGAGTCGATCGCCACGATATCGGCGCGTTTGCCCGGCGCGATCAGCCCGCGATCCTTGAGGCCGAAGGCCTCGGCCGCGGAAAGGCTGGCGGCGCGATAGGCGGCAAGGGGCGGGACGCCCGATGCGATCAGGCTGCGGATCATGTAATCAAGATGGCCGTGTTCCGCGATATCCAGCGGATTCCGGTCATCGGTACACAGGCACATGTAGGGGGCCGTCAGATCGGTCAGAAGCGGGGCCAGCGCAGCCATGTCCTTGCTGACCGACCCTTCGCGGATCAGCACGCGCATTCCTTTCTGAAGTTTCTCGCGCGCCTCGGCGGCAGTCGTCGCCTCATGCTCGGTGCGAATGCCGGCGGCGACATAGCCATTGAGGTCGCGACCTGTCAGTTGCGGCGCATGCCCGTCGACATGGCCGCCACGGAACAGGTCAAGCTTGGCCATGAGGGCGGGATCGCCCGCCAGCACACCGGGAAAATTCATCATCTCGGCCAGCCCGATGCCCTTGGGGTGGCCCATGAGTGCGGCCAGATCGGCGGCTTCGATCCGTGCGCCGGAGGTTTCCATCTCGGTCGAGGGCACGCAGGACGAAAGCTGCACACGGATATCCATCAGCGTGCATTCGGCCGCCTGCTGAAAATAGCGGATGCCTTCGGGGCCGATCACATTGGCGATCTCGTGCGGGTCGCATATTGCGGTCGTCACCCCGCGCGGCGCCACGCAGCGGTCGAACTCGTGGGGCGTGACGAGCGAGCTTTCGATATGCAGATGGGTGTCGATGAAACCCGGCACCAGGATCAGGCCGGTCACGTCGATGACCTTGCGCGCCTCATAGCTGGCACAGGTGCCCACGATGGTATCGCCGCAAATGGCGATATCGCCCTCCAGCAGCGCGCCGGTGATCAGGTCGAGGATGCGACCGCCGCGCAGAACCAGATCGGCAGGCGTCTGGCCCCGGCCCTGGGCGATGAGGGTGGCAAGCGGTTGCATGGCGGTCCTTTCACTGGCGTTGGCCACAGGGTGCCATAGTGGCGCGACAAGGGCGAGAGCGCAGGCCGGTTGCAGCGGCAGGATCGGATATTTGGAGCAAGAAGAAACAGTCAGGCGCGGCGCAAGGCGGATCCGAAGGCGCTGCCTGCGAAGATCAGGGCCGCGACACAGACGATGCTGGGCCCGGTAGGGGTGTCATGGAGCAGCGAGGCTTGCAGCCCCCCCAGCACTGACAGGGCCGCAACGATGACCGCGATCACGGCCATGCCTTCGGGCGTACGGGCGAAGGGGCGCGCGGCGGCGGCGGGGATGATCAGCAGGGCCGCGATCAGCAGAACTCCCACGACCTTGATCGCAACCGCCACCACCACGGCGAGGGCCAGGGTCAGGACAAGCTGTTCGCGCCGGGGATCAATCCCCGAGGCATGGGCCAGATCGGGATTGAGCGTCGCGGTCAGAAGCGCCGCCCAGCGCCAGGCAAGCAAGGCAAGGACCAGCGCGGCGCCACCCCATATGACGGCCAGATCCGTCGTGCCGACCGCCAGGATATCCCCGAAGAGATAGGCCATCAGGTCGATCCGCACGCCCGACAGGAAGGACACCGCGACAAGGCCGAAGGCCAGCGCCGAATGCGCCAGCACCCCCAGCAGCGTATCGACCGCATAGCCGCGCCCGGACAGTGCCGTGACCGCAAGCGCCATCAGCAGCGCCATCACCATCGCGCCCAGAAAGACCGAGACCGACAGGGCCAGCGCGATCGCCACACCCAGGATCGAGGCATGGGCCGTGGCATCCCCGAAATAGGCCATCCGCCGCCAGACCACGAAACACCCCATCGGTGCCGCAGCCAGCGCCACGCCCAGACCGGCCAGCGCCGCACGGATCATGAAATCGTCCAGCATCAATGCACCTTGTCGCGGGCGGCCTGATGCACCGGCATGACCGCATCATCATGCGCATGAGCATGGGAATGGCCGTGATCATGCCCGTGATCGCAGCCGTCATCATGGCTGTGGTTGTGATCATGCCGGTAAAGCGCCAGTGCCCCCTGCGTACCCGAACCGAACAGCGCGCGGTATTCGGGCGCCGAGGCCACGATTTCCGGCGTACCCTGACAGCAGACATGGCCGTTCAGGCAGATCACCCGGTCAGAGGCGCTCATGACCACGTGCAGCTCATGGCTGACCATCAGGATCGCGCAGCCCAGGCGGGCGCGCACATCCTCGATCTGGCGATAGAATGCGGCCGAACCGGGTTGGTCCAGACCCTGCGTCGCCTCGTCCAGCAGCAGCAGATCGGGCTTTGACAGAAGCGCGCGGGCCAGCAGGACGCGCTGGAACTGTCCGCCGGAGAGGTCGGTCATCTGCCGGTCGCTCAGGTCGGGCACGCCCGCCTGTTCCAGCGCGGCGGCCACATCGGCGGCAGGTTGCCGGCGCGGAAGGGACATGAAGCGCGCCACCGTCATCGGCAGGGTCGGGTCAATCGCCAGTTTCTGCGGCACATAGCCGATCCGCAGGCCTTCGGCGCGCGACACGCGCCCCTCCTTGACGGGCACCGCGCCGATCAGGGCGCGCAACAGCGTGGACTTGCCCGAGCCGTTGGGTCCGACGATGGTCACGATCTCGCCCCGATCGATGGACATGTCCACATGGTTGAGAACCCGGTGCCCCCCGTAACCCACGCTTAGGTCGCGGACCTCGATCAGGCTCATGCCGCGGCCCCTTCCTGGCAGGCCGGGCAAAGGCCCTGCGCTTCGACCACGGTGCTTTCGATCACGAAGCCCGCCGCCCGCGCCACCGACCCCAATGTGCCCTTGGCGGGTTCGGATTGGGTTTCCTGCACCACGCCGCATTTGCGGCAGATCAGGAAAGCCGGCGCATGGGTGGCATTGGGATGCGAGCAGGCGATATAGGCGTTCAGCCCTTCGATCTTGTGCGCGAATCCGTTGCTGACAAGAAAGTCCAGCGCGCGGTAGGCCACGGGCGGCTGGGAGCCCAACCCCTCGGCCTCGAGCCGGGCGAGGATGTCATAGGCCCCCATGGCCTTGTGCTGCTGCAAGAGGATCTCGAGCACGCGGCGGCGCACCGGGGTGAGGTTGATTTTCCGCTGCGCGCACAGATCTTCAGCCGCCGACAAGGCGTCGGCGATGCAATGATCGTGGTCGTGCGGATCGAATCCATGGGCTGTCATCTTGCCCCCCTGCTAGGTCATCCCAGCCAGGAATGCAATGTTATAACATTCGATTTGCAATGTTATAACATATCGACTAGACCGGCCTACGTCCTGTCATCAACCGAGGAATCGCCCATGCGCCCCGTGTTCCGTCCTGTCTCCGTGTCGTTTGGCCTGATGGCTGCATTGCTGTCCTCCGCAGCCATCGCGGACGTGCCCCGCGTTGCCACGGACATCGCACCCGTGCATTCGCTTGTGGCGCAGATCATGCAGGGGCTGGGCGAACCATCCCTGATCGTGCAGCCCGGCGCGTCGCCGCATGGCTATTCGATGCGCCCCTCCGAGGCGCGGGCGCTTGATCAGGCGGATCTGGTCATATGGGTCGGCGAGGCCCTGACACCCTGGCTGGAAGGGCCGATCGCCACGCTGGGCGAGAATGCCGACAAGATCGAGCTGATGTCGGTCGAGGGAACGATTGTTTACGATTATCGCGAGGGCGCGACCTTCGGACATCATGACCACGACCATGGCGCGGATGACCATGCCAAGGACCATGACCATGACCATGATCACGATCATGCCAAGAACGAGGCGAAGGATCATGATCATGACCACGCGGAAAAGGCGCATGATCACGCGGAGCACGACCATTCGGGGCATGACCATTCGGGGCATGATTCCCACGCATGGCTGGACCCGGTGAACGCGCGTCTCTGGCTGGGCGTGATCGCAGCCGAACTGGGGCGACTGGACCCGGACAACGCAGCGGCCTATGCGGCCAATGCAGCCGCCGGGCAAGCGGATATCGATGCCCTGCAAGCCGAGATCGCGGCCATGCTTGCCCCGGTGTCGGACAAGGGGTTTGTGGTTTTCCACGATGCCTATCAGTATTTCGAGCGCCGCTTCGATCTGGCCGCCGCGGGGGCCATCACGTTGAGCGATGCCAGCACCCCCAGCGCCGGCCGAATCGCCGAACTGCGAGACGCCGTCGCGACCATGGGGGCTGCTTGCGTCTTTGCCGAACCGCAGTTCGACAAGCGCCTGATCGATACGGTCTTCGCGGGCAGTGCGCGTGTCGGATTGCTGGACCCGCTGGGCCAGGATCTTGCACCGGGGGCGGCGCTCTATCCGCAGATGATGCGCGGCATGGCCATGTCCTTCGCGGACTGCCTGGCGGGCTGATCGCCCTGCGTTTTCGCACCTTCGCGAAAAATAGCGAACATTTCCGCCAGGACTTCATCTGGGCGTTACACTGCGCCTTTAGCCAGCGCATCATGATACGGGATGATGCCAAACCCTTGTGGCGGCGCAGATCACAGGGGCCAAAAGCGCTTGACTTGCCCGGGCGCTTCGGCCCAATCCTTTCGTATCGTTTCAGAAATGTTCGCTTCGGCGCGGGCTTGGTTTCGGGCTCTTGTCGCAAGCAGCACAATCAGAACCATGAAACGTCTGGGAGGACGACATGAAAATCAAGACATTGAACCTGGCCCTGGTCGCGTCCATGGCATGGGGAACCGCCGCTTCGGCGCAGACTGAAATCCAGTGGTGGCATGCCTTCACCGGCCGCCTGGGCGAGTTGCTGGACGCGCAGGTCGCGTTGTTCAACTCGACCCAGTCCGACTACAAGGTGGTGGCGACCCACAAGGGCAACTATTCCGAGACGCTGAACGCCGGCATCGCGGCCTTCCGCGCGGGCGAGCAGCCCCACCTGCTGCAGGTCTTCGAAGTGGGCACCGCCACGATGATGGCGGCCACCGGCGCGATCAAGCCGGTCTACGAGGTGATGCAAGCCTCGGGCCTGGAGTTCGACCCCAACGCCTATATCCCCGCCGTGACCGGCTATTACACCAATGCCGATGGCCAGATGCTGTCCTTCCCCTACAACTCGTCGACGCAGGTTCTGTATGTGAACCGCGACAAGCTGGCCGAAGCCGGGATCGACCCGGATGTGGACCTGTCGACCTGGGAAGCCTGGGACGGTGTGCTGACGCAGCTGAAGGATGCCGGCGTCACCTGCCCCTACACCACCTCCTGGCAGAGCTGGGTGCATCTGGAAAGCTTCTCGGCCTATCATGACGTGCCCTTCGCCACGAAGGAAAACGGCTTTGGCGGCTTTGACACCGAACTGGTGTTCAACGGCCCGCTTCAGGTCGCGCATATCGACCAGCTGGGCAAATGGGCACAGGAAGGCAAGTTCATCTACGCCGGTCGCCGCAACGAAGCTGGCGCGAATTTCCGGGGCGGTGAATGCGCTCTGTTCACCGAAAGCTCGGCTGGCTATGCCGGCGTGAAGGCCGAAGCGCAGTTCGCCTTCGACATCCGCCACCTGCCCTACTGGGATTCGGTCGAGGCCGCGCCGCAGAACACGATCATTGGCGGTGCATCCGTCTGGATCATGGAAGGCAAGCCGGCCGAGGAATACGCGGGCGTTGCCGCTTTCCTGAACTTCCTGTCCTCGCCCGAGGTGCAGGCCAAGTGGCACCAGGACACCGGCTATCTGCCGATCACGACCGCCGCGGGCGAGCTGACCAAGTCGCAGGGGTTCTATGACGCGAACCCCGGCACCGAGATCGCGGGCCTGCAGATGACCCGCAACACGCCGACCGAAAACTCCAAGGGTCTGCGCCTGGGCAGCTTTGACCAGGTCCGTACGATCATCGACGAGGAACTGGAAGGCGTCTGGTCGGGTCAGAAGACCGCACAGGCCGCGCTGGACAGCGCCGTGGAGCGTGGCAACCAGCTGCTGCGCCGCTTCGAGCAGGCCAACCGCTAAGGCGCAAGCCATGGGAACGGCCCCCGGCAAGATCGGGGGCCGTTTTCTTTCGGCCGGGCATGCCCCATACTTTCGCCACCGCTGACAAAGACCGGACCCCCGCATGGAAAAGCGCGTCATCTTCAAGGGCTGGATGCTGCCCGCCCTGCTGCTTCTGCCGCAGATCGTGATCACCGCGATCTTCTTTTTCTACCCGGCGGGTCAGGCGATCTGGCAGTCGATGTTCGTGCCCGATCCCTTCGGCCTCAAGACGCAGTTCGTGGGCCTGGGCAATTTCGAATACCTGCTGGGCGATCCCTATTACCGGGCGTCCTTCGTGACGACCGCGATATTCTCCAGCCTTGTAACCGTGGTGTCGATGGGCGTGGCGCTTTACCTGGCCATCCTGGCCGATCGGCTGATCAAGGGCTCGGGCACCTATCGGACGCTGCTGATCTGGCCCTATGCCGTGGCCCCCGCCGTGGCAGGCGTGCTGTGGATGTTCATGTTCAACACCCGCGTGGGCGTGGTGGCCTGGTATCTTGGCCTTCTGGGCTATGACTGGAACCACGTTCTGAACGAGGCCGAGGCGATGGGCCTTGTCGTCGTCGCCTCAAGCTGGGGGCGTATCAGCTATAATTTCCTGTTCTTCCTGGCGGGGCTTCAGGCGATCCCGCGGTCGGTGATCGAAGCCGCCGCCATTGATGGCGCAAAGTTCTGGACACGGTTCCGCACCATCGTCTGGCCGCTGCTGTCACCCACCACGTTTTTCCTGCTGGTCGTCAACGTCGTCTATGCCTTCTTCGAGACCTTCGGCGTGATCCACACGATCACGGCGGGCGGGCCGCAGCAGGCCACCACGATCCTTGTCTACAAGGTCTATTCCGACGGTTTCGTCGGGCAGGATCTGGGATCGAGTGCGGCGCAGTCGGTGATCCTGCTGGTGCTTGTGGGCCTTCTGACCGTGATCCAGTTCAAATTCATCGAACGCAGGGTGCATTACTGATGTCTGAACAACGCGGCATGGTGGAAAAACGCGGCCTTGGCCATTGGCTGACCCATCTGGGTCTGATCATCGGCGTTCTGTTCATCTTCTTTCCGATCTGGCTGGCCTTTGTCGCGTCCACCGTGACCCAGCCCGAGATCGTGCGCCCGCCCATGCCCCTGTTGCCGGGCGACCAGTTCTTCGAGAATTACAGCAAGGCGCTGCTGTCCGGTGTCAACGCGCCCGTGGCGATGATGATGCTGAATTCGCTGATCATGGCGCTGGGCATCACCATCGGGAAGATCGTAATCTCGCTGACCTCGGCCTTTGCCATCGTCTATTTCCGCTTTCCGGGGCGGACGATCTTTTTCTGGCTGATCTTCCTGACCCTGATGCTGCCGGTCGAGGTGCGGATCGTGCCCACCTACGAGGTGATCGCGAATTTCGGGATGCTCAACAGCTATTCGGGCCTGATCTTTCCGCTGATCGCATCGGCCACGGCGACCTTCCTGTTCCGGCAGTTCTTTCTGACAGTGCCGGACGAATTGACCGAAGCCGCGCGCGTCGATGGCGCAAGCCCGATGCAGTTCTTCTGGCATATCCTTCTGCCGATGAGCCGCACCAATATCGCGGCCCTCTTCGTGATCCTGTTCATCTATGGCTGGAACCAGTACCTCTGGCCACTTCTGATCACCACCGATCCGTCGATGAACACCATCGTCATGGGCATCCGGCAGATGTTCCCATCGGGCGACGATCTGGCCGACTGGCCGGTGATCATGGCGACATCCATTCTGGCCATGGTGCCGCCGGTGATCGTGGTCATCTCGATGCAGAAGCTTTTCATCCGCGGCCTAGTTGATAGCGAGAAATAAATGGCGACCCTGACCCTTGATAACGTGCGCAAATCCTTTGGCGCGACGGATGTGATCCACGGCGTGGATATCGACGTGACCGATGGCGAATTCATCGTGATCGTCGGGCCATCAGGCTGCGGCAAGTCCACGCTGCTGCGGATGGTGGCGGGGCTGGAAGGCATCACCAGCGGCGAGATCCGCATCAATGACCAGCGCGTCAACGAGGCCGAGCCGATGGAACGCAACATCGCCATGGTGTTCCAGAACTACGCGCTTTATCCGCACATGTCGGTCTTCGACAACATGGCCTACGGGTTGAAGATCGCGAAGACGCCGAAGGACGAGATCGCGGCGCGTGTCGCATCCGCGGCCAAGCTGTTGCAGCTGGAGCCCTATCTGCAGCGCAAGCCGCGTGAATTGTCGGGCGGTCAGCGCCAGCGCGTGGCCATGGGGCGCGCGATTGTGCGCAAGCCTGCGGTGTTCCTGTTCGACGAGCCCCTGTCGAACCTTGACGCCAAGCTGCGCGTGCAGATGCGGCTTGAGATCAAGCAGTTGCAGCGGGAATTGGGGGTTACGTCATTGTATGTGACCCATGATCAGGTCGAGGCGATGACGCTGGCCGACCGGATGATCGTGATGAACGCGGGCGTGGCCGACCAGATCGGCAAGCCGTTGGAAGTATACGAGAACCCGCAGACCGAATTCGTTGCGGGCTTCATCGGATCGCCGGCCACGAATTTCATGCCGGCGGGCAGCATCGGCGTAACGGTCGGCAAGACCGTGGGCATCCGCCCCGAACATATCAAGCTGACAGACAGCCCGACGCGGTTGCAGGCGCGCGTCGCCTATTGCGAGGCTTTGGGGGCCGAGACACTGGTGCATCTGCGGTTGCCCAACGGGCAGCTGATCACCGTGCGCCAGGGTGGGCATCTGCCGCTGCCCTCGGAAGGCACCGATCTGTGGCTGGGTTGGGACGATGCGGCGATGATGGTCTTTGGCGAGGATGGCAAGCGGATCTGACCGCTAGCGGAACATCTGCCAGCCCTGCCACCAGCGGGTGAGCGTGGTCAGGGCGCACGCGGCGGCAAAGACATAGGCGAGCGGCGCGAAAAGCATGGGCCAGAGGCACATGGCCACGAACAGCGCGATGGTTTCGAACCCTTCGGTCAGGCCGCCAAGGTAGAAGATGCCCTTGCTTGGATAATCCTCGGCGCTGAGGCCACGCTTGGCGGCGATCACGGCAAAGGCCAGAAAGCTCGATCCGGTGCCGACGAAGGCCGCGATCAGCACGGCGGCGGGCAGGGCATTGGCGGCGGGGTCGGCCAGCGCGAAGCCAAGCGGCACCACGGCGTAGAAGACGAAATCCAGCGCGATATCCAGAAACGCGCCGCGATCCGTGGGGGTGCCAAGGCGGGCCACCGCCCCGTCAAGGCCGTCGGCCAGCCGGTTCAGCAGGATCAGCGCCAGCGCCGCCCCGTACCAGCCAAGGGCCAGGGCCGGCACCGCCAGCAGACCAAGGCCAAAGCCCGCCAGCGTGATCCGGTCAGCCACCACCCCGCGCCGGTACAGCGCCAATGCCAGCGGATGCAGGACGCGGCGCTGCGTGGGCAGGATCAGGGCGTCGATCATTTTTTGCGGGTCCTTCGACGTTTCGGGGCAGGATACACCGGGCAAGTGTCACCTGTCTTGCACCCTTGCACACATTTGCGTCACCCGCAGGTCGCACGCGCCCTATACAAGTGCAAGAGCCGGGGCTAGCGTCGCGGCATGGGTATTGACGCACTGGATAGCCGCTATTCCTGGATCCGCCTTGGCGTGTCCTTGCTGATCGCCACGATCGGCAATGTCGGCATGTGGGCGATCATCGTCATCATGCCCGCCATGCAGGCCGAGTTTCAGACAGCCCGCGCCGATGCCGCCCTGCCCTATACGCTGACGATGATCGGTTTTGCGCTTGGCAACCTGATGATCGGCCGCGCGGTGGACCGCTTCGGGATCACCGTGGCGCTGTCCGTGTCGGCGCTGACCATCGGGGGCGGGTTTGCGCTGGCATCTGTCGCAGGCTCGGTCTGGACGCTGTCGTTCCTGCAACTGGTGATCGGCTTCGGTACGGCGGCAAGCTTTGGCCCGCTGATCGCCGATGTCTCGCTGTGGTTCCTCAAGCGGCGCGGCATTGCCGTGGCGATCGCCGCCAGTGGCAACTACCTGTCCGGCGCGATCTGGCCGCTACTGCTGTCGGGGGTTCTGGCCGATCATGGCTGGCGCGCGGTCTACATGGTGCTGGCCGTCGTGACCGTCGTGGGCGTCATTCCCCTGTCGCTGTTCCTGCGCGCGCGGGTGCCGCTGGAGGCAAGCGCCCATTCCGACAGCATCACCGCATCACGGGCGAAATCGGCGGGATTTTCGCCGCGCGCGCTGATGTGGATGCTGGGCCTTGCGGGCATCGGCTGCTGCGTCGCCATGTCGATGCCGCAGGTGCATATCGTGGCCTATTGCGTCGATCTGGGATACGGCCCCGCCGTGGGCGCCGAGATGCTGTCGCTGATGCTGATGGGGGGCGTTGTATCGCGCCTGATCTCGGGGCTGCTGGCAGACCGTTTGGGGGGCGTGATGACCCTGCTGATCGGATCGGCGCTGCAATGTCTGGCACTGTTTCTCTATCTGCCAGCGGGCGGGCTGGTGTCGCTCTATGTGGTCAGCCTGATCTTCGGCCTCAGCCAGGGGGGCATCGTGCCCAGCTATGCGGTGATCGTGCGCGAATACATGCCCGCGCGCGAGGCAGGGGCGCGCGTGGGTTTCGTGATCATGGCGACGATCATCGGCATGGCGATCGGCGGCTGGATGTCGGGCTGGATCTATGACCTGACGGGCAGCTATCACATGGCCTTCATCAACGGGATCGCGTGGAACTTCCTGAACATCGGGATCATCCTGCTGATCCTCACACGGTCGCGCCGCGCGATGCGGCTGGCCGCGGCCTGATCCCTAAAGCCCGGTGACCCCACCCAGATGCGCCTCGCCGCGCGCGCGGGCCAGTGCGATCTGTTTCTGGCGTTCGCGGAAACGGGCCTTGTCCTCATCCGAGGTTTCATCGACGCAGTGATGGCAGGCGACGCCTTCCTCGTATTCCGGGCGGATGCGATCTTGCGGCAGGATCGGGCGGCGGCACGCGTGGCACAGAAGGTGCGGCCCCTCGGTCAACCCGTGGCCCACGGAGACGCGGCGGTCGAAGACAAAGCATTCACCCTGCCATGTGCTTTCGGCTTCTGGCACCTCTTCGAGGTATTTCAGGATGCCGCCCTTGAGGTGATAGACATCCTCGACCCCCTGCCCCAGCAGGTAATTCGTGCTTTTCTCGCAGCGGATACCGCCGGTGCAGAACATCGCGATGCGCTTGTTGTGGAAACGGTGCTTGTTCGCCTCCCACCATGCGGGAAAGTCGCGGAAGCTGGCTGTTTCGGGATCGACCGCGCCCTGAAACGTGCCGATGGCCACCTCGTAATCATTGCGGGTGTCGATGACGGCCACATCCGGCGCGGTGATCAGCGCGTTCCAGTCGGCAGGTTCGACGTAGTGGCCGACGCGGGCGCGCGGGTCCACATCGGGCTGGCCCATCGTGACGATCTCGCGCTTCAGGCGTACTTTCATCCGGGCGAAGGGCGGCGCGCTGGCGGTGCTTTCCTTCCACTCCAGATCGGCGCAACCCGGAAGAGCGCGGATATGGGCCAGCACCGCGTCGATGCCCGCGCGGCTGCCTGCGATGGTGCCGTTGATCCCCTCAGCCGCCAGCAGCAGCGTGCCGGTGACACCCTGCCCGCAACACAACTGCGCCAGCGCGGGCTTGATCGCGGCGGGATCGTCGAAACGGGTGAAGTGATAGAGAGCGGCGACAATATGCATGGGCTGCGATTTACGCCTGCGCGTGGTCTCGTGCAAGCCTGCAGGCCGCGCGACATTGACGCGCGCGCGCCAAGCCCCTACCCCTTTCGTGACAAGGACAGGAGGCCCGCCATGTCAGAAAACCATGCCCTGATCGTGATCGACGTGCAGAACGACTTTTGCCCCGGCGGCGCGCTGGCCGTGCCTGAGGGTGATGTGATCGTGCCGGGGATCAACGCGCTGATGCAGCAGATCCCTTGCGTGGTGCTGACGCAGGACTGGCATCCGGCCGATCATGCGTCCTTCGCGTCCGAACATCCCGGCGCCGCCGCCTATGACCTGACAGAGATGCCATATGGCCCCCAGGTCCTGTGGCCCGATCACTGCGTCTGGGGCAGCCGGGGCGCCGCCTTTCATCCCGGGCTGCACACGGATCCGGCCGATCTGATCATCCGCAAGGGGTTCCGCCGCGCCATCGACAGCTATTCCGCCTTTTTCGAGAATGACCGCACCACCGCAACCGGGCTGGAAGGCTATCTGAAGACGCGCGGCATCACCCATCTGACGCTGGTGGGTCTGGCCACCGATTTCTGCGTCGCCTATTCGGCGCAGGATGCGGCGCGCCTTGGCTTTGACGTGACCGTGCGGCTGGATCTGTGCCGCGCCATCGACCTGAACGGATCGCTGGATGCCGCACTGGATGCGATGCGGGCGGCCGGTGTCAGGCTGGCGTGACGCCGCTGGACACACCACGCCCCCTTTGATTTAAGCGCATGGCACATTGACGGAGCCGCCCCATGGTCGATATCGCCACCCGCGTCTGGAATCACCGCTGGAAGATCGACCCGATCGTGCGGTCGCTGATCGACACGGATTTCTACAAGCTGCTGATGTGCCAGTCGGTGTTCCGCAACAAGCCCGACACGCAGGTGACCTTCAGCCTGATCAACCGATCCACGCATGTTCCGCTGGCCAAGCTGATCGACGAGGGTGAATTGCGCGAGCAGCTGGATCACATCCGGTCGCTGTCGCTGACACGCGGCGAAAGCACCTGGCTGCGCGGCAATACCTTTTACGGAAAGCGGCAGATGTTCCGCCCCGATTTCATGGAATGGTTCGAGGCGCTGCGGCTGCCGCCCTATCACCTGGAACGCAAGGGCGACCAGTACGAGCTGACGTTCGAAGGCAGCTGGCCCGAGGTGATGATGTGGGAAATCCCCGCCCTGGCCGTGCTGATGGAGCTGCGCGGACGCGCGGTCCTGAACACCATGGGCCGGTTCGAGCTGCAGGTGCTTTACGCCCGCGCCATGACCAAGCTTTGGGAAAAGGTCGAGGCACTGCGCGAGGTCGATGGGCTGCGCCTGGCCGATTTCGGGACACGGCGGCGGCATTCCTATCTCTGGCAGGATCGCTGCGTACAGGCGCTGATCGAAGGGTTGGGAGACAAGTTCGTCGGCACCTCGAATTGTCTGATCGCGATGAAGCGCGATATCGAGGCGATCGGCACCAATGCCCATGAACTGCCGATGGTCTATGCCGCCCTGGCCGAGGATGACGAAGCCCTGCGCGAGGCCCCCTACCGGGTTCTGGCCGACTGGCACGAGGAGCATGACGGCAACCTGCGCATCATCCTGCCCGACACCTATGGCAGCCAGGGTTTTCTGCGGAATGCGCCTGACTGGCTGGCGGGCTGGACCGGCATCCGCATCGACAGCGGCGACCCGGCGGCAGGGGCGGAAACCGCCATTGCCTGGTGGAAAAGCCGGGGCGAGGATCCGCGCCAGAAGCTGGTCATCTTTTCCGACGGGCTGGACGTGCAGAAGATCGCGGAACTGCAAAAGCAGTTCGCCGGGCGCGTTCGCCCCTCCTTCGGTTGGGGCACGCTGCTGACCAATGATTTCCGCGGTCTGGTCAAGGATGACGCGCTGGCGCCCTTCAGCCTTGTCTGCAAGGCCGTGTCGGCCAACGGGCGACCCACGGTCAAGCTGTCGGACAATCCCAACAAGGCGATGGGACCGGCGGACGAGATTGCGCGCTACAAGCGTGTCTTTGGCGTGGGCGAGCAGGAGGCGATGGAGGTCGTCGTCTGACTGGCACGGTCAGAGGTCGATTTCGATCACCCCGTCCGGTTCCGCAGCCCGGCTTTGGCACAGGATGATCGCGCCCGCGCGCTGTGCCTGCGACAGCACGAAATCGCGGTGTTCGACTGTGCCCGACACCAGGGTGCATTTGCACACGCCGCAGATGCCATCGGCGCATTTCACATCCACATGCACGCCCGCATCGGCCAGCACATCGGTGGCGCTGCGATCTGCCGGCACATGCAGTTCCCGCCCGGACCGCGCCAGCCGCAGGGTGAAGGGGTGGTTCACGTAATCGGGCAATTCCGGCACCGCGAAATACTCCAGATGCCGCGCCTCGTCGGGGTAGCCCTGCCGCTCCGCCGCGTCGATCACCGCATCCATGTAGCGCACCGGCCCGCAGGTATAGACGTGCCAGCCGTCGCGGTAGCCTGACAGTACCCCCTCCAGATCGGCGCGGCTGCCTTCGTCGGACATGTGAAGATGCACGCGGTCCGCCCAGGGCATGGCCGCCAGATCGTCAAGGTATCCCGCCGCCGCGCGGCTGGAACAGGAATAGTGCAGGCTGAAATCCCGCCCCAGCGCATGCAGGCGGTGCGCGAAGGCGATCATCGGTGTGACCCCGATACCGCCCCCCATGAGCAGGGTTTTCGCAGCATCCTCGACCAGTTCGAAATGGTTGATCGGTTTCGAGATGAAGACGCGCCGCCCCGGCGTGAAGATGCGATGCATCAGTTTCGACCCGCCCCGCCCGCCATCCTCGCGCAGCACGCCGATCTGGTATTTGGACCGGTCCGCGGGATCGCCCGACATCGAATATTGCCGCAGGAATTCGGGGGCGACGACGATATCGAGATGCGCGCCTGCGGTCCATTCCGGCAGATCACCCCCATCGGGCGCGGTGAATTCGTATTTCGTGACATCCGGCGTCATGCGTTCGACGCGTGACACGCGCACCTCGATCACCGGGGCGTCCTGCGGGACGGTGTAGCGATGCACATGGCTGTCATCGCCACGCGCCAGCCGGTCGCGGTAATCCTGCGCGGGGATCATGCCCTGGTAGGCGGCAATCCCCGCCTCGCGGTCCATCGGCGCGGGATAGGGCCAGGGATGCGGGGCCAAGGGGGCGGGATAGACGGCCAGCGTCTGATCCTCGTAGCGTAGCACCAGATCCTTTTGCAGATCGCGGCGGTTGACCGGGTGGCGTGTCGGGCGATAGCCACCGTCCTCCTCGATCTCGAGGTCCCACCACCATGTCTTGACCGGGTTCAGCCCGCCCTTGCCCAGCGCATCATCAAGCCGCGCCAGCGCCGGTGCTGCGCCGGGCAGATGCATCGCGGCCCAGCGGAAGGGCTTTTCGGCGAAAAGCCCCTCAAGGTTCCAGGGGCAGGTCTTCATGCAGCGCCCGCACATCGCGCCGCCCGGTGTGGTGATCCGGTAGGTCGCGCATTTCTGGCTGTCGGATTTCCAGATCTCGTAGCCGTTGAACATCAGCTTTGGACCAGCGGTGATTGCGCCAGAGGGGCATTCGCGCGCACATTTGTTGCAGGATTCACAAAACCGCTGCAATCCGAAGTCGATCGGGCGATCATGCGCCAGGGGCAGATCGGTGGTCACGACACCCGATTTCAGGCGGGGGCCGAGGAAGGGGTTGAGGATCACCTCGCCGATGCGGCTGACCTCGCCCAGACCGGACAAAAGCAGGAGCGGCGGTTGCAGCACCTCGCCATCCATCACGCTATGCGCCTTGGCCTTGTAGCCGAGGTTGCGGATCTGCTGCGCAATCACCCCGCCCAGCAGCGAGAAACGCAGATAGGCGCGCATGGATTGGGCCACGCTGATCCAGTCATCGCCCGAGGCGCCCTCCATCGTCTCATAGCCCTGGTCGATGATCATGCTGATCGCCTGATCATGGGGCGGATCGATGGGTGCGCCGGTCGCATCATGGGAATACCACGCCCAATCCGGGCAGCGCGATATCCCCACCGCATCGACACCCAGGAAATAGGCGGCGGCCTTGACCAGATCGGCGGCCCTGGCCGGATCGAGGCGGGTCTTTTCCGGGGCGGGCGCGCCATCCTGCAGCAGCACGAAAGCGCCCAGCACGCGGCGTTGTGCCGAACTGGGCGCGGACTTGCGCACGTAATGCCCGCCGGTCGCCCCTTTCTGCACCGTCTTGCCCATGTCGCCGAACTGCGCACGCGCAAACAGATCGGCGCGCTTGGGCACACGGGCGACGCGCGCCTCGTCGATATAGGTGGTGGGCGTGTCCACACGCTTGAGTGTTTCAAACGGGTGCGCGCCCATCGCATAGGCGCGGCGACGGAAAGGATCGCGGTTGAGGGCCGACTTGGCCGTGCCCCGGCCCAGCCACCAAGCGGGGCCTTGGGTGCGAAACCAAGGCTGCTGCGCCATCGGGGCAAGCGGGCGGTCATGGGCGAGGTCCATATCCGTTGTCACGGCGGCCAGACCAAAGCGCGTGCCGAGCCAAGGGGCCACCAGCGCGCCATCCTCGACCGTGGCCAGCCCCGCCGTCACGGCAAGCTGGTGCAGATCGACATCGGATGTCGTGTAGCTGTGCGCGCAGGCATCGAAACCCAGAAGCCGGATGTAATTGGCCAGCACCACGGCGGTTTCCGCCGCGCGCAGACAGGCACGATGGGCCTGCGCATCCATGATCCAGTCCGCGCCCGCCTCATCCGGGCGGGGATCGCGGTGATGTTCGTAGAGAAAGACCAACGCCGTGTGGTGGCCAACGATCCCGCGCGGCGGGGCCTCCATCGATTCCTTGAGATCGGCCATGATCATGTCGATGCCCGAGGCCAGCGTCTTGGTCTGTCGCGTCCTGAGGTCATGGGCCAGACGGTCGATATCCGGGTTGCGCCGGGGCTGATCCAGCAGGGCCCCGACCGATACCGGACCGATCCCCACCATCGAGGCATCAGAGAAATAACCGAAAGCCTTCAGATGGTCGGCGCGGTCCTGCGGATCCTCGGGAATGACGGCACGGGCGCGATTGACCATACCGTCGCGGATCGCATCGAGCATGGCCTGATATTCGCCCATGGCGTTGACGATGCTCTGCGGTGCGTCGGGGCGGCGGTAATCGAGTGCGGGCATCGGGGGCACATCCGCCAGATCGGGGCGGGCATCCTGCCGGGACAAACGCTCCAACGGATAGGGGCCAAGATGCACCGGCCTGTCGCGGTCCGAGAAAAAGCGCAATCCCATCAGCCCCTCCCCGGACCTGTCCTGCGGTCAGTCAAGGCCAAGGGACGGCGGGTGTAAAGACCTTGGGGACGGCCGCTCTACGAAATTGTGTAACGCCAACGGTTGACGAAACGGCGCCCGGCGGTGTTTCTCGACGGGCACGGCCCCAGACAGGCCATCCCAAGATAAAGAGAGCCGTAATGATTTCCAGACTGACAGTGACAACCGCGCTTGTCGCATGCCTTTGCCTGCCGGCCTTTGCCGACCCCGATCCCAAGGCCTGGGACAGCGTGTTGGAAGAGGCGCGCGGCCAGACGGTCTACTGGAATGCCTGGGGCGGCGATCCGCGCACCAATGACTATATCGCCTGGGCCGGCCAGCAGGTGCAGGATCAGTTCGGCGTGACGCTGGAACATGTGAAACTGTCGGACACGGCCACGGCCGTCAGCACGGTTTTGAACGAGAAGGCGGCGGGCCGCACCGAGGGCGGTTCGATCGACATGATCTGGATCAACGGCGCCAATTTCGCCGCGATGAAGGAGAACGGCCTGCTGTTCGGTCCCTGGGCCGAGGATATTCCGAACTGGTCCCTGGTCGACCCCGAGGCGAACCCCGCGCTGGTTTCGGATTTCACCGTGCCTGTCGAAGGCCTTGAAGCACCCTGGAGCATGGCGCGCGTGGTCTTTTACTATGACAGCGCCCGCTTGCCGGAACCGCCGCGCACGATCCCGGCCTTTCTGGACTGGGCCAGCGCCAATCTGGGGCGTTTCACCTATCCGCAGCCGCCCGATTTCCTGGGCACGACCTTCCTGAAGCAGGCGTTGCTTGGGCTGGTCGATGATACCGCGCCGCTTTATGCGCCGGTCGAAGCGGCCGATTATGACGCGGTCACGGCACCGCTTTGGGCCTATATCGAGGCGCTGACCCCGCATCTGTGGCGGCAAGGGCAGGCCTATCCGCAGAACGGACCCGCCCAGCGGCAACTGTTGGCCGACAATGAGATCGACATCGCGATTTCCTTCAGCCCCGGCGAGGCTTCGGCAGCGATTGCCAATTTCGAACTGCCCGACACGGTGCGCAGCATCGTGCTGGATGGCGGCACCATCGGCAACGCGAGTTTCCTGGCGATCCCCTTCAACGCCAATGCCAAGGCAGGGGCGATGGTGGTGGCCAATTACCTGATGTCGGCCGAGGCGCAGTTGCACAAGCAGGATGCCGCCGTGATGGGCACGCCCACGGTGCTGGCGATGGACAAGCTTTCGCCCGAGGATGCCGCGAAGTTCGCAAGCCTTGATCTGGGTATCGCCACCCTGTCGCCCGCCGATCTGGGCCCCGCCCTGCCCGAGCCGCATCCCAGCTGGATGCAGCGCATCGCGGCGGATTGGGAGGCGCGCTTCGGCGTCGCGCAGTAAGCAAGGGCTGGTCCGGTGCCCAGCCTGGAGGCGAACCGTCACGCATGGCTGAGGCTGGCACCGCGCCTCACCATCGCGGTTCTGCTGCTGCCGGTGGGCGCTGGCCTTGCGGGCGTTCTGGCGCCTGCTTTCGGCTGGTATCCGGCGCTTGGCGGCACCAATCTGTCGCTTGACCCGTGGCGCGCACTGTTCGCCTGGCCCGGTCTGGGCGGGGCAATCTGGCTGAGCGTGGTCACAGGGCTGGGTGCCACGGCCATCTCGTTGCTGATCACCGTGATGATCTGCGCCGCATGGCAGGGCACCCGCGCCTTTGGCGTGATCGAACGGGCCTTATCGCCGCTCTTGTCTGTGCCCCATGCGGCGGCGGCCTTCGGCCTGGCCTTCCTGATCGCCCCCTCCGGCTGGATCGCGCGGGCGCTGTCACCCTGGGCGACGGGCTGGGATCAGCCGCCCGACATCCTGATCACACAGGACCCCTGGGGCCTGTCGCTGATGGCGGGACTGGTGGTGAAAGAGGTGCCCTTTCTGCTGCTGATGACGCTGGCCGCACTTGGGCAGGTGCCTGCGCGCCGATCGGTGCTGGTGGCGCAGACCATGGGCTACGGGCGCATGGCCGGATGGGTCCTGACCGTGTTTCCCCGGCTTTACGCGCAGATCCGCCTGCCGGTCTACGCGGTGCTGGCCTATTCCTGTTCGGTGATCGACGTGGCGCTGATCCTGGGGCCGACGCGGCCTTCGACCCTTTCGGTGCAGGTGCTTGAATGGCTGTCCGACCCCGACCTGTCGCTGCGATTCCAGGCGGCGGCGGGGGCGATCCTGCAACTGGCGCTGGTGATCGGCCTTCTGCTGCTCTGGCGCGGGGGCGAGGCGGTTGCGGCAAGGCTGGGCTGCGCGGCCATCCGCAGAGGGCACCGTTTCGCAGCAGACGGGGCGGCGCGGACCATGTCGATGGGGCTGGCGCTGATCGCGGCGCTGACGGTCGGCCTTGGCATCCTGGGCCTTGCGGTCTGGTCCGTCGCCGGGTTCTGGACCTTTCCCGACCTGCTGCCCGATCAGTTCACCTGGCGCAACTGGACACGTCAATCCGCGACGGTCACGGGAACCGCGCTGGAGACAGTGATGATCGGAGCCGCGGCCACGGTGATCAGCATCGGATTGACCATCGCCTGCCTTGAGGCCGAGTATCGCCATGGGCTGCGCCAGACGCGGCGCGCGCTTTGGCTGCTCTATCTGCCCTTGCTGGTGCCGCAGGCGACCTTTCTGATCGGTCTTCAGACGCTTGCCATCGGGGCCGATCTTGGCGGTGTGCGAAGCACCGTCATCGCGGCGCATGTGGTCTTCGTGCTGCCTTATGTCTTTCTGTCGCTGTCCGATCCGTGGCGGGCCTGGGACAGGCGGCAGGGTCTGGTGGCGGCCAGCCTTGGTGCGGGGGCGAACCGGATCCTGTGGCGGGTGCGCCTGCCCATGCTGCTGCGGCCCGTTCTGGCGGCGGCGGCGGTGGGGTTTGCCGTGTCGGTGGGGCAATATCTGCCCACGCTGCTGATCGGGATGGGCCGTGTCAGCACCCTGACAACCGAGGCCGTAGCCCTGTCATCGGGGGGTGACCGCAGGCTGATCGGGGTCTATGCCCTGTCACAGACGATCATGCCGCTGATCGGTTTCGCACTGGCGCTGGCACTGCCTGCACTGCTGTTCCGCGACCGGCGCGGCATGCTGGACAGGGGTTAGGAAATGACGGACGGGCTGCGACTGGATCATCTGACGATCACGCTGGGCGACCGGCGTCTGGTCGATCTGGACGAATGCATCGCGGCGGGTGAGATCCTGACCGTGATGGGTCCGTCGGGATCGGGCAAATCCACGCTGCTGTCGGTGCTGATCGGCCAACCCGACCAGGGATTTGACGTGTCGGGCCGGGTTCTGCTGGATGGGCAGGACCTGCAAGGGATGGGCCCGCAGGCGCGCCGGATCGGGTTGCTTTTTCAGGATGATCTGCTGTTTCCGCATCTGTCTGTGGGCGAGAATCTTGGCTTTGCCCTGCCTGCATCGGTCAAGGGACGCGCCGCGCGCGAGGCGCGGATCGCGGCGGCGCTGGAAGCTGCCGATCTGGCTGGTTTCGCGACACGTGACCCGGCGACATTGTCGGGCGGGCAACGGGCGCGTGTGGCCCTGATGCGCTGCCTGCTGAGTGCGCCACGTGCGCTGTTGCTGGATGAGCCGTTTTCGCGGCTGGACGCTGATTTGCGCCGCCAGATGCGGGATTTCGTCTTTGGCCGGGTGCGCGCCGAAGGCATCCCCGCGATCCTTGTGACCCATGATCAGGAGGATGCGCTGGCGGCGGGGGGCAAGGTGATCTCGCCCCTGGGCGAGGTCAGGCAGACCGGGGGGCCTGCCTGACAGTTTGATTTACTGGTTCCACGGCCTGTCGCCCGCCGCATCCTTGACGCGGGTGGGCAGCCCGATCTGATCGAGCAGGGTCAGGAATGGCTTGGGGTCCAGTTCCTCGACGTTCACCATGGTGCCGGTGTCCCATGTGCCATTCGCGATCAGCATGGCCGCCGCAACCGGAGGCACGCCTGCGGTGAAGGAAATGCCCTGGCTGCCGACCTCGTTATAGGCGTCCTTGTGGTCGGCCACGTTGTAGACGAAGACCTCGACAGGTTTGCCGTCCTTCTTGCCCTTCACCAGATCACCGATGCAGGTCTTGCCCACGTAATCAGGCGCAAGGCTGGAGGGGTCGGGCAGCACGGCCTTGACGACCTTGAGGGGGATCACTTCCAGCCCTTCGGCAGTCGTAACGGGCTGTTCGGACAGCAGGCCGAGGTTCTTCAGCACGGTGAAGACGTTGATGTAGTGATCGCCGAAACCCATCCAGAAGCGCACATCGGCGTCGGGGTAGTTTGCGGCCAGTGAATGCACCTCATCATGGCCGGTCATATAGGCCTTCTGCTTGCCGACGACGGGCAGATCCCATTCCTTGCCGACCTCGAACATGGTGTTGGTCTGCCATGCGCCCTTCTGCCAGCTGTAGACCGTGCCGGTGAATTCGCGGAAGTTGATTTCCGGGTCGAAATTGGTCGAGAACCAGCGCCCGTGCGAGCCTGCGTTGATATCGACGATGTCGATGGAGGTTACGGTATCCATGTAGTCATCCGCCGCCAGCCGCGCGTAGGCGTTGACCACGCCCGGATCGAACCCGATGCCGAGGATGGCGGTCACGCCCGCCTTTTCGCAGGCCTCGCGGCGTTTCCACTCGTAATTGCCGTACCAGGGCGGGGTCTCGCAGATCTTGGCGGGGTCTTCGTGGATGGCCGTGTCCATATAGGCGGCACCCGTTTCGATGCAGGCTTGCAGCACCGACATGTTCACGAAGGGCGAGCCCACGTTGATCACGATCTGGGCGCCCGTGTCGCGGATCAACTGCGCCACGGCGGCGGTATCCAGCGCATCCAGCGCATGGGCCTTGAACACGCCCGGCTGTTTCATCGCGCCTTTTTCAGCGACGCTGTCGAGGATCGCCTGACATTTCGCGACCGTCCGACTGGCGATATGCAGGTCCCCCAGCACATCATTGTTCTGGGCGCATTTATGCGCCACGACCTGAGCCACGCCACCGGCGCCGATGATAAGCACGTTGCGTTTCATGGTGTCACCAGACCTCCTTTAAGGTTCCAGTTGCAGGAAAAGCGCCACACCCCGGCGCTGCGATCACGAGAGGGCGGCCACGAAATCGTCGTAGCCGAAATCCCGCACCAGCCGCTCGGTGCCATCCAGTTCGCGGATGGCAATGGCGGGCATCTTGACGCCGTTGAACCAGTTCTTCTTGACCATCGTGTAACCGGCGGCGTCCTGAATGCTGATGCGGTCGCCCGCTTTCAGCGGCTGCGGGAAACGGAATTCGCCGAAGATGTCACCGGCCAGGCAGGACTTGCCGCAAATCATCCATTCCTCGGGGCCCTCGTTCGGGGCGACCTTGGCGCTTTCGCGGTAGATCAGCAGATCCAGCATATGCGCCTCGATCGAGCTGTCGACGATCGCCAGGTTCTTGCCGTTGTAGAGCGTGTCCAGAACGGTCAGTTCCAGCGTGGTCGATTTGGTGATCGCCGCCTCGCCGGGTTCCAGATAGACCTGCACCTCGTTCTGGCCCGCGAACTGCTTGAGGCGTTCGGCCAGACGGTCCAGCGGATAGCCTTCGCCGGTGAAATGGATGCCGCCACCAAGGCTGATCCATTCCATCTTGCGGATCAGGTGGCCGAAACGCTGTTCGATACTGCCCAGCATCGCGTCAAAACGGTCGAAATCCGCATTCTCGCAATTGTTGTGGAACATGAAGCCGCTGACCATGTCCAGCACTGGTTCGATCACCGCGGGGTCATGTTCGCCCAGACGGCTGAAGGGGCGCGCGGGATCGGCCAGATCGAAGCTGGAGGTGGACACGCCGGGATTGACGCGCAGACCGCGGACATGGCCGCGGCTGACCTCTTCGAACCGGGTCAACTGTCCGGCGGTGTTGAAGATCACCTTGTCGGAATTGGCCAGAACCTCGTCGATCTCGTGATCGGCCCAGGCCACGGAATAGGCGTGGGTTTCACCGGGGAATTTCTCGCGCCCAAGCTTCAGTTCGAACAGCGAACTTGAGGTGGTGCCGTCCATGTATTCGGACATCATGTCGAAGACCGACCATGTGGCAAAGCACTTCAGCGCAAGCAGCGCCTTGGCACCCGAGGCTTCGCGCAGATGCGCGATCTTTTCCATGTTGGGCAGCAGATGTGCCTTGTCGATCAGGTAGTAAGGCGTGTGCAGCATCGTGCCTTCCCCCAGAATAGCGGCCCAAAGGATCAACGGGCGGGTATCGAAACAGGAAGCGGGTGGATAGGGGCAATCGCCCCGCATATCAAGTGAAATTCTGGTAACAGAAAACCCGGTCGTGACCTTGCGGTCACTCTTCCCCGTCCACCCGGCCGCGCATCGCCTTGACCTCGCCGCGCACTTTCTTGGCCTTGATGCGCCGCTTGACCGATCCGAAGGTGGGTTTGGTCGCAACCCGCCTTTTGGGCGCGACAAGCGCGGCGCGGATCAGATCGGCCAGACGGTCGCGCGCGATCTCGCGGTTGCGGACCTGGCTGCGGGTTTCATCGACCTGCAGGACGATCGCGCCATCCTTGGTCCAGCGCCGCCCGGCCAGCCGCCGCAGCCGTGTCTTGACCGGCCCCGGAAGATGGGGCGAGCGTTCCGCCTCGAAGCGCAACTCGACCGCCGAGGACACCTTGTTGACGTTCTGCCCGCCGGGACCACTGGCGCGGATGAACTGTTCGGTCAGTTCCCAATCCTCGATCGCGATGTCGTCGTTGATCCGCAGCATGCCGGCCTGTCCTGTCGAATGATCCGCCCGACCATAGCGCGGACGGTGGGCAAACAGAAAGGGCCACCCTTGCGGATGGCCCTCTGAGATTTACGGAGGTGGGGCCGGTTAGGCTCTCACCAATTCGGATGTTGCATCCCCAAGGGCTGCCTCAGGACTGCGCCCCCCGAACTGTTCCGACACCTCTCTCCAATATCCCGTTAGACACTAGAGCACCTCCTTTCAATTGTTTCGCCTGAGGTCAGGTTGCCACAATTTCGGAGGATGTCAAAACAAAATCATGTGGTGCGCGGTGCAAGCGCCCCCACGATGATGCGGAAGGGCACAAGTGCCGCCAAAGCGAGCAAAAGCTTGACGCCCCAGTCGGCCACGGCCAGCGACACCCAGAGCGGGGCCATGGGGCCGACCCCCAGAAGGGGAAGAACCTCACCCGCCCAGGACACGTCATTGGCCGGCTCGATGAAGGACAGGCTGGCCGAAAAGGCGATGGTGAAGAAGATCGCCGTATCCACCGAAGAGCCGATCAGCGTCGAGGCCAGCGGCGCGCGCCACCAGCGGCCCTCGCGAAGGCGGTCGAAAATCGCCACGTCCAGAAGCTGCGCGGTGAGGAAGGCCAGGCCCGAGCCGATGGCGATGCGCAGCGTGACCAGCGGGCCGAATTCGCCCATGATCTGCGTGCCGATCAGCGAGCAGATGACGCCCACGATGAAACCGACAAAGACCACGCGACGGGCCGGGCCCACGCCATAGACGCGGTTCATCACATCGGTGACAAGAAAGGCAAGCGGATAGGTGAAAGCCCCCCAGGTCAGCCATTGACCGAAGAGGAATTGCACAAGGATGTTCGAGGCCACGACGATGGCGGCCATGGCAAGAATGCCGGGAAGATGGGTGCGGTTCATGTGTGTGCCCGTTTTGACAAGGTTGCGGCGACTTGGCCCCGTGCGGGGCAATGAGATCGAAGGCCGCCGTTTACTGCCTGTCCGACGCGCTGGCAAGAGGGGGCGTGACGGCATATTCGACAAGTTCCGTCCGCTGGAAGAATTTGAAATTGTCATCGGCGATCATGGTCAGCCGGATACGCCCCTGCCCGTCCATCCAGACAGAGATCCCTTCGAGGTTGTCGTGCTGTCGGGTGCGGGTCTGGAACAGGACCTCTTCTGCGCGCACCTGGTCCCCGGCGATGTCGAAGCGGCGCACCCGGCTGCGAAAGCCCGGCCCGGTCAAGGCCCGCTCCAGCAGGTATAACCAGCCATCGGGCCCAAAATCCGCGCCGACCGGCAGAAACCCCGCACTGCGGGGCAGGCTGAAGGGAATGTCCCAGCCCTGCCCGTCGAAGCGGTAGACCGGAAAGGGCCGGTCCAGCGCGCCCGAGCGTTCGGGCAGCGTGAAAAGATGCCCGCGCGCGTCGATGGCCAAGGCTTCGAGCGAGGAGTTCATCTGCATGTTCGCGAAATCGGGATGCCCGGTCACCCGTTGCGCGGGCTGATCGGGGGCGGTGTAGCGGCGTATGCGGTGCTGGCCTTCGAATGAGACGTAGAAGCCCCCCTGCGGCGCAACGGCCAGCCCTTCGGAATCCGACGCCCGCTTGCCCAGGATCGCACCTTCCACATCACGCAGCGCGACAAGAGGGCCCGCATCGACCTTTTGCAGACGCCCTGCCGCATCGCGGATCAACTGCCCCTCAAGCAGATGCCCCTTGTCGGTCAGCGCGATGAACCGCGCGCCCGCATCATCCAGTTCGATGGCCGAGAACCCGCCAAAGGCGGGATCATCGATCTTCCAGCGATAACTGCCCAGATAGGTCACGCCGCCCATCTGGCCTGCGTCGCTGGCCAGACCAAGGCCAAGGCCCAGCGCGCCAAGGGCCACCAGCGCCAACAGGCCCTTGCGCAGGCCTGAGCCTGATTTTGGTTTTCGGAACAAGCGCAAGTCCTGGGCTACGTGTCTTAGCGCGCGCGCAACACGGCAGCGCATTGATCGGGCAGATCGGCCAGGGTCAGATCACGGCGCGGCTTGGGTTTGGGTGCGTTCGGATCACGTGGCTTGGGCGGCGGCGGGTTGAGGATGTTGTTGACCCATCCCTGCGCCTCGTCACAGCCGTCACCGGGTGGCGGCATGTCCTGATCCAGACAGCCGCGCGCACCGCGCGGGCAGTTCAGGCGCACATGGAAATGGTAGTGATGCCCATACCATGGCCGGATCTTGCGCAGATAGGCACGATCGCCGCGTTCGTCCTTGCACATCTGCACCTTGGCGCCCGGAAAGACAAAGATCCGCGCCACGCGTGGATCGGATGCCGCGGCCTTGATGACCTCGTGATGCTGGCGGGTCCAGCTGGAATTGACATAGGCCCCTTCCGCCCGACGCAGCGAGATCGACGAGATATTCTCGCGCTCGTTGCGGGACAGGTTGAGGCGCTGGGGCGGCAACATCCAGATATCGGCATCCAGCCCGATCTGGTGGCTGGCATGCCCGGTCAGCATCGGACCACCGCGCGGCTGGCTGATGTCGCCGATATAAAGGCCGCTCCAGCCGGGCTGGCGCGCGGCCTGCGCCGATAGATCCTTGAGAAAGGCAATGGTGTCGGGATGGCCCCAGTTGCGGTTGCGCGACAGGCGCATGGCCTGCCATGTGGACCCGGTTTCCGGCAATTCGACGGCGCCCGCGATGCAGCCCTTGGCATAGCCGCCAAATGGCGCGGGCTGCGCGGCGGCGGGGGTGCGTTGCGCTCCGAAGAGTTGCTTGGCCGCCTGTGCGCCTGCTGCATCCGCCAGCGCCATACTCAGAAAAAGGGCAATCGTCAGTGTCAGGTAGCGCGCGCGGCCCATGCCTTTCCATCTCCATCCGGTTTGACCCAGCCTAGCAAGAACAGGCCCAGAAGGAAAAGCACGATCAGCGGGGTTACGCCCAACTGCTGGCTTTGCGTGACCGCCGTCATGATGCCGATGGACAGAGGTGCAATAAACGACGTGGCCTTGCCCGCCAGCGCATAGAGGCCGAAGGCTTCGGTCATGCGGTCGGGATTGGCCTGGCGGACCATCATGGTGCGGCTGGCCGCCTGGATCACGCCACCCGCCGCGCCGATCAGCGCGCCAAGGACATAGAAGGTGATGTCAGGCAACTTCGAGGCCGCATCGACCGGCATGCCGTAGACGCTGTCGCGCGAGACGAAGACGATGGAAATGGCCACGAAGGTCAGCACCAGGATGCAGGCGCGGATCACGCGCATCGGACCGAAACGGTCATCCGCCTTGCCGCCGATCCAGGCGAAGACGGTGCCCGAGATGATTGCGACGATCCCGAAGACGCCGGTATCCACCACCGACCATTCCAGAACGCCCGCCGCATAGATGCCGCCGAAGACATACATCCCGTTCAGCGCATCGCGGTAGAACATGGACGAGGCCAGATAGGCAAAAAGCGAAGGCGACTGCGGCAGCGCGCGCACGGTGCCGACCACCTCGCGCAGGGCGCGGGCCACCGCGCCAGGGGCTGCGCGCACCGGCTTGGGATCGCGCACCCACAGGAAGAAGGGGATCATGAAGACGATGTACCAGATCGCGGTCAACGGACCCACGGCGCGGGTGCCCTCACGCTGGCTGGCATCAAGGCCCAGGATCGGATCGATCCCGATGAAGGTCTTGCCGGTCGTGGCGCTTTCCGCCAGCAGCGCCAGCATGATGATCAGCGTGACCATCCCGCCCAGATAGCCGAAGGCCCAGCCATTGCCCGAAATGCGCCCGATCTGATCGCGCGGGCCAAGGTCGGGCAGCATCGAGTTGGTGAAGATCGTCGCGAACTCCATCCCGATCATGCCGATGGCGAAGAAGATCAGCGTCAGCACAAGGTTGAAATCATCAGGCGCCGCCCACCACAGTCCGAAGGCGCCGAAGACATACATGACCGAGAAAAGCCAGATATAGCGCATCCGGTTACCCGATGTGTCGGCCAGCGCGCCAAGGAATGGTGCCAGAACCGCGATCACGAAACCCGCGGCACCGATGCCGAACCCCCATGCCGATTGCGCGGCGGTGCCGTCGCCCATGAGTTCCTTGACATAGGGCGCGAAGATGAAGGTGATCAGAAGCGTGTTGTAAGGCTGGCTGGCCCAGTCGAAGAAAAACCAGCCCCAGATGCGTCGCCGCATTGAAATCGCCGTCATGCTGTCCCCCGGTCGGCCCATCGGGCGGGCCATTGAGCCGGATAAGACAAGCAAATCATGACAGTGGCAAGTCAATCCTCGCCCGTGGCGGTCATCCTTTGGCAGGAAGATCCTGCATGGGTGGCCAGGGGCGCAGGTCCTCGGCTGCCACCCAGGCCGCGATCCACTCGGGCATCGGCGGCGATGCCGCGTCCCCCGTAATGGCGCGCGCGGCCTGTCCGGGCGCGACGATCCCGTTCCGGTCCGTCAGGGCCGCGCGATAGACGATGTGATTGGCGCATTCGCCATCGGCCTTCCACATCGACTGCTCGAGATAGATGAAACGCGCATCCCAGCACAGGGCGCGGGACCGCATCTCGACCACTTCGAACATGCGGATGCGACGCCGATACCGCACGATGGCCCCTGCCATGGTCAGGCCCCAGCCATTGCGCTTCATCGCGCCGATCAGGCCCGCCCGCTTGGCCAGCGGCAACCGCCCAAGGTCATAAAGCGTCAAGGTGCGGCCGTTGTTCAGCTCCATCCACAGATCGATGTCCCAGGGCAGGCACATGTGACGCGAGACATGGGTGCCGGTCAGCGGCAGCGCGGGCGCGCGGCGAAAGCGGATGAATTCGGCGACAAGGCGTATGACAGGATACATGGCGGCCTCTTGATTGCGATCCGTTACTTGAGGAGCGGGGGCGTCGCGTCAAGCCGAACGTGGGGGCAGGATGGCGCCAGACCTTGCCACCAAGGCGCGACGCGCTTACCTGTGGGGCAGCCCAAACCGAGGACCCGACCGAATGATTGCGCTTTACCAGACCCTTGCCCTCATCCTTGATGTGGTCTTCTTCATCATGCTGGCCCACATCATCATGAGCTGGCTGATCAACTTCCAGGTGCTGAACCTGAACCAGCAGTTCGTCTATCAGCTCTGGACCGGACTGAACCGTGTGCTGGAACCGATCTATACCCCGATCCGCCGCGTGCTGCCCGACACAAGCCCGCTGGATCTGGCACCGCTTGTGGCCTTCATCGCGGTCATTTCGCTGCGCGATTTCATTCTGCCTGCCATCCTGCTGGGCTAAGCACCTCTTTCCACCCCTGAGGCGTCTATCCCCCTCTTGCCCAACAACCCATGGTGTGGGATTAGTCGGGAAAGAGCAGATATAGACAGACCGACAGGGGGTCCCATGCAAAGCGCCGTCCCGCTGCTGCGCGACATCTTCGGCTTTGACGGCTTTCGTCCGGGACAGGCCGAGATCGTGGAGGCCGTGGCCCAGGGGCGCAACGTGCTGGCCATCATGCCCACCGGGGGCGGCAAATCCCTGTGCTTCCAACTGCCCGCGCTGATGCGCGAAGGTGTCACCGTGGTGATCTCGCCCTTGATCGCGCTGATGCGCGACCAGGTCCGCGCCCTGCGCGAGGCAGGCGTCGAGGCGGGCGCGCTGACATCCGGCAACACGCCCGAGGAGACCGACGCCGTCTGGCTGGCGCTGGAGGAAAAGCGCCTCAAGCTGCTTTACATCGCGCCGGAACGGTTGGCGTCACATTCGTCTTTCGGGATGCTGCAACGCGCGGGCGTCAGCCTGATCGCGGTGGACGAGGCGCATTGCGTCAGCCAATGGGGCCATGATTTCCGCCCCGATTACCTGCGCATCGGCGCATTGCGCCGCGCGCTGGATGTGCCGCTGGCAGCCTTCACCGCAACGGCGGATGCAGAAACCCAGGACGAGATCGTCACGCGGTTGTTCGACGGGCAGGCCCCGCAGAAATTCCTGCGCGGTTTCGACCGGCCCAATATCCACCTTGCCTTTGCCGCCAAGGACAATCCGCGCCGCCAGATCCTGTCCTTCGCCGCCGCGCGCAAGGGGCAATCCGGCATCGTCTATTGCGGCACCCGCGCCAAGACCGAAACGCTGGCCCAGGCGCTGCGCGAGGATGGGCATAGCGCCTGCCACTATCACGGCGGCATGGAAGCCGAGGATCGGCGCATCACCGAAACCCGGTTCCAGCAGGAGGACGGGCTGATCGTCGTGGCGACGGTCGCCTTCGGCATGGGGATCGACAAGCCCGACATCCGCTGGGTCGCGCATGCCGACCTGCCCAAGTCGATCGAGGCCTATTACCAGGAGATCGGCCGCGCCGGCCGCGATGGTGCACCAGCCGAAACGCTGACGCTTTATGGCCCCGACGACATCCGCCTGCGCCGCAGCCAGATCGACGAGGGTCTGGCCCCGCCCGACCGACGCATGGCCGATCATGCCCGGTTGAACGCCCTGCTGGGCCTGGCCGAGGCGCTGGAATGCCGTCGCCAGACCTTGCTGCGGTATTTCGGCGAAACGCCCGAGCCCTGCGGCAACTGCGACCTGTGCGACAGCCCTGCCGCGGTGTTTGACGGCACGCTGGCAGTGCGCAAGGCGTTGTCGGCGATCCTGCGGACCGAGGAATGGTTCGGCGCGGGGCACCTGATCGACATCCTGACCGGCAACACGACCGACAAGGTGCGCGAGCGCGGGCATGACGCGCTTCCCACCTTCGGCGTGGGCAAGGATTATTCCCGCCCGCAGTGGCAGGCGATTTTCCGGCAGATGATGGGTCATGACCTGATCCGCCCCGACCCCGAACGCCATGGCGCGCTGCGCATGACGGATGCCGCCCGGCCAATCCTGCGGGATGAGGCGTCGATTACCCTTCGCAGCGATTCCGTGGCCAGGCCCGATCGCCGCCCGGCGGTGAAAACGCTTGTCTCGGACGAGGACGCGCCGCTTCTGTCCGCGCTCAAGGCCAAGCGCCGCGCACTGGCCGAGGCTGCGCGCGTGCCGGCCTATGTGATCTTTACCGACAAGACCCTGATCGAAATGGCCGAAACCCGGCCCGCCACGATGGATGCGATGGCGCGGATCGGCGGCGTGGGTGCCAAGAAGCTGGAAAGCTATGGCGCGACCTTCCTGGAGGTGATCACCGGATCGGTCGAGCAGATGCACCCTGCCCGCCGCAAGATTGCCGGGCGGACCGAGGCTTCGGTTTACGACCGCCTGCTGGCCGCGCAGGCCGATCTGGCGCGCGGCAGCGACGGGGTGAACAAACCGCTGAGTTGCTCTGCCGCCTTGCTGGCCAAGGTCGCGCAACTGCGCCCGCGCGATGCGCGCGAAATGGAAAGGCTGCTGGGCGACAAGCGCGCGGAACGTTTCGGCCCTGCCTTTCTGGACGTGCTGCGTGATGCGGGCTAGATCACGCCCAAAGCTGCTGAAAAGGGGAAATCCATGCTGATCACCGTCTCGCCCGCCAAGAAGCTGGACATGACCGAGGTTGCGGACCTGACCCCGACACGGCCCGATTTCGCGAAGGACGCGGAAAGCCTGGCGACAGTGGCACGCGATCTGACCATCAAGGATCTGCAAAAGCTGATGGGGATCAGCGAAAGCCTTGCACGGCTGAATGCCGAAAGGTTCCGCGATTTCGGCACAATGGAGGAAAAGCCCGCGGCCCTGGCCTTTGCCGGCGATACCTACCAGGGGCTCGAGGCCGGATCGCTGGACGCGGATGAAATGGCCTTTGCCCAGGATCACTTGCGCATCCTGTCGGGTCTTTACGGTGTGCTGCGCCCGCTGGACGCGATCCAGCCCTACCGGCTGGAGATGGGCAGCCGCCTGAAAACGGCGCGGGGCGGTTCGCTTTATGATTACTGGGGCGACCGGATCGCAAAGGCGCTGAATGCGCAGGCCGATGTGCTGGGCACCGACACATTGGTGAATTGCGCCAGCCAGGAATATTTCGGCGCGGTGGACCTGTCCGCACTGAAGCTGCGGGTCATCACGCCCGTGTTTCTTGAGGAAAAGAACGGCGAGGCCAAGATCGTCAGCTTCTACGCCAAGAAGGCGCGCGGCGCGATGGCGCGCTTCATCATCCAGCGCCGCCTGACCAACCCGGACGGCCTGCAGGATTTTGACACCGGCGGCTATGCCTATCGCCCGGACCTGAGCGAGGGTGACCGCTGGGTATTCCTGCGCGACGCGGTCGCGGCGGAAAAAGCCGCCTGAGCAACGCAATCACGCCGAAAGTCCCGCGACATCTTCCAGCATGGTTTGGGGCGGGATAGCCCCTTGCGGGCAATGCGCCAGGATGCGCGCCAACAGATCGGCCTTGCGCAGCGGCTTTGACAGGTAGTCGTCCAGACCTGCGGCAAGGATCGCCTCGCGGTCGCCTTCCATGGCATGGGCCGTCATCGCGATGATGGGAACGCGCGGTGCGCCCCTTGCCTCTTCCCCGGCGCGCAGTCGCGATGTTGCTTCCTTGCCGTCCATTTCAGGCATGGAGATATCCATGAAGACGAGATCCGGCTTGAAGGCGGCAAAAGCCTCGACCGCCTCCTTGCCGTTAGCGGCAAAGCGCAGGTCGATCTGCAGATGTTGAAGCATGCGCGACAGGACCAACTGGTTCGTCCGGTTGTCTTCCGCGGCAAGCACCCGCATCAAGCGCCCCGGAAGGTCATGATCCGGCCCGACATGATCAACTGTCACCGCGGCGGAAGCCGGCTCGACCCCGGACACTGGGACGGTATCGGCAGGTTGCAGGGGCAAGTTGCCCAGCGCCGCGAAAAGCTGCCGGCGCGGCACGGGTTTTTGCAGGATGGCATGCAGCAGCACATGCGCCGGATCCTGTTCGGCAAAGCCCGCGTTGGAGGTGAACAGAAGGATCGGCGCAGCATGGCCCGCGTCACGTATGGCATCGGCCAGTTCCAGCCCGTCCATGTCGGGCATGCTGTGCTCTGTCAGGATCAGATCGAAACCGCCAGGCAGAAGGTCCAACGCCTCCTGGCCGCTGGAACAGGCGACAACGGCAACTCCCAAGGCCTGCATCTGACGCGTCAGCACACTGCGGTTCACCTCGAGCGGATCGACGACAAGCGCACGCGCCACGCCACGCCCCGGCGCAACAGGTTCCGTCGCCGGATCGCCTTGCAGGCTGTCGACCACCGGCAGATCCAGGCGGAAACCGAAGACGCTGCCGCGCCCCACCTGCGAATCCACCCATATCTTGCCGCCCATCAGCCCGATCAGACTTTGCGAGATCGCAAGGCCAAGCCCCGTCCCTTCGAACCGGCGGTTCCGCTCGTCCTCGACCTGGTTGAACTCGCCGAAGACATGTTCGATCTTGTCGGCCGATATACCGATCCCCGTATCCTCGATCAGGACATGTACCTGTCCGGTATCGCTGCCCTCGGCCTGCATCCCCACGACGCGGACCAGCACATGGCCTGACAGGGTGAACTTTACCGCGTTGCCGATGAGATTGGTCAGGACCTGACGAATGCGACCGGGATCGCCCGTGAAGATGGTGGGCATGAAGAGGTCATAGTCGACCAGAAGCTCCAACCCCTTCTGGCGCGCTGCCGGTTGCAGCAGCATGATGACCTCGTGAATGGCGCGTTCCAGATCGAATGGTTCCGGATGCAGGGTCAGTCGTTCCGCTTCGATCTTGGAATAATCGAGAACGTCATTGATGATGACAAGCAGCGCCTCGCCCGAGGTCTTGATGGTGTTGACGTAAAGCCGCTGTTCTTCGGTCAGCCGCGTCTCGCCCAGCAGGTCCGCCATGCCGACGACACCATTCATCGGCGTGCGTATCTCATGGCTCATGTTGGCCAGAAAGGCGGATTTCGCCCTATTGGCGGCTTCGGCCTTTTCGCGGGCGCGGCGCAGATCCTTCTGATAGCGGACGGTTTCGGTGATGTTCAGCGCCAGGCTGACAACATCGCCCCCCTTGCCACGCTGGTCGATCAGCTTGATGTATTCGTTGTTCCACAGACGGATCACCGTGGGTTCCGGCGCGGGCGATTCCCATCGTGCCTGCATCATGGCGCGCCATTCGGCCGGGGCCTGCGTGCCGATATTGACGATCCCCTCTTCGGTCAGAAGTTGCAGGATACGCGGATAGGTCACGCCCGGCCCCACTTCCTCCAGGTCCTCGAAGACCGACAGATAGGCCCGGTTCGCAGCGATCATGCGATTGTCGAGGTCAAAGAAGGCAAACCCGTCCTGGATCGTTTCGATCGAATGCCACAGGCGACGCTCCGCGATCTCGATCTTCTGATGTGCCACGGACAGATCCGACTTCACGCGCCGGTTTTCATCCTGCACGGTCTGCACCCGTGCACGGGTTTCATGGATTTCTTCCGACAGGGCCTGCGCATGGCGACCCAGTTTGCGATTTGCGGCAAAAAGTTCGGCCTGCTTCAGTTCAAGCATGCGCTCTGCGGCAAGCCGGGCACGCCGTTCTTCAGCCAGTTTGTTGGCAAGGCTCATTCCTGGTCTTTCCGTATGCAGAGGCAACAGCCTGGATCATCACGGCACCATCCCGCAACGGGGTGAATTCCCGGTAAACGCAAACCATGCCCTGCGCAGGAATCCTTGCGCCATGCCCCCGCGCCATGCACCATGCCGCAAAAGAGGAGGATCGCCCATGCAACGCATGACAGCCTTGTCTCGCAGCACCGGTTTCGGCCGTTTCCCTGGGCTCTGCCTCGCCTTGGGTCTATCCGTCCTGTTGGCGGCCATGACGCCCCAGGCCCAGGCGCAAGGCCGGGAACAGGGCCTTCTGCCCGACGCGCGCTTCATCGTCACGCAGGACATGGATTTTCCGGGTGGCGATCTTCAACCCCAGTTCGACACCACGCTGGACGCATGCCGCACGATTTGCCTGGCCGATCCGGCGTGCCAGGCATTCACCTTCAACACCCGGTCGAACGCCTGCTTTCCGAAAACCGGGGTCACGACGCGGAGCACCTTTGTCGGAGCAACCTCGGCCGAGTTGCGGCGCACCGATCCCGGCGTGATGCAGAGCTCTGCCGCGCGCGCGGCCGATCTGGCATTCCTGGGTGACGCCACGCTGCAGCGCGCACGCGCCTTTGCGCAGGAGATCGGCTTTCTTCATCCGGCCGGTGCGCTGGACATGGACCAGATCCTGCAGGCAGCGCTCGAGCGCGCCAATGCGGGCGATGCCGGCAATGCCGCGCATTGGATCGGCGCAGCCGCCAGCCTGACGGACCGGTCCGACTTGTGGGTGGAATATGCCCGTCAGCTGGCGCGGATAAACCCCGCCGCCTATGACCAGCAGCGACGCGTGAAAGAGCGCGCGATCAGCGCCGCGATCAACGGCTATCTGCGCAGCGGGAACGCCGCGGCGCAGGCCAGCGCGCTGGAGGTCCTGGCCGAGCGCCTGGAAAATGCCGGGCGCGGGCGTGACATGATCCCGGCCCTGCGTTTGGCCCAAGCCATCGCGCCGCGCGCGGATATCGCCGCAGCGCTGGAAGATGCGGTGGGCAAATACGGCTTCCGCGTCACCGGCAACAGCGTGAACAACGATACCGCAGCCCCGCGCATCTGCATGCAATTCTCGGAGACGCTGATCAAGGCAGGGCAGGATTACACGCCTTTCCTGGGTCTTCCGGATGCAACGCTGTCCGTCGTGGCCGAGGAATCGCAGCTTTGCGTCGACGGTGTGCGGCATGGGGCGCGCTACCGGATCGTGTTGCGCGCGGGCCTGCCCGCCGCCAGCGGCGAGACCTTGCTGCGCGATGTCGAACAGACGCTTTACGTGCGCGACCGCAGCCCCGGCATCGTCTTTCCCGGACGCGCCTATGTGTTGCCCCGCAGTGCCGATGCGGCGCTGCCCGTGCAGACGGTCAACCTTGACCAGATCGACCTGACCCTGCGGCGCGTCAGTGACCGCAATCTGCTGCGCGCCATGCAGGACAACTATTTCGGCGCGACCCTGCCCGAATGGCAGGCCCGCAATTTCGCCACCGATATCGCCGAAGAGGTCTGGACCGGAAGCGGCACGACAAGGAACAGCCTGAATCAGGACATGACGACGCGGCTGCCACTGGGCGATGTGCTGGCCGGGATGCCTGCGGGGATCTATGCTTTGACAGCGCGCATCCCCGGTGGTGATCCCTACGAGGACCCGGGCGCCACGCAATGGTTCGTCCTGTCGGATCTGGGTGTTTCGACCATGCTGGGCAACGATGGGCTGCATGTGATCGTGCGCCGCCTGTCCGATGCGAATGCGCTGGAAGGGGCCGAGGTCAGCCTGCTGAGCAGGGCCAATGCCGTGATCGCGCAGGGGAAGACCGACGCACAGGGGTATCTGCGCTTTGCGCCCGGCCTGACACGGGGTACGGGATCGGCTGCGCCCGCCCTTGTCGTGGTGCGTTACGGAACACTGGGCGGCAGCGGCGGCGAACAGGCCTCGGTGACGGATATCCCCGAGGACATGACTTTTCTGTCGCTGACCGATCCCGCCTTCGATCTGTCGGATCGCGGTGTGCAAGGCCGCCCACCCAGTCCGCCGATCGACGTCTTCCTGGCCATCGACCGGGGCGCCTACCGCGTGGGCGAGGTCATCCATGCGACGGTCCTGGCCCGCGACGACACCGCGTCAGCCATCACAGGGCTGCCGATCACCGCGATCCTGACCCGGCCCGATGGCGTTGAATATGCAAGAACCCTGTCCACGCGGGACACGGCAGGCGGACATGTCTTTGCCTTGCAACTGGGCGATGCCGTGCCACGCGGCACATGGCGTCTGGATATCAAGGCCGATGTGGACGCCGCCCCCCTGTCCAGCCGCACCCTGCTGGTCGAGGATTTTCTGCCCGAACGGATCGATTTCGACCTGGCCCTGCCAGATGGCCAGATCCGCAGTGGCGACACACCGCCCCTGACAGTGCAGGCGCGCTACCTCTTTGGCGCACCCGGTGCCGATCTTGCGGTGGAGGGCGAGGTTCTGCTGCGCGGTACGGACCGGCTTGACGCCTATCCACTCTACCGTTTCGGACGGCATGACGATCCTGTCAGCCCCCGCATCCGGTCGCTTGATCCCGCCCGCACCGATGCCGCCGGTGCGGCAACCCTGCCACTGACCTTGCCCGAGATACAGGCCGCCGGCAGCCCGCTTGAGGCACAGATCACGCTACGGGTCAGCGAGGGCGCAAACCGCCCCGTTGAGCGCCAGTTGCGCCGCGCCCTGACACCCGATGGCCCGATGATCGGTATCCGCCCGCTCTTCGACAACACCCTTCCCGAAGGGGCCGAAGCCGCCTTTCGCGTGATCGGCCTTGCGCCGGACCTGACGCCTGCGCCCTTGGCCGTCCGCTGGACGGTGAACCGGGTCGAGACCCGGTATCAGTGGTATCAGCAGTTCGGTGACTGGCAGTGGGAACCGATCACGACCCGCACCCGCGTCGCCAGTGGCGAGGCGGTCCTTGGGGATGAACCGCTTGCCCTTGCAACCCCGGTCGATTGGGGCCGTCATGAACTGGTGGTAGAAACGCGGGATGGTACATATGCCGCCGCATCCATCGGGTTCGATGCCGGATGGTATGCACCGGCCGATACGGCAACCACCCCCGATCTTCTGAATCTGTCGCTGGACCGCCCCAGCTATCGCAGCGGTGATACCGCCGTACTGCGCATCGTGCCGCGCCAGGCAGGCCTTGCCAGTATCGCGGTCATGTCGAACCGCTTGATCCAGATGCAGACCATCGCGGTGAACGCAGGCGAGAACCTGATCCCGCTGGATGTCACCGACGAGTGGGGGGCCGGTGCCTATGTCAGCGCCACGGTGATCCGGCCCATGGATGTGGCTGCGGGACAGATGCCCGCCCGCGCCCTGGGCCTGGCCCATGCCGGGGTGGATCCGGGTGCGAAACGGCTGACGGTCGGCATCGACGCGCCGCAGGCTGCCGATCCGCGCGGACCGCTGGATGTGGCCGTCACGGTCGCGGGCGTCGCACCGGGCGAAACGGCGCATGTGACGCTGGCGGCGGTGGACCTGGGCATCCTGAACCTGACAGGATTCCAAAGCCCCGATCCGGCGGCCCATTACTTTGGCCAGCGCCGCCTGGGGATGGAGTTGCGCGACCTTTACGGTCGTCTGATCGATGGCATGAATGGCGCGATGGGACAGGTGCGGTCGGGCGGGGACGCCAGCGCGCAGATGCGCCTGCAATCGCCACCGCCAACCGAAGACCTGCTGGCCTTCTTCAGCGGTCCCGTGACCGTGGGCGCGGATGGGCGCGCCATGATCGGGTTCGATCTGCCCGCCTTCAACGGCACCGTGCGGCTGATGGCCG
The DNA here is from genome assembly GCF_048006315.1 of Seohaeicola sp. Classification (GTDB taxonomy): domain Bacteria; phylum Pseudomonadota; class Alphaproteobacteria; order Rhodobacterales; family Rhodobacteraceae; genus Seohaeicola. Next base: position 2,713,158 of record NZ_CP180350.1, on the reverse strand, counting down.
TGGCTTGGTCCGCCAGCGCCGTGGGACAGGCCGAGGCCGACGTGCTGGTGCGCGATCCGGTGGTCGTGACAGCCAGCCTGCCCCGCTTTCTGGCACCCGGCGACGACAGCCGCCTGCTGATGGAGATCACCCATGCCGACGGACCCGCTGGCCGCATGGGCCTGGACATCATCGCCGATGGTCTTCTGCTGGACACCACAAGCATTCCATCGGGCGTGACGCTGGCGGCGGGTGCAAAGCAGAGCCTGTCCATCCCGATCCAGGCCGACATGCCCGGCGATCACAGCCTGCGGATCGCCCTGACCACGCCGGACGGGCGGCAACTGCTGAAAAGCCTGGTTCTGCCGGTGCGGGCCAACGACCCTGAAACATCCGCAACCCTGCGCCTGACGCTCGGCCCTGGCGAGGCGCTTGACCTTGCCCCCTCCAGCCTTGACGGGCTCAGGGCGGGAACCGGGGCGCTGACGCTGACGGCGGGACCGCTTGCGCGCCTCAATGCCCCGGCGCTGCTGGCCATGCTGGACCGCTACCCCTATGGCTGCACCGAACAGATCGCCAGCCAGACCATGCCGCTTGTGGCCATGGGCAGCATGGCGCAGGCCCTGGGTCTGAGCGATCAGGCCGCCATTCGGACCCGTATCGACCAGGGCCTTGACCGTATCCTGACACGCCAGTCGGCGAACGGCGCCTTTGGCCTGTGGCAAGCGGGCTCGGGAGATTTCTGGCTGGATGCCTATGTGACCGACCTTCTGTCGCGCGCCCGCGCGGCGGGCCACCCGCTGCCCGAAAAGGCGTTTGCCGCAGCGCTGGACAACCTGCGCAACCGTATCAACTTTGCCCCGGATTTCGACAGCGGCGGTGAAGACCTTGCCTATGCGCTGATGGTTCTGGCCCGCGAAGGCGCCGCAAACATGGGCGACCTGCGCTACTATGCCGACCAGAAGGCCGAGGCGCTGGCCACCCCGCTTGCGGTGGCGCAATTGGGGGCGGCGCTTGCACTCTATGGTGATCAGACGCGCGCGGACCGGCTTTTTGCGCAGGCCGGGCGCATGATCGCCGCGACCAGCCCCGGCGAGACGCCGATCTGGCGGGCCGATTACGGCAGCGGCCTGCGCGACACCGCAGGTGTTCTGGCCCTGGCGGTCGAAGCGGGCAGTACGGCCGTCGATACCGCCTCGCTCAGCCAGCGCATCGCGGCGGCCAACCGCGCATTTTCGACGCAGGAAGCCACCTGGTCGCTGTTGGCGGCCCATGCCCTTGTGCGCGATCCAGGCGTGAGCGGGCTGGAGGTGAACGGCCTGCCCGTCGCGGGACCGGTGCTGCGGGCCTCTGCCGCCGATCTGGCGCTTGCGCCTCTCAACCTGCGCAATGCCGCATCCGCACCGACAGAAGTGACGCTGACGACCTACGGGGTCCCCGCAGGCGCGACCGAGGCCAGCGGCTATGGCTACAGGATAAGCCGCGAATACTACAGCATGGAGGGTGAGCCGCTTTCGATTGCGGCGGTTCGGGCCGGCACGCGCATGGTTACCGTTCTCACGGTGACACCTGCGGATGACAGCGGCGCGCGGCTGATGATCAACGACGCCCTGCCCGCCGGGTTCGAGATCGACAACCCCAACCTGATGCGCGCAGGCGATATCGCAGCCCTGGACTGGCTGGATCCGGCCTATGCCGAACATGCCGAGTTCCGCACGGACCGTTTCCTTGCGGCGGTGGACTGGCAATCGGATCAGCCTTTCACCCTGGCTTATGTGGTGCGCGCCATATCGCCCGGGGTCTTCCATCATCCCGCGGCCCTGGTCGAGGACATGTATCGTCCCGAATACAGGGCCACGACGGCATCGGGTCGGGTGGTGGTGACGGATTGACGCCATGACGCGGATCTGGCCCTTTGCCCTTGTGGCGCTGCTGCTGATGGCAGCGGCGCTGCGCGACGGTGCGGATGCCTGGATCGATGCGACGGTCCTGCCCACGACCCTGCCTGAAACCTCGGTCGAATTGCGCGACAGGAATGGCGCCTTGCTGCGGGTTTATACGGTAGCGGATGGGCGCTGGCGTCTGGCGGCAGAGCCGGCCTTGGTTGATCCCCAATTTGTCGAGATGCTGCTGGCCTATGAGGACAAGCGGTTCCGCAGCCATGCTGGCGTGGACCCGCTGGCCTTGGTGCGGGCGACGGGACAGGCCATCCGTCATGGGCGGATCGTGTCGGGCGGGTCCACCCTGACCATGCAGGTCGCACGGCTGCTGGAAGAGACGGGCACGGGGGCATGGCCGGGCAAGCTGCGCCAGATGCGGGTCGCGCTTGCGCTGGAGCGACGCCTGACCAAGGATCAGATCCTCGGGCTGTACCTGACGCTTGCCCCCTATGGCGGCAATATCGAAGGGCTGCGTGCCGCCAGCCTGGCCTGGTTCGGCAAGGAACCCGCGCGCCTGACAGCGGCACAGGCCGCGTTGCTGGTGGCCTTGCCGCAATCGCCTGCCGCGCGCCGCCCGGACCGCGCGCCAGAGACCGCGCGCGCTGCCCGCGACCGTGTGCTGGCGCGACTGGCCCGGCAGGGGACGATCACCGCCGAGGCGGCGCAGGCCGCGACAAGCGAACCGGTGCCACTGCGGCGCATCGCCTTTCCCGCTCTGGCCCCGCATCTGACGGACCGCGCAAAAGCGCAGGAACCGACAGCCCTGCGCCACGATCTGACCCTCGATGCAGCGCTGCAACGCAAGCTTGAGGATCTGGCGGCCGATGCCCTGCGCGGATTGGGCGAGCGGTTGTCCATCGCGATCCTTGTCGCCGATCATGAAACCGGCGCGGTCCTTGCCTCGGTCGGATCAGCGGGGCTGGTGGAAGACGCGCGGCAAGGCTTTGTCGACATGACAACCGCGCTCAGGTCACCCGGTTCCACGTTGAAGCCATTGGTCTATGCGCTGGCCTTCGACAGGGGATTGGCCCATCCCGACACCGTGATCGACGACCGACCTGTCGCCTTTGGCAGCTATGCCCCGCAGAATTTTGACGGGCTCTTTCGCGGCGAGGTCCGGGTTGCCGAGGCCCTGCGCCTGTCTCTGAATGTCCCCGTCGTACACCTGACCGAAGCGCTGGGACCTGCCAACCTGATGGCCGCCCTGACCCGCGCCGGGGTCAAGACCGCCTTGCCCGGTGGGCAGCCCGGTCTTGCCGTGGCCCTTGGCGGCGTTGGCGTCACCCTTGAGGGGCTGGTGCAGCTTTACGCGGGGCTTGCCCGTGACGGGCAGGCCCGGCCCCTGCGCTGGCGACAAGGCGATGCCTTGCAGGACAGGCAACGGATCGTCAGCCAATCGGCCGCGTGGCAAGTGGCGCATGTGATGGCGGGAATGCCACCGCCCCCCGGTGCGGCGGGGATGCGGCTGGCCTACAAGACCGGCACGTCCTATGGCCATCGCGACGCCTGGGCGGTGGGCTTTGACGGCGCGCATGTGGTGGGTGTCTGGATCGGACGGCCCGATGGCACGCCGGTGCCCGGGGCCTTTGGCGGCGATCTGGCCGCACCTGTGCTGTTCCAGGCCTTCCAGCGGATCAAGCCGCAGGCGGTTGCCCTGCCGCCACCACCCCCCGAAACCCTGATCCTGCCGAACGCCAGCCTGCCATTGCCCTTGCAGCGCTTCGGCGCGCGCGGCGCGGCACCTGTGGATGCCCCAAGGCTTGCCTTTCCGCCCGACGGCGCGCACCTGCCGCTGGCGGGCCAGGCGCTGACGGTGAAATTGCGCGATGGGGTCCCGCCCTTCACATGGCTGGCGGATGGCGCCCCCGTGATCGTGGGCACCCATCGCCGCGAGGCGGCGCTGGACGGGTTGGGCAAAGGTCATGTGACCCTGTCCGTGATCGACGCGGCAGGCCGCGCCGACCGGGTTCATGTGGTGCTGGAGTAACCCTTGCGGGTTACGCCATCGACCTCAGATACGTTCAACCGCCAGAGCGATGCCCTGACCGCCACCGATGCACATGGTGATCAGCGCGCGTTTCCCGCCGATGCGCTCCAGCTCGGCCAGCGCCTTGATGACAAGAATCGCGCCCGTGGCCCCCACGGGATGGCCCAGCGCGATAGCCCCGCCATTGGGGTTCACGATCGCGGGGTCCAGCCCCAGACCACGGTTCACCGCGACGGCCTGCGCGGCAAAGGCCTCGTTGCTTTCGACCACGTCGAAATCCCCGGCCTTCAGGCCGGTGCGGGCCAAAAGCGCCTCGACCGCAGGGACCGGGCCGATCCCCATCACCTCGGGGCGGACACCGGCATGGGCGTAACCCAGCACGCGGGCACGGGGTTTGAGGCCCGCTTTTTCCGCCGCCTCGGCGCGCGCCAGCACCATGGCCGCCGCACCGTCGTTGATGCCCGAAGCATTGCCCGCGGTGACTGATCCGTCCTTCTTGAACACGGGCTTCAACCCGGCCAGCGCCTCGAGGCTGGTGGCCTTGGGGTGCTCATCCGTATCGAAGGCGACGGCCTGGCGCTTGATCATCACTTCGACCGGCACGATCTGATCCTTGAAGCGGCCTTCGGCGATTGCACGCGCCGCGCGGACCTGGCTGTCCATGGCGAAAGCGTCCTGATCGGCGCGGGTGATGCCATGCTCGCCAGCCACGTTTTCCGCCGTGACGCCCATGTGGCCCGACCCGAAGGGACAGTTCAGCGTGCCCAGCAGCATGTCCAGCGTGCGGATGTCGCCCATCTTGGCGCCCCAACGCTGATCCGGCACGATATAGGGCGCGCGGCTCATGCTTTCGGCGCCGCCTGCCAGACCGAATTGCGCATCCCCCAGCATCAGCGACTGGATCACCGAGACGACAGCCTGCGCGCCCGACCCACACAGGCGGTTCACGTTCATCGCGGGCACTGTGTCGGGAATGCCTGCCTTCATGGCGGCGACGCGGGACAGGTACATGTCCTTGGGTTCGGTGTTGATCACGTTGCCAAAGACCACATGGCCGATCTGCGCGCCCTCCACGCCGGACCGGGCCAGCGCCTCGCGCGCGACGATGGCACCCAGTTCTGTGGGCGGTATGGCGGCAAGCGCGCCGCCGAATGTGCCGATGGCGGTGCGTGCACCGTCGAGAATGACGATATCAGTCATGAGAAGTCCCCCCTGCAATGGAATTGGTCACCCGTTTGGTGTCCGCCCCTGCCCCCAAAGTCAAGCAGCACCACCCCCGGAACGTTCCGTCACGGAACAAGAGGCCTGCGGCCATCATCCTCCAACGTCCAGACATGCCCGCCCTCGAACACCGCCACGGTCAGCGGCCTGCCATAGCCTGCGCCGCTGTCCAGATTGATGCGATTGCCGCAATGGGCGGGTGCCTCCAGCGCGGTGTGACCATGCACGACCAGCCAGGGATGTGCGCCCGTATGCTCAAGAAAGGGGGCACGTATCCAGAGCAGGTCATCCTCGGCCTGATCGGCCAGCGGAACGCCGGGCAGGATGCCCGCGTGCACGAAAAGCATCCCCTGCGCCTGGTGGAAAAGGGGCATGCCCTGCAAGAAGGCCAGATGTGCGGCAGGCACGGCGGCGCGGGCCTCTTCCAGAACCAAGGAGGCCGAGCGGCCGGTGTCAGCATCCACCCCATAGGAGATGAGCGTCTTGTCCCCGCCAAGGCGTGGGTTCAGCCAATCCACGCCCGACACGACCCGCGCATCATGCACGCGCCCGTCTTCCAGATAGCGCTGGAACATGCGGTCATGATTGCCTTTCAGCACCGTCCAGTCACGCCCCGCCGCCTGCCCCCGCATCAGCGTCTCGATCACGGCGCGGCTGCCCGGCCCACGGTCCACCAGATCACCAAGGCTGATCATCGGCGCCCCGGCGCCACCATCCGCAGCGATGCGGTCAAGCGCGGTGTCCAGCATCGCGATCTCGCCATGAATGTCACCGATCACGTAAAGCGGGCTGGTCATCGCATCGCCTTTCCCCAGGGTCCTGCGCATAGCCTTATCCGATATGGAAGGGGGCCGGAAGGCACCCAGCTTTGCAGAATGCCGGGTTTGGGGCATGATGTCCCCGTGACCCGCCGCAAGAAACGGGCACCCGTAACCAGTTCCTGGAAACACCAAGGATGCGGCCCTGCGTCCTGTTCCGTGAATGCAGGACAGTCCGCATCCCCGTCCGCTGCGACGGATAACGGAAAGGACAAGGATATGAGGGGAATTGCTTTCTACTTTCTCTGTGCCGCCATTCTGGCGGTTCTGATCGGCATGAGCTGGGGAATCCAGATGTCGGCCGCAGGCGATCACAAGCTGGCAGGTGCGCATGCGCATCTGAACCTTGTAGGCTGGGTGACGCTGTCGATCTTCGCCTTCTACTATCACCTGGTGCCGGACGCGCAGGCAGGGTTGCTGCCGAAGCTGCATCTGGCCTGCGCCATCGGCGGGCTGGTGTTGCTGGTGCCCGGCATCGTCATGGCGATCAGGGGGCAGGACATGACGCTGGCCAAGGCGGGATCGGTACTGACCCTTGCCTCGATGGCGCTGTTCCTGCTGGTGGTCCTGAGGCAAGGCATGCAAAAGCCGCAGACCGCATGAGGCCCTGACGAAAAACGCCGCCCCCAAGGGGGCGGCGTCTGTGTCATTCAAGGGGAAGCGTGATCAGTTCACGTCGAATTCCAGCGGCTTGACCTGCTGGAAAAGGCCGGTGTCCTGCAGTGTCTTGCAGACGGCTTCGTTCACGGCTTCATCGACATAGAGGATTGCAATCGCCTCGCCACCCGCAGCCGCACGGCCAAGGGTGAAGTTCGCGATGTTCACGCCAGCCTTGCCCATCGTCATGCCAAGGGTACCGATGATGCCCGGAACGTCCTCGTTCGTGGTGTAGAGCATATGCGCCCCCACCTCGGCGTCGATGTTGATGCCCTTGATCTGGATGAAGCGCGGCTTGCCATCGCTGAAGACGGTGCCCGCGATGGAACGTTCGCGCTTTTCGGTCACCACGGTCACCTTGACGTATCCGTCAAATGCGCCCGACTTGTCCTGGTTGGTGGTCGAGATCTTGATGCCGCGTTCCTTGGCGATCACTGGCGCGCTGACCATGTTCACGTCGGGGTTCGCCCGCTTCATGATACCCGCCACCACCGCGGAATTCAGCGCGGCCAGGTTCATCTCGGCCACGACACCATCATAAAGGATGTTGATCGCCTTGATCGGCTCGTCCGTCATCTGGCCAATGAAGCTGCCCAGATGGCCCGCCAACTTGACCCAGGGCCCCATGATCTTGGCCTCTTCGGCGGTGACGGACGGCATGTTGAGCGCGTTGGTCACGGCACCGGTCAGCAGGTAATCCGACATCTGTTCGGCCACCTGAAGGGCCACGTTTTCCTGCGCCTCGGTGGTGGATGCGCCCAGATGCGGGGTGCAGACCACGTTGGGAAGACCGAACAGCGGGTTCTCGGTCGCGGGTTCCTCTGCGAAAACGTCGAAGGCCGCACCTGCCACATGGCCTGATTTCAGCAGATCGGCCAGCGCCGCCTCGTCGACCAGACCGCCGCGCGCGCAGTTGATGATCCGCACGCCGGGCTTGGTCTTTTCCAGGTTCTCGCGGCTCAGGATGTTGCGGGTCGCATCGGTCAGCGGCACATGCAGCGTGATGAAGTCGGCGCGGCGCAGCAGCTCTTCCAGCTCGACCTTTTCCACGTGCATCTTCGATGCCTTCTCGTCCGAGAGATAGGGATCATAGGCGATGACCTTCATCTGCAGGCCGCGCGCACGGTCGCAGACGATGCCGCCGATATTGCCCGCGCCGATCACGCCAAGGGTCTTGCCGGTCAGTTCGACCCCCATGAATTTCGACTTTTCCCACTTGCCCGCATGGGTCGAGGCAGAGGCCTCGGGGATCTGGCGCGCCACGGCGAACATCATCGCGATGGCATGTTCGGCGGTGGTGATCATGTTGCCGAAAGGCGTGTTCATGACGATCACGCCCTTCTTGCTGGCGGCTTCCTTGTCGACGTTGTCGACACCGATCCCGGCACGACCCACGACCTTGAGGTTGGTCGCGGCCTCAAGGACCTTCTCGGTCACCTTGGTGGCCGAACGGATCGCCAGACCATCGTAATTGCCGATGATTTCCAGCAGCTTGTCCTTGTCCTTGCCAAGCTTGGGCTGGAAATCGACGTCGATCCCGCGGTCGCGGAAGATCTGCACGGCGGCATCGGACAATTCGTCGGAGATGAGAACTTTGGGGGCCATGTCAGTGGTCCTTTGATATGAAATGAAAGGTGCGGGGCGCGCATCAGCGCGCACCCCGGAAAGATCAGGGATCAGCGGATCAGGCGGCTTCGGCCTGGGCTGCGATCTCGGCCTCGAAGGCCCATTCCAGCCAGGGCAGCACGGCCTGCACATCGGCGGTTTCCACCGTGCCGCCGCACCAGATCCGCAGACCGGCAGGCGCGTCGCGATAGGCGCCGATATCCAGGGCGACACCTTCGGATTCCAGACGCTTGGCGACAGCCTTGGCAAAGGCGGCACCATCCTTGATGCGGTCATCGGTGAACTTGAGGCAGACCGATGTGTTGGACCGCGTCGCGGGATCAACCGCAAGGTTCGCGATCCAGGGGCGGGTTTCGCAGAAATCCCAGATTGCGCCGGCGTTCGCATCAGCGCGCGCCATCAGCCCCTTGAACCCGCCAACCGAGCGCGCCCAGTCAAGTGCGACAAGGTAATCCTCGACAGCCAGCATGGAGGGGGTGTTGATCGTCTCGCCGACAAAGATGCCTTCGTTCAGCTTGCCCTTGGAGGTCAGGCGGAAGATCTTGGGCAGGGGCCATGCGGGGGTATAGCTTTCCAGACGGGCGACGGCGCGGGGGCTGAGGACCAGCATGCCATGCGCGGCTTCGCCGCCCAGCACCTTCTGCCAGCTGAAGGTGGTCACATCCAGCTTGTCCCAGGGCAGGTCCTGCGCGAAAGCGGCCGAGGTGGCATCACACATCGTAAGGCCCTTGCGGTCCGCCGGGATCGCATCGCCGTTGGGCATGCGCACACCGGATGTGGTGCCGTTCCAGGTGAAGCACACGTCGCGGTCGTAATCGAGCGACGCCATGTCCACGATCTCGCCGTATGCGGCCTCGTGCACACGCGCGTCGATCTTGAGCTGCTTGACCGCGTCGGTGACCCAGCCTGCACCAAAGCTTTCCCAGGCCACCATTTCGGCAGGGCGTTCGCCCAGCATGGTCCACATCGCCATCTCGAAGGCACCGGTATCCGATGCGGGCACGATCCCGATGCGATAGTCGGCCGGAATGCCCAGGATCTCGCGCGTGCCCTCGATGGCCGCTTTCAGCTTGGCCTTGCCGACGCCCGCGCGGTGGCTGCGGCCCAGGGGCGCATCCGACAGCAGATCAAGGGAAAATGTGGGGATCTTGGCACAGGGGCCAGAGGAGAACCGCGGATTGGCCGGCCGCGATGCCGGTTTCGTCGTAGTCATTGATGCTATCCTTCCAGATAAGCGCCCCCCGTTGGGGAGGGGTGTCCCACCGCCGGAAATAGAAGGGTTCAGGCGCTTTCACAACTGGGAAAATGGCGCTATAGCGCCGCATCCCGCGCAATTTGCGACATCACCATCCACGATCGGAAACACGCCCATGTTCATTGCCACGGTTCTCGCCAATCCCGCCACGCGCAACCTGGAAGGGGCCTTTCTGGACAGTCTGCGCAATGCATGGGGTGGCGGCGACGTGATCTGGCTTGATCCCGATGCGGCGGCAGAGTTCGCCTTGCCCGCCATCCCCGAGAACCGTTGGCAGGTCTGGACGGACCTGCAGGGCATGGGGCTGGACCTTGTGGTGCAGGCCGTCGCGGGGCGGCGCAAGCGGATGCTTCTGGCCGACATGGACAGCACGATGATCCAGCAGGAATGCATCGACGAACTGGCCGACATGGCGGGTGTCGGCGCGCATGTGGCGGATATCACCGCACGCGCCATGAATGGCGAGCTGGATTTCGAAGCGGCGCTGCTGGAACGTGTCGCGCTGCTGCGGGGCCTGGATGAGGGCGTGATCGCGCAGGTGCTGGCCGAACGGATCACCTTCATGCCGGGTGGGGCCGCGCTGCTTGCGACGATGAAGGCCAATGGCGGTCACGCGGCCCTTGTATCGGGCGGCTTCACCGCCTTTACAGCGCGCGTGGCCGAGGTGCTGGGCTTTGACGAACATCGCGCCAATACCCTGCTGGTCGCGGATGGCAGGCTGGTCGGCGACGTCGCCCGCCCGATCCTTGGGCGGCAAGCCAAGATCGAGGCGCTGGAACAGATCAGCGCGCGGCTGGGCATCGCGGAAACCGACGTGATCGCCGTGGGCGACGGCGCCAATGACCTTGGTATGCTTGGGCGCGCGGGCACTGGCGTCGCATTGCATGCCAAGCCCAGCGTCGCCGCCCAGTGCGACGTGCGGATCAACCACGGCGACCTGACAGCCCTGCTGTTCATCCAGGGCTATGCACGGTCGGATTTCGTCACCGCCTGAGGGACGCGCAAGCCTGCTCAGGCGAAGGCGGCACCGGGCCGGATCGTGCCTGTCTCGATCCCCCGCCGGTTCAGGATCGGCGCGTTCAGAAACTGGCGCGTCGCAGGATGACCGGCATCCAGCACCCCAAGGCGCACAAGGATCGCTGCGATCGCACATTCCGCCCCGCGGGTGGTGCCATCCGTGATCTTGAGCGCCACGCCCAGTTTGCGTTCCGGTATGATCGCGATGAAAAACGCCTCGGCCCCGGTCTTCAGCGCGACGCGCCCGTTCATCGCGCGCATCAGCAAGGTGCAGGCGCGGCCTTCGCCGGCGACCAGTTCGGGAAAGGTCACCATGGCCTGCACAAGGCGCGCCGCCGCCCCTTGCTGCGTGGACGCGCCTTCATGCGCGGCGGCAAAGAACGCCATCGCCCGCGCCATGCCATGCAGGGACGTGGCGAAATTCGGGGCGGAACAGCCGTCGATGCCGTAGCCGGGGCTTGCCTCTGCGGTGACCTCTTCGAAAGCCTCGAGGCAGGCGCGCTGCACCAGGTGATCGGGATCGACATACTCGGCCCCGCCGCCCAGATGGCGGTTCAGGGTCAGAAAGCCCGCATGTTTGCCTGAACAATTGTTGTGGATCTGGCAAGGCCTCTGACCCGCGCGGATCAGCGCGTCGCGCGCCGGCAGATCGGCGGGTTCCTGCGGTCCGCAGCGGAAATCATCGACATTGCAGCCGATATGATCCAGCCAGCCACGGACCCGGTCCGTATGGATCGCCGCCCCCTGATGGCTGGCGCAGGCCAGGGCCAGGTGTTCGGGCCACAACCGCGCGGCATCAGCCGCACCGCTGGTGATCAGCGGCAGGGCCTGCAGCATTTTCGAGGACGAGCGCGGCATGACCACCGCCTTCGGATCACCCCAGGCCTCGACGATCCCGCCCGAGGCATCGCAGATCACGGCATGCCCGTGGTGGATGCTTTCCAGGAAGGGGCCGCGCCATATCTCGGCCATGGGAACGGGGGGTGTCATCAATTGCTCCTTTGTAAACTCTGCGCGATCCTTGGGGATGTCTGTGCGATTTTCCGCCAACAGCACTTTCGCATGTGGCAGCTTTCAGGCTATTGTTGCAAGGTCGAGAAGGACATGGGTCAAGCGCGAATGCCGAAAACGGCGGGTCTGACTCATTGCGGAATTGAGGCACGTACGGCTTGGAGGCTGGACAGATGACATCAAGACTGGCGCGCGGTTGGATCTGCGCAAGTGTCGGGGCAATGATGGCCCTCGCAGCGACCGGAGCATGGGCGCAACAAACAAGCACCAACCAGGTCGCAGCCAAGACGGATTGGAGCGTTTTCGAAGACGCCGATCCCAAGGAATGCTGGGCGGTATCTTCACCCAAGGAAACGGTGAACACGCGCGACGGGCGTGTCGTGGCCGTGCAGCGCGGTGAAATCCTGCTGATGACCTTCTACCGTCCCGCGGCCGGTGTCAGCGGTCAGGTGACCTTCACGGGCGGCTATCCGTTCGCTTCGGGCTCGACCGTGAACCTGAACATCAACGACACCCAGTTCGAACTTTTCACCGAAGGGGAATGGGCCTGGCCCGCCTCGGCCGAGGATGATGCCAAGATCATCACCGCGATGAAGGGGGGCTCTTCCGCCATTCTCACCGCGCGCTCGTCGCGCGGCACGGTGACCAAGGACACGTTTTCCCTGCTGGGCTACACGGCCGCCACCGAAGAGGCCGCGCGCCGCTGCCAGTAACGGGCGCACCTGACCAGACCAGGGCAGCCCCATGCGGGCTGCCTTTTCACGTTTGAAACTTGGCTTTGGATTCGCCACGCGAATCCTGTATGACCCCGCTCTGTTTCCAAGGATGCACAGCCGATGACCGCCACCGCCCCGATCACCCAGGATGTAATGACCATCCCGCGCAAGCTGCCCAAGGGTCCCGTCAATCTTGTCGGACTGACCCGTGACGCGATGCGCGCGGCGCTGATCGCCCATGGCACACCGGAAAAGCAGGCCAAGATGCGCGTGGGCCAGATCTGGCAATGGATCTACCAGAAGGGCGTGCGGGATTTCGACCAGATGACCAACCTGGCCAAACCTTACCGGCAGGAGCTGGCCGAGAACTTTTGCATCGAGGTGCCCGAGGTCGTGACCCGCCAGCTGTCCGAGGATGGCACCCGGAAATACCTGGTCCGCATCGCCGGTGGGCATGAGGTCGAGGTGGTCTACATCCCCGAGGAAGGGCGCGGCACGCTGTGCATCTCGTCCCAGGTAGGGTGCACGCTGACCTGTTCCTTCTGCCACACCGGCACCCAGAAGCTGGTGCGCAACCTGACCGCCGCCGAGATCATCGGCCAGGTCATGGTCGCGCGCGACGATCTGGGCGAATGGCCCGCACCGGGGCGCAACCCCAAGGACGAAACACGGCTGTTGTCCAACATCGTGCTGATGGGCATGGGCGAGCCGCTGTACAATTTCGACAATGTGCGCGACGCGATGAAGATCGCGATGGATCCCGAGGGCATCAGCCTCAGCCGTCGCCGCATCACCCTGTCCACATCGGGCGTGGTGCCGGAAATCGCGCGCACGGCGCAGGAAATCGGTTGTCTGCTGGCGGTCAGTTTTCACGCCACCACGGACGAGACCCGTGACAAGCTGGTGCCGATCAACAAGCGCTGGAACATCGCGGCGCTTCTGGACGCACTGCGCGAATACCCCAAGGTGTCGAACTCCGAGCGGATCACCTTCGAATACGTGATGCTGGCCGGGGTGAATGACACCGACGAGGATGCCCGCCGACTGGTCAAGCTGATCGAGGGGATTCCCGCAAAGATCAACCTGATCCCCTTCAACGAATGGCCCGGCGCGCCTTACAAGCGGTCGTCGAACAACCGCATCCATGCCTTTGCCGACATCATCTACAAGGCCGGGTACGCAAGCCCCATCCGCACCCCCCGCGGCGAAGACATCATGGCCGCCTGCGGACAGTTGAAATCGGCCACGGAACGCGCGCGAAAGACACGCGCCCAGATCGAAGCCGAGGCAGGGTTGCGCTGAAGCACAAGCATTGCGGACGCTGCTGCGCCAATCCGCCAATGCTGCCTTAATTGTTTCGCCCTGCCACGCAATCGCCCTGATCCGGCAGAATTCGCGCCAAAGTTTTTGAACAGACTGTTTCCTGTAAAGGTTTTTTAACAGGAGTTCAAAAATGTCCGTCATCCAAGCCAGCGACGCCTTCATGGCCGCGCAAGTCCTTGACCTTGTGCTGAGCGAGCGCCGCAAGGCGTTGTCGCCGCGCGAATGGAAACACCGTCTTGCCGGTTACGGCTACAACCTGATGCAATCTGACGAAGGCGTGGTTGTCACCAGCATTCGCACAGGCACACAGGTCTGCGCCGTTCCGGGTGAAATGTCGGTCTGACGGCAACACACACCCGCACGGCGGGACCTGTCGTGCAATGACACGTCGTCGCGACTATTCGCTGATCCGCGCCACGACAAGCGGATCCTGCTGATCGTTTGCGAACAGCAAAAGCGCACCGGACGAGTCAATGTCGAACCGGCTGATTCTCTGCAAGTCGGCGAGAAACTGTTGTTCCTGCGCCATCAGATCCGGGGCACAAGCCATCCGCGTGGATGCGGCAGGCCCGATGCTCAGGCCTTCGCCGCTCAGCTCGAATGCGGCATTGTAGCGATTGCACCCGCTTCGCCCGGCCAGACGCCGCGTCACCGCATCGAATTCCAGCGTGACCTCGGCGTTTTCCACAAGTCCGGCACCGCCGATTTCCTGAACGATCCATTCCACACCGGCCAGCAAATCCATGGATTCGCCGCCGCAGCCGTCCAGGGTTCGGTCCTGCATGGTCACACTCACGGTCTGGGGAAAGGGTGTCCCCGACATCAGGTCATGGCAGATCGTTTCGGACAGACGCACCACCATGCCCTGCCCCGCCATGTCAAAGACGAAATCAGCCCCGGCCAGCGCCGCCCGCGGCAGCTTGGCGCGCAAGGGCGTCTGCCCGATATTCGGTATCAACTCGACCATGCCGCCCACGATCGTCAGCGACCAGAACGGCTCGGTCCCGCGGGCGCGATAGGGCTGTTCGGGTTCCGGCGGAACGGCCACGCATTCCGGCAGAACCTCGCCCTTCAGGGATACAAGCGCGGTATCACCTTTCGACCAGTAATAGGTGTCCGGGTCCGCCGGATCATCGAACTTTGCCCCCGATGCGGCGATAACCTGTGACAGGACCAGCCGGTCGGTATCGGTTTCCAGCACGGCGCGATCCTCGAAGAACCCGACCTTCAGCCGCGTGTCACCGCAGCGCAAGGTGCTGGCAAAGCCCATCGGCTGATACCGGTTCATGACCACATCGCCCAGCGCGACCGGGGCCGACCCTGCGGCGACCACGATGGCATCGCTGACCCACAGGGGTTGCCCATCCAGAACCACGGCCGCACGAATCGTCGCACTGACGCCGTCTGGCAGGGTCATGGAAAACGGGATCGGGACCTGCTGCCCACCGGACTGAAACCGCGTCTCGGCCAACGGGGTATTCTGCAACCCCCTGGCTTCGATCACGATATCGACGCCGGCAGGCAATGCGTCGCGGGTAAGATAGGTCAAGGCACCGTCAAGATTGCGGGCCTCGGCCGCGCCGACCATCAAGCAGGTCGCCAAAACAGAGATACTGAAAACGCGCATCACCCCGGCTCCTTTCGAAGACCTGTCATTCAGGTGGCAGTATAGATGAGCGTCTTGCGCTCTCAATCCCCTCGCGTCGGAAGCACCGATCTTGCTGGTCAGCGCCCCGGAATGGCCGCGCGCTTTTCACCGGCACCTTCCCAGTTCGCCATGGCGGCAATGGCCTCGTCGGCGGTCTCGACATACTGAAAGAGGGACAGGTCCTCGGCCGAGATCGTGCCGGCCTCTGCCAAGGCGTCCCAGTTGATGATGCGTTGCCAGAATGCCTTGCCGAACAGCAGGAATGGCACGCGCTTCATGCGGCCGGTCTGGATCAGCGTAAGGCTTTCGAACATCTCGTCCAGCGTGCCGAAACCGCCCGGAAAGACACAGACCGCGTTGGCGCGCATCAGGAAATGCATCTTGCGGATCGCGAAATAGTGGAAGTTGAAGCAAAGGTCGGGTGTGACGTATTCGTTGGGCGCCTGTTCATGCGGCAAGACGATGTTCAGGCCGATCGAAATGCCGCCCGCCTCGCGTGCGCCGCGATTGCCCGCCTCCATCACACCGGGTCCGCCCCCGGTGGTGATGATGTTGCGGTGCCCCCCGGACTCCAGCGATGCCTGTGTCACAAGATAGGAAAAACGGCGCGCCTCTTCATAGTAGCGGGACAGGTCCGCAAGGTTCCTGTTCGACGCAGCCGCCGCCTTGTCCGGGGCCGGGATCCTTGCACCGCCGAACAGGACCACGGTGCTTTCGACCCCGTATTCATCCAGCAGCATCTGCGGTTTCAGTAGCTCAAGCTGCAGCCGGACCGGGCGCAGTTCGTCCCGGCACAGGAATTCATTATCCGCAAAAGCCAACCGATAGGCCGGCGAACGCGTCTGTTCGGTCTCGGGCACGCCATGGGCTGTCTTGATATCCGTATGCGCGTCACGAAACGGGCTGCTGCGGTCTTCTTTCATCGGGGTCGCTTTCCTGAAGGGCCTGTCGCCGGGGTATCAAAGCCGAGGCCGCAAGACCAGTGACGTTGGAGTGAGCCCCCCCGACATCCGCCACGCCGTTGCGATTGCGCGTAAGGGCGCTTGGCCTTATAGGCGTCCGAAACCCTTTTCACAGCACGGAGACGCAGACATGTCGAACGCCGCCCTGGAAACAGCCATCGAAGCCGCCTGGGACGCCCGCGACGGCATCACC
This sequence comes from Seohaeicola sp., assembly GCF_048006315.1. GTDB lineage: Bacteria > Pseudomonadota > Alphaproteobacteria > Rhodobacterales > Rhodobacteraceae > Seohaeicola. The sequence continues at coordinate 2,696,805 of NZ_CP180350.1, read as the reverse complement.
CCCGCCACCAAGGGCGAGGCGCGTGATGCGATCGAAGCAACGCTGGATGCGCTGGACAGCGGCAAGCTGCGCGTGGCCGAACGCCAGGCGGATGGCCAGTGGCATGTGAACCAGTGGGCCAAGAAAGCCGTGCTTCTGGGTTTCCGCATCAAGGACATGGAAGTGCATGATGGCGGCCCGCAGTCCGGCGGCTGGTGGGACAAGGTCGACAGCAAGTTCAAGGGCTGGCAGCCTGCCGACTGGAAATCCGCGGGCTTCCGCGCCGTTCCGAACTGCGTCGTGCGCCGCTCTGCCTATATCGCGCCGGGCGTGGTGCTGATGCCGTCCTTCGTCAACCTGGGCGCCTATGTCGACAGCGGCACCATGGTCGACACATGGGCCACGGTGGGCAGCTGCGCACAGATCGGCAAGAACGTGCACCTGTCGGGTGGCGTGGGCATCGGCGGCGTGCTGGAACCGATGCAGGCGGGCCCCACGATCATCGAGGACAACTGCTTTATCGGCGCGCGTTCGGAAGTGGTCGAAGGCTGCATCGTGCGCGAAGGTTCGGTGCTGGGCATGGGCGTCTTCATCGGCAAATCCACCAAGATCGTGGACCGCGAGACCGGCGAAGTCATGTATGGCGAAGTTCCCGCCGGTTCCGTCGTTGTTGCAGGTTCGATGCCCTCGAAGAACGGGATCAACCTCTACTGTGCCGTGATCGTCAAGAAGGTGGACGCGCAGACCCGCTCGAAAACCTCCATCAACGAGCTGTTGCGTGACTGATCAGCCCGAAAAGCCCAAGAAGAAACCCTCGCGCCAGCAGGTCTATACCCTGCTGGTCGAGGTGGGCCGCAAGGAAGGCGACGGGCTGCCGCCCAAGTCCACCGGCGCGGCGCTGATGATCTATGCCTCCGGCGTGGATGAGGCCGAAGCCGTGCGCGAGACCGTGGCGATCCTGAAGCAGGCCGACATGGCCCCGCTTGACGTGACCGGCTATGGCACGCTTGAGGAACGGCTTGCCGACGGCCAGGAGATCGACGAGGACGAGCGCGCCCTGATGGCCCGCGCCCTCGAGGAAAACGCCGTCATCGTCGCGCAGATGACCCCTTTCGACGACTGAAAGGTCCGGGCGATGCCTAGGCTGCCCGTCGATCGGCCAGCGTGATCGCCTCGTAGGCGCGCAGAACCGGATAGGCCGAGGCGGCATGATCCGGCAGCCGCGATCGTTCGATCCCCGCCAGCAGGCTGGCCGCCAGACGCGCGGGATTGCGCCTGATCCGTCCGATGAAAAGGCTTTCCACCGGCGTGCCGGCGGCAAGGATCGCCTCGTGCCCCGGCAACAGGACCTGCCCATAGGTTGCGGTCGGGCCGGTCACGCAGAAATGCGCGGCCGTTCCGTTGACCAGATGCCGTGCGGGCACAAGCACGAATTCCTGATCGAAAAGATACTCGACATCCGATCCACCGATCACCAACCGCTGTTCCGGGGCGACGACGATATCCTGCTGCAGGCCAAAATAGGGCGCGCGCAAGCGGACAGGCCGGAACAATCCGCGTGCGGGCACCGTGCGGCGCAGCACGTGCAGCACGGGCTGTGTATCCCCATCCGCCAGCCGCATGACATCGCCACGCTTGATCTGACCCAGCGGCTTGTAGCCATGCGGCGTGCACAGGGGCACGCGCGCATCCAGCGTCGGCACGGGGCCGACCGGTTCGATCCGGGTCGAGACCGCGAAGAATGTCACATCGGGATCCATGCAGCGCATGGCGGGTGTCATCGTGACCGACTGGACATCGCTCAGCAACAAGGGGGGTGGATCACGCAGTTCCGTCATGAACTGCCCCGGCGCGTTCGGCTTTTCCACGACAAGCCGCCCCCAGCGGGCAGGCGCATCCCACGAGTAGCTGATGCGCAGCGTTTCATGCCCCCCGATGGCATCATGGGTGACGACGCAGTGACAGGCATCGTTGCCCTGAAAGACGACCAGGGCGATACTGCCGCCGGGCAAGGCCCGCAGCGACAGCCCACGCCGCCAGGGATGGGCCTGATCCCATTCCAGAAGTGTCTGGGGCCGACCGTCGGGCGCAAGGCGCGCCTCCATCAGCAGCGTCCCCCGCGTCAGAAGCGCCATCGGATCGTCGCGCTGCAGGGCGGTATCGGACCGGCCTGCGTCACAACCAAGACCGGAACAGGAAAACCGGGGATCGGCATGATCCGCTATCGCAATCCACGCCATGTCAGGCCACCCGCCTTTCGGCCTGCAGCAAACGCGCCTCGTAGCAGCGCAACATGCGGCGGGCAGCCGGGCTGTAGCCTTGCCCCGTCACCGGATCAAGTTCCGGGAACAGCGCCGTGATCTCGCCGATGACTTCGGCCTCGAAAGACCGCGTGATCTGGGGGCCCGGCAGGAAGCTTTCGGTCTCGAGCCCCTCCGAGAATACCACCTGGTGCCGGTCGAACAGGATATGCACATAGTCGACCATGCCGCCTTCGATCCGGCGCACGCTGCGGTCGTTGACCAGGTCGCGCGCCGCGACCAGAACCTCGCGCTCGCCGAACAGCACCTCGGCCAGGCTGTCACGGATCAGAACGCGGTGCAGCGGCGAAAGCATCAGGCTGCGATGCTCGCCAAAGGTATTGGCCGCGATGAAGATCGGGGCAAAGTCCGCACGCGCTTCGACCCGACGCTGGCCGATCCAGCGCAGCGGTTGCGGGCCGTCATCCTTGGTCAGGACCAGATCGCCCGGCGTCAGGGTTTCGACAGGCACCTCGCCTTGCGGGGTCAGCACCATCGTGCCCGCCACGAAACAGGGAACGGAATCGACGATGACGAAGCCGGTATCGGTCTGCCCGGTGCTGCTGGCCACCGTATAGGTGAAATTCGCCACCTCGACATTGCCATCGCCGACGACTGTCAGCGTACCGTCGGCATTCACCGTCACCTGCTGCCCCGTACCAAGGGTCAGGACCGTGCCGGCCACGACGGGTTGGCCGTTGATATGGGTGATGGTCAGCACCCCGCCCGTGGCGTTCACATCATTGCCGAGAACGTCGATCACGGCGGTGCCGTTGGGATAGATCTCGGCCATGTCGGTCTGGGCGACCAGAACCGTCTGAACCGAATTGCCCGCGATCAGCACATTGGTGTCGTATTGGGAATCAAGCACATCCGCGATGCCGATCCGGATCGAATTGACCTGATCGGGGTTGACCACCATCGTCAGGGTCATGGTGACGGTGAAGCCGTCCATCTCGGTGTTGTAGGGGCTGCCCACGTTCGAGATGAACAGGTTCTGGTTGCTGCCCGCATTCAGGTTGTTGGGATCGACATCCCCGTCACCCACCGCAAGATCCACCTGCTGGCCGTTGACCCAGACACCGAAGAAATCCTGATAGGCGCCGTTGGCGAATTCCGGGTATTCCTCGGACGAAAAGACGAATTGCATCGTCATCACGTTGCCGGTGGGGATGAAATCCACGTCCAGCCAGGCCGCATCAAAGGTGCTGGTGCCGGCAGCCGCGTTGAACTGCGCGTTGTTGTTCACGCCCGATGTGTCGGTTGTTCTGGACGCGCTCAGGTTGGCCTGTGTCGGGTTGGCATTGGTGCCACCGGCCGTGTTGGTGAAATCCGTCGCCCGTCCGGTTGACAGGATCACGCCCGTATCGCTGGGGGTCACGAAAGGCGATACACTGTCACCGTTGCTGTAGATGCCCGAAGACCGCGCGTCGCCGGTGTAGCTTGCGCTGACCACGGTGACACCATCGCCGAATATCTCGTTGGCCATCTGCACTGCAGAGGCGTTCGTGTTCACCGGCAACCTGGATGCTGCAACCATTTAAATCCTGCCCCATTTGGCCTGAGACAGGACAGCACAAGATCGGCGACACACCAGTCGCGCACCATATGCCGGCCGGAGCCTCCACATTCCTTGATCTGGACCACGTTGGATCCTGCTGCTTATGACCTGCCTCGGGTCTTATTCATTAAGGCGGAGTTAACACTTTCGTATCGGTAGTGTTAACACTGTTGCGGCAAAGCAGAGGCTATCGCCATGAAATTGCGCTTTTTTCGACACATTCGCACAATCTCGGATTGTTTGCCGTCGCGGAAAAAGCAGTCTATCGATGCATAGCCCCAGAAAAGGACGCCGCCCATGGCCCAGACACACAGCAATGCGCCCACCCCGGTCGATCCCGCCGATCTGGCCGTGCAACTGATCCGCTGCCCCTCGGTCACACCCGAAGAAGGCGGTGCGCTGGTGCTGTTGCAATCGCTGCTGGAAGGCGCGGGCTTTGCCTGCACAAGGGTTGATCGGGGCGCGGTGTCGAACCTGTTTGCCCGCTGGGGTGCCAAGGGGCATCCCCATACATTCGGCTTCAACGGGCATACCGATGTGGTGCCGGTCGGCGATGAGGCCGCGTGGACCGTGCCGCCCTTCGGCGGGGTGATCAAGGACGGCCAGATCTGGGGACGCGGCGCCACCGACATGAAATCGGGCGTGGCCGCCTTTGCTGCCGCCGCGATTGATTTCGTGCGCCAGACCCCGCCGGATGGCGCGGTCGTCCTGACCATCACCGGGGATGAGGAAGGCGATGCCGTGGACGGCACCACCGCGCTGCTGGACTGGATGCGCGACAACGGCGAAGCGATGAGCGTCTGTCTGGTTGGCGAGCCCACCTGCCCCGAGCGCATGGGCGAGATGATCAAGATCGGGCGGCGCGGATCGCTGACCGCGTTTTTCACGGTGACGGGCGTGCAGGGCCATTCGGCCTATCCGCACCGGGCAAGGAACCCGCTGCCCGCGATGGCGCGGCTGATGGACAGGCTGTCCAGCCACGAACTGGACCAGGGCAACGACCATTTCGACCCGTCGACCTTGGCCGTGGTGACCATCGATACGGGCAACCCTGCCACCAACGTGATTCCCGCCCAGTGCCGCGCCAGCGTCAACATCCGCTTCAATGACATCCATTCGGGCGCCAGTCTGACCGACTGGCTGCGCGCCGAGGCAGACAAGGTGGCCGATGAATTCGGCGTGCAGGTGGCCATGACCATAAAGATTTCCGGCGAAAGCTTTCTGACACCGCCCGGCGCGCTATCGGACATGGTCGGCGCTGCGGTACAGGCGGAAACCAACGTGGTGCCGGTCCTGTCCACCTCGGGCGGGACCTCGGACGCGAGATTCGTCAAGGATCACTGCCCGGTGGTCGAATTCGGCCTTGTCGGCCGCACGATGCACCAGGTCGATGAACGGGTCGAAATCGCCCATATCCACCAGCTCAAGTCGATCTACACCCGCATCCTGCGCAGCTATTTCGGTTAGGCCGCGCGGTTCAGGACGCCGGGCATGGGCACCGATTCCCCCATGACGGCACCCTGCACCTGTGATAACCGGAGCGCATGAGCCAGCTTCCCACAAAGACCGAGATCCTGAACTGGATCGCGGATCATCCGACCCTCACCGCGAAACGCGATATCGCCAAGGCCTTCGGGATCAAGGGTGCGGCGCGGATCGATCTGAAGCGTATCCTCAAGGAACTTGAGGATGAGGGTCACCTTGAGAAGCGCAAGAAAACATATCGCGACCCGGATCGCCTTCCGCCCGTCAGCATCGTGCAGGTCGGCCCGCCCAATGCCGAAGGCGACATGACCGCCCGCCCGCTGGAATGGACTGGCGAAGGCCCCGAGCCGCGCATCCTGATGATCGCGCGCGCCACCGACCCGGCGCTCGGCGAAGGCGACCGCATCCTCGCCCGTCTGACCGAAGTACGCGGTCAGACCCATCATTACGAAGGCCGGCTGATCCGCCGCATCGGCACCAACCCGGCCCGCGTTCTGGGCGTGTTCCGCAAGACATCCGAGGGCGGTCGCATCCTGCCCATCGACAAGGGTGACGGCAAGGAATGGCAAGTGCCCGAAGGCGCCACCGGCGGCGCGAAGGATGGTGAACTGGTCGAGGCGGAACAGGCCGGACCCAAGGCCCGGATGGGCCTGCCGCGCGCACGGATCATCAACCGGCTGGGCGATCCATCGGCGCCCAAGGCAGTATCCCTGATCGCCATTCACCAGCATGGCATCCCCGACGATTTCCCCGACGAGGTAATGGCCGAGGCGGACAGCATGAAGCCCGCGGGCCTGTCGGGCCGCGAGGACATGCGCGACATGCCCCTGATCACCATCGATCCCTGGGATGCGCGCGACCATGACGATGCCTGCTGGGCCCATGCCGACGACGATCCCGCCAATGCCGGCGGTCATGTGATCTGGGTCGCCATCGCCGACGTGGCGCATTACGTGCTTCCCGGATCGGCACTGGACATCGAGGCGCGCAAGCGCGGCAATTCCAGCTATTTCCCGGACCGCGTGGTGCCGATGCTGCCGGACCGGCTGTCGGGCGATCTGTGCTCGTTGCACGAAGGTGTGCCGCGCGCCTGCATCGCGCTGCGCATGCAGGTGGACGCCGAGGGGCAGAAGATCGGCCATCGTTTCGTGCGTGGGCTGATGCGCTCTGTCGCGTCACTGAATTACCGCGAGGTGCAGGAAGCCCGTGACGGTGCGCCGAACGACAAATGTGCCCCCCTGATGGACCTGGTCATCAACCCACTTTACGCCGCCTATGACGCGCTGGTGAAAGCGCGCGCGCGCCGCCAACCGCTGGACCTGGACCTGCCCGAACGCAAGGTGATCCTGTCGGACGAGGGCAAGGTGACCTCTGTCAACTTCGCCGAACGCCTGGACGCGCATCGCCTGATCGAGGAATTCATGGTGCTGGCCAATGTCGCCGCCGCCGAAACCCTGATCGCCCGCCGCTCGCCGCTGCTGTTCCGGGTGCACGAGGAACCCAGCCCCGAAAAGCTTGAGGCGCTGCGCGATACGGCAGAGGCAGCCGGTCTGGTGCTGGCCAAGGGCCAAGTTCTGAAGACCGCGCATCTGAACGCGCTCCTGGCGCAGGCCGAAGGCACGGACCACGACGAGCTGATCAACATCTCGACCCTGCGCGCCATGACCCAGGCCTATTACAGCCCCTCGAACTTCGGCCATTTCGGTCTGGCCTTGCAGGCCTATGCGCATTTCACCTCGCCGATCCGGCGCTATTCGGACCTGGTGGTGCACCGGGCACTGATCTCGGCGCACAAATGGGGCGATGACGGGCTGAGCCATCAGGAAATCGACCGTCTTGAGGCGACCGCCCAGCATATCAGCGAGACCGAGCGCCGCTCGATGATGGCGGAACGCGACACCAACGACCGCTATCTGGCAGCTTTCCTGTCGGACCGACTGGGTGCAGAATTCACCGGGCGGATCAGCGGCATCGCCAAGTTTGGGGCCTTCGTGAAGCTGGATGAAACCGGCGCCGACGGGTTGATCCCGATCCGGTCGCTGGGCACCGAGTATTTCCACTTCGACCGCGACAAGGGCACGCTGATGGGATCGCAGACCGGCCTGACCATCGGGCTGGGTCAGCGCGTGCGGGTCAAGCTGACCGAAGCGGCCCCCGTCACCGGTGGCATCGCGCTGGAACTGATCAGCATCGAGGGCCGCGACATGCCCAAGGGCCCGCCCGGATCGCGCGGCAAGCCGCCGAAACGCGCGCTGGGGCGCGCCAAGCACAAGGCCGCCAAACTGAAACGCAAGGCGGATCGCCGCCGCTAGGCGCGCGACGCGCGGCCCCATAGGCGGAACCCTGCGGCACCCGCGCGCGCCACGACAGAACGCTTTTGCAAACACCGCGCTTGCGCTACCATTGCCCAAAATGACCAAGCACAAGCGAGGCCGGGCACATGAGCAAGACATTCCTGATTCCACTGTCAGCGGTGATCCTGATGACCAATGCCGCATGCGCGGGACCGGTTGAACGGTCACTGCGTCCCGAGGCGCGGCCATCGGCCCTGTCGACGGTGCAAAGGGCCTCGGCCCCGGCGACACTGGCGCCTGCCGTCTCGGCCGAGACGCGGGCAGGCTTCGAACGCTGGGCCGCGGGGTTCCGCAGCCGCGCGCAGGCGCAGGGGATCCGCCCGGATGTGGTGCAGCGCGCCTTTACGGGCATCGGTTATGACCCCGCCGTGATCGAGCGGGACCGCAACCAGGCCGAATTCACCCGCCAGATCTGGGACTACCTGGACAGTGCCGCTTCACCCGTACGGGTCGAAAATGGTCAGGCCGCGCTGCAAAAGCACCGCCGTACCCTGCAGGCGATCGAGGATCGTTTCGGCGTCGAGAAAGAGGTTGTCACCGCCGTCTGGGGGCTGGAAAGCGCCTATGGCGAACGGCGCGGCACGATGGATGTGATCCAGTCGCTGGCGACACTGGCCCATGACGGGCGGCGCGGCGCCTTCTTCGAGGCGCAGTTGATCGCGGCGCTTCAGATCATCCAGGCGGGCGATGTGGACCCGCGCAGCATGACCGGCAGCTGGGCCGGCGCGATGGGCCATACCCAGTTCATCCCGACATCCTATCTGGCCTATGCGGTGGATTTCACCGGCGATGGCAAGCGCGACATCTGGTCGGATGATCCCACCGACGCGCTGGCCTCGACGGCTGCATACCTCAAGCGGTTCGGCTGGACCAAGGGGCAGCCATGGGGCGTCGAAGTGCGCCTTCCCGCCGGGTTCAACGCAGGGCTGGCCAAGCGTGACATCAAGCGCGCGCCGTCTGACTGGGCGGCGATGGGTGTGACCGACATGAACGGTCGCGCGGTGCCCAACCATGGCGCAGCCTCGATCCTGCTGCCGGCCGGCACGGCGGGCGCGGCCTTCATGATCTTCGACAATTTCGCGGTGATCGAGCGATACAACAAGGCGGATGCCTATGTGATCGGGGTGGGCCATCTGTCGGACCGGATCAAGGGCGGACCCGAGATCCGGACACCCTGGCCGCGGGGCTATGCGCCCTTGTCCTTCGACGAACGGATGGAGATGCAGCAGCGGTTGCAGGCGCGCGGTTTCGGGATCGAGAAGATCGACGGAATCATCGGCCCCAACACGACCGAGGCGATCCGCGCCTTCCAGCGATCGATCGGCGTGCAACCTGACGGCTTTCCCAGCCAGGACGTGCTGGCCTTGCTGAAGCGCTGATCGCCCCTCGCCCATGGTGGCGGCGGTTGGGTCTTGCGTATTGTCGGAACGGTGAGGAAACAGGCGCGAAACCCCTTGCACGGTGGTGCGGGTGCCGGTGTAGCTTGGTGTCATGCCACGCCAGAACCCACATCGCCCCTTCACACCCGATCCCGTCCAGATGGCGCTGGCGCCCTCTGTGTCGGGCAATGCGATCAACGGGCTGGGCGAGACAGCGGCGCGGCCTGCCCGTGTCGTCTATTGGGCGCCGAACCCTGACGACATTCCCCATGGGGCGATGCAGCGCTGGTTCTATACCGTCGATCCGGATGCCGCCCCCATCGCGGCGGCGCGGGCCGAGCGGCAGGTAATCCTGAACGCGCCGTTGGCTGATCTGGCAGGCCCGCCGGTAGAGCGCCCGCCCGAGGAATGGACCGCGGCCCTGACGCGGTTCGTCGTGGAAGGTATCTGCGAGAAAACCGGCGTGGCCGTGATGGACCAGGCCTGGGTCTATGAGGGCCAGAGCATTGCGCAATCACGGGTGATCGTGCTTGGCGTGCAGCATGATTTCGACGCGATCAGCACCGCCCCCGAAGCCGTGGCAGGCGGCGAGGTGATCCGCCAATATGGACGCGCAGCGGGGGCGGCCAAGGCAGTGGCAAGCTGGCTGCGTCAGCAGGGATGGGCGGCAGAGCCGGTGACGGGGCCGATGGCGGGCAAGCTGTTGCTGATCCCGCCCGCGCTGGCCTGCGGCTTCGGCGAACTGGGCAAGCACGGGTCGATCATCGACGCCGAAATGGGATCGTCCTTCCGGCTGTCGGCAGTGCTGACCAACGCGCCCTTTGCCCCGACCCCGCCGGAAAGCCATGGCATCGACGATTTCTGCGCCAGTTGCCGCATCTGCGAGGATGCCTGCCCCCCCATGGCCATCGCGTCCGAAAAGCAGACCGTGCGCGCCGCGCGCAAATGGTACGTGGATTTCGACCGCTGCCTGCCCTTCTTCAACCAGACCAACGGTTGCGCGATCTGCATCGCCGTCTGCCCCTGGTCGCGGCCGGGTGTGGGCCTTAACCTGGCGGCAAAGCTGGCCCGCCGCGCGGCGCGGGTGCAGGGGTCAGCAGCGGACGCAACAACGCAAGCGGATGCGCCCTGAGCGACAGGCGCATGGCGACGTAATCCTCGACCACCTCCTCGCCCAGGGTCATCTGCGGCAGATGCGCGGCAGGTTCCACGATGCCTTCGCCGTCCATGTCCAGCGCGAACAGCGGCAGGGGGGCATCGGCGGTCAGGGCCTTGGCCTCCCACAGCGCCTGACGGCGGGTCAGCCCCAGCCCGGCGAAGGCATCAGCCTCGGCCAGGCGGGCCACCACCGCTGGCGCCAGCCCCGCCCGGCGCCAGACATCGGCGACCGACAGATAGCCATTGCCGCGCGCGGCACAAAGCCATGCGGCATCATCCTCGCGCAGGCCCTTGATCTGGCGGAAGCCCAGACGCAGGGCCAGCCCGCCCAGACCGTCGGGTTCCATCACGTTGTCCCAATAGCTGTTGTTCACGCAGACCGGGCGCACCTGCACACCATGTTCACGCGCATCACGGATGATCTGCGCAGGCGCATAAAAGCCCATGGGCTGCGCGTTCAGAAGTGCACAGGCGAAGATGCCGGGATGGTGGTACTTGAGCCAGGCCGAGGCATAGACCAGAAGCGCGAAACTGGCGGCATGGCTTTCGGGAAAGCCGTAGCTGCCGAAACCTTCGATCTGGCTGAAGCAGCGTTCGGCGAAGTCCATGTCATAGCCGTTGCGCGCCATGCCGCGCAGAAACCGCGTACGGAATTCCGACACATTGCCATGCTTCTTGAAAGTGGCCAGCGACCGGCGCAGCCGATCCGCCTCATCGGGGGTGAAACCCGCACCGATGATGGCGATCTGCATCGCCTGTTCCTGAAACAGCGGCACGCCCAGCGTCTTGGCCAGCACATCGCCCAAAGCGTCTGACGGAAACTCCATCCTCTCCTCGCCATTGCGGCGGCGCAGGTAGGGATGCACCATGTCGCCCTGGATCGGACCGGGGCGCACGATCGCCACCTCGATCACCAGATCGTAGAAGCAGCGCGGCTTCATCCGGGGCAGGAAGTTCATTTGCGCGCGGCTTTCCACCTGGAACACGCCCACGGAATCAGCGCGGCACAGCATGTCATAGACGCGCGGATCCTCGGGCGGGAGGGTCGCCAACCGGTGCCGCATCCCATGATGCTGCGCGATCAGGTCGAAGGCCTTGCGGATGCAGGTCAGCATGCCGAGGCTGAGGATATCGACCTTGAGGATGCCCAGCGTATCGATGTCATCCTTGTCCCAGCAGATCACCGTGCGCCCTTCCATCGCGGCATTCTCGATGGGCACCAGTTCGTCCAGGCGGCCTTCGGTGATGATGAAACCGCCGACATGCTGGCTGAGGTGGCGGGGAAAGCCCACGATCTCGTGGATCAGGGCCATGGTGCGCGCCAGGCGCGGCTCGGTCGGGTCCAGCCCGATCTCGCGCAGGCGGGCCTCCTCGGTGCCGGACATGCCGTAGAACCCCCAAAGCTGCGAGCTGAGGGCCGCGACCGTATCCTGCGACAGGCCCATGGCCGCGCCCACCTCGCGGATGGCGCGCTTGCCGCGATAATGGATCACGGTGGCGCAAAGCCCGGCACGGTGACGGCCGTAGCGGTCATAGATGTGCTGGATCACCTCCTCGCGCCGTTCATGTTCGAAATCGACGTCGATATCGGGGGGCTCGTCCCGCGCCTCGGACACGAAACGCTCGAACACCATCGTGCCGATCTCGGGGGAAACCGAGGTGACGCCAAGGCAGTAGCAGACCACCGAATTGGCCGCCGATCCGCGCCCCTGGCACAGGATGCCGCGCCCGCGCGCGAAATCGACGATGTCATGCACGGTCAGGAAATAGGGTTCATACTTCAGCTTGCTGATCAGGGTCAGCTCATGCTCCAGCATCCCGCGCACACGATCCGGCGCGCCTTCGGGATAGCGCCAGTCCAGACCGGCCAGGGCCAGGCGGCGCAAGCGCGCGGCGGCAGTCTCATTGCCCGTCACCTCGGACGGATATTCGTAGCGCAATTCGTCCAGCGAGAAGGCCAGGCGCTGCGCCAGCGCGCCGGCCCGGTCCACCGCATCGGCATGCGGGCCGAAAAGGTGGCGCATCTCGGGTTCCCCGCGCAGGCGCTGTTCGCCATTGGCCAGCGCGGCGCGGCCCAGACGGTCCACCGTGGTGCCGGTGCGGATCGCGGTCAGCACATCGGCCATCTGGCGGCGGCGCCCCTCGTGCATCAGGGGCATGGCCGAGGCCAGCACGGGAACGCCCAGATCGGCGGCCACCCTTGCCAGATGGTCAAACCGCGCGCGATCCTGCCCGTCATAGCGGGGAGACATCACCAGGTGCATCTGGCTGGCCAAGCGGCGCGTCAGGGCGCGCGCCAGCGGCAACCAGTCGACCGCGCCGCCGTCAGCCGTGATCTTGTGTGGCGGGTGCAGCAGGAAATGCAGCCCCCCGGTCTGCCCCTCGAGATCGGCAAGGCGCAGATCGCACCCCCCCTTGGGCGCGCGGCGGCGGCCCAGCGTCAGCAACCGGCAAAGATGCGCCCAGCCGGTCCGGTTTTCCGGCAGTGCGGTCAGCACCAGCCCCTCAGCCAGATGCAGCGTGGCAGCCGGGATCAGGCGCGGGCAGGTGAAGCGTGGTCCCTGATCATCCGGCGCGCGCGCGGGATCGGGAGGGCCGATCACACCATGAGCCGCCTGATGCGCCTGTCGTTCGGCCACCTGCCGCGCAATCTCACGCGCCGTGGCATGGGCGCGCACGATCCCGGCCACGGAATCGACATCGGCAATGGCGATCGCCGCGATTCCCAGACTGGCGGCACGCTGCATGTACTCCTCGGGGTGCGAGGCCCCGGTGAGAAAGGTAAAATTCGAGGTGATGCACAGCTCTGCAAACATGTCATGGCAGAGTATATTCACGTTTTGTTCTTTTTCGAGTCCCAATTCAGACGTATCGCCTGCGGCACCTGGCCCGCGGATGGATATTTGAGGCAAGAAGAAACCGGCAGCCGGATCAGGATGTCGGGCGCAGGCGCATCAGAAGGTAGATGTTGAAACGGGCAAAATTCTCGCGGTTGCGGACCTGCTGGTTCAGGCGCTGATCCAGCCGGGCACGCTTGCGTTCGCTGATCAGGCTGCGGATCACCCGATGCAGCACCCAGCGCAGGCGGGGCTTGTGGCGGGCCAGGTCCTGGTCGACACGGGTCAGGCCATAGCCGAAGACGTTGAACAGGCCCTGCTCGATCTCGACCGAGGGGGCGGCGGACAGGGTCACGTCCTCCTCGCTGATCACCTCGAGCGGGAGGGCGGCCAGCGTGTCGCGGAAGGCAGCGATGCGGTGCCCGCCACCCACCGGGGCCAGCATCCGGTCGCCGGTGTATTCCGGGCTGCGGAAGCAATCCGCGACGATGATCTCGCCCCCGGGTGCCAGCAGGGTCAGGCATTTGGGCAGGCCCTGGTCCAGCGGGATATACTGAAAGCTTTCCGAGAACAGGCAGATGTCAAAGCTGCCCGGCGCGGCCTGAAAATCCTCGAACATGCATTCATGCACGCGTGCGGCGGGCGCATTGGCGCGGCAGCGGCCCGCCAGGAAGGGGCTGGGCACCACGATATCGACGGAATGACCAAGGGCGAGCAGTTTTTTCGCGGTCTCGCCGGCACCGCCACCGATATCAAGGATGCGGCAAGGCCGATCCGGCAGCATCGCGAACAGACGGTCCGTATAGGCCTCTTGCGCGGCACGCAGGTTGGCGGCGCTGGCATCCAGCCCGTCCCAGAGCCCGTAATGAAGGTTCTCGGCGCCGGTCAGCCATTTGGTGAACGCCAGCCCGACATCGAGGCCGATGGCCTGCGTATTGATCTTGTCCTGTCCCATGGGTCGCAGTTAGCCCAAACCCGGCCTTCTGGGAAGCATGTTTCGGCAGGGCCCGCGCGATTGCGCAGGACCCGTGGCGTGATCAGATCAAGGGTTCGAATTCGCCCAGAACACGGGCATAGACGTCGCGCTTGAAGGGCACGATATGATCCACAAGATCGGAAGGATCAAGCCAGCGCCATTCGGAAAACTCGGGGTGGCTGGTCAGGATGTCGACCTGATCATCGCTGCCATGGAACCGCAACAGGAACCATTTCTGGCGCTGCCCCCGGAAGCGACCCTGCCAGATTCGCGGCACGATCTCGTGCGGCAGGTCATAGGGAATCCAGTCGGCGGTTTCGGCCAGGACCTCGACAAGGTCAGGCGTCACGCCGGTTTCTTCCCAGAGTTCGCGCAAGGCGGCCTCGCGCGGTTCTTCGTCCTGCTCGATGCCGCCCTGGGGCATCTGCCAGGCCGGGGTGTCGTTATCCAGGCGCTGGCCCACGAAGACCTGGCCATGCGTATTGGCCAGCATCACGCCCACGCAGGGGCGATAGGGCAGGCGTTCGATCTCTTCGGGGGTCGTTGCCATGATATGCGGTTCCGGTCGTTCCTGTGGCCCCGCAGCCCGAAGGATGCGGGGCTTCTTGTCTGATCAGCGCGCAGGCCCAAGCGCCGAGAGGCCCTTGAGGATATCCAGCGCATAGGCCAGCTGGTAATCGTCTTCGCGCAGCTTGGCCGAAAGTTCTGCCTTGGCACGATCTTCCTCGATCTGGCGGATCTGATCCTCGGTCAGGCTGTCATTGTTCAGCGAGCCGCGCAGATCGGCCTCGGACCGGCTGGGGGCGGCGCTTTCCTCTTCCTCGGGCGAGGCGGGCTGACGGCGCGGCTGTTCCACGAGGATGTCGGGGGACACGCCCAGGGCCTGGATCGAGCGGCCCGACGGCGTGTAATAGCGCGCCGTGGTCAGACGCATCGCGCCATCGCCACGCAGCGGCATGACGGTCTGCACAGACCCCTTGCCGAAGCTCTTGGTGCCGATCACCACGGCGCGGCGGTGATCCTGCAAGGCACCCGCCACGATTTCCGAGGCCGAGGCAGAACCGCCGTTGATCAGAACGACGACCGGCTTGCCCTGCGCCAGATCGCCCGGCGTCGCGTTGTAACGCTCTCCATCCTCGGGGTTGCGGCCGCGGGTCGAGACGATCTCGCCCTTTTCGAGGAAGGCGTCCGAGACGCGGATTGCCTGGGTCAGAAGGCCGCCGGGGTTATTGCGCAGATCGAGGATGATCCCACTGATCCCGTCGATACCGCCCGCTTCCTTGATCGCGTCGGAAAGGCCGGATTCAAGATTGCTGTAGGTCTGGTCGTTGAAGGTCGTGACGCGCAACACCACGGCCTGCCCTTCGGTGCGGGTACGGACCGCCGTCAGCTTGATCGTGTCGCGGATGATCGACACATCGAAGGGTTCGGCAGTGCCTTCGCGCAAAACGGTAATCACGATCTCGCTGCCGACGGGGCCACGCATCATGTCGACAGCCTGATCCAGCGTCAGGCCCAGCAGGCTTTGACCATCCACATGGGTGATGAAATCGCCCGCCTCGATCCCGGCGGCATCGGCCGGGGTGCCATCGATCGGCGAGACAACCTTGACGAAGCCCTCTTCCTGCGTGACCTCGATCCCCAATCCGCCGAATTCACCACGGGTCTGCACCCGCATGTCGGCGGCATCTTCGGGCGACATGTAGCTGGAATGCGGATCAAGCGATGTCAGCATGCCGTTGATCGCCGCCTCGATCAGTTCGTTCGTATCCACCTCTTCCACGTATTGCGCGCGGATCCGTTCAAAAATATCGCCGAACAGGTCAAGCTGCTCGTAGACGCTGGTGTTTTTCGATGACTCCTGCGCCAGAAGCGGTGCTGCCAGCTGCGTCGTGGCCAGGACCCCGATCATCGTCCCGCCGATCGCAGCCATCACGAACTTGTTCATGCTTAATCTTCCTCTCGCGTTGCGAACCATGCTTCCGGGTCGACCGGCGCATCATCCTGCCTGACTTCGATATAGAGCGTTTCCGAGCGCCCCGTTCCAGTCCCATTGCCCGAATTGGCAAGAATATCGCCAATTTCTGCATCCTGCCCACCCATCAGCCCCACGGGACTGCCGGCAGGGATCACCTCTCCGATGCCACCATAGACCACATCCAATCCGGCAAGCACGAAAAGAGTGCCGGCTTGCGGTTCCAGAATCATCACGTTTCCGTAGTCCAGAAGCGGTCCGCGATAGCGTATCGTGGCCGCAGTCGGCGCGGACACAAGGGCGCGCGGCCGGGTCGCCAGCAACAGACCGGGCCGGGTGATGCCTGCGGCATCGGCCTCGCCCGCGCGGCGCAGGATCTGGCCCTGTACGGGCAAGGCAAGGTTCCCACGCAGATCCGAGATGTCCGGCAGGTCGCTGCGATCCTCGTCCGTCGTGATTTCCGACAGGCCACTGGCAAAGCCTTCCAGCGTTTCGGCCGAGGCGATCAGAATGGCGGTCCGCACCGGATCGGCGGTGAAGCGGCGGGGCAGATCGGTGCGATCCGCCACCGCCTGCGACAGGGCCGTGCGCGCCTCCTGCACACCGTTGAGGCCTGTCTGCAGGGTCTCGACCGCGTTCTGCTGCAACAGCCGCAGGGTCGAGATCTCCTGCAGCTTGCGGCGCAGGTCATCGGCGCGCAGGTTCAGCGCGGGCGTCACATCGGCCAGGATCATGCCCGCCCGCGCCGTGCCCATCGGCCCCTCGGGATGCAGCAGCATTACGGGCGAGGGCCGGCTTCCCATGCTTTGCAGCACGCCCAGAAGCTGCGCGATCTCGTCCTCGCGCGTCTGTAGCTCGCGGGTCAGGCGGGCCTCGCGCAGACTGGCGCGGCGCAACCCGTCGCGCATCGCCTCGAGCCCGTCCTCGAATGCGGCCACGGTTTCGGTCAGGGCGCGCACCCGGTCGCGCGCCGATTGCGCCGCATCCAGCTGCCGCGTGGCCTGATCCAGACGTTCAGCCGCCGCCCTTGCCGCCTGCGCCGCCTCGGCATCGCCGCCGGCTTGCGCCCGAAGGGGGGCTGCGCCAAAGGACAGCGCGGAAATCAGCAGCGCAAGGGCAAGATGGCGGATCATGCGATCAGGCTTTCCCCTGTCATCTCGGGTGGCTTGGGCAGGTTCATCAGCTGCAGCAGCGTGGGCGCCAGATCGGCAAGCCTGCCGTGTTTCAGCGAGATCCCCGCAGCCCCCCCGATCAAGGCGACAGGCACCGGGTTGAGCGTATGCGCGGTATGCGGCCCGCCGGTTTCCGGATCGACCATCACTTCGCAATTGCCGTGATCGGCGGTCACGATCATCGCGCCCCCCACCTCTTGCAGGGCTGCAACGACACGGGCAAGCCCCTGGTCCACGGCTTCGCAGGCAGCGATGGCCGCCTTCAGATCGCCGGTATGCCCCACCATGTCGGGGTTGGCATAGTTCACGACGATCAGATCGTAATCGTCATGGATCGCCTGCACGAAGTGATCCGTCACTTCCTCGCAGGACATCTGGGGTTGCAGATCGTAGGTCGCCACCTTGGGCGAGGGCGCCATGTAGCGATCTTCGCCGGTCTCGGGCTGCTCTTCGCCCCCGTTCAGGAAGAAAGTGACATGGGGGTATTTCTCGGTCTCTGCCAGGCGAAACTGACGCTTGCCATGCTTGGCCACCCATTCGCCCAGCGTGTTCACGATCTCGCGCGCGGGGAAAACGGTGCGCATGTAGGCGTTATGCGCCTCGGAATATTCCACCATTCCCAGGCAGGCCGCCCAGGCGGGGCGCACGCCCGTATCGAAGGCGGCAAAGCCCGGCTCGGCCATGGCCGCAAGGATCTCGCGGGCGCGGTCGGCGCGGAAGTTCAGGCAGAACAGACCGTCGCCGTCCTGCGCGCCGGCATAGTCGCCGATCACGGTCGCGGTGATGAATTCATCTGTCTCGGAACGGTTGTATCCCGCCGTGACGGCCGCATGGGCGGTTGCCGCATGCAGCCCCTTGCCATGCACCATCGCGTCATGGGCTTCGGCAACACGCTCCCAGCGGTTGTCGCGGTCCATGGTGAAGTACCGCCCCGTCAGCGTGCCGATCCGCGCACCGGCGGGCAATGCCGCCTGCAATTCTTCAAGGTAGCCATAGGCGGATTTCGGCGCCACATCGCGCCCGTCGGTCACCGCATGCAGGACCACGGGTACCCCGGCCTCGGTGATTGCCCGGGTCGCCGCAAGAATATGGCTGATATGGCCATGCACCCCGCCATCCGACACCAGCCCCAGAAGATGCGCGACGCCGCCGGTCGCCTTGAGCGTTTCGATGAAATCCAGCAAGGCGGCATTGGTGAAAAAGCTGCTATCCTCGATCGCAAGATCGATCTGGCCCAGGTCCATCGCCACGACACGGCCCGCGCCGATATTGGTATGGCCCACTTCGGAATTGCCCATCTGCCCTGTCGGCAGCCCCACATCAGGACCATGCGTGATCAGCAGGTTGTGCGGGCAGGTCGCCATGATCCGGTCGAATGTCGGCGTATTGGCCAGTGCCGGGGCGTTCGCCGTCCGCTCTTCCCGGTGGCCCCATCCGTCCAGAATGCACAGCACAACGGGTTTCGGGGTCGTCATCGTCCAAGTCTCCTGCTTGATACGATGCCTCTTAACCCTTTGCGGTCCGAGGGTGAACCGCTTTCGCGCGACTGCGACCCCATGCAGCGACGGGATCGCGGAAGCGGAACAGGATGAAGCCTGGTCAGTTCGAGGACTCCGTCAGCCCTTCCGGCTGCCCGACGACCACAAAGCTCAGCCGCGCGGGATCAAGCAAGCTGCGCGCAACACGGTTCACATCCTCCAGCGTCACGGCATTGACCTGGTCGTTGCGGGTGGCGGCATAGTCGATGGGCAGGCCGCGCATCTGCATGCCGACGATGATATTGGCAATCGTTCCGTTCCCGTCGAACCGCAGCGGATAGGCCCCGGTCAGATAGGTCTTGGCGTTGTCCAGATCGTCCTGGCTGACACCATCCTGCTGCATGCGCTGCCATTCCGCGCGGATCACCTCGACCGCTTCGGCCACGCGGTCATTGGCTGACGCAACCGACCCGCCCCAGACCTGCGCCAGTTCGCGATCCGCCAGATATGTATAGATGCCATAGGTCAGGCCACGCTTTTCGCGCACTTCGGTCATCAGGCGGCTTTCGAAACCGCCGCCGCCCAGGATGTGATCCAGGATGAAGGCCGCGAAGAAATCCGGATCTTCCTGCCCGATGCCGGGCTGTCCGAACAGCACGACGGATTGCGGCGTGGGGAAATCCACGACCTCGACACCGCCGGGGAACGTGGGATCGGCGGGGCCGGGCAAGGCGGCACCGGTGGCGGGTAGATCGCCGAGCAGACTGTCCAGCAGGGCGCCCAGCTGATCCGCCGTGATATCGCCCACGGCCGAGACGTGAATGCGGTCACGCGCCAGCGCACCGGCATGGGCCGCAACCAGATCGTCGCGGGTCAGGGCGCTGACCGTGTCGATCGTGCCATCCAGAGAGAACCCGTAGGGATGATCGCCATAGACAAGCACATCGAAACGCCGCGAGGCGATGCTCTGCGGGTTCTTCTCATCCGACCGAAGACCGGACAGCACCTGCCCCCGCACCCGTTCGATGGCTTCCGCATCAAAGCGCGGCGCGATCAGTGACTGGCGCAGCAGGTCGATGGCGGCATCCCGGTTCTCGGTCAGAAACTGCGCCGAGACCGACAAGGCATCGTCCGACACGGAATAACGGAACGAGGCCGCAAGCCCGTCACGCGCGCGGGCAAAGGCGCGTGCATCAAGATCTCCGGCACCTTCCTCCAGAAGTGCAGTCATCAGGTTGGTCGCGCCACGCTTTTCGGCAGCCTCGACCGACGCACCGCCGCGGAACCGGATTTCCAGCGCCGTGAAGGGGATCGCATGATCCTCGACCAGCCATGCGGTGATGCCGCCGGGGCTGACGACTTCCTTGATCTCGATCGCGGCGCGTGCGGGCAAGGCCGCCAGCACCAGCATGACGGGCAGAATGAAACGCATCATCACTGGGTCACCTCCTCGGCCATCAGCCAGCCTGTCACGGCCTGCCTGCGATCCAGCACCACCCGTGCCGCAGCCAGAACATCATCCGACGTGACCGCCTGCAGCAGGTCAGGCCAGGCCTGCACATCTTCGACCGTCAGGCCCTGGGTCAGGGCGCGGCCATAGCGGTTGGCAATCGATTCCACATCGTCGCGGGCATAGATCTGCGCCGCACGCATCTGCATCTTGATCCGCTCCAGTTGCTCTGCGTCGACACCCGTGTTCAGGAAATCAGCCAGAACACGGTCCATCGCGGCTTCCGCCTCTTCCAGGCTCACCCCTTCCGAGGGCACGACAACCACATCGAAGGTGGTCCGATCCAGCGAGGTGCCGCCGTAGAAAGCCCCGGTGAACGTGGCGACCGGGGTGTCGAACTGAAGCGCTTCGGCCATCACCGATGTCGTGCCGGATCCCAGCACTTCGGCCAGCACGGTCAGGGCCGCGGCCGTTTCCTGCGCGCCGCTGTCACGCTCTGGTGCCAGATAGGACCGGCTGACATAGGGCTGGGCCACGCGCGCATCGCGATAGATCAGCCGCCGCTCGGCGGTTTGTGGCGGCTCTGACGGGCGCAGGCGCTCCGGCAGGTCCGGGTTGGCCGGGATCGCGCCATAGTGCTGTTCGGCCAGCGCGCGCACCTCGTCGGGGGTCACGTCACCGGCCACGATCAGGATCGCGTTATTGGGCGCGTAATAGCGCTCGTAGAAGGCCAGCGCATCATCGCGGTCCAGCGCCACCATCTCGTGCCGCCAGCCGATGATCGGCACGCCATAGCGATGGTTGAGGTATTGCACCGCGTCCTTCTGTTCGCGGAACAGGGCGGCGGGGCTGTTCTCGACCCGCTGGTTGCGCTCTTCGATGATGACCTCGCGTTCGGTGGCGATCTCGGAATCGTCCAGACGCAGGTTGACCATGCGGTCCGCCTCCATCTGCATCATCAGGCCAAGCCGATCCGAGGCGACGCGCTGGAAATAGGCGGTGTAATCATAGCTGGTAAAGGCGTTGTCCCGGCCACCGTTGCGCGCCACGGTGCGCGAAAACTCGCCCGAGTCCATCTTTTCGGTGCGCTTGAACATCAGGTGTTCCAGGAAATGCGCAATCCCCGAGGCGCCCGCCGGCTCATCGGCCGACCCCGCGCGATACCAGACCATATGCATGACGACGGGCGCACGATGGTCTTCGACCACCACGACATCCATGCCGTTCTGCAATGTGAAGGATGTCACCTGATCATCGGCAATGGCAGGTCGGACCATGGCATGCGACAGCACAATGGCAAGGCTGAACGCAACAGCAGACAAACGCAGCACGGGATTCCTCCTGGGGTTGGGTTTCACCTAGATTAGGAAGTGATCGCCCGACTGCAACCCGGACTGACGCAGATGTGACGGATCAGCGCCGTTCCGGCGGCGGGGCCGAGGGCGTGGCGACACCCAGGCGCCGGAATCGCCGCAATTCGGCATAGGGATCTGTCATCTCGCTGCTGTAGACCTCGTGATAACGGTCGACATCGCGAAACAGCCGGAATTTGGTGAACCGGGACCTGTTGCGCTGGAACGCGTCATCCTCTGCGGCCAGCGTCATCCGTATGTCGCTGGACACGCCATTGCGGGCCACATGCTGCACAAGCGCCGAATCCGACGCCGCGATCCCCGGCGCCGCCAGCGCCGCAGGCCGTCCACCCAACGCCGCGACCGCATCCGCCCGGGGGTTCTGATCGGTCAGGTTCGTCTCGCCGGGTGTCGGCGTCGGCAGGCTTGCCAGATCCGCAGGCATCTCGAGCGGCTTTGCAGGCAGAACCGAGAATTCATCAGGCCCGGCGCCAAAGTTGCGCAGATCGCGCAGCTGCAAATCCCCCTGCGGTCGCGAACAGGCCGAAAGGGCCAGAACGGCCACCAAGATCATCCCATGCGTCAGACGCATTGCCACCCTCCTGACGTTTCCGCCCCCAGCATTAGCCGATCACGCACCGATCGTCACGGGGCCTTTTTCTCGCCGGTGAAAAGAACCAGCCCCAGCGCCCCCGCGAAGATCGAGATATCGGCGATGTTGAACGCATAGGGATTGCGCACGCCACAGCACGACATATTGAGGAAATCCGCAACGGCACCGTAGAGGACCCTGTCCACCACGTTGCCCAGCGCCCCCCCCACAAGCAAGCCCGCCGCGACCAGCCCAAGCCGCCCCGGCGGTTCCTTGCGCACCCACCACAGCACCCCGCCCGAGATGACCAGCGCCACCACGATCAGGACCCATCGCGCGCTGTCGGCAGCCTGCGAGAAAAGCCCGAAGTTGATCCCGTAGTTCCAGGCCATCCGCAGGTTCAGGTAGGGCGGAAACACATCGATCGCCCCCACCACGGCAAGGTTCATCACATGGACCACAAGGTATTTCACGGCTTGATCAGCCACAAAGATCACGGCCGCGACCCAGAAAATCAGTCTCATGCGCTCTCCTCGTCGGCCCGCGTGTCATCCCTGCGATGCACGCGGCTTCTTCTTGCCTCAAATATCCCCGCCGGAGGCATCCACGCTCCGGCTGGCCACGACATCTCCGGCTCAGTGCCGGAAATGCCGCATGCCCGTAAAGACCATCGCCAGACCCGCCGCGTCCGCCGCCGCGATCACCTCGGCATCGCGCATCGAACCGCCCGGCTGGATGACGGCCGTGGCGCCCGCCTCGGCGGCGGTCAGCAGACCGTCGGCGAAGGGAAAGAACGCGTCCGAGGCCACGACCGACCCCTGCGTCAGCGGCGCGGCAAGCCCCAGCGCCTCTGCCATGTCCTGCGCCTTGCGCGCGGCGATCCGGCAGCTGTCCACACGGCTCATCTGCCCGGCCCCCACACCCACGGTCGCCCCGTCCTTCACATAGACGATGGCATTGGATTTGACGTGCTTGGCCACTTTCCACGCGAAAAGCAGATCGGCCAGCTCGGCATCGCTGGGCGCGCGTTTCGTCACCACCTTCAGATCATCCAGACCGATATGGCCATTGTCCTTGTCCTGCACAAGATAGCCGCCCGACACCTGCCGCCAGGTCAGTGCCGCCTCGGCCGGATCGGCAAGGCCAGGGGTAATCAGCAGGCGCAGGTTCTTCTTGGCCGCGAAGATGTCGCGCGCGTCCTGATCGGCCCCCGGCGCGATCACCACTTCCGTGAAGATCTGCGCGATCTCCTCGGCGGTGGCGGCATCCAGCGGGCTGTTCAGCGCGATGATCCCCCCGAAAGCACTGGTGCGGTCACAATCGAAAGCCCGCGCATAGGCATCCTTGAGGCTCGTGCCACGCGCCACACCGCAGGGGTTGGCGTGCTTGATGATCGCACAGGCCGGGCCATCCGCCGGGGTGAACTCGCTGACCAGCTCGAAGGCCGCATCGGTATCGTTGATGTTGTTGTAGGACAGCTCCTTGCCCTGCAACTGCTGCGCTGTCGCGACGCCGGGCCGCGCGCTGCCATCGAGGTAGAAGGATGCGGATTGATGCGGGTTCTCGCCATAGCGCAGGCTCTGCGCCAGCTTGCCCGCCACCACGCGGCGGCGCGGGCTGGCCTCACCGATGGCCGATGCCATCCAGGTGGACACGGCCGCATCATAGGCCCCCGTGCGCGCATAGGCGATCTGCGCCAGACGCTGCCGGAATGCCAGCGACGTGGCACCGCCATGCGCTTCCAGCTCGGCCAGCAGCGGGGCGTAATCCTCGACATCGACCACGACATTGACGAACCCGTGGTTCTTGGCAGCCGCGCGGATCATCGCCGGTCCGCCGATATCGATATTCTCGATGCAGGTCTCGTAATCCGCGCCTTTCGCCACGGTTTCCTCGAACGGGTAGAGGTTGACCACCAGCAGGTCGATCGCCCCGATCCCATGTGTCTCCATCGCGGCCAGGTGATCGGCATTGTCGCGCAGCGCCAGCAGGCCGCCATGCACCGCCGGATGCAGCGTCTTGACGCGGCCATCCATCATTTCCGGAAAACCGGTCACCTCGGCCACATCCTTGACCTGCAGACCGGCCGCGCGCAGCGCGGCGGCGGAACCGCCCGTGGACAGCAGTTCGATCCCTCGCGCCGCCAGCGCATGGCCCAGGTCCAGAAGCCCGGTCTTGTCGGATACGGAAATCAGCGCGCGGCGCACTGGGTGCAGGTCGATCGTCATGGTTCTTGGCCCCCGAGGTCGTTCGGCCCCGCAGACAGGGGCCTAAAGTGTCACATCCATCTCGTCCCGGTTCAGGTCGCGGATACTGATCGGCGTATCCTGCGCCTTGGTCAAAGACCACCGGGTGCGCGTCGCATAGTCCATCGCGCGGCCGGATAAAACGATTTGTTTGGTCGCACGTGGGGCAAGGCGGCCTTTTTCAAGGTAAACGCTGGGCTCCAGCGTCATCTCGGCGCGGCTGTCATGGCGGAACACCCACAACTCCCCGCTTTTCAGCGCCAGCGACACCGCAGTTCCGCCCATGTCAAGTTCGGCCTCCACCTCGGGATGCAGATGAAACCGGATCGCGAAGGGAATACCCTGCAGGCGAACGGCATCCATCTGCCTGTCAAAGGTCTTCTGCGAGGCCCCGTTCAGCGCGATCAGCAAATCCTCGCCCGCCAGGCCACTGCCATCGAAAGTCAGCTCGAGCGTCCGCGCATGAGTGAGGCCATGGGTACGCACATAGCCGTCATGCCCGCCCTGCAGCCGCAGCCCGTCCTGCATCTGCGAGATTTCGACCGGCACATCCTTCGGCGCATCCATCAGCCATTCGGCCCGTCCCGACATCGCCACCTTGGCCTTGCCAAGCCGGGCGCTGGAATATCCCGCCAGGGTCAGGGTGGAATGGCTGGGCGTGGCGCGCCCGGCGCGGCGCCATTCCACGCCGAAGGCGGCACCCGATCCGCAATTGACCACAACCGGACGCCGCCCCGATGTCAGTTCGAACGCCAGGGTCGAAGCATGGGCATTCACCGAAGCCACACCGGAAGGGGGCGGCGCGGAATCCACGATCACGCTGGTCCGCCCCGCACCCAGCCGGGCAAATCCCATCGACAGGCCTTCGGGCATCCGGTTCTTGACATCCGATGCGGCAAGCGCCGCATCCAGCCGCCCCTCAAGACCACGCCCACCACCATGAAACCTTGCAAGACCGCCGTCGGAATGGCGCAAGGTGCGCAGGCTGGGCGCGATCCGGTCGATGGCTGCCAGCAGGTCGGACGGCACCGTCCGCCCCGCCTCGCCCAGCGCGGCCGCGGCCCATGTCAAAAGGGTGAAGACTTCCAGCAACTCCTCGGGATTGCGCGTGGGAATGCCGCCCTGGGCATCGACCTGCGCCCGGCAATCGCGGGCCAGCGCCCGCATCGCCGGCTCGACCAACCGTTCCATCCCCTGCAGGGAAAGTCCCGCATAGATCATGCCCGTCAGCGCCTCGATCCGCGGCAGTCCGGGCGAGGCCGCGCGCCAGCGCCGCCCCAGAAAGATCGCCTGCTGCGCAAGGGACCTGTAGAAAGCCTCGGTCTGCGCCTTGTCACGCCCGCGCAACACGAACAGCGCGTGATGGATCCAGCGGATTACCCTGCGTCCGGTCAGGTCCGGCGTCCAGCCAGGCCCCTTCCCGCGACCATAGCGCGCGATCCACGCCCAAAGCCACTCCTGCGCCAGGGCGCGGGTCGCGGCATCGCCGACGGCGGCCAGATCATCAAGCCATCCGAAGCCCTGCAATTCGTCCTCGAACAGGTCATCCGGCGCATCGACCTGCCAGGGGGTGCGCCCTTCCGCAACAATCAGGTGACCCGCGAACAGGTAATTGCCCGCCAGCAATTGGCGCCCCCTGGCGAAACTGCCGATGGTACGGGGTTCGGGCTGGCTGACAAAACCGGTAGCCGGGCGCGACAGGGTGCTCAGCCGCGCGTGAAAGCGGTGCATCCAGCGCTTGCGACGCGCCGAAAAGCTCTCTGGTCGGGACATTGCTCTGCCTCTCGCGCGGGTTGACGCGTCTTTGGCGCAGCATAGCCCGGCGATCTGCGCAAGTCACCGCCGAATTCCCCGCCCCGGCTTCTTCTTGCCGGAAATATCCTCGGGGGGAATGGCCCGCAGGGGCATCGGGGGGCAGACAGCCCCCCGCCCGCCCTGTCCTCAGACGCGCAGGCAGGCGATGTAGAAGCCGTCCATCCCGCCCTGAGCCGCCCAGACATCCGGACGCAGGCGCAGCCCGCCCTCGGCTGTGATCCAGCTTTTGTCGATGCCCGGCAGATCCAGCGCATCCCGGTCAACCCGCAGGCCGGGGTGACGTTCCAGCGCCTCGTCCACCTGCACCTCTCCCTCGTCCGGCAGCAGCGAACAGGTGCAAAAGACCAGCCGCCCACCCGGCTTCAGCAGACCAAGCGCATGATCCAGCATCCGCGCCTGCACATCGATCAGCGCGCCGAAATCGGATCCGTCCTTGGCATGGGGCAGATCGGGATGGCGCCGGATCGTACCGGTGGCCGAACAGGGTGCGTCCAGCAGGATCGCATCGTACTGCCCTTCATGCTCAAGCGCATCGCCCACCACCAGCCTCGCCTGCAGGCCCGTCCGATCAAGGTTGGCCGCGACACGCGCCATCCGCCCCTCGGACAGATCGATCGCGGTCACCTCGGCCCCCGCCGCTGCAAGCTGCATCGTCTTGCCGCCGGGCGCCGCGCACATGTCCAGCACCGTCTCGCCCGGTTGCGCCGCAAGCACCCGCGCGGGGATGGCGGCGGCGGCATCCTGCACCCACCAGGCGCCGCTGTCGTAACCGGGCAACGCGGTGACCTGACCCGCAGCCCCCAGCCGCACCGATCCCGTGGGCAGAAGCAGTCCCCCGACATCCGTGGCAAGCGCGACCGGGTCAAGCCGCGCCGTCAGGTCCAGCGGGGGCGCGGCAAACTGCACGGCTTCCATATCCGCGACCACCGCGGCGCCATAGGCGTCGACCAACGGATCGCGCAGCCATTTCGGCAGGCGCGGCACACGCAACTTCGCCCATGCCGCAGGCCCTTCCGCCGCGATCTTGCGCAAGACCGCATTGACCAGCCCCTTCAGGGCACCGGTCCGCTTGTCCTGCCCCACTATGGCCACCGCCTCGTTGACCACGCCATGCGCGTCGCCACCCATGCAGATCTCGACCGTGGCCAGCCGCAGCATGTTGCGCACGGTCAGGGGCGGGTTCTTGCGCAGGTGACGTTCCAGCAGCCTGTCCGCCCGCTCCAGACCGCGCAGCGTGTCCAGCGCCAGCCGCTGCGCGCGCGCACGGTCGGCCGGCTCCAGCCGGTCCAGCGCACCCATCGCCAGCAGTTCGGACATCAGCCGCCCCTCGCCGGTGATCCGGTCAAGCAGGTGATGCGCCACGCGGCGGGGGGAAGTCTGAGGGGCGGCCATGGCGTTATCCTTGCTTGCAGGCGGTTGCGCCGTATATCAAGTGCCGATGCCAGAAGGAAGACAGCCGTGACCGACGACACCCAAAGCCCCGAAAAGCGCGATCTGCCCCCAGCCGCCCTGCGCGCCCTGGCCGAAGCCGAAGAGCGCCGCAACCGCGCCAAGGCGCTTGATCTGCCCAAGGAGCTTGGCGGGCGCAACGGCCCCGATCCTGTCCGCTACGGTGATTGGGAAAAGAAGGGGATCGCCATCGATTTCTGATGGCGCGCCCCTGATATCAGGCCACGTTACTGCAGCGCGAAGTCCGCGTGATCGCCAGTGCCCTGATCGGACACGAAACGGATCGTCTGGCCCTGCACCAGCACAGCCTGGCAATTCTGGCCCAGATCGCTGCCCCCCCAGTTCAGGTCGCGGCAGAAATAGCCATCCTGCCAACGCCATGCACCGGTGACATCCCACCCCAGGCCCCTGCCCGTGATCTCGCCATCCGGCTGCACGATCAGACGCACGACAATAGGACCATAGCCTTTCAGCCGCAGGTCCTTGCCGGCCACCGTGGACAAGAAGGCGTTCTTGTCCGGGATCGGCGTGAATTGTTCGGCGCGGGCGGACCCTGCTTCGGACAGGGTCACCCCAAGGCTGAGGACAAGGGCAGCGGTTCTCATGATCCACCTCTGAGGGTTATCGACGATTTCCCACAGTATACGGCAGAATCACCTTTATGGATCATTCACGCGCTCACATCCGCGCGAGGCTCGGCAGCTTCCTGCCGATCCATCAGGGACGTCCGGTGCCCGCCGTCAATGCGTGGCAAGACCCAGCACATCCACCATGTCGTATTCGCCCGGATGCCGCCCCTGTCCCCAAAGCGCCGCCTTCAGCGCGCCGCGCGCAAAGACCGCGCGATCCGTCGCGATATGGCGCAGGATGATCCGCTCGCCGGTGGCGGCGAACATGACGTCATGCTCGCCCACGATGTCACCGCCGCGAATGGCGGAAAAACCGATATGGCCACGTTCGCGCGCACCGGTGATCCCTTCGCGGGCCGCGTCGCGCACATCCTCAAGCCGGACGCCACGCCCGATGGCGGCGGCCTCGCCCAGCATCAGCGCGGTGCCCGAGGGCGCGTCGACCTTGCGGTTGTGATGCGCCTCGATCACCTCGATGTCGAAGTCCTCGTCAAGGGCGGCGGCGACCCGCTTTGTCAGCTGCACCAGCAGGTTGACGCCCAGCGACATGTTGCCTGCGCGCACGACGACGGCATGGCGCGCGGCGGCCTTGATGGCGGCCAGGTCTTCCTCTGACAGGCCGGTCGTGCCGATCACATGCACCGCGCGCGCCTGCGCGGCCAGGGCGGCAAATTCCACCGTGGCCGCCGGGCTTGTGAAATCGATCACCGCCTGCGCGCGTGCGAATGCTTCAAGCGGGTCATCGGTGACGGTCACACCCAGCGCGGCCTCCCCCATGGCGGTGCCCAGGTCCTGCCCGACCCAGGCGTGGCCTGCGCGTTCGACCGCGCCGACAAGCCGCGCCTGATCGCTGTCCCGGATGGTCCGCACCAGCATCTGGCCCATCCGTCCCGATGCGCCCGTTACCACGATTCCCGGCTTGTCCGTCATGCTGTCGATCCCGTCTGGCAGAAGTTGTCCCTTGCGCCCCTCTTATCCAAGCAACCGCCGCTTGGCAAAGCCTGCGGGAAGCCTTAGATGGGCGGCATGGTAAAAAGCACATCTTCCTCAGGTCCGGGCCAACGCCAGCTGCGTGTCGGCGAACTCATCCGCCGCACCCTCTCCGAGGTGCTGTTGCGCGGCGACATCCATGACCCCGATCTCAACCGCATGTCCATCACCGTGGGCGAAGTGCGCGTGACCACCGATCTGCGCGTCGCCACGATCTATGTCCTGCCGCTGGGCGGCGAGGGCAAGGACGAGGTCATCAAGCTTCTGGCCCGCAACAAGGGCGAGCTGCGCCGCATCATTGGCAAGAAGGTCGCGCTCAAGTTCGCGCCCGAACTGCGCTTCCAGCTGGACGAGACCTTTGACCGGATGGACGAAACCCGCCGCCTCTTCGCGCAGGACGCCGTCCGGCGCGATCTTGACGACTGATGCGCGCGCTTGTTGCGCTGACGGCCAGCCTGATGGCCCTTGTGGCGTCACCGGTCGTGGCACTGGACTGCCGCGAAACCACCCATGACGATATCGTCTACGCGCTGTGCGAGGTCGATACCGCGACCGAACGGCTCGAGCTGTTCCTGAACGATCCGGCAGGCCGGCCCTATGGTCATTTCAGCGCGATCGACGAGGCGCTGTCCGGTTCGGGACAGACCCTCGCCTTCGGCATGAACGCCGGCATGTATCATCAGGATCGGCGGCCCGTGGGCCTTTACATCGAGAATGGCGAAACCCTCGCGCCGCTGCAGACGCGCGAAAGCTTCGGCAATTTCGGCCTGCTGCCCAACGGGCTGCTGTGCCTGACCGAAACCGGCGCGAAAGTGATCGAGACGCTGCGCTATCGCGACACAGCGCCGGACTGTCGCGCCGCGACCCAATCGGGGCCGATGCTGGTGATAGACGGTGCACTGCATCCGCGCTTCCTGCCCGACAGCACCTCGCGCTATATCCGCAACGGCGTGGGCACGACGGACGCCGGGGACCGCACCGTCTTCGTCATCTCGCGCAACCCGGTGAGCTTTCACCAGTTTGCCCGCTTCTTCCGTGACGCGCTGGGCCTGCGGCAGGCGCTGTATTTCGACGGCAACATCTCGCGTCTGCACGCGCCGCAGTTGGGACGCTCGGACAGCGGCTTCCGCATGGGTCCGATCATCGGGCTGCCCGTGCCCAAGGGCGGCTGATCCCGCCTCGTCATTCCGCAAATACGCAAAACCCACCGCGGGCCGCAGCCGCAACGCCAGCGTTTGACAGACCGTCGCCCTTGGGCTAGGCCCCGCGCTCTGACAGGAACGGGACGGAACCATGGGACGCAAGCGCAAGGGTCGTGACATTTCGGGCTGGCTGGTGGTGGACAAGCCCGCGGGCCTGACCTCGACCGCCGTGGTCAACAAGGTGCGCTGGGCGCTTGATGCCAACAAGGCAGGCCATGCCGGCACCCTTGACCCCGAGGCGACAGGCGTTCTGGCCGTGGCCCTTGGCGCGGCCACCAAGACCGTGCCCTACATCACCGATGCGCTGAAGGCCTATCGCTTCACGATCAGGCTGGGACAGGCGACCAATACCGACGATGCCGAAGGCGAAGTCATCGCCACGTCGGACATCCGCCCCGACGACGCCACCATCAAGGAGGCGCTGCACAGCTTTGTCGGTGACGTGATGCAGGTGCCGCCGCGCTTTTCCGCCGTCAAGATCGACGGGGAACGCGCGTACAAGCTGGCCCGCGATGACGAGGAATTCGAGATCGCCGCCCGCCCCCTCTGGGTCGAGGAACTGGTGATGACGGACCGGCCCGATGCCGATCATGTCGTTCTGGAAATGACCTGCGGCAAGGGCGGCTATGTCCGCTCCATCGCGCGTGACCTGGGCGAGAAACTGGGCTGCCATGCCCATGTGGTGACCCTGCGCCGCGTCTGGTCCGGCCCTTTCGAGGCCACGGATGGCCTGACGCTGGACCAGATCGACGCGATGGCGCGCACCCCGGATCTGGACGCCCATGTGCTGCCGCTGGAGACCGGGCTGGCCGATCTGCCCGAGTTGCGCTGCACGCCGGAAGGTGCTGCACGCCTGCGCAACGGAAACCCCGGCATGGTGCTGGCCTCTGACGTTGAATATGGCGATGAAGCCTGGGCCAGCCTTGACGGGCGCGCCGTGGCGGTCGGCATCTACAAGGCGGGCGAACTGCACCCCAGCCGCGTCTTCAACCAGGGCTGAGGCGCCGCCGCCTTGCAAAGCACGGGCGGGCAAGGCACAACCGGGGCATGATCACACGCGATTTCCTGAAAGGCGATGCGCAGTCGACGGCGGTCTATTCCGACTGCGAACGCTACCGGTATCTGCTGACACGCACCTGGGACGCGGCAGGGCCGCGCGCCCTGTTCGTGATGCTCAATCCCTCGACCGCGACCGAGGCGCAGAACGACCCCACGGTGGAGCGGTGTGAACGCCGTGCCCGCGCGCTGGGTTTCGGCAGCTTTCGGGTCACCAACATCTTTGCCTGGCGCGACACCGATCCGCGCGCCATGCGCGCCGCGCACGATCCGATCGGCCCCGGCAATGACGCGGCCATCGCGGACAGCTGCGACTGGGCCAAGGGACAAGAGGACAGGATCATCGCCGCATGGGGCACCCATGGCGCGCACATGGAGCGCGGCGCGGCCGTCGAGCGCCTGCTGCGCGCCCAGCCAAGGCCCCTGCACCACCTTGGCCTGACCAAGGACGGACATCCCAAGCACCCGCTCTATATTTCCTACGATCAGAAACCGATCCTCTGGCACGCCCATCCCTGAACCGCGGAAAGGACAGCCGATGACAGACAGCACCCGGCAACAACCCTCCAACGATCAGGCCGAGGCGATGCGCGCCCTTGCCCGCGAGATCGAGCGCCTGAATGCCCACCGTTTCATCAAGGTTCACAACTCGATCTGGCGGCTGGTGGGGTTCCAGTTCCTGCGGGGCCTGGCCTTCGGCCTCGGGTCGGTCCTCGGGGCCTCGATCCTTGTCTCTGCCCTGGCCTGGTGGGTATCGCAGTTCGAATTCCTGCCCATCATCGGTGAATGGGCCTCGGAACTTGCGAAAGAGATCGACCTCAGCCGGGGTCTGGACGGCAGCGGTCAGAATTAACCACGCAATCAGAACGGATTTGACCCAAGCCCGGTCCTTGTGGCTGTTAGGGGTGGGGTGTTCTTTTCCGTGTGGTGCGAGGGTTTTCATGCTGATCTTGACAGGCATCTTTGGTCTGATGCTCGCCGGTGCTGCATTTGTCGGGCTGTCAAGCGCCTCGGATGGCGCGGATGACCCGGACGCCGAGGATCCGCAAGACAGCGGGCCGGACGCCCCTGCGGGTGATGCGGCGACTGCCAATGCAACCTCAGGCCTTGTCGACCTTCTGGATATCGCGACCGGGCCTGACGCATCGGAAGAAGGCCATGAAACAGACCTGATCCTTGCGGGGCAGGCTGGCCCCGACCTGATCGCGGGCGGTGCCGGTGACGACCAGATCGGCGGGCGCGACGGCAACGACACGCTGCTTGGCGCAGACGGTCGGGATGACCTGCATGGCGCCGAAGGCGATGATCTTGTGATGGGGGATCAGGGGAACGACCAGCTCTACGGCGGCACAGGCGACGACAATCTGTCCGGCGGTGACGGCGATGACCTGCTCTTTGGCCAGAACGGGGACGATATCCTGCAGGGCGGCGCAGGCATGGACAGTCTGCATGGTGGCGATGGCATGGACCAGTTGTTCGGGGGCGCGGGTCATGACGCGCTGCACGGCGGCTTGGGCGATGACAGCCTGACCGGCGGGCCAGGCAATGACACGCTGTTCGGGGGCGCAGGCAACGATCTGCTGCTGGGTCACCGCCCCGAAGACCCGGAGGACCCAGATGCGGATTACCTCAATGGCGGGGATGGCGAGGACACGATCCTTGCAGGAAGCGGCGATATCCTGACGGGTGGGCGCGGTGCGGATCTGTTCCAGCTGGGGCACTGGATCACCGACCCGACCGAAGTCGTGGATTTCGATCTGGCCGAAGACAGCCTGCTCGTGGTCGTCGACGATACCGGCCGCGCCGATCCCCTGATCGAACTGCGCGCCGATGAAGACGGGTCGGACCGGATCAACCTTTACCTGGACGGGGCGCATGTCGCCTCGCTGTCGGGGGCAAGCGGGCTGATGCTGTCGGATATCGTGATCATGGGACAGTCGCAGCTGTGATCGCGCCGATCCGCGAAACCTGACCGAAAAGGGCCCGGCAGCGCCCTGTCCGATTGCGGTTTTCCCTTTCCAAATGGGGGGATTTCCCCTATACGCGCGCAATCCGTGCCGGATTCCCGGCCTGATACCTCCATGGACCCTGCTGGACGACATCCCGGCTTGCGCCCTTCACCTTTCATTCAAAGGAGACCCCGATGTCGATTACTGTCGAAGAAAAAGCACGTGTGATCAAGGAATTCGCAACCAAGGAAGGCGACACCGGTTCGCCCGAAGTTCAGGTTGCCATCCTCACCTCGCGCATCTCAACGCTGACCGAGCATTTCAAGACCCACAAGAAGGACAACCACGGTCGCCGTGGCCTTCTGATGATGGTGGCCCAGCGCCGCAAGCTGCTGGATTACCTGAAGGCAAAAGACGAGGGCCGTTACCAGGACCTCATCAAGCGCCTGGGCATCCGTCGCTGAGACAAGACAAAGAACCGCGCCCCAAAAGGGCGCGGTTTTGACATGATCCGATTGCCGTCCCGTCGGGCTTTGCGGCGATGGCAGGATGAACGAAGCAGAAGCCAGGGGGCAATGCGGCCCCAGATGAAACGGCCAAAGGGGATGGGCCCCGGAGGCCAAGATAGGATACGAGATGTTTAACGTAACGACCAAAACGATGCAGTGGGGCGACGAGACGCTGACGCTGGAAACGGGCAAGATTGCCCGCCAGGCAGATGGCACCGTCATTGCGACCCTGGGCGAAACCTCGGTGATGGCAAACGTCACCTTCGCCAAGGAACCCAAGCCGGGTCAGGATTTCTTTCCGCTGACCGTCCATTACCAGGAAAAATACTATGCCGCCGGCAAGGTGCCGGGTGGCTTCTTCAAGCGCGAAGCACGTCCGACCGAAAAGGAAACGCTGACCGCGCGCCTGATCGACCGTCCGATCCGCCCGCTGTTCGTCGAAGGCTTCAAGAACGAAGTCCTGGTGATGTGCACCGTGCTGTCGCATGACCTTGTGAACGACCCCGATGTGGTGGCGATGATCGCCGCCTCTGCCGCGCTGACCCTGTCGGGCGCGCCCTTCATGGGCCCGATCGCAGGCTGCCGCGTCGGCTTCGTGGATGGTGAATATGTCCTCAACCCCTCGGTTGACGACATGCAGAACCTGCGCACCAACCCCGAGCAGCGTCTGGACCTGGTTGTCGCCGGCACCAAGGACGCCGTGATGATGGTGGAATCGGAAGCCTACGAGCTGACCGAGGCCGAGATGCTGGGCGCTGTCGTCTTCGCGCATCAGCAGATCCAGCCGGTGATCGACCTGATCATCGACCTGGCCGAAGCCGCCGCGAAAGAGCCCTTCGATTTCCAGCCCGCCGATTACAGCGAGATCTACGCGGCCGTGAAAGCGGCAGGCGAAGACAAGATCCGCGCCGCCTATGCGATCACCGACAAGCAGGCGCGCACCACCGCCGTGTCTGACGCCAAGGCCGCCATCAAGGCAGCCCTGACCGAGGAACAGCTGGCCGATGCGAACCTGGGCACCGCGCTGAAGAAACTGGAAGCCAGCGTTCTGCGCGGCGATGTCGTGAAAACCGGCAAGCGGATCGACGGACGTGACACGACCACCGTGCGCCCCATCGTCTGCGAAACCGGCCTTCTGCCGCGCACGCATGGTTCGGCCCTGTTCACCCGTGGCGAAACCCAGGGCCTGGTCGTGACCACGCTGGGCACCGGCGATGACGAGCAGTTCATCGACGCGCTTCACGGCAACTTCAAGTCCAACTTCATGCTGCATTACAACTTCCCCCCCTATTCGGTGGGCGAGGTTGGCCGCGTGGGATCGCCCGGCCGTCGTGAAATCGGCCATGGCAAGCTGGCATGGCGCGCCCTTCAGGCCGTGCTGCCCGCCGCCACCGATTTCCCCTACACGATCCGCATCGTGTCCGAGATCACGGAATCGAACGGCTCCTCCTCGATGGCATCGGTCTGCGGCGGTTCTCTGTCGATGATGGATGCAGGTGTGCCGCTGAAGGCGCCTGTCGCGGGTGTGGCCATGGGCCTGATCCTGGAAGACGATGGCTCCTACGCCGTGCTGACCGACATCCTGGGTGACGAAGATCACCTGGGCGACATGGACTTCAAGGTGGCTGGCACCGAAAACGGGATCACCAGCCTCCAGATGGACATCAAGGTTGCAGGCATCACCCCCGAGATCATGGAGAAAGCCCTGGCGCAAGCCAAGGATGGCCGTATCCACATCCTCGGCGAGATGGCCAAGGCCCTGACGGGCGCTGCCGAATTCTCGATCCACGCGCCGCGTATCGAGACGATGCAGATCCCGACCGACAAGATCCGTGAAGTGATCGGCTCGGGCGGCAAGGTCATCCGCGAGATCGTGGAAGTCTCGGGTGCCAAGGTCGACATCAACGATGACGGCATCATCAAGATCGCATCGCCGAACGGCGACTCGATCAAGAAGGCCTATGACATGATCTGGTCCATCGTGGCCGAGCCGGAAGAAGGCAAGGTCTACAAGGGCACCGTGGTCAAACTGGTCGATTTCGGCGCTTTCGTGAACTTCTTCGGCAAGCGCGACGGCCTGGTGCACGTGTCCCAGATCGAGAACCGCCGCCTGAACCATCCGTCGGATGTTCTCAAGGAAGGTCAGGAAGTCTGGGTCAAGCTGCTGGGCTTCGATGATCGCGGCAAGGTGCGCCTGGCGATGAAATCGGTGAACCAGGAAACCGGCGAAGAGATCACCAAGGAAGAAGCGGAAGCGGGCGAATAAGCCCCCTTTCCCCTTGGAACGGACAAGGCCCCGATGGCAGCATCGGGGCCTTTTTTTGCCTGGCATGACGGGATGAATTGACAGCCTGCGCACCACTGATCATGGTTCGCGGGTGGTTCCGTTTTTTGGTTAACGAGTGAGCGTGTAGAGATGGCGACCGAGAGCCCAAAAATAATCCCCGCAGTTGAAGTTTATGATGGCGTCCGTCTGAGTACGGACATGACCCCCGAGATGGGAACGATGGCCGCACCCAAGGGCGTGGCGCTGGTTCTGCATGGCTTTGACCTGATGAAGAACCATCAACCGGGGCAGGCCTTGCTTGTCGCCGTCGACTGGCTCCGCTTCAAGTTGGAAAAGCAGGGCTATCAGGTCATTTTCGGGCGCTACAACACCCATCAATCGTTTGTCTATGGCGCGCAGGAAATCGCGGCATACCTCAAGAACAACAGCGTTCCGACCAACAACCTGTCGATCTTTGCCTACTCGATGGGCGGACTGGTCGCGCGCCAGATGATCGCCAACGGGCTGAAGCCCAGACGCCTTTTCACCTATTGCACGCCGCATCTGGGCACCATGCTGCATGTGCCGCCGATCAACCACGGCGCCATGTCGATGATGCCCGTCAGCCAGGATCTGGGCAAACTGAACAAGAACGCCACCGAAGCGGCCTTTCGCAGCAATGTCACCGCAATCGGGTTCAGCCATGCCAACCCTTCGCCACAGCTTCATGACGGTGTTGTGGACATAAACTCGGCCACGGGTGTCGGCCTTGGCTTCGGTCGACCGGTACACTGGCTGTCAATGCGGGTTGGGCCGCAATTGCCGCTTGATCCGCATGGGGCGGTGCAGAACCTGCCGGACATCGAGCCGGCCCTGTCGATGTTCGTCGGGGACGTGCTGAAAGGCTGAAACGATGCTGGAACCCAGCCCGGAAGACCCAAGGCGTTTCATGCCACGGGTCCGCTTCGACGGCACCGCCATAGAATTCGAGGCGATTTGCCTGATCACATGGGACATCAACCTTCTGCTGATCGCGGTTCAGCCCTTCGAAAAACATCTGCCACGGGACGACATGGCGATGGCCCCCTACGTCCCGCCGTCGGACCTGAAAGGCTACAGATCACGAAACCCGAACTTTCAGTTCATCTGCGAGGTCGACCAGCGCAACGGATTTGACCGCGCAACAAAAGTGACAGCCTCGGGCCGACTGACCAACAGCAAGGACCACAAGGACTTTTTCGACGACGCGTGTTTCTTTCAGAAATTCCTGCCCGAGGATTTGGACGACACCACGCGGATGCCCTACGACAGTTGATCGTGGCCGGTCAGATGATCTCGTCCTCGTCGAACAGCGGAGCCGCATCCATCTGGGCGGCAACACCTTCCATGGCAGCCTCTGCGTGCGATATCTTGGGGGTCTCGGCCACGTGGAACAACGCGTCGCCCTCGTTCACCACGGGCATGTTGCTGCGGCCCACGATGATCCCGTTCGACTGCGCCGTAATCTCGACCTCGGCCACGCCGAACGGGTCCGACACAGCACCCAGCAGCATGCCCGGCTCGACCAGATCACCGATCCCGCGATAGGTGCGCAGCAGACCGCCCGCAGGCGCGCGGTACCAGCTTGACCGCGTGCAGGTCACGGGACGCGCCCGCAGGCGTGGCACGCCCTTGGGACCGATCATGCCAAGGCTCTGCATGACCCGCAGGATCCCCGACAGCCCGGCGCGCGCGGCAAGTTCATCGAACCGCAGCCCCTCGCCTGCCTCATACAGCAGCACATCCACACCCGCCGCTTCGGCCGCCATGCGCAGTGACCCGTCGCGCAGCTTGGAATGCAGCATCACCGGCGCACCGAAAGCCTGCGCCAATGCCTCAAGCCGCGCATTTCCCGGCGTCAGGCGGATCTGCGGCAGGTTCGACCGCTGCACGGCGGCTGAATGCAGGTCGATCCCGAAATCCGAACGGCTGACAATCTGGCTCAGGAAGATATGCGCCAGACGCGCGCCCAAGGACCCTTCCGCCGATCCCGGAAAACAGCGGTTCAGATCACGCCGGTCCGGCAGATAGCGCGAATGGTTCAGGAAGCCGAAGGTGTTGACGATGGGCACCGCCAGCAGCGTCCCGGCCATCCGGTCCAGATTGGGCGCGCGCAGCAGGCGGCGCACGATCTCGACCCCGATCACCTCGTCGCCGTGGATTGCGGCGGACACGAACATCACCGGCCCCGGCTTGCGCCCGTTGACCACATGCACCGCCATCGACACCGGCGTGTGATCCGACAGCGACGATACCGGCAGATCGATGGTGCGGCGCGTACCGGCAGGCACCCGCACCCCGCCAAGTTCGAACATCACACCGCCCGTCATGCCCTTGTCCCCGTCATCCCTTGCCCTTGGTCTTGGTCTGACCGTCCTTGGCGTTCTTCTCGATGAATTCGATGATCATGCCCGCGATATCCTTGCCTGTGGCTTTCTCTACCCCTTCCAGACCGGGGCTGGAGTTCACCTCCATCACCACGGGGCCATGATTCGACCGCAGCATATCCACACCGCACACGTTCAGCCCCATGGATTTCGCCGCGCGGATGGCCGTGGACCGTTCCTCTGGTGAAATCTTGATCGCCTTGGCCGATCCACCGCGATGCAGGTTCGACCGGAACTCGCCTTCCGCGCCCGTCCGCTGCATGGCGGCGACCACCTTGCCGCCCACCACGATGGCGCGAATGTCGGTTCCACCGGCTTCCTTGATGAATTCCTGCACAAGGATGTTCACGCCTGCCCCGCGAAACGCCTCGATCACCGATTTCGCGGATCGGTCCGTATCGGCCAGAACCACCCCGATACCTTGCGTGCCTTCCAGGAGCTTGATCACCAAGGGCGCGCCACCGGCCAGTTTCACGACCTCTTCGGTCTGCTTGGGATCATGGGCGAAGGTCGTGACCGGCAGACCGATCCCGTCCCGCGCCAGAAGCTGCATGGACCGCAGCTTGTCACGGCTGCGCCCGATGGCCACGCTTTCGTTCAGAGGGTAGACGCCCTGCATTTCGAACTGCCTGAGCACGGCAAGCCCGTAGAACGTGACCGAGGCCCCGATCCGCGGGATCACCGCGTCGTAGCGCGGCAGTTTCTGGCCGTCGTAATAGATCTCGGGCCTGCGCGAGGCGATGTTCATGCTGCAGCGCAGGGTATTGACGAAATCCAGCTCATGCCCACGTGCCTCGGCCGCCTCTTTCAGGCGCTGATGCGAATAAAGAGCCGGGTTGCGCGTCATCATGGCGATCTTCATGGAAAGGGTCCTTTACGGGAAACGAATGGGTAGGGGCGGGGCCGGCCTGTCAGGGCTTGCCTTGACCGCCGGTCGGGCGGGGCAGTCCCGCCAGGTAGGATTTGCCGGCATCCACGAGGATGCCGCGTTTGCGGATCGCGGTGCGACCCAGGATGATCGGCATCGCCATGGCCGAGCGATCGGCCAGCGACACCTCGATCCGCCAGCGCCGCCCCCCCAGAAGCAGCAGGGTTTCGATCACAAGCCGATCCTCGCCAAGACCCGAGGTATTCTTGATCTCGCGCCGGTCGATCAGGGGCGCCTCGCAATCCCGGGCAGCCAGGCCACTGGCATGCGGAATGTGGAACCGCACCCACTCCGCACCGTCACGCTGGAACCGCACCGCCTTGGTGGCATGCAGCGCCGAGGTCCGCGCGCCCGTATCGATCTTGGCCTGCATCAGGTCAATGCCCAGTTCCGGCAAGGCGATACGCTCGCGCCAGCCGATCAGCATCGGCGGCAGCTTGACCTTGCCGGACGTGGTCTTGCCCATGGCGCCTGTTCTCTCCGGCATATGGTGATCCTGTCGAATGCTTGCGCAAAGTCTACCAGTCAGACGTCGCCCGCGCATCCCCCGGCGCGCCGCGTAATCCTGTGCCCGGTCTTTGTCCATGACCACGGTGACAATGGAATGAAAAAACCCTGCGGAGGTTGTCCGCAGGGCCATCTTGCATCTGTCTTTCGCGACACCGATCAGAGCTTGGTCGTCCGCAGATAGGGCAGTTTCACATCGATATCGCCAAAACGCGCCCGCGCCTGATCATCGCTGAGGCTGAGCGCGACGATCACGTCCTGCCCCGGCACCCAGTTCGCGGGCATCGCCACCGGCACGCCAAAGCTGGCCTGCAGGGCGTCCAGCGCGCGCAGCACCTCGGCGAAGTTGCGGCCCACCGACATCGGGTAGGTCATGATCAGCTGAACCTTCTTGTCCGGGCTGATGATGAAGACCGACCGCACGCTGGCGGAATCCGCAGCGGTGCGCCCGTCGGGCAGATAGGCCTCGGCGGGCAGCATGTCGAAGGCCTTGGACACGGCCAGATCCTTGTCTGCGATGATCGGGAACCCGGCTTTCGCGCCCGAGAAACCTTCGATGTCCGCTTTCCATTTCACATGTTCGTCAACGCCGTCCACCGACAGGCCGATCACTTTGGTGCCGCGCTTGGCCCATTCATCCGCCAATTGCGCCACGGCGCCGAATTCGGTCGTGCAGACAGGGGTGAAATCCTTGGGGTGGCTGAACAGGATGGCCCAGCTGTCACCGATCCAGTCATGAAAGGTGATCTTTCCATGATCGGTGTCCGCCGTGAAATTCGGCACGATATCGTTGATGCGCAGGCCCATTGGGGTTTCCTTTCCTGTCATGGTCGCAATTGTATTCCAAATTTCATATATTTGCTGCATCACGGATTTGCACCCCCTCCCTTGCAGCCAATCAGGCAGAGTGACAGAGTGTCGCGAATCCAGTGAGCCAACCTTTGATCCAGTGGATCAGGCCCCATATCACGACGCAATAACGAAGGAGATCGACATGATCGAGAAACGTCAGTTCTACATCAACGGTGCATGGGTTGACCCGATCGAGGGGCGCGATCATCCCGTCATCGACCCCTCGACCGAAGAAACCTGCGCGATCATCTCGCTGGGTGGCAAGGCCGACACGGATGCCGCCGTCGCCGCGGCCAAGGCTGCGTTTCCCGCATGGATGAACACCCCGGTCGAAGAGCGCATCGCGCTGGTCGAAAAGATGCTCGAGATCTACAAGTCCCGGACCGAGGATCTGGCACAGGCCATGACCATGGAAATGGGCGCGCCCATCGACATGTCGCGCGTCTCGCAGGTGGGTGCGGGCACATGGCACACCACGAACTTCATCAAGGCGGCCAAGAATTTCAAGTTCATCCGCCCGCTGGGCGATCACGCCCCGAACGATCGCATCGTCTACGAGCCGATCGGCGTCTGCGCGATGATCACACCCTGGAACTGGCCGATGAACCAGGTCACGCTCAAGGTCGTGGCGGCCGCCATCGCGGGCTGCACCATGGTGCTGAAACCCTCCGAGGAAAGCCCGCTGAACGCCATCGTCTTTGCCGAGATCATGCACGAGGCCGGTTTCCCCGCAGGCGTGTTCAACCTGGTGAACGGTGACGGCGTGGGCGTCGGATCGCAACTGTCCTCGCACCCGGATGTGGACATGGTCAGCTTCACCGGCTCGACCCGCGCGGGTATCGCCATTTCCAAGGCGGCTGCGGAAACCCTCAAGCGCGTGCACCTGGAACTGGGTGGCAAGGGTGCGAACATCATTTTCGCCGATGCCGATGACAAGGCCGTCAAGCGCGGCGTGTTGCACATGATGAACAACTCGGGCCAGTCCTGCAATGCACCCAGCCGGATGCTGGTCCAGAAGGGCGTCTATGAGAAAGCCGTGGAAACGGCGGCAGAAGTGGCAAATTCCGTCACCGTGGGCAACGCGCACGAAGCCGGTCGCCACATCGGTCCGGTGGTGAACGAGGCGCAGTTCAACAAGATCCAGGGCCTGATCCAGAAAGGCATCGACGAAGGCGCACGCCTTGTGGCCGGTGGGACGGGCCGCCCCGAAGGGTTCAACCGTGGCTTCTTCGTCAAGCCGACGGTCTTTGCCGATGTCACCAACGAAATGACCATCGCGCGCGAGGAAATCTTTGGCCCGGTGCTGGCGATCATCCCCTTCGAGACCGAAGAAGAAGCGATCCGTATCGCCAATGACACGGTCTATGGTCTGACCAACTACATCCAGACCCAGGACGGCGACAAATCTAACCGGATCGCGCTGCAACTGCGGTCCGGCATGGTCGAGATCAACGGCCAGTCGCGCGGCGCCGGTGCGCCTTTCGGCGGCATGAAGCAATCCGGAAATGGCCGCGAAGGCGGTGTCTGGGGCATCGAGGATTTCCTCGAGGTCAAATCGGTCGCAGGCTGGGCTGCTGAATAAGCCATTGGCATAGCAATAAAAAAAACCGCCGTCCGGGATGCCGGGCGGCGGTTTTGTCTTGTCCGGGGGCTTGTGGGCCTCAATCCAGCTTGCGGGCCTCGTCGACCAGCATCACGGGAATGCCGTTGCGGATAGGATAGGCCAACCCGGCCGATTTGCTGATCAGTTCCTGACGCTCGGCATCGTAGTCAAGACGCCCCCCGGTGCGCGGACATACCAGCGCCTCTAGCATCCGGCGGTCGAAAAGCGGTCCGTCCATCACTGCATGATCTCCTCGGTGTTGCCGCCGCGCAGGGAATACTCGATCAGGGTGACCAACGTTTCGCGCCGCGTGGACAGGCAAGGGGCCTCAAGCAGGGCCTGCTTGTCTTCGGGATCGAAATCCAGAAGCATCGAAAGCGAGTTGATCAGCAACTCGTCATCGGCATCCTGCAGGCTTTCCCAATCGGTCTGCAATTCGCGCGCGGTGAAATAGCGCGACAGCAGGTTCATGAAGGCTTCGCGGTCGAAACCGCTATCGGTTTCGTCCCGGCCCAGATCCCTCTCGAACCCGGTCCATGACACCTCGCACCGGCGATAGGGGGTGAAACCCGTCACTTCCCGCAGCACGCGGAAGCGGGACATGCCCGACAGCGTGATCAGATAGCGCCCATCCTCGGTTTCAGAGAATTGCGTGACCCGGCCCGCGCAACCGATCTGGTGCAATCCGTTTCCATCGCGTCCGGGGACGGCATTCGGTTGCACCATGCCGATCAGGCGTTCCGGCGTTTTCAGCGCATCCTCCAGCATGGCGAGGTAGCGCGGCTCGAAGATGTGCAATGGCAACCGCGACCGGGGCAGCAAAAGCGCCCCGGGCAGCGGAAACACCGCGATCACGTCCGGCATGTCAAATGTCTTGCCCATACCATGCGACCTAGCCCAACAAACCCATCAGGCAAATATCATTGAAGACAGCTTGCGCCGACCGTTCAAAACGACGGGGTCATTGGCTTTCAACGCGTCAAAAATGGTGAAAAGCTGCTGCTTGGCGGCACCGTCGTTCCATTCCCGGTCACGACGGAAGATTTCCAGAAGCGCATCCACCGCCTCCTCCATTCGGTTGTTGGCCTGCAACGCCAGCGCCAGATCGAACCGCGCCTGAAGGTCGGCCGGATTGGCATCGACCGCGGCCTGCAGTTCGGCAACCGGACCGGCCCCTGCGGCCTGCCGCGCCAGTTCAAGCTGGGCATGGGCCGCTTCCAGCGGCGCGGCCTTCGCGATCTCGGCGGGTGCGCCGTTCAGCACGGCCTCGGCCTCGTCCAGATCGCCCTTGGCGATGTGACATTGCACAAGCCCGGCATAGGCCGCGACATTGGCGGGATCTTCTTCGAGGATGGCGGCAAAGGTTTGCGCCGCATCGTCGATCGCACCTTCGGCCAGCATCGCCTCTGCGGCCTCGATCGCCTCGGCCAGACCACCGTCACCGGCCAGTTCGGCCAGGCGCTTGACGAAGGCCTGCGCCTCGGAAGCGGGCACCGCCCCCTGGAAAGCATCGACCGGCTGACCCTGCCAGAAGGCATAGACGGTGGGGATCGACTGCACCCGCAACTGCGCCGCGATGCGCTGGTTCTGGTCCACGTTGACCTTGACCATCTTCACCGCGCCTTTGGCCGCCTCGACAGCGGCCTCAAGTTGCGGACCAAGCGTCTTGCAGGGGCCGCACCAGGGCGCCCAGAAATCCACGAGCACCGGCACCGTCATCGAGGCATCGACAACCTCGGCCATGAAATCCGCCTCGGACACATCCATGATCACTGCCTTGTCGGCGGCGGGCTGCTTTTGTCCCAGTTCCAGCATCTTCCGTCATCCTTGTCTGCAAATCTGCGTGGCACCCGATCGGGGTGCATTCATCATCCTATATGGGGTGACATATTCGTGAAATCAAAGGTCAAAGGTTGCAAAGACAGGCGCGTGATCGCTGGGCTGCTCCCAGCCGCGCGCCGCGCGCAACACGCGGCTGGAGTGTCCTGCCTGTGCGATATCCTTCGTGGCCCAGACATGATCCAGCCGGCGCCCCTTGTCGGCGGCATCCCAATCGGCCGCGCGATAGGACCACCAGCTGTAAAGCTGCCCCTCGGGTATGTCG
Source organism: Seohaeicola sp. (assembly GCF_048006315.1). Taxonomy (GTDB): domain Bacteria; phylum Pseudomonadota; class Alphaproteobacteria; order Rhodobacterales; family Rhodobacteraceae; genus Seohaeicola. The sequence goes on along the minus strand of NZ_CP180350.1, from coordinate 2,652,226 downwards.
GCACGGGTCACATCGACCCAGGCGCCGGACTCCTGCACCTGTCCCAGGTGGTCCACCTCGACGGGCGTGTGGCTGACAATCTTGAGAAGCTGCTTGTGGTTCCACACGTCATCTTCGCGCGGGGCGATGTTCAGATCGCCGACAAGGATCGACCGTTCGGGCCGGTCGCCATGGAACCAGTCGCGCATCTCGGTCAGGTAATCCAGCTTCTGGCCGAACTTGTCGTTCACCGTGCGATCCGGCACATCGCCGCCTGCGGGAACATAGCAGTTGTGGATCACCACGCCATTGGGCAGCCGCGCCGCCACATGACGCGCATGGCCAAGGCTGGCGAAATCCATCTCGCCCATATCCTCGAGCGGCAGCTTGGACAGGATCGCCACCCCGTTATAGCCCTTTTGCCCACGTGCGACCATGTGGTGGTAACCCAGCGCCTGGAACCCCTCCAGCGGGATCTTGTCCACCGGGCTTTTGCATTCCTGCAGGCACAGCACATCGGGGGCTTCCTCGGACAGAAGCTTGCACACAAGCCCTTCGCGCAGCCTGACCGAGTTGATGTTCCAGGTGGCAAGGGTAAAGGTCATAGTCTGCTCCGTTCCAATGGTTCGGAGGCAGGCCTAGCACATGGGACAGCCAAGCGGGAGGGGGGTGTCACCCTGATCGCGCTTCAGATCGACACACGCGACAGCAAGGTCGCGCGGTCTACGCGCGCCTTGGGATCACGCAGCACGACAGACCCGCGGTTCAGCGCCACGAACTCATCGGCAAGCTGATAGGCAAAGTCGAAATACTGCTCGACCAGGACGATGGCGATCTCGCCCTCGTCGCGCAGGGCCTCGATCACCCGGCCGATCTGCTTGATGATGTTGGGCTGAATGCCCTCGGTCGGCTCGTCCAGCAGCAGCACACGCGGTTTGGTGATCAGCGCCCGCGCAATCGCCAATTGTTGTTGCTGCCCGCCCGACAAATCACCGCCGCGCCGGTCCTTCATCTCGGCCAGGACCGGGAACAGCTCGTAAATCCGGGGCGGGATGGCCTTGTCGCCGCGTGGCAAGCAGGCAAAACCCGTCGTCAGGTTCTCGGTCACACTCAGCAGGGGAAAGACCTCGCGCCCCTGCGGCACATAGGCGATGCCCGCGCGCGCGGCCTGAAAGGCGGTCGGATGATCCAGCGGCTTGCCATCCAGCATGATCGTGCCGCCGGAATAGGGATGCCGCCCGGCGATCGCCTTGAGCAGGCTGGTCTTGCCCACGCCGTTCGTGCCCATGACGGCCGTCACCTGCCCCGGCTTGGCAGTCATGGAAATCCCGTTCAGGATCTGGCTTTGGCCGTATTTCAGGGTCAGGTCGGCAATTTCCAGCATCTCAGCGCCCCAGGTAGACGTCGATGACGTCCTGATTTTTCGTGACATGGTCCAGACTGCCTTCGGCCAGCACCGAACCTTCATGCAGCACCGTCACCTTGCAGTTCAGTCGCCGCACGAATTCCATGTCATGTTCGACCACCACGACCGCGCGGGTCTGCGCGGCGCGCACCAGCAGTGCGGTCGTATGCTCCCGCTCCGCAGGGGTCATGCCCGCCGCCGGCTCATCCACCAGCAACAACTGCGGATCCTGCGCCAGCAGCATCCCGATCTCCAGCCATTGCTTTTGCCCATGGCTCAACTCGCCCGCCCGGCGCGGCAGGTCTTCGGTCAGGCCGATCTCTTCCGCAATCTCGTCGATCCGCGCGGCGGTCGCGCGGCTTTTGCGGTAGAACAACACATCAAACGGCCCGCGCGGGTTCTTGAGCGCCATGGCCAGGTTTTCCCGTACCGTCTGCGCCTCGAACACCGTGGGTTTCTGGAACTTGCGCCCGATCCCCTGCCGCGCGATCTGGCTTTCGGACAGGTCCAGCAGGGATATGCTGCGCGGACCCCAGATCACCCGCCCCTCGTCCGGTTTGGTCTTGCCGGTGATGATGTCCATGAAGGTGGTCTTGCCCGCACCATTCGGCCCGATCACCGCGCGCAACTCGGCCTGGCCGATGCTGATCGACAGGTTGTTGATGGCGCGGAACCCGTCGAATGTGACGCTGACGCCGGACACTTCCAGAAGCGTGCTCATGGCTCGCCCTCCTCACGGCGCCAGGCGCCCTTGTCGGGGCCGTAATCGCCCTGCCGGTCCGCCACGGGTTTCAACACGATCAGGTCGAACAGCCCGCCGATCCCCTTGGGAAAGAACAGCGTGACCGCCACGAATGACAGGCCCAGCAGCACCAGCCACCAATCTGTCCAGTTGATCGTGTAGAAGCCGAGGTTGACAGCCGGGGCCGATCCGCCCGTGAACCAAGACGACAGCAGCGACACGAAAGCCGCGCCGATCACCGCGCCATAAAGCCGCCCGCGCCCGCCGATGGCGACCCATACCGCAAGGTAGATCGAGGCGATGGGCGCGATTTCGGCCGGGTTGATGATGCCCGCCTGCGGATAGTAAAGCGCCCCCGCAATGGCCGCGACGATGGCGGTCAGGGTGAAGACGAACAGCTTGTAGCTTTCGACATGATAGCCCAGGAACCGCACGCGGCTTTCGTTGTCGCGGATGGCGCGGATCACGCTGCCCATCTTGCCGGACACGATCCAGGCGAAAAGGACATAGCCCAACCCCAGCGCCAGCGCCGAGGCCCAGAAGAACGCGATCGAGATCACCGATTGCGGCACCGCATCGAGGCCGGGGATATTCTGCAATCCCGACAGCCCGTTATTGCCGCGCAATCCGCTGTCGTTCTGGAACAGGTAAAGCGACAGCGCCAGTGTCATCGCCTGCGTCAGGATCGACAGATAAACACCCGTCACCCGGCTGCGGAACGCCAGCCAGCCAAAGACCAGCGCCAGCAGGCCCGGCACAAGAACGACCATCAGCAGTTGCAGCGTCAGGGAATGCGAAAACGCCCAGATCAGCGGGAACTCGGACGAGCCCACCACGCCGAATATCTGCGTGGCAATAGCATCCGTGACCTCGGTCTCGGTGGGCGGCAGCGGCGCGTTGGCCAGCGATTCCACCACGATCAGCTCGGTCCGGGCATACATCAGCCACATCCCGATGGCATAGCCGCCCAACCCGAAAAACGCGAAATGCCCCAGCGACAGGATCCCGCAATAGCCCCAGACGACATCCATCGCGATGGCGATCAGGCACAGGCACAGGGTCTTGCCCAGCGTCTTGACGAAAGAGGTCGAGATCAGCCCGACCCCCGTCACCTCGGACATCAGCGTGACCGCGACGGTAAAGACCGACAGCGCCAGCAGGAACCACAGGACCGAAGGGTTGCGTGCAATGAAGGAACGGTTCATGCGCGGCCTCCGTCGCGGCGGGGGGTCAACCCCCCGCACCCCCCGGGATATTTGGGGCAAGAAGAAACAGAAGCGGTACTTGCATGTGACATGGCGTCAATCCCCCGCCGCACGGCCCTTGAGGGCGATGATGCCCTTGGGCCGGAACTGGATGAACAGGATGATGAACAGGATCATGTAGGTCTGCGCCGCCAGCGTATTGCTGGGGTTCAGGAACTCGATCCCCTTCTGCAGAAAGCCGATCAGCGTGGCCCCGGCCAGTGTGCCCCAGACATTGCCGACACCGCCCACGACAACGGTCATGAAGCTTTGCACGATGTAATCGGCGCCCATTTCCGATGTGACCTTGGCGTAAAGTCCGATGGCCACGCCCGCGATCCCCGCGATACCGGACCCAAGGCCGAAGGTCAGCATGTTGATCCGGTCAGGGTTGATCCCCATCGATGCCGCCATGCCGGGGTTCTGGGTCACGGCGCGAACCTCCAGCCCCAGGCGCGTGCGTTTGAGGATGTAGATCAGCAACCCGAGGAACATCAGCGCCAGCACGAAGATCGCGACGCGGATCATGCTGATCGACACCACCTCGTTGAAGGTCAGCGTGCCGCTGAGCCAATCGGGCGAGGTGAGCGGCCGCGCCTGGGTGCCGAAGATGTTCTTGGCCAACTGCTGCAGCGCGATGGAAATGCCGAATGTGGCCAGCAGCGTTTCCAGTGGTCGGTGATAGAGCCAGCGGATCACAAGCCGCTCCATGGCCACACCTGCGGCGAAGGTGACGGCAAAAGCCAGTGGCAAGGCCAGCAGCAGCGACAGCGTGTAATCCGGGATGAAAAGCTGCACCACATAGCCGGTATAGGCGCCCATCATGATGAATTCGCCATGCGCCATGTTGATTACCCCCATCACGCCGAAGGTGATGGCCAGGCCGATGGCGGCCAGAAAATAGATCGAGGCCAGCGACAAGCCGTCCAGCGCCAGATCCGCCGCCTGGTTCAATCCGACCTTGAACTCGATCGCCTCCAGCGTGGCCGCGGCCGCAGCGGTAATCGCGGGATCGGGTTCGGCATAGAGCAGCACAAAGCGATGCGCGGCCAAGGCCATCGCCTGATCGTCAAGCGTCACCAGCGGCGGCACGGCACCGGTGGCGGCCAGGGCGTCATAAGCCGCTTCACGCGCGGCGTCCGTGGACAGGCTGGCCACCGGAATGCCAGCGACGGCATCGCCATCCATGGCGGCGATCAGCGCATCCTTGATGGTCGCGACACCCGTCAGCGGCGGTGCGAAACCCGCCTCGACAAGACGGGTATAGGCCTCGACCTCGGACAGCGCATCGGTTCCGGGCTCCAGCACTGCGGCAATGTTGCGATCCGTCGGAAGTTCGGCGAACACTGCGGGCGCGCTTGTCAGGATCAGGTTCAGCACGGCACGGGCGTCCACACCCAGATCACCTTCAAGGCTTTCGATGGCGGCGATCCGTTCGGCAGGCGTTTCGGCAAAACGGGCGGAAAGCAGCCTTTCCAGCCGGATCTTGCGGGCTTGAAGGACAGGATCGGGTTCTGCCGCGATGGACAGGCGCAGCGGTTCCAACTGGTCCTCGGAAGGGCTGCGGTCAATCGCGTCAAGCGCGGCAAGCCGCCGGGCGGGATCATCATCCAGCAACTGGAACGCCACAAGCGCGGATCCGATCACGCGCCGCACCCCGGCATTGGGACGCAGTTCGCTCATGTCGGCACTTTCCGCCTGACCGGCATCCTGCCCCGTGTCCACGTCGACCAGGGCATATCCCCCTTCAGCCTTGGTGGCATAATAGAACAGCCCATCGCTGGACCGCAGGTAAACACCCCGGTCGCGCCAACGCTCCAGGAACACGGGCACCCCGGGAAGATCGCTGTCCAGCAAGGCTGCGACAAGACCATCGACCGTGCTGCGCGACGGGTTTGCCACGGCATCGGCATTGGCCTGAAGCAACGACTGAAGGGGCGCAACGCTGTCTTGCGCGCGGGCCGCGGTCAGGCCCAGGGCAATCGCCAAGGCGCAGCAGATAAGGCGGAAGATCATGATAAGTCCTTGACCGAAGGGCCGGTGGCCGGGGGCGCGGATCACCGCCCCCCCGGCATTTGGGTCAGTAGTTCGAGGTCAGCTGGACACAGGTCTTGGTCACGGTGTTGTACATCCCGCAGCCCAGATCCTTCCAGTCGCTGGTCAGAACCGCCGAATCCGGCAGGTAGTCGGTCCAGGCATCGCCATCGACTTCGGGGGTCTGGCTGATGATGTCGAACTGACCATCGGCGCGGATTTCACCAATCAGCACCGGCTTGGCCAGGTGATGGTTCGGCAACATCACGGCGGTCCCGCCGGTCAGGTTCGGGAATTCCTGCCCGTACATGGCCGTACGCACGGCATCCACATCCGTGGTGCCTGCCGCGGTTGCCGCATTCACCCACATGTTGAAGCCGATGTAATGCGCCTCCATCGGGTCGTTGGTCACGCGGTTCTCACCGGCAAAGGCTTTCCATGCAGCGATGAATTCCGCGTTTGCAGGCGTGTCGGCGGATTGGAAATAGTTCCAGGCCGCGAGGTGCCCGACCAGTTCGGATGTGTCGAGACCCGACAACTCCTCTTCGCCGACCGAGAAGGCGACGACGGGAATATCCTCGGCTGAAACACCGGCAGCGGCGAGTTCCTTGTAGAAGCCGATATTCGCGTCACCATTGATGGTCGAGATCACGCCGACCTGCTTGCCATCGGCCCCGAGGGCGACCACATCGGCCACGATCGTCGCCCAGTCGGAATGACCAAAGGGCGTGTAGTTGACGAAGATGTCCTCTTTCGGGATGCCCTTCGAGATGAGGTAGCTTTCAAGGATGTTGTTCGTGGTGCGCGGATAGACATAGTCCGTGCCCAGAAGGGCGAATTTCTCGACGCCCAGTTCCTCAAGGAAATAGTCCGTCGCCGGGATGGCCTGCTGGTTCGGGGCCGCACCCGTGTAGAAGACGTTGCGCGACGATTCCTCGCCCTCGTACTGCACGGGGTAGAACAGCAGACCGTTCAACTCCTCGATCACCGGCAGCACGGATTTGCGGCTGACGCTGGTCCAGTTGCCGAAGATCACGTCAACCTCGTTCACGGTCAGCAGTTCGCGCGCCTTTTCCGCGAACAGCGGCCAGTCAGAGGCCGGATCGACCACTACCGCCTCAAGCTGGCAGCCAAGCAGCCCGCCCTTGGCGTTCTGCTGGTCGACCAGCATCAGCATGACGTCCTTCAGCGTCGTTTCGGAAATGGCCATGCTTCCGGACAGCGAATGCAGCACGCCGACCTTGATCGGGCAATCCTGCGCTGATGCAGCGCCGGCGCCGGCGCCGGCCATGATCGCCGCCACGGCAAGCGCGGTAAATTTCGTTCCATGTGTCATTGAATAATATCCCCAGTCGCTTATCTGCGGGATGGGCCTTTTGTCCCGCATGGGCCAGCAAGTGGCACGGCGGGTCATCTGGCCATCCGCAACATGTGTGTTGCAGTCGCGCAGGGGGTGTATCTGCCAGGATCGGCCCTCTGCGCGGCCTCGGCGCGTCGCCTGCATGGCAACGGCTGTCCCAATTCAGAACAGACGATGCTGCGCTTGCAACAAGCCGCTTCGCAGGTGCAGCATTTTTAGGACATCAACAGGGCAAAGTGACCGATTCGAAGCATTTGCCTATTTTTTGGAAGAAATGCGTCCGGGGGTTGGGCGTTCCGGCGATGCCCGTGCCACCGGAACGGGCATCGCGGCACCCGCCCGAAGAATCACCGGATGGTTTTGCGGGTGGGCAGGCCCTGGCCGCAAAGGTTCGGCCGCCGGGAATCCAGGCTTGCCGATATGACGATGTCCCCTTGCAACCCGTGATCGCCATGATCAAGGAATGGAACCTTCCCGCAAATGTCCATGAAAGCCAAACAGTTGTTTCGCAATGCGATACAATGCGGACGATCGCAGGACCCCGGACAAAAAAAACCCCGGCACCAGGCCGGGGCAGTCCAACAGGGAGGTGCATATGATGACCCGCATATGCGACGGGGTCTCGTGAAATGCTGTAGAAAAATTAATCCTAATGGCAGGATACCACTTTGATCTGCATCAAGACAGTGGGCCCCATGCAGACATGTCGAAAGTGCATCCCTTATGCAACAAGACGGTACCCACCCGATTCCGTGACAAGCAGCCGCGCGTTCGAAGGATCAGGCTCGATCTTTTGACGCAGGCGGTAGATATGTGTCTCAAGCGTGTGGGTCGTAACGCCTGCATTATAGCCCCAGACCTCGTGCAAAAGCACATCACGCGGCACCACGCCTTCGGTCGCACGATAGAGGTATTTCAGGATATTCGTCTCTTTTTCGGTCAGGCGGATCTTCTTGTCGTCCTCGGTGACCAGCATCTTCATCGCGGGCTTGAACGTGTAGGGCCCAAGCGTGAAAACGGCATCCTCGCTCTGCTCATGCTGGCGAAGCTGCGCGCGGATCCGGGCCAGCAGGACCGGAAACTTGAACGGCTTGGTGATATAGTCATTGGCCCCGGCATCCAGGCCCAGGATCGTATCGGCATCACTGTCGTGGCCGGTCAGCATCAGGATCGGGCACTTGACCCCCTGCTTGCGCATCAGCCGGCACAGTTCGCGGCCGTCCGTATCGGGAAGGCCAACGTCAAGAATGACCAGATCATAAAGCGCTTCCTTCGCGCGCTTCATCGCCTCTGACCCGTTTCCGGCCTCAAAGACATCGAAGTCCTCGGTCATGACAAGCTGCTCGCTCAGCGCCTCGCGCAGATCCTCGTCATCGTCCACCAGCAGTATTTTCTTCAATTGTGCCATAGGTTTCCCTCCTGTGCTTGCGGACAAGATGCGCCTGCGGGACAATGCCGACAAGACAGGGTGCCATTCTCTCACGCTGTCGTGTAAAGCAGTGTGCAAATGTTTCAGATAGAAGCGTAAAACCCAGATCGCAGCACGCATAGGCGCAACAAACGGCATGAGCTTCAGCCCTGATGTTACAGAAATCCTGGCCCGCGCCCGCGCAGATCTGCGCATGGGCGTGCCCGTTGTGCTGACGGAAAACGGCACAGGCGTTCTTGTACTGGCCGCCGAGACGCTGGATGCGCAAAGGCTGGCGGATCTGCACGCGCTGGGTGGCACACCCGTTCTTGCCCTGACCGCGCGGCGCGCCGAGACGCTGAAGGCCCGCGCCTATGACGGTGATCTCGCCCGCGTGGTCCTGCCCCACGGATCAAGCCTGGCCTGGGTCCTGGGTGTCGCAGATCCGGCGGATGACCTGAAAACGCCGATGAAAGGCCCGCTTGTCACGCAACGCGACGGCGCGGCCGATCTGCATCGCCTGGCTGTGATCCTGACCAAGACAGCACGGCTCTTGCCGGCTGCGCTGGTTCTGCCCCTGGCCGATCCGGCCGGTTTCGCCGCCAACCACGGCCTGACCCGGATCGACGCACACCGCGCCCGCCCGCTGCTGGCCGCAGCACCCGAACCCCACCCAGTGGTCAGCGCGCGCCTGCCGGTATCCGCCGCAGAGGCGGGAAGGCTGCATATCTTCCGCCCCGAAGATGGTGGCGAAGAACATTACGCCTTCGAGATCGGCCAACCCGCCCGCGACAAGCCCGTTCTGGCGCGGCTTCATTCGGCCTGCTTTACCGGCGATGTGCTGGGCAGCCTGAAATGCGACTGCGGACCGCAATTGCATGGCGCCTTGGCGCAGATGGGCGAAGAAGGGGCGGGTGTGCTGCTCTATCTCAACCAGGAAGGGCGCGGCATCGGCCTTGCCAACAAGATGCGCGCCTATTCCCTGCAGGACCAGGGTTTCGACACGGTCGAGGCGAACCATCGCCTGGGCTTCGAGGATGACGAGCGCGATTTCCGCCTTGGCGCCGAGATCCTCAAGTCGATGGGCTTCACCTCGGTGCGTCTGCTGACCAACAATCCGCGCAAGATCGCGATGATGGAAAAGCAGGGGATCACCGTGACCGAACGCGTGCCGCTGAAAGTGGGGGAAAACGCCCATAACCGCGCCTATCTTGCCACCAAGTCCGCCAAATCGGGACATCTGCTGTGACCACCGCGCGCGCGGCAGACATGGTTCTGACCCCGATGGGCCTGCGCTTTGCGGGCCGTACCTTCCCCTGCTCCATCGGGCGTGGCGGTATCAGCGACACGAAACGCGAAGGCGACGGTGCAACCCCGCGCGGCATCCACGGCATCGTGGGCATGCTCTATCGCCCCGACCGCATGGCGCGCCCTGCCGATTGGGCCCTGCCGATCCGCCCCGGCGACCTGTGGTCCGACGATCCCCGGCACGAGGATTACAACCTCATGGTCCGCGCACCCTACCCCTACAGCCACGAAAGGCTGCGCCGCGCCGACCCGCTTTATGATCTGATCCTGATCACCGACTGGAACTGGCCCCGCGCGGAACGCGGGCGCGGCTCGGCCATTTTCATCCACCAGCGCCGCCGCGCGGGATACCCGACCGAAGGCTGCATCGCCCTGCGCCGGGATCACCTGCAATGGATCGCCGCACACCTGCGCCACGGCTGTCGCCTGATCGTGGCATGACCCTGGGTTTCTTCTTGCTCTAAATATCCACGGCGCGACGCGTCAGTCGTAAGCCCGCTCTCCGAAGATGGCCGATCCCACACGGATATGCGTAGCCCCCAGCGCGATGGCGGTTTCGAAATCGCCGCTCATCCCCATCGACAGGCCGGACAGCCCGTTGCGCTCCGCGATCCTGGCCAGGAGGGCAAAATGCAGCGCTGGCTCCTCATCGACCGGGGGAATGCACATCAACCCCTGCACAGGCAGATCCAGCGCCCGCGCCTCGGCCACGAAAGCATCCGCGTCTGACGGCATCACCCCTGCTTTCTGCGGCTCTTCTCCGGTGTTGATCTGCAGGAAAATGTCGGGACAATATCCCATCTCTTGCGCCAGCCGCGCGATGGTCTGGGCCACCTTGGGACGGTCCACGGAATGGATCACCTGGAACAGCTCCATGGCCTGCCGCGCCTTGTTGGTCTGCAAGGGCCCGATCAGATGCAGCGCGATGCCGTCATAAGTCTTGCGGAATTCGGGCCATTTGCCGGCCGCCTCCTGCACACGGTTTTCGCCAAAGACGCGGTGGCCCTGGTCCAGTACGGCGGCGACCCGTTCATTCGGCTGCACCTTCGACACCGCGATCAGGGTCACGCTGTCCTCGGCCCGTCCGGCGGCGGCGCAGGCTTTGGCGATTCGGGTCTTGATCTCGGACAGTGACATGGCATTCACCCTGGTTGTTCGGCCTGGGCGCATGAAAACACCATGTCCGCGCAAAAGAAAAGGGCAGGTCCGAAGACCTGCCCTTCCTTGTTCAACTCTGCGTTCTGGATCAGAACGAGAAGAAGATACCAGCCGAAACCAGGTTGTCGCCTGCTTCGTTCTGGGTCCAGCCGCCTTCAACCGAAGCGCCGCCGCCCAGGCCGTAGGAAGCACCCAGGCCGAAGGTTGCATCGGTGCCGTTGTTTTCGTCAGCAGCGAAGCCGTAGACGTACAGAGCGTCGTTTGCTTTGTAGCCAGCGCGCAGCGAGATCTTCTCTGCGGTCACACCGGTGTAGTCGGTGTCAGCATAGGACAGAGCTGCGTCGAACGCGCCGAAGCTGCCGCCAACCGAAGCGAACAGGATGCTGTCGCCGTCACGTGCGCCGTCGTTCCACTCTTCGTAAGCGACTGCAACTTTGTAGTCACCGAAGGCGTAGTTTGCGCCGATACCGTAGGAGGTGTCGGTGCTGTGTGCGTGCAGGCCCAGGCCGTTCATGCTGTACAGAACTTCAACGCCATCGGTCGCGCCTGCGCCACCGCTGGAGTATGCGGTCCAGCCGAACACGCCGCCGTTGGAGATGGTGTTGGCTGCCAGCGAACGGAAGCCGTTGCCTTCCAGGCCAACGCCAGCCGATTTGGTCGGCAGGTACAGGTTCGGAGCAGCTTCGATCACACCCAGGATGTTGCCCATCGCGATGGTCAGGCCACCGGTGGTTGCGTAGAAGCGAGCGCCGTTACCGCCAGCGTTTGCCGAGTTCTCTTCGGCCTGGAAGCGCTGACGCACACCCAGGGTCAGGCCGCCATCGGTTTCGGTGGTGGCGTCGAACTGCAGGCGCAGACGGCTTGCGGTGTTGATTTCGTCAGCGCCGGCTGCGACGCCGTCGTTGTACAGTGCGCCAAAACGTGCGTAGCCGGAGACTTTGACGTCTGCGACAGCAACACCAGCGGTAGCGACCAGCGCGGTAGTTGCGATAAGAAGGTTGCTGACGCGGCAGCAGTAGAATCCGGTTGTCTGCCCGGAATGTTGCGAAAATGGGACATCCATCTGCTGGCTGCGGCGTGATCGCCTCGGGCCGGGAAAGCGGATTTTCGGCCGATCTGTCCGATGCCGTTTGACCTGTTTTCGTCATCACCTGGCCCATCGGACCCGGGAGGCGGGCGTCTGTCGGAGAACGGAAAGTGGCCGCCTGTGCCCGGATCGTCCCGGATGCGTTGTTGTGCGGTTGGTGCGCCCAGATCGCATCGCCCCGATCACGGCCACTTCTGCGTCATTCGCGCAAAAGTTGTGATGCATGTCTTCATGATCCATAGATGAAACTGGTGACCCCGGCAGGATTCGAACCTGCAACCTGCCCCTTAGGAGGGGGCTGCTCTATCCTGTTGAGCCACGGGGCCACGCAAAAGTGCTTTACCCCGGCTTGCGTGCTTGAACAAGGCCGACGCTTGTCGCAAGGTTGCCCCAAGAGGTCATTCAGGAAACGCCAGCTTGAGCCGCAACGATCACCGCCCGCTGACCCTGCGCGACGTGTCCGAGGCGTCCGGGGTTTCTGAAATGACCGTCAGCCGCGTTCTGCGAAATCGCGGCGATGTATCCGATGCGACGCGTGACAAGGTGCTGCGCGCCGCCAAGGCCCTGGGCTACGTGCCCAACAAGATCGCGGGCGCGCTGGCCAGCCAGCGGGTCAACCTTGTGGCCGTGATCATCCCGTCACTGTCCAACATGGTCTTTCCCGAGGTGATGACCGGGATCAGCCGCGTGCTGGAGGGCACCGATCTGCAGCCCGTTGTCGGGGTGACGGATTACCTGCCCGAGAAAGAGGAAAAAGTCCTCTACGAGATGCTGTCATGGCGGCCTTCGGGCGTGATAATCGCAGGGCTGGAGCATTCAGATGCCTCGCGCGCGATGATGCGGGCCTCGGGCATTCCCGTGGTCGAGATCATGGATACCGATGGCACGCCAGTGGATGCGATGGTGGGCATTTCCCATCGTCGTGCCGGGCGCGAGATGGCCGAGGCGATCCTGGCGGGCGGGTACCGGCGGATCGGGTTTCTGGGCACGCAGATGCCGCTGGATCACCGGGCGCGCAAGCGGTTCGAGGGCTTTACCCAGGCGCTGGCCAAGGGCGGGGTCGAGATGGCTGATCACGAGTTCTATTCCGGTGGATCTGCCCTGGCCAAGGGGCGCGAGATGACGCAAGCGATGCTGACGCGCACGCCTGATCTGGATTTTCTGTATTTTTCCAATGACATGATCGGTGCAGGCGGTCTGCTGTGGCTGCTGGAGCAGGGATATGACATCCCGAACCGGATCGGTCTTGCCGGCTTCAATGGCGTGGAATTGCTGCAAGGCCTGCCACGTCGCCTTGCCACGATGGATGCATGCCGCGCCGAGATAGGGCGCCGCGCCGCCGAAATCATCGTGGCGCGCACGCGCGACGAGGAGGCCGAAACCTCGGTCGTGCTCAAGCCGCAGATCAGCTACGGTGACACGCTGCGCCGGCCTTGACCCATGGCCACGCCGCGTCTGTCCAATCCCCTCGCAAGGCGTCTTTTTCTGGAACGCCATGCGCTGTCGGCACCTGTGCCCGCGCGTGGCCTTGAAGGCCTGTCAGAGCTTGTCGCGCAGCTGGGGTTCGTTCAGCTGGACAGCATTGCCACGGTGGAACGCGCCCATCACATGATCCTCTTCGCCCGCTGTCCGTCCTACAGGCCCGCAGATCTGGATCGTCTGCTGGGCGCAGAGCGCCGGCTTTTCGAACACTGGACCCATGATGCCGCCGTGATTCCGACCGCGTTCTATCCGCATTGGCACTTGCGCTTTGCCCGCGATGCCGAAGCCTTGCGGGGGCGCTGGGAAAGATGGCACCGCCACGATTTCATCGCGCGCACAGAGGCGGTTCTTGCGCATATCCGCCAGCACGGCCCGGTCTGTTCCGCCGATCTGAGGGGCGATGCGCCGCGCAAGACGACAGGCTGGTGGGACTGGCACCCGGACAAGACCGCGCTGGAATACCTCTGGCGCAGCGGCGACCTTGCGGTCACGGGCCGGACGGGTTTTCAGAAATACTATGACCTGGCCGAACGGGTCATCCCCGCCGACCTGCGGTCTCGGCACCCTGATGCCGCGGAAACCATCGACTGGTGCTGTTCCGCCGCGATGGATCGCCTGGGGTTTGCCACGCCGGGGGAGCTTGCGGCATTCTGGGCCACCGTCACCCCGGCCGAGGCACGGGAATGGTGCCATGATCAGATGCGCGCCGATGCCCTGATCGAGATCGAGGTCGAGTCCATGGATGGCGGCCACCGCCGCGCCTTTGCGCGACCAGACGTGATTGAGGCCGCAACGGCGGCGCCGATGCCCACGGGGCGTTTGCGGGTGCTCAGCCCATTTGACCCGGCCCTGCGTGACCGCAAGCGGGCGGAACGGCTGTTCGGCTTCCACTACAGGATCGAAGTGTTCACCCCGGCCGCGAAACGCATCTATGGGTATTATGTCTTTCCCCTGTTCGAGGCCGATCGTCTTGTTGGCCGGATCGACATGAAGGCCTATCGCCACGAAGGCACCCTGCGCGTGAGGGCCTTGTGGCCCGAGCGAGGCATCGCATGGGGAAAGGGCCGACAGGCGCGGCTTGAAGCCGAATTGCACCGCGTCGCCCGCTTTGCTGGCTGTGACCGCGTGGAATGGCTGGATGGCTGGCGGCGCAAGTCTGTCTGATCCTGCGCTGCGGTACAGAGCGGTTTTTTGGATATTTGAAGCAAGAAGAAACAGGCGGCGGTGACTAGAGAACCTTGATCACGTCCTTGTCCACCGCCAGCATGTAGCCGCGTCGCGCGATGTTCTTGACCAGCAGCTCGCTGACCATCTGGTTGCCCAGCGTGTCGCGCAGTCTTTTGATCCGGGTGGCGCCTGCCGCTTCGTCGCAATCGGCGGCGCTGCGGCCCGAAACGATCGCCTCGATCTCGGCCCCGCTCAGCACATCGTCATCCAGCCGCGCCTCGGCCAGAACAGACAGGGTTTCCATTGCCGCATCTGTCAGCTTGAAACCCATGTTGTTCAGATAGACCGTATTCTCCTCGCGGCTGATCAGCAGGGATGAGACCTGGATGCCCGAGCTTTCGATCTGCGCCATACGCCGGTTCAAGCCCACGAGCATCGCAAGCAGGGCAAGTGCCGCGATCAGAAGGGCGCTGGCAAAGACCAGCAGGACGAAGATCGCCACCCGGTAGGAGGCCAGCGTTTCCGAGAATGCCGTGCCGCTTTGGGCAAGGATTTCCAGCAGCTTGATCTCGGCTTCGGTGGTCAGGTCGTCATTCGCGACGAACAGGGCCTCGACCTTTCGGTTGAAGGCATCGGCATCCGGCAGGTTGCGAAACAGCAGGACGGCGGTAATGCCGAGAATCGCGACTATCCCGGCAAGGCCGAGGGTGACGATGCGATTGCCCGCGCGCCGGGCCTCAGAAGCGGAGGTAATATTGTCCTGCACTGCGCTTTCTTTCTTCCAGGCCAGAGGCGTCGAACAGGGACAGAACGTTCAGCAATGTCCAGCCATTCCTTTCAAGGCGCGCGGCGATCTCTGTCCGCGCCTGATCCTGTGAACAGGTCCCGGCAATCTGCGCAACACCGTAGTGCAACCGCAGCGGATTGTCGCGCTTGGCCTTGTAGTCGGCATAGCAGTCAGCGGCGCTTGCGCTGGAAGCAAATCCCAGCAGAAGGGCGGCGATCAGGGGAAAGCGTGCGTTTTTCATGCGATGAAGATGCGCCGACATGTCCGGATATTCAATAACGCCGCGCATCGGGACCGCCTGTTATCGGATAACCGGGCGACGATATTGCCTGTCCTTGACCCGGCGCCCCAGTCTTGGCCATGCGATCCGCCAGATAGCCGGAACGCCATCACCTCTCACGATCATCCGCTTGGAGATCACAGAAACGGAAAGGAAGACGCATGGCACGGAAATTCATCGCCTCGGTTCTCACGGCGGCGATCGTCATCACCGGGTTCAATGCCGCGCCGGCGCGGGCCGACGGGCGCGAGCTTGCACAGGCCATCGCCGGGATCGCGGCGGTCGCCATCATCGCAAATGCGCTGAACGACAAGCGCAAGAAGGACGCGCCGCAGGTGGGCAGCCGCGATACGGGCTATGACCATGGCCGGCAACACGGCTACGTCCAGCCGCAACATGGCTACGTCCAGCCGCAACAGGAATGGCATGGTGGTCGTCACCTGGCCCCGCGCCCGCTGCCGGATCGAGTGGCGCGCAAGAGCCTGCCTGCGGTCTGCCTGCAAACGGTCGAGGACCGGCGCGGTCGTGCGGTCAATGTGCTGGGGCAGCGTTGCCTGCAGAACAACTTCCGGGGCGCGCAGTACCTGCCGCAATCCTGCGTCGTCGATTTCCAGTCGCATCGGGGCTGGCGCAGCGGGTATGACGCAAGATGCCTGTCGCGTGCGGGCTATTCCATCGCCCGGCGTTGAACCGGATCATCCCGGCCTTTTGCACAGGTCAGGACAGGGGGCCATCCGGATGGCCCCCTTTTCCATTGCCAATCGGGCCGATCTGCGGTTTCTGACAGGTCATGAACGGACCGGATTTCAGCTTTGAAGATGCGCTGATCGCGCAGGGCCTGACCCGGATCGCCGGTGTCGACGAGGTCGGGCGCGGACCGCTGGCGGGTCCGGTGACGGCGGCGGCCGTGGTCCTGGATCCCGCGGGCCTGCCCGAAGGGCTGAACGATTCCAAGCTATTGACCGCAAGGCGGCGCGAGGCGCTGCGCGAGGCGATCATGACCAGCGCCGAGGTGTCCATCGCCCATGCCAGCGTGGCGGAGATCGACGATCTCAACATCCTGCGCGCCAGCCATCTTGCGATGGAGCGCGCGATTGCCGGATTGGCGCGGCCACCCGATCATGTGCTGATCGACGGCAACCTGATCCCGCGCGGCTTGACCCTTCCCGCGACGGCCATCGTGAAGGGGGATGCCCGCAGCCTGTCCATCGCAGCGGCCTCGATCGTGGCGAAAATCACACGCGATGCGATCATGTGGGATTTGGCGCAACAGTTCCCCGGCTATGGCTGGGAGGCGAATGCGGGCTATCCGTCAAAAAGTCACAGATCGGCGCTGCAAGATCTTGGTGTGACCCCTCACCATAGGCGTTCTTTCAAGCCCGTGCACAATATCTTGTATCAACCTAAAAATGTAAGTGACTGATTTAAAAAAGAAATTGACCGCGAATCGCCTTTGACTCATCTTTGACCCAACCACAGAGCGCAAAAAGCGCCGGGGCAGAGGCAGAGAATGACGACAAAGACAGATACCAAGGGCGCAGCAAAGCTGCCGCTCAACACGATCATCGCAGGCGACTGCATCGAGGTGATGAACAGCCTTCCTGAAGGCTCGGTTGATCTAATCTTCGCGGATCCCCCCTATAACCTGCAGCTCAAAGGTGATCTGCACCGCCCGGACAATTCCCGTGTCGATGCCGTGGATGACCACTGGGACCAGTTTGACAGCTTCGCCGCCTATGACCGGTTCACGCAGGACTGGCTGACGGCGGCGCGCCGCCTGCTCAAGCCGAATGGCGCGATCTGGGTGATCGGATCCTATCACAACATCTTCCGCGTCGGTGCGGCGATGCAGAACGCGGGCTTCTGGCTGCTGAACGACGTGGTCTGGCGCAAGTCGAACCCGATGCCGAACTTCCGTGGCAAGCGCTTTACCAATGCCCATGAGACGATGATCTGGGCCAGCAAGTCGGAAGGTGCCAAGTACACCTTCAACTACGAGGCGCTGAAATCGCTGAATGACGGCGTGCAGATGCGCAGTGACTGGGTGCTGCCGATCTGCACCGGACATGAGCGTCTGAAGGATGACAACGGCGACAAGGCCCATCCCACGCAAAAGCCCGAAAGCCTGCTGCACCGGGTGCTGGTCGGGTCGACCAATCCGGGCGATGTGGTGCTGGACCCGTTCTTCGGCACCGGCACGACCGGGGCCGTGGCCAAGATGCTGGGCCGCGAATTCATCGGGATCGAACGCGAAGAGGCCTATCGCCGCGTCGCCGAGAAACGCCTGTCCAATATCCGCAAGTTCGACCGCGAGGCCCTGCAGGTCTCGGCGTCCAAGCGGGCAGAACCGCGCATACCCTTCGGCCAGCTGGTCGAACGCGGCATGCTGCGCCCCGGCGAAGAGCTGTGGTCGATGAATGGCCGCTTCAAGGCCAAGGTGCGCGCCGATGGCACGCTGATCGGCGATGATATCAAGGGATCGATTCACCAGGTTGGCGCCCATCTGGAAGGCGCGCCCAGCTGCAACGGCTGGACCTACTGGTGCTTCCGTCGCGATGGCCAGACCATCCCGATCGACCTTCTGCGCCAGCAGATCCGGGCCGAGATGGAAAACGGCCCCAGCTGATCCTGACAGGACTATGCGAACACCGCCGGTGTTCATGGCCTGACTTCATGAACACCATACTGCTCCGCCATATTACGGCGGAGCTTTTTTATGTGACGGGGCGAGGTTCCCCCGGCTGCCTTCAGCGCGGGTGCGGGTTAAGCGCCTTGTTGTAGGGCTTCCAGTCCGTGATCTCGGGGTAATACATCTCGCGCCAGCGGCGAACGCGCGGATTCATGATGCGGCGCCAGACCGGCGGCACCATCGCCGCCATGGTCATCAGCGGGTAGCCATGGGGCAGTTGCGGCGCCTCGGCATCGGTATAGTTCTGCAGCAAGGGAAAACGCCGGTCGGGTTTGTAATGGTGGTCCGAATGGCGTTGCAGGTTGATCAGCAACCAGTTCGACGCCTTTTGCGCGGCGTTCCAGGAATGCTGCGGTTTGACATGCTCATACTTGCCGTCACCCAGATGCTTGCGGGTCAGGCCATAGTGTTCGATGTAATTGACCAGCTCCAGTTGCCAGATCGCGATCCAGGCCTGCCACAGGAACAGGGCCAGCCCCGCCCAGCCACCCAGCACGACCGCCAGCAGCAGCATCGCACCCTGCAGCGCCCAGTAGCGGAAAAAGGGGTTCGACAGGTCCGTCCAGGGCAGATCGCGCCGCGCCAGCATCTCGCGTTCCGCCTTGAAGGCCGAGGTCAGCGATTGCCGCAGCACGCGCGGAAAGAAGCGATGAAAGCCCTCGTTGTAGCGCGCGGTGACCGGATCGCGCGGCGTGCCGACATAGCGGTGATGCACCAGCAGATGTTCCGACCTGAAATGCGAATAAAGCACCATCGCCAGCAGCAGATCGCCCAGCGTCCGCTCGGTCTTGTTCTTCTGATGCATCAGTTCGTGGCTGTAGTTGATGCCAACGGTCCCGGTGATCACGCCGACGCCGAAGAACAGCACGATCTTTTCCAGGCTCGACAGATGGCCCGTATGGGTCACGTACCAGATCAGGCCGAACAGCGTCACGAACTGGGCCGGGGCCCAGATGAGGGTGATCGCCCGGTACCACGTCAACCTGCCCTCTTCGATCGCGGGATCCGCGTTGTCCGTGTTCAGGCCCAGCAGCGCATCCAGCAATGTGAAGAAATACCATGTCACGATCGGCAGAAGGATGACCGTCCAGCCCCCTTGCGTCGCCCCCAGCCAGGCGATGGGTATCAGCATCAGCGACATCCAGAAAGGAAGGGCGCGCGTGATGCGGAGGGCCTGATCGTCAGGGATGAACTGGGGCATGCGTGGCTCGGTCAAATGGTTCACGGGTTACATAACAGTGTCGAAGGCGGGTCTTGCAAGGTCAAAGACCTTACGCATGACCGTGGGCAGATCCGATGGCCGAAAGGCGGCGGTATCAAGGAATTCGCCATGTTCGGGGCGCGCGTCTTGCGGAAGGATCGCGATCCGGATCTCCAGCAGCAGGTGAAAATGGGTGAAGGTGTGACGCGCTTCGGCACCAAGAGGGCGCCAATCCGCCTTTACCGGCGGGGCTTCGGTTGGCGCGCCCTCGATCCAGTCGCTTCCGGGCCAGCCCAGCATGCCGCCCAGAAGCCCGCGATCAGGGCGTCGTTCCAGCAGCCATGCACCGTCATCCCGCCGCGCCACATAAGCGATGCCGCGCCGGACGGGCTGCGCCTTTTTCGGGGTCTTGCGGGGCAGGTCAGCGGCCGTGCCTGCGGCCCGCGCGCGGCAGGGATCGCGCCAGGGACAGATGCCGCAGGCGGGGTTTCGCGGGGTGCAGATGGTGGCGCCCAGGTCCATGACAGCCTGCGCATAGTCGCCGGGCCGTTTGGCTGGCGTCAGCGCGGCGGCTGCGGCGGTCAGTTCGGGCTTGGCACCGGGTAGCGGCGTGTGGATGTCATACAGCCGGGCCGTGACGCGTTCGACATTGCCGTCGACCACGGTTTCCGGCCGGGCGAATGCGATCGCCGCGATGGCCGAAGCGGTATAGGGCCCGATGCCGGGCAGCGTCAGCAGGGCATCGCGGGTGTCGGGAAAGACGGCGCCGTGATCCGCCACCACGGCCCGTGCGCATTTCAGCAGGTTCCGGGCCCGCGCATAATATCCAAGACCCGCCCATTCGCCCATGACCTCGGCATCCTCGGCGGCGGCCAGATCGGCCACAGTGGGCCAGCGGGTGGTGAAGCGGTGGAAGTAGTCCTTGACCGCCGCCACCGTCGTCTGCTGCAGCATCACCTCGGACAGCCAGATCCGGTAGGGATCAGGCCTGACACCCGCGCGGCTGTCCTCGGGCGGGACGCGCCAGGGCAATGCGCGGGCATGGCGGTCGTACCAGTCCAGCAAGCTGGCAGGCAGGGCCTCTGCCCGATCTTTCGGCTGTGACGCGTCACGCAATGTTTATACCTCTTGATCCGCTTATTGGCTGGCATCGGTGCATATGCCCACTAGAATAGGTCCAGAGCGAAGGATGCAAGACATGGCCGCACGGCGACCGACAGCACAGCAATTCACACGCGCGGCAACCCTGCTTCAGGGGCAGATCAGACGTGCCGGTGAATCGCGCGGTTTCGCGGTCACCCGCCTGCTGACCCACTGGCCCGACATCGTGGGCGAGGATATCGCCCGGATCGCCCGGCCTGTCGATGTGTCCTACGGACGGCAGGGAATGGGCGCCACGCTGTCCGTGCTGACCACGGGTGCGCAGGCCCCGATGCTGGAAATGCAGAAGGAACGGCTGCGGGAAAAGGTGAACGCGGTTTATGGCTACAACGCCATTGCGCGGATCCGGATCACGCAGACCGCCCCCACCGGATTTGCCGAGGGGCAGGCAGACTTCAGCCACGCCCCCAAACCCTTTACCCCCCCGCCGCAGGATCCCGTGGTGGCAAGAACGGCGGCTGCCGTTGCCGAAGGGGTGGGCGACGAAAAACTGCGCGCAGCGATTGAATCCCTCGCGCGGAACGTTCTATCCAAGACGAAACACTGAGGTTGCCGGCATCATGACCCTGCAATCCTCGAAGGAAAGGTGACAGAAATGAATCGTAGAACCGCTCTGATCGGCATTTCCGCATTGGCCATGGCCGCTGGCGGCTGGTCACTGACCCGCACGACCACCGGAGGCATGCCGGACCTTGGCGTCGCCAATGCGCAATCCGCCGATATCGACACCTCCGGCGTTGTCGAGATGGTGATGGGCGCGGAAGATGCACCGATCACACTGGTCGAATACGCCTCGTTCACCTGCCCGCATTGCGCCAGTTTCCACAATGGCCCGCTGAAGCAGCTCAAGGCCGAATACGTGGATACCGGAAAGGTACGCTTCATCTATCGCGACGTCTATTTTGACCGTTTCGGGCTGTGGGCTGCGATGGTTGCGCGTTGCGATGCCTCCAAGTTCTTCGGAATTGCCGACCTGCTTTACGGACAGCAGTCCGAATGGATCGCAGGCGGTGGCGATCCGGCGCTGATCGCGGAAAACCTGCGCCGGATCGGCCGTGTGGCGGGTCTCGAGAATGACCAGCTCGAGGCGTGTCTTGCCGACAACGCGAATGCACAGGCGCTTGTGGCGTGGTATCAGGCCAATGCCCAGGCGGATGACGTGAATTCCACGCCGACCCTGATCATCGATGGCGAAAAGCATTCGAACATGGCCTATGCCGACCTCAAGGCAATCCTGGACGAGAAACTGGGCGAATGACCGAAGCACCGCTTGCCGGCCTGAAGGTCGTTGAACTGGCGCGCATCCTGGCCGGCCCCTGGGCCGGACAGACGCTGGCCGATCTGGGCGCCGAGGTCATCAAGGTCGAGGCGCCCGAGGGTGACGATACCCGGCAGTGGGGCCCCCCTTTCATCGAGCGCGAGGGGGACAAGTCCGCCTCTTATTTCCATTCCTGCAACCGTGGCAAATCCAGCGTCACGGTGGATTTCCGCACGCCCGAGGGGCAGGAGAAGGTGCGCGAACTGGTGCGCGACGCCGACATCCTGATCGAGAACTTCAAGCTTGGCGGCCTTGTCAAATACGGGCTGGATTATGACAGCCTGTCCAAGATCAATCCGGGGCTGATCTATTGCTCGATCACCGGGTTCGGTCAGACCGGGCCCTATGCGCATCGCGCGGGCTATGACTATATCATCCAGGGCATGTCCGGGCTGATGTCGATCACGGGCGAACCTGACGGACAGCCGCAGCGCGTGGGCGTGGCGGTCACGGATATTTTCACGGGCGTCTATTCCGTGGCGGGCATCCTTGCCGCGCTCTACCAGCGCAGCCGCACAGGGCGTGGGCAGCAGATCGACATGGCGCTGATGGATGTGGCCGTGTCGGTCACGGCCAATCAGGCGATGAACTATCTGACCACGGGCACGCCGCCGGGGCGCACGGGGAATTATCACCCCAACCTGACCCCCTACCAGGTGTTCGATTGCGCCGACGGGCATATCATCATCGCCACCGGCAATGACGGGCAATACCAGCGCCTGTGTCAGTTGCTGGGGCTGGACTGGATGACGACCGATCCGAAGTTTCTGAAGAATGCCGACCGGGTCGCGAACCGGCCCGAGATGATCGGGCTGTTGAGCGCCGAGACCGCAAAGCGCAGCAAGGCCGACCTGCTGGCTGGATGCGAGGCAAGCGGCATTCCGGCGGGACCGATCAATGACATGGCCGAGGTCTTTGCCGATCCGCAGGTGATCGCACGAGGCATGAAGATCGCACCGGGCGGCATTCCGGGCGTGCGGGGGCCGATCCGGTTCTCGGATGCCGAGCTGGCGCTGGACTGGCCCGCGCCGAAACTGGGCCAGGACAACCCAAGCTAGGACGAAGGCAGTCTGTCCCATCGCGGGCCATATTTTTAATCCTTTTTAATCAGAGGCTTAAAAATAAGGATTTACCACTTTTTAACGCTTTGTGGCGAGGACAGGCTTCTGCCCAAGGAGCGACGACAGCGGCGCAAGCGGCAATTCTGCGTCGACCACAGAAATGCGGGGCCAGCACTGCATCAGGGCGCAGCCAGGCAGCCTGTCCAAGCGAACAGGAGTTCGAAGCGGCTTTCGGCAGATGCTATCACATTGTCGGGTTTGCCCGGACCAAAGCCGAAGCAGAAGAGATTGTGCGCCAAACGCATGATCAGCAGTCAGGCTCTGGTGCTTATCGTATGGTCGATGGTCGATACGGGGTGTCATACCGCATGTCCGGGCCCAGACTGGTCATGGACAGACACCTGTTTTCAAATGCAGTTTATGGCCCCCGCACCATTCATTGGCATATAGACCACAGGAAGAACGCCCGCCCCAGCAGCAGCGGTCGGATTACCCGGTCTGACGAGGCCTGTGTCCCGGTCAATCAGGTTGCGGGCAGAACAGACTGGAACTTTGATCACATCACCCAGGCCCGGGTGCGTGAAAACAGAGCCGCGCGAGAGCAGGCCCGCCGCGAGGCTGCCGCACGTCCGCGCGTACCGGTCACTTTCAACCCAAATGCGTCCTGTTTTTCGTCGGATACCTGTTTTCGCGTACTCGAAACAAACGGGAGTTCCGTTCAGGTCATGTGCACGAAAGGTCCGAATGTTGGTGTCCAGAAATGCATCGCGACCCGCGACGGCAAATGGGCTGCTGGTTGTGGTTTGGCGGACACCTTCGCTTATCACTGGAGCAGCATGAGGTCGGCAGGCAACACCGCCTGCGGAGGGTGATGCCTCTTCCCTGAGAGGGCCTTGAAATAGGCCCGAGGTTCGTCCCGACGGCGAGGGCAGTCAGCTGTCCCCGCCGTCTGCGCCCATGATTAGCGCCGGATTTCGAGTATTTTGGGAACGATGAAAGGCGCGTACTTTCTGCAAAGGCGCGGACTTTTTGCGAGGTTCGGTCATTGTCGTGAACAAGCAACCTCGATCGCCGCAGATGATTGCCAAGCCATTCGCAGATCACGCCCGAACAATTTTTCTTGAGTATTTTACAAACGCTCATTAGCCAAGATCTGTAGTCAGTGTTGTTAAGTGGTTGGCCATGGTGCGTTTTTCCGGTTCCCGTAGTGGGTCGTCCTTTGGGCGGTATTTTTTCCGCAAGTCAAAACAAGCATTTACGCTCGTTGTCTGTCTTGCAGTCACCTTCCAGCCGATTCTGGCGCAGGTGGCTTATGCCCAGGAAATCATCATCGATCCCAACGGGAACGTGGGATTCGCACCGACCCTGCAACGCAGCACGCGGCCCCAAGTCGTGGATATCGCGCGGCCCAACGAAGGCGGTGTGTCCCACAACAGGTACGAACGCTTCGACGTGACCTCGCGCGGGGTCGTGCTGAACAACTCGCAGGGCCCTGCCAGCACCAGCGTCGCCGGAAACATCGCCGGGAACCCCAACCTTGCGACCGGCACGGCCACGACCATCGTGAACGAGGTTACCTCGACCCGGACAACGGCCCTCAACGGATCGGTCGAGGTTGCCGGGGACAGGGCCGGGGTCATCATCGCGAACCCCAATGGCATCAACTGCAACGGCTGCAATTTCATCAATGCGGGGTCGGCCACGCTGACAACGGGTGTGCCTGTCATCTCGGGCGGGAATATCCGTCTGGATGTAACCCGAGGCACCGTCACGATCGGCCGCAATGGCCTGCGGGGCGCGACCGCGCCGGGCGGCGGTCTGCCCGAGGTCAACCTGATCGGCCGCACCGTGGTCATCGATGGCCAGGTGAGTGCAATCGACGGGATCACCGTGCTGGGCGGCGCGCAGCAATATGACCTGACCAACAAGCGGCGCATCGCGAATCTGGCCGGGTCAGGCACCGCGCCAGATCTTGTCATCGACGGAACCGAATTCGGCGCAATGACCGCCGGGCGCATCCAGATCATCGGGAACGAGGCGGGCCTTGGCGTGCGGACGCTGGGCGCGGTGCAATCAACCGTCGGCGATGTGCAGATCACCGCAGAAGGCAACACGACCGTGCGCACCGTTGCCGCGCAGGGGCGCGCCATCGTGCAGTCGAACGCAGGCGACCTGACGCTTGAGCGCGACATCGTGTCAGCGACACGGGATGTTGCGGCTTCGGCCCGCAACAACCTGACCGTGGACACCGACTCGGGGCTTTTTGGTCAGACTGGCGTTAACCTTAATGCGCGCAACAGGGACTTGCAGTTCGACGGCGTTCTGCAATCCGGCGCGAATGCGACGCTCTACGGGCGCAACAGCCTGAGTTTTGGTGGTTATGGCACGGCGGCGGGCGATTTCTCGGTCGGTGGTCGGGGCACGATCACGCTGCAGGATTCGACGGTTGTTGCCAATCGCATGGTCGTGGTGCCGGGCAGCGGCGCTTTCGCGCTGCGCAACGCGGCGGTCTTCAGCGGCCAGAACTTCAACATCAGCACCCATCATTTCAGCCTGGGCGAGAATGTCTATGTCGAGGGGCGCAATGTCGGCGAAGACAGCACCCTTGCGGTGACGGCTTCGGGCAACTTCACCAACAGCGCCGACCTCGAGGCGGGACAGCTGTCCAACATCAGCTTTGCGGGTCACCTGTTCAACGAGGCGGGCGGGATCATTCGCGATACGCGGCTGAACCTGACCTTCGGGCGGGATCTGCACAATTCGGGTGTGATCTTTGGCACGGAAAGCCTGGCGCTGAACGTGGCGTCGCTGTTCAACAACGCGACCGGCACGATCCTGTCCGACAGTGTCGGCATCACGACGTCAGCCGTGTTGCACAATGCGGGCGCCATCCTTTCCGAAGGGGCGGCCACACTGGTGGCAGGGACGCAGTTCCGCAATGAGGGGCTGCTTCAGGCGATCCGCGCCACGATCACCGCGCCGAGCATTCTCAACACTGGCGCTGCGGCGCTGCGTCTGCGCGACAGCGGCATCCTGACTGTCACGGGCACCCTGACGAATGCCGGCGTGATGACATCGGCTGGCAGTCTGCAGATCAACGCGGGGCAGTTCACGAACAACGGCAACCTTGCTGTCGAGACAAGCCTCGTTGCGCTGACCAGCGACCTGACCAATGCGGGCGTGATCACGGCGGGCGGATCCATGTCGCTGCGGGCGACAAACCTGCTGACAAGCAGCGGCACGATCGCCAGCTATGGCAATGCCGTGCTGCATTCGGACCTGCGTGTCGAGAACCGCGGTCTGCTGCTGGCCGACAACAGCCTGCTGGTGACCTCGCCGCGCTTCGACAATATCGGCGGGGATGCCGTGTTGCGTGCCGTGACCGGCGATATCCGCAGCGCGACCATCGTGAACTCGGGCGAGGTGTACCTGGTCAACTCGTTCCGGCGGCGCGACAATATCGAGTTGTTCGACAACTCGGGCGTTTTCGCCACGCAAGGTTTCATCGAGATCGCGAATACGGGCAGCAGCACCGCACGCGGGCAATTCCATGCGGGCAGTGTCCTGATGGCGGGCCTGCGTCCCGAGGACGAGACCCAGACGCTGGCCACCACCGGCAATGTCGTGCTGCGGTTCCAGAACCTGACCCTGCAGGGAAGCGTGATTGCAGGGGGTGCGGTCACGATTTCGGGGCCAAGCGCGCTGGTCATCAATGGCACCATCCGGGCAGGAACGACCGTCAACCTGACAGGCGGCACCAGTATCGCCGTCGGATCGGCCGGCGTGATCCAGGCCGCGGGAGCGGGCTTTGTCACGGCGGCGGGCAGCTTTACCAATGACGGGCTCGTGTCGCTTGGCGGCTACATGCGCGTCGGCGGCGGGATGCAGAGCTTCACCAACCGCAATGCCATAGCGATCGCGGCGACGGATCGTTTCACGCTGCCGGTCAGTTTCACCAATACCGGCGTGCTTCAGGCCAGCGGCGGAATCTCGATCGCGTCGGGCACGATCAGCAACACCGGTCTTCTGCAATCCGTGACGGCCCTGACACTGGCCGCGCAGCGCAGCAGCGTGGATCCTGCGACCGGCCAGACGGTGATCATCCGTGGCGGTCTGTCCAACACTGGCATGCTGGTGACCGAGGGTGTGCTGTCACTGACCGCGGGTGCGATGCGGATCCAGACGGGTTCCTATCTGACCGGGACCCAGCTGCGGCTGAACGCGGACAGCGTGCACAACTATGCCAACACGGTGCTGACGGGAACCGCGCGCAACGACTGGACCATCGCGCAGGATTATCGCCAGTACGGCAGCCTTTTCGCCGAGGGCGCGCTGCGCATCACCGCCGGAACTTTCCAGAGCTTCACCGGCAGTCTTCTGGGCAGCAGCGATTCCATCGCGATGACCACAAGTGGGACCACGACACTGGCCGGGTCGATTTCGGCGCGGACCGCCGCGCTGACGGCGTCAGCCATCTCCGGTGCGGCCACCTCGTCGGTTTTCACAACGGGTGATCTGCGTCTGACGGCAGCCAGTGGCCGGGTCGGCCATGTCGGCGAGATCGTGGCGGGCGGCAACCTGACCGTAAGTTCCAGAGAGTTCGACATCCGGGGCAGCCTGTACGGCACCAACGTGGTGCTGAATGCTGCGACCCGTGCCACGACCTTCGGCAATCTTTATGCGGGCGAGCGGTTCACGGTTTCGGTGAGCGAGGCCGCCCTGTCGAATTACGGGCTGATCGAGGCGCGCGATCTTGTGTCGATCACCGCGCGCGGGATCACGGTCTTCAACGGGGGCAGCGTCAATTCGACCGAGATCCTGGCGAATGTGACAGGCGGGATCAGCAATGCCGGCACGCTTTATGGCGCGCGGCAGATCACGCTCTATGCCACTGCCGGGATCAGCAACCAGGGGACGGGTGTGATCAACGGGGCCTCGCTGGGTGTCAGGGGCATCGACTTCAACAACAGCGGCAGCGTCAACGTTTTCGGCCTGTTCGGCACCCTGTCGCGCAACATGCAGAATTTCGGCACGATCAACGCCGAAACCTATGTCGGGATCACCACCGCCAATTTCTACAACCGCGCGAATGCACTTCTGCAATCGGGTGAACACCTGCATGTGCGGTCGACGGGCGTTGTCGCCAACGAGGCGGGCGCACGGCTCTTGGCGGATACGATCGACCTGCGCGGCGGTTCCGTGTCGAACTCCGGGCTGATCCGCGGCCAGACGGTCACCAATATCGCCGATCTGTCCGGGTCGCTTGTCAACGGGGCCAGCGGCCGGATCGAGGGGCAGACGATCGCCCTGCTGATGACGGGGGGCCTGCGCAACGACGGTGTGATCGGCACCGCGCAGGGCACCAACCTTGTAAGCCTGTCGGTCGCGCGCGAAGCAACCAACAATGGCCAGATCGCCGGGCAGAACATCTCGGCGCTGGTGCAGCAACATATCGTCAACCCGGGGTCCATCACGGCAAGCCAGGAACTGGGCCTGAAATCGAACACCAGCTACATCGGCAACTCCGGCGTGCTGCGCGGGCAGGATGTGGTGATCGAAACCGCCGGAGGGTTCGATAACCAGGGCCTTCTGCGGGGGGGCGAGGATATCTCGGTCACGGCGGGCGGCGACATCCGCAACCGCGTGGTGAACGGCTCGGTCCCTGAAATCCTTGCGCCGCGTATCTTGTTGCAGGCAAACGGCGCCGTATCGAACAACGGACGCCTGTTCGGGTACCAGTCGCTTGGCGTGCAGGCCATCAACGGCGCCATCCACAACAACGGGACGATCACCGGGCCGGATATCACCCTGATTGCCCGGAACGACGGCGTCTGGTCGCCTGCGGCCATCGTCGCAGGGGGCAGCCTTGCCATCGAGGCGCGCAGCATCGGCCTGCGTGACCGGATCTCGGTCACCAACGACGTGACCCTGCGAACGACGCATTTCAACATCGAGGTGGATGGGACCATCCAGACGCAGCGGTTGATGATCGAGGCTGCAGGCGACATCGTCGCTGCGGCGGGCGCGCTGCGGGGCAGCGAGCTTGTGCAGCTTGTGGCCAATGACATCCAGCGGCCCGATGGCGTGAACAGCAGCACGACCCGCACCCGTAAACTGGGTGTGATCGGCGGGGCGCTGAACGATGTCTATGTCGAACTGCGCACCGGCAGCATCGGCGCGCTGGGGCCGTCGATCTACGAGGCGACAGGCCATGCCTACGAGGCGTTGAACTGGAACGCCGCGGGGTCTGTGTCGTTGATCACCGGGCAGGGCAACATCCTGCTGACCGGCAATATCAACGCGGCGAATGACCTCTACATTCGCGCCGGCACCAATGCGGTTCTGAACTCGGGCACGCTGCGCGGCGGGAACATCACCCATGTCGAAGGCGCGCGGTTCCTGAAGAATTACGGCGGCGCGGTCGTGACTGCGGGCAACAAGGTGCAACTGTCGCAGACGGCGGGCTGGTTCTATACCGCCGACTGGTTCAGTGGCGATCTGACCCATCACCTGAGCGTTCAGGCCGAGACCATCATCGTCAACAGCAGTCACCGCCTTGTGGGGCGTGACATCTACCTGCTGGCCACCGAGGACATCCGCCAACGCGATCACGTCATTTCGGCCCGCGGCATCACCTACAGCGCCGGGCGCGACATGCTGATCCGGTTCAACCCGTTCAACTGGCGCGCGGCCAATCCGGGTGCGGCCTATACCGGCGACTTCTGGGACATGCAGTCCGCCGGGGTGCGGGGCAATCCGCTGCTGTCGCAGGGCGCGGGCATGGTGCTTTACGCCGGGCGCGACCTGACACTGAAATCCGGCAAGGTCCATTCCGGTGGCAGCCTGGACATCGTGGCGGGCAACACCTTCCTGAGCGAGCCGATCTATATCGAGAACGGCCGCACCAACCGCCCCGGCAACGTCGGCTGGGATTTCGACAGCCGCTATACCGGCGTTGTCAGCGGTCACAACGCGGGCAATGTCATCATCACGGAATTGCGCGCCTACGAGAACCAGATCTCGGCCCGCAATGACCTGAACATCACCGCCGGCGGCATGGTCAACCTGATCGGAACGCGTGTCACCTCGAGCCATGGGAACATCACGCTCGAGGCGCTGAATGCCGGGATCAACATGGTCGCGGCACCCGGCTTCTGGTCCTACAACTATACGCAGACGACGACGCGGAAGAAGCTCTTCGGTCTCTACAAAAGAACGACGCGTTACGAGTATGACGCGGCCGAGGACATCTACAAGCGGTCGGTCCTGAGTGCGGCGAACGGCGACATCACCCTGCGCGCCACGGGCACCAACCTGACCGGACCGGGATCGGTGCCGATTGCGTCGATCCTGTCGGCGGGCACCGAGTTCAACGCCAGGAACATCAGGCTGTTCACCCCCAACGGCAATATCACGGCAGGCACCTATGCCGAGCGGTCGATCACACGGGAAGAAACCCACAGCAGCACGCGCATTTTCTGGTTCATTCCTTTCGGGTCCGACGACACCGAGGAAACCAACAGCATCCTCGTCAACTACGGCAATGACTTCCTGGCCGATGAATTGCTGAGCCTTCGCGCGCCCCAGGGCACGCTGAGCATCACGGGTGGGTCGATCCGCGCGCAGAGCCTGGTCATCCAGGCGGCGCAGCTGCAGATCAACGGCGTGATCAATTCGGCGCGGCAGACCTATTATTCGCGCCGCGACAACATGATCACGATCACCACGATCCAGTCAGGCTTTGAACGTGAAACCGCTGCGATGCCGGAAATCTTCGTGCCGGACATCACCTTCAACGTGACGGGCCAGACCCATATCGCGGGCTATCGCGGCACCACGCTGAACAGCCAGATCATCAACCTGATCGGATCACGGCAGTTCTCCAACGAGATGCTTGGCATTGCCCCGCCCGATGATGCGGCAGCGGCACAAAACGCCGCGCAGGCGGTGAACAGCGACTACATGCGCAGCTTCACCCTGCCGGGTGCCACGGATGGCGCACAGTTCGCCTATCTCGACGTGCTGATACAGGACTATGGCGCAACCTATCACGCCTTCGAGCTGCGCGATCATTCCTGGTACGACAAGCAGGTTCAGCTGAACCCGGCGTTCCGCGCGCTACTGCAGGCCGTGGTGGCCTATGCGGTGGGTGGCATCAACTTCGGGATCGAGAACGCCTTTGTCGCCAAGGGCGTCGAGGCGGCGACCACCAACCTTGTGGTGGGCGTGATCGAAGGTGGCATCACCGGCAACATGGACATGGAGGCGATCCTGCGTGGCACGCTTTTGTCGGGTGTGTCCGCCAGCCTGAGCAGCCTTGTGGCCGAGAACATCAACTGGGGCGCAGGCCTCAGCGATCAGAGCCCCTTCCTCAACGACCTGCGCGGCACCTTCGCGCCGGCCAATATCCTGGACCGTTTTGGCGACCAGATCACCAGCCAGATCATCACCAACGTGGTCTATGGCCAGGATCCCTTTGCCGGTTTCGACGCGCTGGGCCGGTCCTTCCTGACCAATGAAATCATGGCGCTGGCGCAGTTCGGCATCGGCGAACTGGGTCATGGCAATGCCAGCTGGGAAGGCTCTCCGGGTCATCTGCTGCTGCATGGCGGTCTGGGCTGCGCGCTGATCGAGGTCATGGACGGTGATTGCGTTGCGGGCTTCTTCGCGGGCGTCAGCCAGTCCCTGCTGGCCGGATCGAACCTGAGCGACGATCAGAAGCTGGAACTGGCCCCCCTGGTGGGCGCGCTGTCGGGCTTCGTCTTCTCGGGCGGAAACGCGATCAACGTCAGCTTCGGTAGCACCATCGCGCAGTCGGGGATCGTCAACAACTACCTGACGCATGTGCAGGTTCTCCAGATGGAATCCGAGATGACGCAGTGCCTGTTGCGGGCTGACTGCGGCGACGCGGAGATGCGCGCCATCGTCGAACGCTATCGTGGGTTGTCTGCTGCCAACCGGGCCGAACTGCAGGCATGCCAGACGGCAGAGTGCTGGGAATTCCATCGCCAGCGGATGATCCGGAGTGAGCAGGAGATCAGGGCAATCCGGGCGCGCACGCCGATGGATATGCTTTCCAGCCTGAACTACGTGATGGGGCAGGTCACTACCTTTGCGCAGGAGGAGCTTAACGAGTCCTTCACCGCAGTGGTCCATCCCGCTCACATGGTTTTTGGCCAGACCTTCGAGCAATGGGGGCAGCAAAACTGCAGCGGCAGGCTGGATTATGCCTGCTTGCAAAGCTTCCAGAGCATGTCGAATGTCCAGAGCCTTGGAAACTCGCTGGTCACCGCACTGGAACTGACAACGCCACTTGGCCTTGTCGTCGAAGGCTATGCCTGCGCCGCCAACATGACCGTAGCGGCCTGCGCCACGGCCGCCGCCTCTGCGATCCCCACGGGGGCTCTCGTGCGACTGGGCGGAAAGGTCTTCATCCGCTCGGGCAACGAGGTTCTGGAAGTCACGGTTGAAGTGTCAGGCGGCACCCGGACCGTTGCGGATATCTCTCCTTCCGTCAGGCCGCTTACAGAAGCTGAAAGAATCGGCATCCTTCGTGAAGCGTCGAATCTACCCTCGGGGAACCGTACGCTTTTGGGAACTGCCACACGCGCTGAAGCGGCTGAGTTGGGTGAGGCATGGGTTGGCCCGGGTTTCAGGGTTGCGAGCGATGGCAGGACGTTGATCAGCGCGGATGGGTTACGGCAATATCGGCCACCAGCCCCGAAGCCAAACAGTCCGTATACACAAACGGGTGTTCAGGCTAACTTTGAACAAAGGCTTGACCCGACCACAAGCTGGACATCCAACGCCCATCTCGACATTTCGGATTAGACGCATGAAGGCAAATCTCCGTCATCTCATTTCACCTGACATAGACGAGCGGGTTTTCTGGCCTGATGAGGAGGATTGTTTCTGTTTTGCCGTTGACGCATTGGTGGGACCCGATGGTGAACCAGGGGAGGAAGCATTTGGTTTTCGGGTCTGTACGCCAAAATGGATTGCGACGCGTATGATCAACCGTGATTTTGGCGATTTCGGAGTTTTCGGAAAAAACCTGATCATCGTGAAAGAATATGATTGGGATGCGATAAGAAAGATGGTCGCGACTCTCTGTGCCAATACGACGGGTAAAGACTGGCAAGAGGTCGCGTCTAAGCTTTCAAGATTTGGTCGTTGGGAATTCGAGGATCACCAGGGTTGACCTGTCGACATCCGCCTTGCCGGGTTACGACTATTTCGTTGGTGGTGTCCGTTGGCTCTGTTGCATAAATCCCGTTGGGGATTCATCTCGTGGATCCAGCATGATAGCTGGGTTGCATGAGCAGACCGACACCAGCGACCTACAAGACCAGGAACTGGCCAGCGTGGCCGTCAGCAGACCTACAGTGATACTGCCATCCAGACGTGTCTGACGATGAAGGTTCTGTTCGGCATGCCGCTGCGGCAGACGACCGGGTTCGTCGAAAGCCTGTTGCAGCTAGTCGGCCTCGACTGGACGGTGCCAGATTTTAGCACCCTGTCTCGCCGTCAGAAGACGCTGGCTGTCAACATCCCCTACCGGGGGTCGAAAGGCCCGCTGCACTTGCTGATCCCCTCTCGGGCATTGCTGCGCAATACCCTGACGGGCAGCGGACAGCACGGGCATCAAGGTCGAGGGCGAAGGCGCGTGGCACGCCCGCAAGCATGGTGGCCCCAAACGGCGGGTCTAGCGAAAAATCCACCTCGGCATTGACGAGGAAACCTTGGAGATACGTGCCGTTGAGATCACGGGGAGCCACATCGGCGATGCGCCGGTGCTACCCGATCTGCTCAGCCAGATCCCGGAGAACCAGGAGATTGGCAGCGTCACGGCAGACGGCGCCTACGACACGCGCAAGTGCCATGATGCAATCGCGGATCGCGGCGCCTATGCCGTCATCCCACCCCGCAAAAATGAGAAGCCATGGAAGACCGTCACCGCAGGTGCCGCCGCGCGAAACGAGGCCCTGCGGGCCTCCAAATACCTCGGCCGGGCCCTTTGGCGACGATGGAGCGGATACCACCGCCGGAGCCGCGTCGAAACGAAGATGCATTGTGTCAAACTGCTGGGCCAGCGGCTCATGGCGCGGGACTTCGACCGTCAAGTTGCCGAACTCCAGGTCCGTATTGCTGTGCTGAACGGCTACACCGCGCTCCGCATCCCTGTCACAGAGGCCGTGGAATAGGTCCGTCCGGGGAAAGGGGAACACCGACCATCAGCCGATTTGTGCAGCAGAGCCTGTCGTAACATCCCCGGTTGGCGAGTTTGTGACAATCCTTCAGAATGGGATCACCAACGGAAATGTTGTCAGGGCCTTGAATGGTGGATGAATATATTACGGTGCCGTTGATTGGCGTGCATTTGTCCCCTGTCTTCTGTCTATTCTTTGCTGATAGCAACGGCACCATTCACGCGCCGCTTTCAATCATCGTGCCTTCATCGGACAGCAGGCACGTGGCCATGTCAGCCGACGGTTGCGGCAGGATAAGGTTAGACCATGATTTCTTGGCCGCAGTCTATCACGACAAGAGTTTGGGCTATTCCTTCATTGCACCAATTTCGTTGAAGCAGGATTTGGACTTGACTGGTAAAGAGATTGTTCTGGCTGCGTACATTCAACGGTTAGAACATTCTGAAAACCTTGTTCTGGCGCTGGACGATGCCAGGCATCTGACTGTTTCATTCGAGGATGATGAAATGTTTTTTCAATTGCAGTCAGGGAAAGTCTGAAAAACCTGCCGGTTTCAGTGTGATGTGGTAGGCTGCGGGCATCGATCGAAGGAGACCGTGTTCATGCCCAAACAGCCCGCCATTCCCGGCCTTTGCGACGCGATGAAGAAGAAGATCACACGGCGCGAGCAGTTTCTGGCAGAGATGGATGCGGTGGTTCCGTGGGGGCGGCTGCTTGCGCTGATCGCGCCACATTACCCGAAGGTTGGGCCGAAGGGCGGGCGGCCTCCGATGCCGCTGGAGACGATGCTGCGCATTTACTTCCTACAGAATTGGTACGCCCTGAGCGACCCGATGGCCGAAGAGACGCTGTATGACAGTGAAGCGATGCGCCGCTTCGCTGGGATCGAACTGGGCTATGACCGCATCCCCGACGAGACCACCATCCTCAACTGCCGGCATCTTCTTGAGCGTCACGGGCTGACCGAGGTGATCTTCGCCGAAGTGAACGCGCATCTGGCAGACAAGGGGATCACGCTGCGCTCTGGCACGCTGGTGGATGCCACGATTATCGATGCGCCGTCTTCGACCAAGAACCAGGCCAGGGCGCGGGACCCCGAGATGTCTTCGACAAAGAAGGGCAATGACTGGTATTTTGGCATGAAGGCCCATGTCGGTGTCGACGTGGACAGCGGCACTGTCCACAGCCTAGAGGCCACGACCGCAAAGGTGCATGACAGCCGGGTCTGGGATGAACTGCTCCATGGCGAAGAGAAGTCGGTCTGGGCCGACAAGGGCTATGTCAGCGCCGAGCGCGAGGCTGCGTTCAGCAAGGATGGCAAGGTCTGGGGTGTGATGCGCAAGGCGCCCAAGGGCGGCAAGCTCGACCCCATCGACGAGGAGATCAACCGGATCATCGCCATGGTGCGCGCCAAGGTCGAACATCCCTTCCGGGTCATCAAGCGGCAGTTCGGTCACATGAAAACGCGGTATCGCGGTTTGGCAAAGAACCGGGCCCATCTGTTCACACTGTTCGCGCTCGGCAACCTGTTCCTCGTCCGACGACGGCTACTGGCATGAGGACGAGTCTGTCGGAAATCGGCATCAACGCCGCTCAGGCGGCTCAAACAGCGCCAAAATCACTGGAAACGGTGCTTGTCTGGCCCCATAGTGCCCTCAAGCGGCAATATCGGCGCAGCCGAGGCCGTTGATCAGACTTTCCTCAGATTAAGGAAGGCGGATGGCGTGACCCGACACAACCTGATTTTTTCCCATGCACGCCAAAGGGCGTAAATCGATTGCCGGCTCCAGTCGCGGCTGAATGAAAGTTCAGTGGCAGGTCATACGAAATACACTTCCAGATGGAACTGTCCGAGTTCAAACTCCAAGGAACGATCCCAGACCAGCTACGCCGGATGAAATCCCATGAAGTTCCGCGACCCACTGCCCGATTGGACAGAGCCTGAATCGATCAGATCATGGGGCGAGAAGGTCTCCCCACAACCGGCACTGCCCTGGCTGGGCTATATAAATTACTACGTACACCCCGATGTGGTTACCGCAGTCGGGCGTTTATTGGTGCCTGCTTTCGTGGAACATGAGGGGGGTGTTTTCCTTCGGGATCGGTTCTCGCTGGCCGGGTATTCACGCTGGCAGGCAGAACTTGGCGAACTCGTGGCCGTCGAAAAGATGATCAATCATCAGCACGTGTATGACTTGTTTGCATCGAATGAAGACATCGCGGAAGCCGCGTTCGAGGGCGTGGCAAACGTGATGGCACAGACCCTGCGCATGGCTTTGAACAGCAGCTTTCCCGAGCGGCGGTTCAATGTCTACACATCGAACACGGATCAGGATTATGGCCCTGTCGTGGGATTCCATTCCGCCGATCCACTCTCATCTTCCTTCTCTTTCTGATCTCTGCCGGCGACAATGCATCCGAGATATTGCCAAACGGGATTGGACCCACAGCAGTCTACGTTGTCCGAAGGAATTGACCGATGAGCGCCTCGCCCGTGAAGATATCCGTTCTTGCCCTGACGGCTGAGGCGGCGGGGGCCTTGCCGGGGTGGCGCTATATGCCGACCGGGGTGCGCTTCGTGGCGACGCCCTGCCCCGGGGTGACGGTGACCTTGCGGCCCCTTTGGACCTTCAAGGGCTGGTACGCGATCACGCAACCCAGCGTCGCGTTTGAAAGCGCGGCCGTGACCAAGGCTTTCGCTTCGGCCTTGGGGCGGCGTCCTGACAATCCCTTGATCCGGTTCCGGTATCAGGTTGTTTACCGCAATACGGGGCGTGTGACCTATCGACCAACCTTCTGGGAGGACCTGCCCGAAAGGCGCAACCCCGATGAACGGCTTGTGGACGATGTTCCCGCCTATATCGCGGAACTGGTCGAGGATTACACCCGTCACATGGCGCCACATTTCGATTTCACCGATGAGCGGGCCTTTCTGCGGTCACTGCCCGAGACCTATACCTATCATGGCGACCTCGTACAGGATGACCTGTGCTATCTTGTCGTGCGCTGCATGCTGGGCGATCCGGGTGCCATCGACCGGTTCGTGGCGGACACAGCGGTGCCGCAGGGGATGCGGGACCGCATTGCCGGTGATATCGCCCGCTTCAGGGAACATGTCGAAAGCCTCAGGCTGACCTGAGGGTGGAAGCGCGGTGGTCTGACATGATCGCTGATGCGACCGCGAATTGCTGAGAAACGCCAATTATCCGGGGTTCTGATATGGCGAAACGGGTAAAGATAGGCGATGTCGTCCAGATCCTGACATCGAGGGGCATCGCCTATGCCCAGATGACCCACACACATCAGGGCTATGGCCCGTTGCTTGCGGTGTTCGAGGGGATACATGACCAGCCGCCCGCGGATTTTGCGGACCTGGTGGCGGCCGATCCGCAATTCCGGGCGTTCTTCCCGCTACAACCTGCTGTCAATCAGGGTTTGCTGTCGATCGTTGCCAATGTGCCCGTCGCCGCAAGCAACAGCGTATTTCCACTGTTCAGGTCATGTGTCTACGACCGGGAGGGAAAGCGCGGCCCCTGGTGGATATGGGATGGTCAGACGGAAACGATGCTGACGCGCGCGCTGACGGATGAGGAGAAGAGATTTTCCTTGCGCGGGATAATATCTGCCCCGCTTCTGGTCGAACGGATTGAAAACAACTATCGCCCGCAGACCCATGATGTCTGAGGTTTTCCGTGAACGCCGCCTGAGGTGGCGCGCGGAAGTGTCGGACAGGTATCAGGCAGTTCAACGGCAGCGGTCTGTTCAAGCGTGATGACACCGGGCATGCATATGCGGCACCTGTCACCAGGTTTTCAGATCGATGCGCAACTGGGCGACAGGATCGCCGATGCGCAGCCTGTCGTTCTGGATCAGCGACACGCCGATGGTCCCCGACAGGGTGAAACGCTGGTGATAATAGGACAGGCCGATGCCCAGGCCTGCGGCCTTTTCGGTCACGTCGCGCGCATGATCATGGGTCATGCCAAGATCGAGGAAGACATGGGTTTGGGTCCGGGCGGCGATTTCAGCGGCATGCCCCTCGGGCAGGGCGTTCCAGATATCCTGAGACAGGTAAAGATCATTGCGGATGTAGAAACCCATGTCGCCGGTCGCGACGGGGTTTTCATAGCCGCGCACCGTTGAAAAGGAGCCAAGGCTCATCTGTTCGGCCCCGTAGAGGGTGTGCGGGCTCCATTGCAGGCGAAGATCGTTGACCATCGTACCCGCCCCGCCAAGCGCACCCTGACGTTGCCAGCCGGCCTCGACTTTTATGAACTGGGCGCGGGGAATGTCACGGCCGGGATCGGGCGGGTCCCGGTCGGCGCCGAAAGCGTCAAGGCCGGCCCGGATCGTGGCGTCATAAGCGTTGCGGGCCTGTGCTCCGAGATGCAGGTGCTTGATCCCCAGATCAAGCGTGACCAGACGCTGCGGCGTGAGGCGCAGATCGTTGATGAACCGGTCGGCATCGCGCAGGCGCAGGCCGCCGATCACTTCGGTATTGCTGTCCTGATCGCGGTGCAGCATGTAGCGCGCCCGCAACCCGGCGGTATTTGTCCTGCCGAAGAGTTCCGCAACGGATGTCAGGGGGGTCAGGTATTCGGAATAGCCAAGGTCGGTCTCGAAGGTCCATTAGCCATAGGGAACCGAACCGAAGAGGCTGAAGGCGTTGGTATTCTTGGACCCGGCATAGCCAAGCGACCATGCGTCATTGGCGCCCAGCAGGTCATCGAATTCAAGGTCCAGTGACAGCCTGTTGCGCCCTGTCGAACCTGAGCCCTGGTTGTCCAGCCTGATATGGGCGCGGTTGCGGTCTTCCTGCAAGCGCTGGACGATGACATAGGAGCCGCCCGGCGTTTCGCCTGGCTGCAGCTTGAGGATCGCATCGACCGAGTCGAGGCGGTTCATCTGGTCCAGCCCCTGTTCGAAATCGCGCAGGTCGAAGAGGTCACCCTTTCTGCCTGGAAAGGCGGTCGCCAATTGGCGCGCGCCCCGGCGGCTTTCGATCTGCCGTTCGGCGTCGATCAGCAGGATATCCTCGACCCGGCCTTCAAGGACCGTCAGCACCAGCCTGCCCGATGTCAGGTTCTGCGGCGGGATGTAGGTTTTCGTCGTGATGTGACCGCGTTCCGCATAAACCGCATCAAGGCTGCGCATCACGGCCTGGATGTCCGCGCCTTGCAGGCAGCGCCCGACGTAAGGCCCGATGATCCTCTCCACCTCTGGCGGGGTCAGCAGCGTCACGCCTTCGATGCTGAGGTCATCGACCTGAAAACAAGGCCCGCCTGCGGCCTGCGCCGGACCGGGCGCGGGGGCGCTGCCGCGTGGCTGCATGGTGCCCAGTTCGTTGGTGCGCGCCTCAAGCTGGCGGCGGCGTTCCTCTTCGAGGATCGGGTCGATGGCATCCTGTGCCTGCACCGGTGCGGCAAGGCCAAGACCGATGCACAGCAGCACGAATGCTGCGACGGATCCAAAGCCTGTGTGCCGCCGGTGTCGATCCTGCCGGATAATGCCCCGCATGGTTCAGCGCCCGAGCAGGGGCAGGTTCGCCAGCAGCCCGATTGTCTGGTCGCTGCCGGCCGCCCGGAAATCGGGTGCGCGCACGATCTCCTGGCCGCTTTCAAGGGCGATCTCCTGACCCGCCGTCAGTGACCCGCCCCAGTTCCGCAGGGGGCGTGGTGAACGGATATCGATCCCTCCGGTTTCGGCGACAAGGCCGCCGAACTGGTCGCGCAGGAACAGCAGCGCACCCTTGGAGGACCAGAAATTGTAGAAACCGGATGGCCGCATCACCAGCAGGGGAACCCGCGCCGCGTGAAGATCGACCTGTGCCGCGCTGATCCCCAGATGACCGATCGCGCGGACTGTTCCAGCCCTGTTGATCACATGATCCTGCGCGTCGATTCGGATGTCGCCCGCCGCGTTGAGCTGCCCGCCAAGGTATCGCACCGTCCCGGCGGCATCAAAGGAACAGACCAGCACACAGACCCGGCGCAGCTGCACCTTGCCATCACCCAGTCCGATCGTTTCGACATGCAGGGCGGTGATGTTCAGATCGCCGCCGTTTGCGTTGATCTCGCCGCCGCTGTTCAGCAGGCCGCCGTCTGCGCGGATCGTGATCGCGCCACTTGCGGTCAGGCTTGTGGGTTGGTCCGGGTGGGAAAGCTGGCCGAAATCATAGGAGACAAGCGTTTCGGTACGGCGCTTCATCCAGAAGGTCCACCACTGGCGTTCGCCTGCGCGGGTCTCGCGCCGGATGTCCGGCGCAGTCGCCAGCGCCGAGGCCTCGACCATGTTCCGCAGGTTCCCCGCCGTGGTCAGGGTGATATCGCCATTCGCAAGGATTCTGCCGCGATTGTTTTCCAGATCACCCATGGTGCGGACCCAGACATCGCCACCTGCCCCGAAGATCACGGCAAGGTCGTCGGTGCTTGTGTTGCGCAGATCGCCCTTGATGTTCAGCGTGACCGCACCGGCGCTGGCGGTCTGATGGCGGTCCGTCAGCCCCGGCGTCACGCTGCCGCCCTGCAGCAATCCCCCCGCATGCAGCAGGTCCCCGGCCGAGGTCTGGCCCAGCGTGGTCATGATCAGGCTGCCCGCTTGCGCCGCAAGGCTGCTGCGCGCCTTGCCGCCCGACAGGTCGATGTTGTCGGCGCTGATCAGCATGTGATTGAAAGCCTCGGCCTGAAGCCCTTGGCCGATCAGGGGGCCGGTCGTGTCGATCTGGATGCTGGCGTCCAGGGACGTCAGGCCGGTATCGACGAAAGACAGCCTGTCGCTGCCCCGGATGATCATGTTGCCGGGTGTCGAGATGCGGGTGTCGGTCGCGTCCAACCCCGCAGCAGAGCCGATCACGATGTCGCCGCCACTGGCGGTGATCATGCTGGACCCTGTGGTGATTCCGCCCGCCTGAAGGGCAAGGCCGTTCGCGGTCCGGATATCCGCGCCTGTCATGAC
Organism: Seohaeicola sp.; assembly: GCF_048006315.1. Lineage (GTDB taxonomy): Bacteria > Pseudomonadota > Alphaproteobacteria > Rhodobacterales > Rhodobacteraceae > Seohaeicola. The sequence continues at coordinate 2,611,191 of NZ_CP180350.1, read as the reverse complement.
GATCTGGCCATCCGCACGCAGGCTGAAGCCACGCGATCCGGCATGACCTGATCCGGCCATGCGGACACCCGCGCCGCGCTCGTTCACCTCGATCCCGATGCGGTTCGCGCGCAGCGCGCCCTGACGGGTGATCTCGATCAGCACCGTTCCGTCAGCAACGGCACCGGCGCCGCTGATCGTGGCCCAGTTCAGCCCGGTGTTGCCGGGCACAACAGTGCTGCTGAATTCTGTCGTGGATTGTCCTGCGGCCAGTCGCAGGCTTGCGCCTTCGTTCAGGCTTTCGTTGACGATGGGGCCGTCGATCCGCAACTGGTGCGCGATCAGGTCGACGGCATCCATCTGTCCGGAAAGGCCGCCGCCTTCGACGGTGATGGTCCCGCCCGTCACGGTCGCGACCACGTTCTGCTGGAAAATGCCGGGTGCGATCTGTGTGGGGCTGGTGCTGATCCGTCCGGTGGTCAGCGCCACGCGTCCGGTGTTCACGAAGCGGCCTTCGTCGATGACGATCCCGTTGGGATTGGCAACGATCACATGGGCGCGCTGGCCCACGACTTCAAGCGGCCCCTCGATCCGCGTGCCCCCTGTGCCGGTGATCTCGTTCACGATGGTGCGGGCCGCGGCACTGCGATTGTCCAGCTGCACCCCCGGTTTCGGGACGTTGAACTGGTCATAGCGGTTCAGGCTGATGCCGTCGGACACGACGGGGGCGATGCCCACGCTGACCGACCCATCGGCGTTGATGGTCACCTGCGTGCTGGTCGTGCCGTCCGCCGTGACCTGCGCCAGGGCGGGGGTGGCCAGCCCGACCAGCAAGGCACAAGCCGCAGCAGCACCGCGAGGCGACGGCCCCATGGGATCAGTTGCCCGATGCGCCGGAGATGAGCGCCTCGGTCGCGGCGATCCATTCGCGCGCGGCTGCCTGACCTTCTGTCACCTGTTCCGTGGTCAGGCCGGCCTCGATCCTGTCGCGCAGCGCCGGCGCCTCGGGATGGGCCCGCGCGGCTGCGATATTCGCGTAAGTATAGGCCTTGACCGGATCGACCCCATCCGCCGGTCCCTGACCGCTGTCATAGGCCAGTGCCAGTTCGTAAAGGCCCATGGGGTTGCCCTGTTCCGCGGTGCGCGAAAACAGCGCATAGGCGCGGGCGGGATCTGCCGCGACGCCGTCCCCGGTCTTGTAGCTGAGACCCAGGAAATTGGTGGCGGCGATATGGCCTTGTTCGGACGCCTTTTCCCAATAGGAAATGGCCAGCGCGGTATCCTGGGCCACGCCGCGCCCTTCATCATGGGCGGCACCGCAATTGAACTGGGCATTGGCCTCGCCTTTTTCGGCGGCCTTGCAGATCAGTTCCGCGCCCACTGTGAAATCACGGATGACACCCTGGCCATCCAGATACATCAGGCCAAGCCTGTTCATGGCAAGGGCGCTTTCACGCGCGGCAGCCGCCTTGTAGAGCTCCGCGGCCTGGGTGATGTCGGGCTGTGTGCCAAGGCCCAGTTCGAACATGCGGCCCAGGTAGAAGGCGCCGTCGGCCTCGCCGTTTTCGAAACTGGTCTGAAACTGTTGCGCGGCCGCTTCGGCATCGCCCTGTTCGAGCGCAGCGATTCCGGCGGCAATATCCGCACGGGCGGCACCAAGACCAAGCGTTGTGCAGAGCACGCCCAACGCCATGACGCGAAAGCTGATCATCATTAAATAACCCCAACCATAGGCAACTGATACAACAGTCAAATTACCCGGATGTGTTAACCTTGGCCCCGCAAATAAACAACCTTATTCTTGCAGGCCGCGATACGCGGCGATGCCCCGCGATGCAGTGTCGCCAAGGTCGGATGGCACCGCTGCCAGCCTGCCGGGGGATCATGGCATGATCGCTTGCAGACGCGCGCGCAGCAGATCGGGCTGATCCAGAGTCAGGCGCACAGGCAGGGTGATGACCTTCTGGCGAAAAGCTGCAGGCAGGCGCACGGCGTCCTTCTCGGTGGTGACAAGCTGCGCGCCGCGCAGTTTGGCCTCGTTCTCGAGCCGGGTCATCAGGGCGGTGGTCAGGGGCTGATGATCCTCCAGCGCCTCGGCGCGGACAAGGTTCGCCCCAAGCCCGCGCAGGGTGGCAAAGAACTTTTCCGGGTGACCGATACCTGCGAACGCCAGAAAGGGGGTGTCGGTCCAGGTCATGCCCGTCTGCAGGGGGTCAAGACTGCCGGTCAGGTGCGGGATCGCGATGGCATGGTGCCATTGCCCGGCAAAGGCGGTCTGCGTGGGCGCCGTGCCGATGGACAGCAGCATATCGGCGCGCGCAAGCCCGGTCTGCACGGGTTCGCGCAGCGGGCCCGCCGGCAGGCAGCGGCCATTGCCGAAACCCTTGGCGGCATCGACCACGACGATCGACAGGTCCTTGTGCAGCGCGGGGTCCTGGAACCCGTCATCCAGCAGGATCACATCCGCACCCGCCGCCATGGCTGCCCGTGCCCCCGCCACACGGTCGCGGGCGATCCAGGTATGGGCGAAGGCCGCCAGCAACAGCGGCTCGTCCCCGGTCTGGGCTGCGCTGTGCCGTCTTGGATCCACCTCGATGGGGCCGGTCAGGCTGCCGCCATATCCGCGCGAGACGACATGCGGTTCAAGGAACAATCCGCGCAAGAGTTGCACCAGGGCGATCACGGTGGGTGTTTTCCCGGTACCGCCCGCATTCAGGTTGCCCACGCAAATGACCGGCACGTTCAGCCTGACAGGCGTTCCCTGCGCCAGGCGGCGTGCGGTTCCCCGCGCGTAGATCGCGCCAAGGGGGGCCAGCAATCGTGCGGCCATGCCGGGCCTGTCTGGGGGCGTGAACCAGAAACCGGGCGCGCGCATCAGGACGCCGCCCTGAGGTCAAGGGTGTCCTGTATCAGTTCCATCACCCGGTCCGTCACCTCGGCCCCGGCGGTTGCCACCTCCCATGCCGTATGGGCCATGGCCGCCGCCTGATCGGGTGCTGTCAGCAAGGTGATGGCCGCAGCCAGCGTGTCCGCATCGCGCACCAGCCTTGCCGCCCCGGCACTGGACAGGCGCGTATAGGCGGCCATGTGGCGGCTGACGTTCGGACCGTAGAGGATCGCGGATCCAAGGCCGGCCGGTTCGAACGGGTCCTGCCCGCCATGTCCGGGTTCCAGCGAGCTTGCCATGAAGCTGATCGGCGCGAGGCGGTACCACAGCCCCATATCCCCACGGGTGTCGGCCACCAGGATCTGCGTGGTCTCTTCGGGGTATTCATCGCGGGACCATTGCGCGATGCGCCAGCCGTCGTTGCGCAGGCTTTGGGTGAAGGCGTCGCCTTTGGCGGGATCGTCGGGGACAAGGATCAACAGGCGACGGTGCGCGCTGCGCAGTGCCGCGCGATGGGCGGCCTGGATCATCTGCACCTCGCCGGGCTGCGCCATCGCGGCCAGCCAGACCGGGCGGCCATCCAGGACACGGGCCATGCGGTCGCGCGCCTTTTCATTGCAAGGCAAGGCCGCGCAGCCCTCCATCAGGGGGCCGGTGATGGTGATCGCCCCGGCGGGCACACCCATTTTCAGCAAACGGTTGGCCGAATTACCGGTGCTGGCCAGGATCCTGTCGAAATGGCGCAAGCTGCCCCTGGACAGATCCGGCAGCCAGCGCCAGCGGCCCGCATCAAAGCCGCCTTCATCCGCATCGATCAGGAACATGGGAACTTTGCGCCCGGCCGCGGCATCAAGCAGGGCATGCCGCAATTGTCCCCCTGTCCAGAGGCAGAGATCAGGCCGCCACCGGTCCAGAAAGACATCGACCAGTTCGGGGTTTTCCTCTGGCGGGCTGACGGGGATGACGAAATCCCTTGGCTGCTGCGGCAAGGCAAGGTCCGGCGCAAGCGTCAACAGAAGATGCAGGCCGGGGCGCTGCGCGCGCAGACGTGCCGTGATCTGGATCAGGGACGCGGCGCGCGTCTCGCTGGTGGCATGCGCCCAGATCAATTCGCCCTCGGGGCGGCCGACCTGCGGATCGGACAGGCTGGCAGCAGGCCGCGCCGGGCCGCTGCGCCGCCGTGACAGGCTCAGGTATGCGGAAAGGCTGACGGATCGCGCCATGACGCCTCAGCCGATCTCCCGCGTGGGGGAAGATTCCTTGCCTTCGTCCAGCATGCGGTGAAGATGGGTGATGAAGTAACGCATATGCGCATCATCCACGGTGCGCTGCGCCTCGGCCTTCCATGCGCGATAGGCACTGGCATAGTCCGGGAAAATGCCCACGATATGCAAATTGTCCACGTCGCGGAATTCGGTGCTGCCGGGTGCGTTCAGTTCACCGCCGAAGACAAGGTGCAGGCGCTGGGTCATGAGGCTCTCCCGTCGGGTTTTCAAGGCGTTCGGGGGCAACCTAAGCGCTGGGGCGGTTGGCCGCAAGTTTTCGCAGGCTGTCGCGGTGCCGCATCATCCCGGCCAGGGGGCCAGGCGTTCGACCAGGGCGCTGTGCAACGTGCCGTGTGCGGCCAGCACGCCATTGACCTGCGGATGGGGGTTGTTGAAACGCAAAGGGGCGCCGCTGCGGTCCGTGGTGCGCGCACCCGCCTCCTGCAGGATCAGCGCGCCTGCGGCGATGTCCCATTCCCAACTCGGGCGCAGGGTTAGCATCGCGTCGAATCGCCCTTCCGCGACAAGGGACAGCCGATAGGCCAGCGAGGGGCGGTGGTGCCGTTCCATCACCGGCACCTGCCTGTCCCGCCAGTGCACCGGGTCATAGACCGGACGCGCGGCGAGCATCGTCGCCCCACTGATCCCACCGGGGGCGGAGGCCTTGATCGGCTTGCCGTTCAGAAAGGCGCCTTGTCCTGCAGCCGCTGCATAAAGCTTGTCCTTGAGCGGCAGAAAAACGACCGCTGCGGTGATCTGTCCGTGTTCGGCCACTGCCAGCGAATGCGCCCATGTTGCGCTGCCGTCGATGAAGCTGCGCGTGCCGTCGATCGGATCGACGATGAAGACCCGCGCGCGGTCCAGACGATCGGCAGTGTCGGGCGTTTCTTCGGACAGCCAGCCGTAATCGGGTCTTTCCCCTGTCAGCCTTTCCCGCAGAAGCCGGTCCACGGCCAGGTCCGCCTCGGTCACGGGGCCTGCGCCCGCGTCCTTGTCCCAGCGTTTGGCCGTCGGGCCGCTGAAGCCTGTCGCAACCTGGCCCGCCGCCCGCGCCGCCGCGATCAGCAGATCAAGATCAGTCGCCGGCAAGGGTCATCCCTTCGACCAGAAGCGAGGGCACCACGCGGCTCAGGTGCTGGCGGGCATCGTTGGCGGGAATGATGCGGCGCAGCATGTCGCGCAGGTTGCCCGCGATGGTGCATTCGTTGACGGGATAGGCAATCTGCCCGTTCTCGACCCACAGGCCCGATGCGCCGCGTGAATAATCCCCGGTATTGGGGTTGATCGTGGACCCGATCATCGAGGTGACCAGCAGGCCGGTTCCCATGTCGCGGATCAGGTCGTCGCGGCTGGCGTTGCCCTGGGTCAGGGCCACGTTCCAGTTCGACGGCGACGGCGGGGCCGATGTTCCGCGCGCCGCGTTGGCGGTGGATTGCATCCCCAGCTTGCGCGCGGTGGCCAGATCCAGCGTCCAGCCGGTCAGGATCCCGTCCTGCACGATGGCCCGGCGCTGCGTCGGCAGCCCCTCGGCGTCGAAGGGGCGCGAGGCGATGGCGCGCGGGCGCAGCGGATCCTCGATCAGTGACAGGTGGTCGGGCAGCACCGGCTGACCCAGCGCCCCCAGCAACCAGGACGAGCCGCGCGCAATGGCGCTGCCGTTGATCGCCGCCAGCAGATGCCCGATCAGCGAGGACGATATGCGTTCATCGAAAAGCACCGGATAGGTCCCGGTCTTCGGCTTGCGCGCGCCCTGACGCTCCACGGCCCGATGGCCCGCGCTTTGACCGATGTCCTCGGGGCTGCGCAGGTCGGCCTGGAAGATGCGCATGTCGCCATCGTAATCGCGTTCCATCCCGGTGCCGCTGCCGCTGATGGCAACGCAGCTGACGGCCCTGTCGGAGCGGGAATACCCGGCGGAAAAACCGTTGGTCGCGGCCAGATGCACATGGCGCAGCCCGTAGCCCGCGCTGGCCGATTGCACCTGTGTCACGCCCTGCACCGCCAGCGCCGCCGCTTCGGCGCGCGCCGCGTCCTCCTGCAGGGTGGCGGGATCGGGCTCTGGCGCGGGGTCGCACATCTCAAGCGCCGCGATGTCCCAATCGCGCGCAAGCTGCGCGGGATCGGCCAGACCGATATGCGGATCAAGCGGCGCCTCGCGCGCCATGGCGACGGCGCGTTCGGCCATTGCCGCAAGCGTGGCGGGGTTCACATCGGAGGCCGAGACATTCGCCTGCCGCTGTCCCACCATAACGCGCAGGCCCAGGTCGATCCCCTCGGACCGTTCGGCCTGTTCCAGAACGCCGCCGCGCATGTCGATGGCGATGGATGTGCCCTGCACCGCCATAGCATCGGCGGCATCCGCGCCCGCGCGGCGCGCAGCGTCCAGAAGGGCCGATGTCAGGGTGTCCAGCGGTGGAATGGTCATGGGCAGCTTCTCCTTGCACTGGGGCTGAGGTAGGCCGCTGCGGGCAGATGCGCAAGGGCATGGGCGCGCCGCCGCGGGCCGCATCAAGAAACAGGGCCGCGCGGGTGATGTCCGGCGGCCCTGGTTGCGTCGTTGTCGCCGGGATCAGCGCAGGCGCTGACCGTTGGCCAGAAGCTGTCCGTCCGGGGTGATTTCAATCCGCGAGGTCAGGCTGTCCGGTCCCGATCCGGGGCGCGCGAACAGGCCCAGCATCATGCGTGCGCCCATCGCCTGTTCCTCGGGCAGAAGGCCCATCGCCACCAGCGTATCCAGCAAAGAGTTGCCGCCGGTCAGCTGCAGGTCCAGCGCGCCCTGGGGCCTTGGCATGCCGGGAAAGGTGGTCATGTCCGCGTTGTCGAAGGTGAAATCACCGGCGCCGGACAGGCGCGCACCGGCAATGGCCAGTGTCAGCGCGTTCACCGTCAGGGCATGGATTTCGCCGAAGGGCGAACTGGCCGCCATCATCGCCTGTTCGTCCATGATATCCTGCGTAAGCCGCGCCTTGCCCGCAAGGTCGATCTGGATCGTGGCCGGATCGCGCGGCAACTGGCCGGCGGGATCGATCATGCCCCAGATCATGTCCGAGACCGCAACATCCCCAAGGGTCAGGCCAAGGCCGAAATCCGTCGGATCTTCGGTCTGGCCGATGGGCATCAGCATGTTGAACCCGGCCTGCCCCATGGTCAGGGTGATGGGCAGGGGAATATCGGTGCCGGCATAGTTCATCGCCACGCCAGTGGCCTCGCCCGAATAAAGCATGCTGGTACTATCCAGACGCATGGTCAGGTTGCCCGCCTCCGAGCTTGTATTGCCCTCGAAACTCTGGCCCTGGCCGGTGATCGCGAATTCGGATGTGCCGTTTTCATAGGTGTAGCCCCCCGAGACCGCAAATCCCGCCTTCAGGGCCGCAGGCATGTCCGATGTGTCGATATCGGCCGGAAGCGACGCAGTGCCATCGAAGCTGAGGTTTTCGATGCTGCCCGTGACATCGACGACACCTGTCGGATCCTCGGGATTGACGATGTCCAGCACATAGCTCAGTGCGCCCGCGGTCATTGTCTGCACGATCTGGCGCAGCTCGGTGCCGGTCGAGGCGGAATTCCCGGCCAGATCGGTGACGGTCATGCGGGCATCGCGAATGTCCATCGGCACATCGCCCATCGACAGACTGTTCAGCACAAAGGCCATCTCTGCCGCCGAATAGGTATAGACGAAGTTGTCGGGATCGCCCGACACCACAAGGTCGAACCCTTTCTGCGCGTAATCCATCGTCATCGTGATGTCTTCGCCCTGCCCGTCGGGCGGCGTTGCGGTGATGGCCATGGGGACGCGGTCCGGCATGGTGACACGGACCCGGCCGTCCCCCAGCTCGGTAAAGGTCATGCTGTCCATCGCCAGGCTGGCAGTGCCGCCGTCATCGGGAATGGCCATGGTCATCGTCAGACCGCTGACGGTCAGCCCGTCCGACGCGGTCTGTTCGGTGCCGTTGACCGTATAGCCGAACCCTTCGAGATATCCCTTGAAATCTGTCCAGACATGTTCGGCGGTAACGTCTGCGCAGGCGACAGAGCCCGACAAGACGAGTGCGATGGCGCTGCTGCCCATGCGGAGTGACCGGAGACCCATGTCATATACCTTTCCGAGATTTTCGCCCAGTGTGACCTATGCATGCGGGGCGTCAAGGTGTCTTGCGGCTGGACCCCGCCAATTGAGCGGTTTACCACGGACAAAACACGGTGAGGACAAGATGGACGCAATCAAGGGCAAGACGGTTCTGATCACCGGCGCAAGCCGGGGAATCGGCGAGGCGGCGGCGCGGGCGTTCGCGGCCGCGGGGGCGCAGGTGGTGCTGGCGGCGCGTGACGGCGATGCCGTGGCGCGCATCGCGACCGAGATCGGGGACGCCGCGGCGGGGATTGCCTGCGACGTGACGGACCCGGCACAGGTGCAGGCAGCGGTCGATCTGACCAGCAGCCGTTTCGGCGGGCTGGATATCCTGATCGGCAATGCCGGTGTGATCGAGCCGATCGCCCGGCTTGATGCGGCAGATCCGGCGGCATGGTCGCGCGCCATCGACATCAACCTGAAGGGCGTCTTTCATGGCATGCGCGCGGCGCTGCCGGTCATGCAGGCACAAGGGCACGGCACCATCATCACGATCAGTTCGGGGGCGGCGCACAACCCGCTGGAAGGCTGGAGCGGCTATTGCGCCTCAAAGGCGGGTGCCGCCATGCTGACCTCCTGCGCCCATCTGGAAGCGGGGGGCGCGGGCCTGCGGATCATGGGCCTGTCACCGGGCACGGTGGCCACGGACATGCAGCGCGTGATCAAGGCCAGCGGTGTGGGGCCGATCGCGCAGCTGGACTGGGAAGATCACATTCCCGCCGACTGGCCGGCGCGTGCGCTGATGTGGATGTGCAGCCCCGATGCCGATGACTGGCTGGGCCGCGAGGTGTCGCTGCGCGACGAGGGCATTCGCCGCCGGGTGGGTCTGACATGATCGAGCTGGAGAAGAACGCCGGTCTCTGGACCGTGACGATCAACCGGCCCGACAAGGCCAATTCCCTGACGGCCGCGATGCTGGAAGAGCTGTGCGAGATCGCCGAGGCCGCGCAGCAGGCGCAGGTCTTCATCCTGACCGGCAAGGGCCGCGTGTTCAGCGCCGGTGCGGATCTCGAGGCCGCGCGCGCCGGTCTGGCCACCAGCCCGCTGTGGGAACGGCTGTCGGGCGCCATTGCCGCGCTGCCGGGGTTGAGCATTGCTGCGTTGAACGGCACGCTGGCGGGCGGTGCCACGGGCATGGCGCTGGCCTGCGATCTGCGGATCGCTGTCCCCGAAGCGCGGTTCTTCTATCCGGTGATGAAGCTGGGCTTTCTGCCGCAGCCGTCGGATCCGGCGCGGATGCTGGCGCTGATGGGACCTGCGCGCACCAAGCTGATCCTGATGGGCGGGCAGAAGATCACCGCCGACGAGGCGCTGACCTATGGCCTGATCGACCGGATCGTCGAGGATGTGGCCCTGCTGGACGTGGCGCGCGCCATCGCGGCCGACACGCTGGCGGCAAAGCCGGAATTCGTCAGCACGATCAAGGCGATGTGCCGCTGAGGGGCAGCTGTCGGATTGGATATTTGGAGCAAGAAGAAACAGGCCGCCGTTCTGTCGTCTGCGACTTTAGCGCCTGCGCCGGGGGCCGGGGATTTTCGAGATGAATTCCGGCGGGCGTTTCGCGACCCACTGCGCGAAACGTGCAAGGCGCGGATGGCCGCGCAGGGCCTCGGGCGTGTTGAAATGGCGGGCCAGTTCGGTTTCGGTCAGGGCGGCGTGCACCTCGCGGTGGCAGATGTGATGCATCAGAACGGTCGGACCGCCCTTGCCGCCCTTCAGCTTGGGGATCAGGTGATGCAGCGATTGCGGCGCCTCCGGCGGGATCGGGCGCAGGCAGAGCGGGCAGATCGGGCTATGATTGGTATCCATGCTGCGCAAGGATGGGACATGCGGCTGCAAAGGCAAGGGCGGGCATGAGGCAAGCTTTGGTGATCGGGGCGGGTCCTGCGGGATTGATGGCGGCAGAGGCACTGGCGCAGGCAGGATTGTCTGTTCTGGTGACCGAAGCCAAGCCTTCGGTCGGTCGCAAGTTCCTGATGGCGGGCAAGTCGGGGCTGAACATCACCAAGGATGAAGCCTTTGAAAGCTTTGTCGCGGCCTATGCCGAGGCCGCCCCCCTCCTGCGCCCCGCGCTGGAGGTCTTTGGTCCTGAGGATGCGCAGGACTGGGCGCGCGGACTGGGGCAGGCGGTGTTCACGGGATCATCGGGTCGGGTGTTCCCGGTGGTCATGAAAGCCTCGCCCCTGTTGCGGGCCTGGGCGGCGCGGCTGTCGGGGCTGGGGGTGGAGATCCGCACGCGCTGGCGCTGGATGGGTCTTGAGGACGGTTTCCGCTTTGACACGCCCGAGGGCGTGCAGGTGCTGCGCCCGGATGTGACCGTGCTAGCCTGCGGTGGCGCAAGCTGGGTGCGGCTGGGGTCGGACGGGCGCTGGGCCGATCTTTTGCCCGATGTGGCGCTGGCGCCGTTCCAGCCTGCGAACATGGGGTTTGCCGTGGCCTGGTCCGTGCATATGGCGGGGCACCTGGGAAAGCCGGTCAAGGGAATCGCGCTGCATGCGGGCGATGCGGCGTCGCGCGGGGAGATCATGCTGTCGGCCAAGGGGATCGAGGGGGGCGGCATCTATGCGGTGTCGCGCGCGCTGCGCGAGGGCGCGCCGCTGCTGCTGGATCTTGCCCCTGACCTGTCGCTATCCGAGGTGGCGGCGCGCATCGCGCGGCCGCGCGGCAAGGCGAGCCTGTCCAACCATCTGCGCAAGGCGCTGCGGATGGATCCGGTCAAGCTGGCGCTGCTGATGGAATGCGGCCAGCCCGTGCCGCGCGATCCCGCTGCGTTGGCGGGTCTGATCAAGGCGCTGCCCGTGCCGCATGCCGGGCCGCTGCCCATGGACGAGGCGATTTCGACCGCCGGGGGTATCCGGCTGGAGGCGCTGGATGCGGGGTTGATGATCCGCGCCATGGCCGGTGTCTTCGCGGCGGGCGAGATGCTGGACTGGGAGGCGCCGACGGGGGGCTACCTGATCACGGCGGCGCTGGCGACGGGCCTTTGGGCGGGGCAACACGCGGCCCTTTGGGCGCAGGATCAGGGGGCCACAGCCCCCTGAGACGCAGGGATTACCTGGCGGCGGCGCGTTTGAAGGCGTCGCGGCTGCGCATGACCTTGGCATAGGCCAGCAGCTTGGGCTGGTCGATTTCGAACTTGGCGGAATAGGCCCAGTTCAGGCAATGCGCTGCGATGATATCGGCAATCGTCATCTGCTCGCCCATCAGGAAGGGGCCTTCCATGTTGTCCGCCAGCCGTTCGATGTTGCGCGTGAATTCCCACTTGAGGCTGTCCTTGACCTCGGGCACGCGCTTGTCCTCGGGCAGGATGAAACTGTGGCGCGCGGCGGTCCACAGAACCGCGTCCAGCTCGTCCAGCACCATATGGGTCATGCCGTCCTGGCGGGCGCGATCGACCGTGCCGGCGGGATAGGTCAGCTTGCCGTGCTTGTCCGCCAGATAGGTCAGGATCGCGGTTGAATTGACCATGCAGGCGTCGCCATCACGCAGCGCCGGGATCTTGCCCGAGGGGTTGGCGGCCAGCGCCTCGGGGCTGTGGGGCTTGGCGGCGGTGTGCTTGTAGGGCTGTTCCAGCTCTTCCAGCATCCACATGACCCGGAATGCGCGGCTTTGGGTGCCGCCGATGACTTCGTACATGATGTTCTTCTCCCTCACGGGCGCGGGCGCGCCGTTTCCGCGGACATGTGATCCTGTTTCGGTCCGGATTTCCAGAGGTGGCGCGCGGGTTTTTCGCACCGCTCCCGTGACCGGCGCCTCAGCGCCGCGCCAGCATCGACAGACGGATCAGGGTGCGTTCCACAAGGGCCATCGCCGGCGCGTGCTGCCCGGCCGAGCGCAGTTGCAGGTCGGTGTCGGTGATCAGACCGAGGGCCATTTCCAGCCGGGGCACGGGCCAGCCCTGGGCCTGTCGCAGGATCTTGTCGCGGCGCGGGCCGAAAACCGGGGGGCGCAGTTTGCCGATGCCCTGCGCCGGACCGCCGGGATCAGAGGCCGCGGCATAAAGCGTGCGGAAATGGCGCGCCGCCGCGATGCACAAGGTGACAGGCTGCACGCCTTGGGCCAGCAGCTTGCGCATCACGGGGCCGATCATCTCGCCGCGCCCTTCGGCCACGATGTCGAGCACATCGTCCATATCCGCCTCTGAGGTGGCGGGGGCGCAGGCGGCGATATCCTCGGCGGTGACGGGGCTGGTGTCGCCCAGCTTGTAGAGCGACAGCTTTTCCAGGGTCTGGCGAAAATCGCCCGGCTCGATCTCTTGCGCCAAGGCGCCAAGTGCCGACATCGCGGCATTGTCCAGATCCGCCAGCCCGGCGCGGGCCAGTTCGGCGGCGATTTCCTCACGCGTGGGGGGATTGTCGTAAATCCCCGCAGCATAGGCGTTGGGGTGACCCTCGAACAGGGCGCGCAGCTTGGATTTGGCGGCCAGCGCGCCCGCCGTGACGATGATCTGGGCATCGCCCTTCTGCCAATCCGACAGGGCGGCGGCGATCACATCTGTCAGCGTGTCGGTCGCATCCTCGACAAAGGCGACGCGGGGGCCGGGGAAAAAGCTGATCGCCTTGACCGCATCCTGCAGGGCGGCGGGATCCTTGCGCAGGTCGGCGGCAGGCAGGCGGGCAAGCCGCATTTCTTCTTCGCCGGCGGGGCCGATCAGGGCGGCGATCACCTCTTGCCGCTTGAGCGCCACCCGCATCGCGTCGGTGCCATAAATCAGCAGGCCGGTCCGGTCCGGGTCGGGGCGCGCGAAATAGCGCGGTGCGTCGCGAGGGCCGAGTTTCATGGGGCCAGCCTGTCAGCGGTCAGGGCAAGCCGGGTGACCATCTGGTCAGCCAGCAGAACGGCCAGGCGTTCGCGCGCATCGCGCACGGCCGCTTCGGTGGCCGAGGTCGAACCCGTGGTGGAAAAGCCTGTAAAGCCATCGACGCTATCGCGGAGCAGCACGGCATCGGTGGCGCGGTCACGCAAAACGAAATCGACGCGACCGACAAGGTTGAAGCGGGTTGTCACGTTTTCTGCGGTCACCGCCATGCGTTGCCCGCTGATCGTATAGGCATAGCCCAGGGCATAGGGCCCGTCGGTACCGCGCCCAAGCCGGGCTTCGAATTGCTGGATCAACAGAAATTCGTCGCGCGCGCGCGGTGCATCGGGCAGGATGCTGTCCTGCAGCCGGCTGGCCTGACCCGATGGGCCATAGACGGGCGTGAAGCCACAGCCCCCCAAGGCAAGACTACCCAGAACAAGCCCGCCCAGGCCCAGAGACCCGAGCCTGCGCAGAACTGCTCTTCGGTCAGATGACGACATTCACGATCCGTCCGGGGACGATGACAAGCTTCTTGGGCGCGGCCCCATCCAGCGCCTTGACCACAGCATCATGGGCCAGGACGATCTTTTCAAGCTCTGCCTTGTCGATCTCGCGCGCCACGCTGATTTCCGCGCGTCGCTTGCCGTTGATCTGGATCGGCAGCACCACCGTGTCGTCGATCAGCATCGATTCGTCGGCCACGGGCCAGTCTGCCGCCGCGATCAGGCCATCACCCCCCAGAAGGGACCAGATTTCCTCGGACAGGTGCGGGGTCATCGGGGCCATCAGTTGCGCCAGCGTGCGGGCTGCGGTGCGGCGCGCCTCGGTACCGGCGGTGGATTTGGCCAGCGTGTTGGTGAAGGCGTAAAGACGGGCGATGGCCGCGTTGAAGCCGAAGGATTCGATGCCGCCCGTCACCTCGTGGATGCATTTGTGCATCGCGCGCAGCAGGTCTTCGTCCGCGGCATTGGGCGCCTCGTCCGAGGCGGCGATATCGGCGGCGATGCGGTGCACGCGGGCCAGATGCTTGAACGTCGCCTCGGCGCCCGAGGCGGTCCATTCCACGTCACGTTCGGGCGGGCTGTCGGACAGAACGAACCAGCGTGCGGTATCCGCGCCATAGGCAGAGATGATGTTGACCGGATCGACCACGTTCTTCTTTGACTTGGACATCTTGGCCGAGGGGATGATTTCGACCGCTTCGCCGGTGGCGATCAGGCGGCCATTCTCGACATCTTCGGGCAGGTGATAGACCGGACGGCCGTTGGCGTCGCGCGTCTGGTAGATTTCATGCGTGACCATGCCCTGGGTAAACAGGGCATCAAAGGGTTCGCGCGCCTTGTCGGGCAGGTGGCCGGTGATGTTCATCGCCCGCGCGAAGAAGCGCGAATAAAGCAGGTGCAGAATCGCATGTTCGATGCCGCCGATATACTGATCGACATTCATCCAGTATTCGGCCTCGGCCATATCCGTGGGAGTTGCGGCATGGGGCGCGGTGAAGCGCGCGTAATACCACGAGCTGTCCACGAACGTGTCCATCGTGTCGGTCTCGCGCCGCGCAGGCGCGCCGCATGTGGGGCAGGTGCAGTCGCGCCATGTCGGGTGACGGTCCAGCGGGTTGCCGGGCACGTCGAAGGTGACGTCGTCGGGCAGGCGGATGGGCAGGTTTTCCTTCGCCTCGGGCACCACGCCGCAGGTGTCGCAATGCACGACCGGAATCGGGCAACCCCAGTAGCGTTGCCGCGACAGGCCCCAGTCGCGCAGGCGGAACTTGGTGACACCGTGACCGACGCCGTTGCTTTCGCAGAAGGTGATGGCGGCTTCGACGGCCTGTTCGCCGGTCTGCCATGCCTCGCCTGCGAACCCTTTGTTGTAGAATACCTTTTCCGACTTGAGCGGCACATAGGCTTCGGTCAGTTCGGTCGCGCTGTCTTCGGAGGGCAGGAAGGTCGAGATGATCGGCAGGCCGTATTTCGTGGCAAAGTCGAAGTCGCGCTGATCATGCGCGGGGCAGCCAAAGATCGCGCCCGTGCCGTAATCCATCAGGATGAAGTTGGCGATATAGACCGGCAGTTCCCAGGCGGTGTCGAAGGGATGACGCACGCGCAGGCCAGTGTCTAAGCCCTTCTTTTCAGCTTTTTCAAGCGCTTCCTCGGTCGTGCCACCCTTGCGGCAATCGGCGCAGAAGGCCGCGACCTCGGGGTTGTCACGCTCAAGCTGGCGGGCCAGCGGATGATCGGGCGAGATGCCCACGAAGCTGGCGCCCAGCAGGGTATCGGGGCGAGTGGTATAGACCTCGATCCGGTCGGTGCCATGCGGTCCGTCGATCAGCGAGAAGGCGAATTGCAACCCGCGCGACTTGCCGATCCAGTTCGACTGCATCAGCCGCACCTTGGCGGGCCAGTTGTCCAGCCCGTCCAGCGCGGTCAGCAGTTCTTCGGAATAGTCGGAAATCTTGAAGAACCACTGCGTCAGCTCGCGCCGTTCGACATCGGCGCCCGATCGCCAGCCCTTGCCGTCGATCACCTGCTCATTGGCAAGAACGGTCATGTCGACCGGGTCCCAGTTCACCACGGCGTTCTTGCGATAGACCAGGCCCTTTTCCAGCATATCGAGGAAAAGCGCCTGCTGCTGGCCGTAGTATTCGGGATCGCAGGTGGCGAACTCGCGGCTCCAGTCGATGGACAGGCCCAGCGGTTTCATCTGCGCGCGCATGTCCGCGATGTTCTGATAGGTCCAGTCCTTGGGGTGGCCGCCAATCGCCATCGCGGCGTTTTCGGCCGGCATGCCGAAAGCGTCCCAGCCCATCGGGTGCAGCACGTTGAAGCCCTTGGTCACCTTGTAGCGCGCGATCACGTCGCCCATCGTGTAGTTGCGCACATGCCCCATGTGGATGCGTCCCGACGGATAGGGGAACATTTCCAGCACGTAATATTTCGGCTTGGTCGTCTGGCTGCCCGGCACGGCGCGGAACAGGCCGGCGCTGTCCCAGGCTGTTTGCCATTTCGCTTCGATCTGGGCGGCATCATAGCGTGACATCGGATGACCTCTTGTTCGGGCTGCGGGGTCCCTTGGACCAGTTCAGAGCGCGTGATAGGCCCGCTTTGGCCCACGGTCTAGGGGCGGCGCGCAAAAATGCGGGTCTGTGCAGGGCAAATTTGCCTTGTATAAGGGGTTGGCGGGACGAGTAGGGAACGGTTTTCCAGAATGCGGGTGCTTTTCATCCACCAGAATTTTCCGGGTCAGTTCAAGCATCTGGCGCCAGCGCTGGTGCAGCGGGGCCATGATTGCCTGGCCCTGACCCTGCGCGTCAAGGAAGCAGCCACCTGGAACGGCGTGCGCGTCTTGCCCTATGCGATCAAGCGCCGGCCGGGTCAGGGCGTGCATCCCTGGCTGGCCGATACCGAAACCAAGGTGATCCGGGGCGAGGCCTGTTACCGCGCGGCCCGCGCCTTGCGACAGCAGGGATATGTGCCCGATCTGATCGTGGCGCATCCCGGCTGGGGCGAGGCGATGTTTCTGCGCGATGTCTGGCCGCAGGTGCGCATCGGTCTCTATTGCGAGCTATACCACCTGTCGGACCCCGATCACCTTGGGTTCGATCCCGAATTCATGCCAAGGGTCGATCAGGTCGAGCGGCTGCGCATCCGCATGAAGAACCTCAACAACCTGATCCATCAACCGCTCTGCGACATGGGAATCAGCCCCACACGGTTTCAGGCCGATACCTTTCCCGCAGCCTATCGCGACCGGATCAGCGTGATCCATGACGGGATCGACACCGATCATCTGACGCCAGATCCCGCCGCGCGTTTCGATCTTGCCGATGGCCGGACGCTGACCCGCAACGACGAGGTGATCACCTTCGTCAATCGCAACCTCGAGCCCTATCGCGGCTACCATGTCTTCATGCGCGCGCTGCCGGACCTGCTTGCGCGACGGCCGCAGGCACAGGTCCTTGTCGTTGGCGGGGACCAGGTGTCCTATGGTGCGAAACCACCCAACGGGCAGACATGGAAGCAGATTTTCATAGATGAGGTGCGCGGCCGCATTCCTGATGAAGACTGGTCGCGGGTGCATTTCCTGGGGCGGATTCCCTATGATCGCTTCGTGACGCTGCTGCAGGTGTCACGCGTGCATCTCTACCTGACCTACCCTTTCGTTCTCAGCTGGTCGCTGTTCGAAGCGATGAGCGTCGGGGCCGCGATCGTGGCCAGCGACACCGCCCCTGTGCGCGAGGCTGTCCGTGACGGCGAAACCGGATTTCTGGTGGATTTCTTCGATGGCCGCGCGCTGGTGGACCGTGCCTGCGCCTTGCTGGACGATCCCGATCTGCGGCAGCGCTTCGGGCAGGCGGCCCGTTCACATGTGCGGGGCAAATATGACCTCAGCCGCATATGCCTGCCGCAGCAGCTTGACTGGATCGAGCGTCTGGCCGCGGCAAGCCCCGGCCAGATCAGCGATTAGCGGCGCCCGTCTGCGATGCGCAGTTGACGCGCGCGGGACAGGATCGCATCCTCGACGGCGCGCTGGGTTCCGGCGGCAACAGGACCGGAGCGCGTCTGCAAAGCCACGCTGAGCGCGCGCGCCTCGAGCGCGGGATCCTTGATATGCACCGTGCCGCGATAGGCCTGACCACCACCCGGCGGGGTGCCATAACCAAAGACGATCACGCCCGTGAAGGGATCGACCGATTCGATGGGCATGAAGTTCAGCACATCCAGCGATGCGTTCCAAAGATAGCGGTTCACCTCGACCGACACGTCTGGCGGATTGCGCCGGAATGCATCGAAGATCGACTGACCCGTATTGAAGGCGTTCGCATCGCGCCCGGCGTCAAAGATGACCGGCGGGCCGTCTGCCTGGGCATCGTCCTCGGCGCGATTGCCGCAGGCGGCCAGGGCGAAAACCAGCAATCCTGCAGTGAAAACCCTGAAAGCGTGCTGTTTCATCATTGCCCAGCCCAGTTTGGAAATTCCATTGTCACCGTCCTAGCCAAGCCTGCCCTGCGGGGCAAGCTCTTTGCTGAAACGCACGGGCACGCGGGCGTGCAGCGGTTGCCGCCTGATGCGGTCCGTCGTCCAATGTGTGACATAGGTGCACCACGTCCCACGGGTTTGCTCCGTTATCTTCTGGATCGCTTGCATCGGGCAGGCAAAAAGAGCGAAACGATTGCCATACCCAAGGCAGACTCGCTGTTTTGGGCATTCTTTGAAAAACCGAGGGCAACGAAATGAAAAACCTTCTTATCGCAACTACCGCACTGGTCGCCACCGCTGGTGTTGCTTCTGCTGAAATAACGCTGAGCGGCTTTGGTCGTGTTGGTGCAACTTACCTTGAGAATCGCTTCAACGACACAAACAGCAACAACATTCAAGATGCTGGCGAAGTGAACGAAAAGCAGACCCAGGTAGAGCACCGTATGCGCATCGTGATCACTGGCGAAGCAGAGGCTGAGTTTGGTGTAACTTTCAGCGCTCAGACTCGCATTCAGGCGGATGATGCTGCTACTACCGCTCAGGATACTTTCCAGTCGACGTCCGGTGCGCTCTACGCTCCTGCTTACCGCATTGGCTATCAGGGCCTGAGCCTGGCTGTTGGCAACGTGAGCCTTGTCGAGGAAACCGCTGGGTACGCCGCAGGTTCGTTGGGCTACACTGGTTTCATGTATGCGAACCCGCGTGCGTTCAACGGCGATGCAAACTATGGCAACTGGACCGCGACCACTGATGGCGTGATCATGTTGACCTATGCGAACGCTGGCTTCAAGGTTGGTGTCTCGACATCTGATACCGCCGCGGGTGTGCAGCGCAATGTCGCGTCGGCATCCTACTCTGCTGCTGGCTACACTGTTGCTGTGACCGCGCAAGACAGCGATAACAATGATCAAGACTTCGTGTCGCTTCACGTTGGCGGCAAGGTTGAGCAAATCGGCTTTGCAATCTACGCTGACAACTACAAGAACGGTACCAACGGTTTCGGTGCATCGGTTTCGATGAGCGTTGCCGAAGGACTGAATGTTGCGCTGACTGCAAACACTGTTGATAACAGCGTCGGTGTGCAGAAAGACGAATTGTTCGGCGTTGGCTTCAACTACGATCTGGGTGCAGGTGTATCGCTGGGTGGTGGCGTTGCCAGCATGCGTGGTTCGAACTACGCTGAAATGGGCGTCGTGTTTAACTTCTAATCCACTCTGGATTTGATGTAGGGAAAGAGCGGGCTTCGGCTCGCTCTTTTCTTTTGTATAACGCATATAACTTTCGGTCAGGCCTAAGACAGGCTTTCAGGTCGATGGTTTGATCCTTATTTTGCCAAGCAAGCTGCTTTTCCGGATGGATAGGCGGGCTTTAAGCACCTGCTTGATTGTTGCAATTATACAACAATTTGCCCCGTGATCCGCCATCTTAATCTCATTTTCCAAGCTTTCGCAGGCAAATCGCCTAATAGCTTTCCTGAGAGTGACGACCTGTCTTGATTACCGCCAGCACCCTTAGGTTTATCAATAAGGCTTCTCACAATTTTTGCGATTTAGTATGTGAATACTTTTGATTAATGAGGTGAAGAATAGGTTTATGTGGTGATTTCTTGCTATACTTAAGGTATTGTTAGTAGGGAATCTTGTAGGCATCACGACCGATCAAAAAAATCAATCAGGGAGTGTAAAGCATGTTCTGGAGAAAGAAACCCGAAGATGCTGCAATTGCGGTGACGATGGATGAATTTTTCTTCCAGCAATATCTTCCAAATGCCCTTGTCACCAAGAAAAGAGGATCGGAAGATCGGCTGGTCTATTCAAAACATATCGCAGGGCCTTTCGGAAAACTTTGCCTCAATGACATCACATCCAGAAAAGTAAACGATTGGAGCAACAAGCAGATCGAGAAAGGTCTGAAAAACTCAACAATCAACAAGCATATCGATTTTCTGATGAACATCATAAAGCTGGCCTATGTCTGGGGCTATCTTGAGGATCAGCTTCATGTGAAAATTGATGTCAGAAAACTGCCAATTGGCAATTACACTCAGAAATTCCTGTCGGATACGGAAATCCGAAGACTGTTGACCGGCTGCAAGCAAAGCCCCCATCCCTATTTGTATTTTGCGATCAAGGCGTTGCTGCTGACCGGGGCGCGCGTTGGAGAGTTGAGGAACGCAAGATGGTCGGACATCGACGCGCAAAAGCGCATCTGGACAGTCCCCGTGTCGAAAAGCGGCCGCTCGCGCGAGATCTTCTTGAGCACGGAATCCCTTGATACCCTTATGGAAGTGCGCCGAAAATCCATCCGCCTGGGCACATCGGACTTGCCGGAGGGATATGTTTTCACCAATCCGCGCACCCGAACGAAATACGACAGCTTCTATGCGGCCTGGTACAAGGTCGTCCGGGCGGAAAGGCTGGAAGACGTGAGAATTCATGATCTCAGGCACACCTATGCCAGTATCCTGATCAATAACGAAGTCAGCATCTATGAAGTGCAACGGCTGCTGGGTCATTCCAACGTCACCATGACACAGCGATATGCCCATCTCCTGAGGGGGAAATTGCACGAGAAAACAGAACTGGTGTCCAAAGCCATCGAAGCACCATGGTCCTGATCCAGGCCTTTGCAATGCGGCCCTCTGTGGTATCGGAAAACCTGCATTTTCGGTAGGACCCCGACAGGATTCGTGGCCTTCAGAACCTGAAATCCTGGGCGAAATCATGCGCCTGCCCGAAGAACACCCTAGGTTGATGAAACTGATTTGCGCTTTGCGGCAGATCAACCCGCGGTGCGCTGCGGTCATGCTAGGGTTACGGCATGCAAAGGATTGCGCGCGCACGAACACCTGTCCTGTCCACCGAGGCGATTACCAAGGTCTATCGCTCCGGTCCCGTGGCCGTGCACGCGCTTGACGGGGTGTCCGTCAGCCTGTTCGAGGCCGAAGTCGTGGTGCTTCTGGGGGCATCGGGGTCGGGCAAGTCCACCTTGCTGAACATCCTTGGCGGCCTTGATCAGCCCACATCGGGGCGGGTCATGTTCCGCGATCAGGACCTGAGCGCCGTGGAGGACGCCGCGCTCACCGAGTTTCGCCGCAAGCACGTGGGCTTTGTCTTTCAGTTCTACAATCTGGTGCCCAGCCTGACCGCGCGCGAAAACGTGGCGCTTGTCACCGAAATCGCAGGCGATCCCATGCCCCCGGAAGAGGCGCTGGACCGCGTCGGCCTGAGCGGCCGGATGGATCATTTCCCCTCGGAATTGTCGGGCGGGGAACAACAGCGCGTGGCCATTGCCCGCGCCATCGCCAAGCGCCCCGATATCCTGCTATGCGACGAACCGACCGGCGCGCTGGACAGCAAGACCGGCATCACGGTTCTTGAGGCGCTGATCGGCGTCAATCGTGACCTTGGCACCACGACCGCCCTGATCACCCACAACGCCGAGATCCGCCGCATCGCCGATCGCGTCATCTACATGGCCGATGGCCGCATCACGAAGGTCGAGGAAAACTGCGCCCCCATCGCCCCTTCCGAGGTCAGCTGGTGATGCGCGCGCTGGATCGCAAGGTGCTGCGCGACCTGCGGGGGATCTGGGCCCAGTGCCTTGCCATCGCGATGGTGCTGGCCTGCGGCGTGATGGTCATGGTGCTGTCGACCGGCACGCAACGCTCGCTGACCGAAACGCGTGACGCCTTTTACGAACGCCATCGCTTTGCCGATGTCTTTGCGGGCGTGACCCGTGCACCGCGCAGCCTGCTGTCCGAAATCGCCGCCATCGATGGGGTGGCCCAGGCCGAGGCGCGGATCGTCTTTACCGCCATGGTGGACCTTGAAGGCATGGTCGAACCTGCGTCGGCGCGGGTGATTTCCCTGCCCGCGCTAGGGGGGCCTGCGCTGAACCTGCCGCTGTTGCGGACGGGCCGGCTGCCCGATCCGCTGCAACCGGACGAGGTGGCACTGTCGGAACCCTTTGCACAGGCGAACGGGCTGCAGCCGGGCAACAGGTTCCGCGCCGTGCTGAACGGGCGCCTGCGCGAACTGGTGGTGACCGGGCACCTGCTGTCGCCCGAATACATCTACACGCTGGGACCAGCCGCGATGATGCCCGATGACAGGCATTTCGGGCTGATCTGGATGCGTGAACCCGCTGCCGCCGCCGCAACCGATCTGGATGGTGCCTTCAATGACCTGACCCTCAGCCTGTCGCGGGGCGCGCATGAGGCAGCGGTGATCGCCGCCGTGGACCGCCTGCTGGCCCCATATGGCGGCACGGGCACCCATGGCCGCGACCGGCAGATGTCGCATGTCTTCATCGAAGGTGAGTTGAGCCAGCTTGGCGCCATGGCGCGCGTGTTGCCGCCAATCTTTCTGGTGGTGTCGGCCTTTCTGGTCAACATGGTGCTGGGGCGGCTTATCGCACTGGAACGGCGACAGATCGGGCTGCTGAAGGCCATCGGCTATCCGACACGGACCATCGTGATCCATTACCTCAAGATGACGGTCGGGATCGGGTTGGCCGGCACGCTGATCGGTTGGGGCATGGGGTGGTGGCTGGGTCACGAGATGACCGCGCTTTACACCGAATACTTCCGCTTTCCCTGGCTTGATTACAGGCCGGGGGCTGCGCCGATGGTCATCTCTGGCGCGGCGGCGATGGGCGCGGTCATTCTTGGCGCGATGCGCGCGGTATCGGCTGCGGTCCGCCTGGCGCCTGCCGTCGCCATGGCCCCTCCTGCCCCCCCGGTCTACCGGCGCGGTTGGGCCGATGCGCTGGGATACAGGCTTGGCCTGCGCCAGACCACGATGATGATCGTGCGGTCGTTGACGCGCTGGCCCGGTCGCGCGGCCGTAACCCTGTTCGGGGTGGCCGGATCGGTGGCGGTGCTGGTCGCGTCTTTCGTGACCTTCGACATCATCGACGTAGTGATGGAGGATCTATTCGACCGGACCAATCGCCAGCATGCGACGATGATACTGCATCAACCGGTCACGGTTCAGGCGGAACTGGCCGCCCTGTCCCTGCCCGGCGTGCTGCATGCCGAAGGGGTCTATGCCGCAGCGGTGCGGATAAGCCACGGGCCAGGGTCCAAGCTGGTCAGCCTGATGGCGCGTGATCCCGGTGCCGACCTGACCCGTCTTCTGGACCCCGAAGGCAGACCGATCCCCCTGCCCGACAGTGGCGTGGCCCTGCCTGAATCGCTTGCCACCTACCTGGGCCTGATGCCCGGGGACAAGGTCGAGGTCGAGCTTCTGGCCCCGCCGCGCCAGCCCTGGGCCGTGACAGTGACGCAGGTGTTTCGTCAAAGCATGGGGCAGGACATCCTGATGCGGAGCGATGCCTTTTTTGACCTGATGAACGAAACGCCACAGGTCAACATGTTGCATCTGGCCGTCGACACCTCTGCGCTGCCCGCTCTGCAAACCCGGATCAAGCAGACACCGGCCATCGCGGGTTTCACCCTCTGGGCGGATGTGCGCGCCTCGATGGAGGCGACGATGAACGAAAGCCTGATCACGATGACCATCATCTTCTCGGGACTGGGGATGCTGATCACCATCGGCGTTGTCTACAACGCCGCCCGTATCCAGCTGGCGGAACGCGCGCATGAACTGGCAAGCCTGCGCGTGCTGGGCTTTCGACGGGCCGAAGTCGGTTATGTGCTGATCGCTGAACAGATGCTGCTGACGCTGGTTGCCGTGCCGGTGGGCTGGCTGCTGGGCTACTGGTTCGCGATCCTGATGACGCAGGGATTCTCGACCGACATCATCAGCCTGCCGATGGTCATTTCCCAAGCGACATATGCGCAGGCGGCGTTGACGGCGCTGGCGACCGCTTTCGTATCGGTCCTGATGGTCCGGCGCAGGCTGGACCGGATCGACATCGTGACAGCCCTCAAGCAGAAGGAATGATCATGACACGCTATCTCCGACTGATCCTTGGCGCTGTCGCGGTGATGGCCGTGATCGGCAGCCTTCTGTGGGCGCTGCTGCCGCAACCCGTGCCCGTCGATCTGGTGACGGCGCGCATCGCCCCGATGGAGGTGACGGTAACAGCCGAAGGCATGACCCGGATCCGTGATCCATGGCAGGTCACTGCCCCGGTCACGGGGAACACGACCCGGTCCCCCGTGGAAACGGGGGACGCGGTGGAGGCGGGCGAAACCGTGGTGGCCGTCATCCAACCCGCCGAGCCCGCCTTTCTGGACGCCCGCGCCCGCCGCCTGGCCGAGGCCGCCGTGACCGAGGCCGAAGCGGCGGTGAAACTGGCCGAGGCACAGTTGGACCGTGCCGATGTCGAACTCGGCCATTTCGAGGCAGAGCTGGAGCGCAACAAGACACTGGCCGCCCGCGGCACGGTTTCCGTGACCGTGCTGGAAAACAGCGCACAGGCCACGGCCACGGCCCGCGCCGCGCGGCAGGCCGCCCTGGCTGAACTGGAACTGACACGCGCTACGCTGGAGCGGGCAGGCGCGCAACTGATGGGGCCTGAAACACCCGAAGCGGGGGGTGTCTTGTCGGATTGCTGCATCCGCCTGACGGCGCCTGTGTCGGGCACGGTTCTTGAGGTCACTGACCTGAACGCGCGGCTGGTCCAGGCCGGTGCGCCGCTTCTGAGCATTGGCGATCTCGACGATCTGGAGATCGAGGTGGATCTGCTGTCTGCCGACACCATCGGAATCGCGCCGGGCACCCGCGCCCATGTCGAGCGGTGGGGCGGCGATGGCGTGATCGACGCCAAGGTCCGCCGCATCGACCCTTCGGCCTTCACCCGCGTATCCGCATTGGGGATCGAGGAACAGCGCGTGCGCCTTCTGCTGGATATCACATCGCCGCCCGAAGGGCGCGCCGGTCTGGGCGACAGGTATCGCGTCTATGTGCGGATCGTGGTCTGGGAAGGACAGGATGTGTTGCAGGTGCCGCGCGCGGCCCTGTTCCGCGAGGATGGGCAATGGGCGGTGTTCGTCGCAATAGACGGGCGCGCGGCGATCCGCAGGGTCGAGACTGGCCGCATGACCGCAGACTGGGTACAGATCATCGCGGGCATCGCGGAGGGTGAGGCCGTTGTCGCCTATCCCGGTTCGCGTGTCGAAGCCGGGGTGCGGCTGAGCGCGCGCACCATCGGGGCCGACTAACCGGGGCGCGACGGTTCGTTCCA
Organism: Seohaeicola sp.; assembly: GCF_048006315.1. Classification (GTDB taxonomy): domain Bacteria; phylum Pseudomonadota; class Alphaproteobacteria; order Rhodobacterales; family Rhodobacteraceae; genus Seohaeicola. The sequence continues at coordinate 2,585,996 of NZ_CP180350.1, read as the reverse complement.
GCTTCCGGCCATGCGGGCCGCAATCTCGACCACCAGTTCGACGGCAAGGGTATCGGGGCTTTCCAGCCAACTGGCGCAGAAGGCCAAGGGCGGCATCGTCACCTCTGTCTGGATGCGTTCCAGTTTACCGTCACGCAATTCCGCCTCGACCAGTTCGTGGGGGATGACGGCGATCCCGATCCCTTCGGTCGCCAGATGCACCACCGTCGCCATCGAGGCGCTGGCATGCAGGTTGATCGGCGGCAGGTAAGGCCGGTTGAACAGGGATTTGACCTGTTCATAGGGCTGGGTCTTGCGGGCGAAGGTGATCAGCGGAAATTGCGCAAGGTCGCGCACATCCGCCGGGTTGGGCACCTGCAGCAAGGGGCTGGCGATGAAGCCCACGGGGTATTCGCACAGCAACCGGTTGCGCAGCAGCGGGGCCGACAAGGGCCCCAGCAGAAAGGCGATGTCGATCTCTTGCGCCAGAAGGCGCGTCCGCAGCGAAGGCGAGATATCAACCTCGATCTCGATCGACAGGTTCGGATAGATGCGATGCACTTCCTTGATGAAATCGGGCAGCCACGTGTGAACAATGGTTTCCGCCACGCCAAGACGGATCACGCCGCGCACGGCCTCGGCGTCGCGCAGGCTGGCCAGCATCTCGGCGCGCATGGCCAAGATCTTTTCGGCATAGACCAGCAATTGCCGCCCACGCAGCGTTGGCGCCACATTGCGGCTTTCGCGGGTCAGCAGTTTCGCGCCCACTTCGGCCTCAAGCTGGGCGATCCTGTGGGATATCGCGGGCTGTGTCGTGTTCAGCTTTTGCGCCGCACCCCGGAAACTGCCCAGTGCCGCAACCCAGAGGAAAGTCTCCAGCCCCTTGAAATCTACCATGGCCAGGGTCCGATCAGTGAATGCATGTTCTCAGCGACCATTTCGGCACCACGCATGTCAAGACCGCCCCCGCGCCTTGCGCCCCGCCACCAAGGTCATGATCAGCGTTACCAGAACCGAGGCGGCAAGAGCGAGGGCAAAGGCCATCCCCGCCGGCAGATGCCGCAACAGCAAAGCAAGACAAAGGCAGAAGATGGCCAGGCTGGTCATTCCCGTCAGCCCGGCATGGGCGGTCTGGGCGGCAAAGGCGCCGCCATGGTCCAGATGCAGCGATATCGCGATGACTGTGAACCCGATCGGATAGGCCATAAGGGCACCGGAAAAACCGGCGCCAAGCACCGATGCCCCCAAGGTGACCGCGCCCACCAGCATACCGGCCAGAATGCCGCGCAAGGCCATGAGGCCCCATTTCGTGGCGGCCGCCCGCGCCTCGCCCCCCGAGACCCAGACGCGCCCGATCCGGCGCGCCGCAACCGTCACCACACCGAACAACAGCGCCCCCAGCAGCGGCGGATGCGAAACCATGCTGAGCGGTATGGCCAGGCAAAGCCAGGCAAGCGCTGCGCCGGTCACTGCCGAAAATGGTCCGAGTTTTTGCGCAAGGGCCACGAAGACCAGCAGAAAGGCCTGCGTTGCCGCCAGCGAATAGAGAGCCCCCGCAGCGGCGGCGGCCACGAATTCCCCGGATTGATCCAGCAACATGAAACCCAGGCCCGGCGCCAGCACGATCGGCAAACCGACGATCACGCCACCAATGCGCGGCCCCGCCCGAACCGAGATCCAGGAAATCGCGATCACGACAAAGGCCGTTCCCAGCATCCGGGCCGTGAACGCGCCCCAGATCCACGGATCCGTCATTATTGCAGCAGCGCCTCGCAGCGCGCGGCGATATCCAGAACATGCCAGTCCCACCCGCCCGGTGCGAAGATCATCAACCCGGTCGCAAGACGTTGCGCACGTTGCATCGGAACCGTTGCGGCGCAGCCGTCAAGGAAATTGACCAGTGACGGATTGCGCAGCATCAGCGCGTTCAAGCGGTCGAAATCTGCATCGACCTCGGCGATCGCGGGGGCAACGGTCGGTACCGTCGGCAGCAGGAAGGCGTCAATACCATCCGCAAGCGTATGGAATGCCGCCATCGCCCGCGCACGATGCGCCAGCTTGTCCGGATAATCAGATTCACCAAAGCCTGTTGCGGACATGATGCGTTGCAGAACGCGCGGATCGCCCTGGGTCTTCAACCCGTCAAGGTGATGGGCATGGATGGCATGCGCCTCGGTCGCGACAACGATGCGATTGACGTCGCCGTAGCCGTCAAGTTCGGGCAACTCGACCTCGATCACCTCGTGCCCGGCGGCGCGCAGGACGGTCAGGGCTGCTGCGAAATCGGCCGTCACCTGGGCATCAAGACCGCCCATCAACGGACCCTGCAGAACGGCAAGACGCAGGGGTCTGTGTTCGGGTGTCTGCGGCGCAGTGGTGCCGGACAGCACAGCATGCACGGCGGCGCATGTCGCGATCCGCGGGGCCAGCGGGCCGATGCTGTCGAATGTCTGGGACAGCGGAAAGGCCCCTTCCAGCGGCACGGTGGCCTGTGTCGGCTTGAACCCGGCCAAACCATTGAGCGCGGCAGGGATGCGCACGGACCCGCCGGTATCGGTCCCAAGGGCCACATCCGCCAACCCCAGCGCCACGGACACGGCGGCACCGGAACTGGACCCCCCCGAAATGCGCGAAGGGTCGCGCGCATTGCCCGGATTGCCGGTATGCGGGTTCAGACCCACGCCCGAATAGGCGAATTCCGACATCGCCGTGCGCCCGCAAGGCACCGCACCCGCCGCCTTGAGGCGCGCCACCACGGGCGCATCCGCCTTGGCCGGGGCCGCCACGCGCAGGATGGTCGATCCGGCAGCCGTCACCTGACCCGCCTCGTCGAACAGATCCTTGATGGATATCAGCATGCCCGCCAGCGCACCCGCTTTGCGGGCGGCATCCGCATCCAGCGCCTGCGCCGCCTGCATGATCCGTGCGGCGTCGTATTGCGTGTAGATCCGGGACATGACCGACATTGGCATGTCCATGGCCCGGTCGATGGCGTGACGCGCGTGATCTTCAGCGCGGTAGGTGATCCGCCCACAAGGGGATTTCAGCGGGGATTGGGTCATGGGACTCCTGATGGTCAAGCGATGACGGGAAGGCTGGCCATATGGTAGCCGTGTTCGATACGCCTACCCAGCTTGTCATCAATCATTTCCATGCGAAAGGCATTTGCAGGACGCACGCCGCCCGACAACACCGCAAACGTGCCGCACATCATCGCGGTTCCCGGCTGCAAACGGGTGCCCCCCTGCGACGCGGGCGATCCGGCCAGCAGTTCGGACAGCGGTCGGATCGAGGCCAGCGTCCCCTCCTGATAGGCCACCCAGTCATTCCCTTCCTTGATGAAGGAACGGATGCGGATCTCGTCCAGATGGTCCGCAACCTCGTCGAAATCCCACAGGACGGGGGCCATCGGCTTGGGACAGATCTGCTTGGAATGAGCGACGGAATAGGCTTCCAGCTTGCGGTCGGTATGATCCGACCCCAACCCCAGATACAGCCGTGTGCCGTCGTCGATCAGCATCGGCTCTGCCTCGCCCGAGGAGGTGTCGTCAAGGCACTGGATCACCGGCGCGGTCGTGAACATCAGGTCTGACACGCGATAGTAAAGCGGTACGGTCGATGGCGCTGGCACGCCGATCTCGGCCAGTTCGGCGATATGATGGTTGACCGCATCGGCGTTGCGCCCGGTCCACCCTGCAATCACCCCCTGGCTGATATCGATCTCGACCGGCCCGTGGCCTGCCCGTTCAAAGGTTACGCGGTTGCCCATTGTCCTGGTCTTCTCCGTTCGTGAGTGGTGGTGATGTGCCGCGCCTCAGCTTGGCGCGAAAAGCAGCGCGATGGAGGGAAAGGCGATCAAGAGGCCCACCATCACCAGCATCACGAAGACGAAGGGAATGGCCCCCAGCATCACATCGCTCAGCCGGCCTTCCTTGCGCGCGCCCTGCACGACATAAAGGTTCAGGCCCACAGGCGGGGTGATCAGCGCCATTTCGATCAGCACGATCAGCAGGATGCCGAACCACACCTTGTCAAAGCCAAGACCGATCACGATGGGCACCACGATCGGGATGGTCGCGATCATCAGGGCCAGCGTTTCGATGAAAAAGCCCAACAGGATATACATCAGCACGATCATCAGAAGCATGCCGTAAGGTCCAAGACCCAGCCCCTCCAGAAAGCCCGACAGCGCACGGTTCAGACCTGTTGCGCCCAGCGCGAAGTTCAGGAAATAGGCGCCGACGATCACGAACATCACCATGGATGTGGTGCGGATCGTGCCCAGAAGCGCCGCGCGCATGTTGGTCCATGTGACAGCGCCATAGAAGGCCGCAATCCCCAACGCCATGACGACGCCGATGGCGGCCGCCTCGGTCGGGGTGGCCCAGCCGGTATAGATCGACCCGATGATGATGGCGAAGACCAGCAGCACGGGGATCAGATGCGGCAGGCCAGCCATGCGTTCGGCCCAGGTGAAGCTGCGGCTTGGCCCGCCCCATTCGGGCTTGATCGTGCACAGGATCGCCGTGATGATCATGAAACCCAGTGCCATGAGCAAGCCGGGCACGATCCCGGCCATGAACAGTTGCGGCACCGATGTCTGTGTCAGAAAGCCGTAGACGATCAGGTTGATCGAGGGTGGCAACAGGATGCCCAGCGCACCACCGGCGGCAATCGCCCCGGCAAAGAGACGCTGATCATAGCCCTGTTTGCGCGCCTGCGGCATGGCCACGGTCGCCACCGTTGCGGCCGTCGCGACCGATGATCCGGACGTGGCCGAAAACATCGTTGCCGTGCCGATATTGGCATGCACCAGCCCGCCCGGCAGCCAGGAAAACCAGGTGTCCAGCGTGGCATAGGTACGCTCGGCGATACCCGCGCGCACCAGGATTTCGCCCAGCAGGACGAACAGCGGGATCGCGATCAGCAGGAAGCTGTCGGATGAGGAATAGACCATCTGCCCCAGCCCGCGCATCAGCGGCATGGGCGAAAAGAACGCATCAAGGCCGAAACCAAGGATGAACAGCGCCGCCCCGACCGGCACCGACAGCGCCAGCAGAACGGCCAGACCGATCGAGACATACCAGATCATTGCACTTCTCCTGTCTCGACCGGGATCGAGGCGATCTGTTCCACCATGTCCCAGCGCCGCAGCAGCGACAGGATCACCGTCGCCGCCAGCAGCAGGGCCGAGGTCAGCGTCAGCCAGACCCATCCGCCGAACCAGATGATCTGCGGCATCCAGAGCGGCACGCCCAGCGGTGTGTTCGAGCGCGATCCGCGCGCCAGCGACTTGGCCAGCACGTCATAGGCGTAGGAGGCGACAAGAACGGCCACCAGCAGCACCGAGGCCATGGCAATCACATCCATCACCGCGCGCCCCCCGACGGGAAGCCGCGCATGGACAAGGTCGATGCGCACATGCGCCCGTTCGACCAGCGCATAGGAAAAGCCCCATGTGGCAATCGCGGCCATGATGTAACCCGAAAGCTCGTCCGCGCCGCCCAGATGCAGCGCGGGAAACTGACGGCCCAGCACCTCGATGATGATGAGGACGACAGCCCCCACCAGCACCATGCCGCAGAGCAGGGCAATCCACCTGTTGGCAGTTCTCAGACCATTGACGAGTGTCATCACCCGCGTGGCCAGCCTGTCCGAACCTGTCATATTGCCCCGCTCCTTTTCATGATCGGCCTCAGTTCCCGATGCTGACGCCCAGCGCCGCACCGACACTTGCGTTCCAGCGCTCTGCCCAGTCACCACCGGCGCGCTCGGCCCAGTCGGGCAGGATCTTCTGCTCCAGCACCTCGACCGCGCGGGCCTTGTCGGCATCGCTCAGTTCCACCAGCGTCATCGATGCGGCAGCACCGGCGGCACATTCGCCCGATCCGGTCAGGCAGGCGATGTCGCGCGCCAAGGCACCGGCGGCATCATCCCATGCCGGATCCTCGAAGCCGGTCTTGACCTGCTCGGTCAGGAAGGTCTGCACGGCGGGGTCCATCGCGTTCCAGGCATCCAGGTTCACGGCAGTGATGACCGGATCCCAGCCACCCAGCGGCAGGTTCACCAGATGGGTCGAGGATTCGAACCACCCCGAGGAATAGCCGGAACCGGCACCGGTCACCGCGCAATCGATCACCCCGCGCTCCAGCGCGCCCGGCACTTCCGAGAAGGCCATGGTGATGCCCTCGGCGCCCAGCGCCTCGAGGAACAGGGTGGTCATGCGACCAGAGCCACGGATCTTCTTGCCACCAAGGTCATCCAGGCTTGCGATCTCGGCATTGCAGAACACGACCTGCGGCGGATAGGGCGCGATGGCCAGCATATGCGCATTGAAACGGTCGCGCATGATATCGGCGACCATCGGCTTGGCCGCGGCCACCATCTTGCGCGCGTTCTCGGCGTCGGTCGCCAGCAGCGGCACGTCCAGCCCTTCCAGTTCGGGCGCATCGGCCACGGTATAGTCGCCCACAGTCATGCCCACTTCGAACACGCCATCGCCCAGCATGCGGAACACGTCACCGCCGGACACGCCCATCTGGTTGAAAGTGGTCATGTTGACCGTGATCTTGCCGCCCGAGGCTGCAGGCACGGTTTCTTCCCAGAAGGTGCGCTCAAATTTCTGATAGAGCGGCAAGCTGCTCCAGCTGCCCACCACCGACAGGGTGGTTTCGGGCAAGTCCTGCGCCGAAGCGGCCATCGCCATCGGCAGCAATGCGGCCGAGGCCAGAAGGGTGCGGAATACGGGTGTCATCAATGGTCTCCTTGTTGCGTTTGAAGTCTTGTCTTTGTGATTGGATGCAAGGTCACCCCCGGAAGGGATCACGCATCGGTCGGAAGGTCGGTCACAAGCATGTGGCCGGGTTCATGCATGATGGCGATCTCGGGCTTCGCCTTGCGAATGGCCGATTGCGGGGTCACGCCACAGGCCCAGAACACCGGCACGTCGCCCTCTTCGAGAATGGGCGCATCACCGAATTCGGGCGCATCGATATCCCTGATCCCGATCGCCGTGGGATCGCCGAAATGCACCGGCGCCCCGTGCGCCTGCGGCATCTGCGCCGACAATACCATGGCACGGATCGCATCGGAGGTTGAGAATCCACGCATCGACACGACCATGGGCCCGCCAAAAGGTCCGGCGGCATGGGTCTGCAGGTTGGTTACATACATCGGCACATTGCGCCCCGCTTCGATATGCCGGACCGGGATGCGCGCCTGCAGCAGCGCGGTTTCGAAAGAAAAGGAACAGCCGATCACGAAGGTCACGAAATCATCGCGCCACAGCGCGCCGATGTCGGTCAGGCATTCGGCAGGATCGCCGTTGCGAAACACCCGGTAGCGCGGCACGTCTGTGCGGATGTCGATCCCCTCGCCCAACATCTTGAGGGCAGGATCGCCCGGTTCGGACACGCCGAGGATCGGCGCGGGCTTGGGGTTGACCACGCAGAAGCGCAGGAAATCGGCGGCAAGGTCGCGCGGCAGGATCACCACGTTCCCCTGCTGGTATCCTTTGGCGTGCCCACTGGTCGGCGCGGCGAACCGGCCTTCGCGGCAGGCCTGCCGCAGATCGGCCGCCGTCTGGAACGGGGATGAAGGGGACGCAGGCGTATCCAGCATGATCGTTCTGTCCTTGTCAGTCACTGCAGGCCATCAGCAAGACAGCCTGCCATGCCAGTAAGCCCGACAGACAAAAATTAGTCGAATTTTAAGTTTTCATCGCTTTCGATCAATATTTCTTATCGCCCTTCCCGGACATCAGAAGATGTTTGACCGCTCGTATTGCACCGGCCAGGTGACATTCTGTGCCTTGAGGGCGGCTGCCGCCTTCAGCGGCCAGTGCGGATCGGCAAGCAGGCCCCGCCCCAGAAGAACCAGATCGGCATCGCCGTTGGCGACGATGGATTCCGCCAGATCAGGGGCATTGATCAAGCCGACCGCACCGGTGGACAGGCCTGTTTCGGCCCTGATGCGGCGTGCAAAGGGCACCTGGTAACCGGGATGGATCGGGATTTGCTGACGCGGATCATTTCCACCTGACGTGCAATCGATCAGATCCACGTCACTGCGCCCCTTCAGGATCCGGCAAAGCTTGACGCTATCCTCGATCGTCCAGCCACCATCGACCCAGTCGGTCACGCTCAGGCGCACGAACAGCGGCAGATCGTCCGGCCATTCGCTGCGCATCGCCACCAGCGACTCGATCAGGAAACGGATCCGATTGTCGAAGCCACCGCCATAGGCATCACTGCGCGTGTTGCTGAGCGGCGAGTAGAACTGATGGATCAGGTAACCATGCGCGGCATGCAATTCGATGATCCGGAAACCCGCCTCGCGCGCGCGGCGGGTCGCCTGGGCCAGCGCGTCCAGTTCGGCCTGGATACCGTCGAGGGACAGCGCCTCGGGGGTTGGCCATCCGTCAGCATAGGACCGGGCCGAGGGGGCAACCGTGCTCCACCCACCGTCCGAGGGCGGCACGGGGCGCGTCCCTTCCCAGGGGCGCCCGACCGAGGCCTTGCGCCCCGCATGGCCAAGCTGGATCGCGGGCACCGCCCCTTGCGCCGCGACAAAACCGGCTACCCGCGCCAGGCTGTCGCGCTGCGCGTCATTCCACAGCCCAAGATCATGCTGCGTAATCCGGCCCCGCGGAGCCACATGCACGGCCTCGGTGCAGACGATCCCCGCACCACCTGCGGCACGCGCACCCAGATGCATGAGATGCCAGTCATTCGGCATCCCCTCCTGGGCGGAATACTGGCACATGGGCGACAGCATGATCCGGTTGCGGACCGTGACCGACCTGAAGCTGATCGGACGGAACAGATACGGATGAGGATCGCGGCGCAGGATGCGCCGCGCATTTTCCCCCGTGACACGGGAATCGGTAGAAGCGGCGGTATCGGTCATCATCTCTCCTTCGGGGACGAACCGCGACAGGCGGCCGTGGCATGGCGCGTCACGCCGCGCGGGGACATGACTCTGGCTACCCCGGAGAGGAAGGATATGTCGAATTTTATAAATTTATCCGGCGCGATCAGTTCTGATGATCGCAGACGGCCCAAACACATCCGCGATCATGAACGGTCTACCGCAGCCGGTTCGGACAGGACAGAAGCTGCGCATCATACATGACGGCACGATCCTGCACCGTGCCCGCGATCCGCAACAGCCAGCTTTTCTGATTGTAGGACCCGCGCGAGAACCCTGTATGCCCCTCGTGATAGGCAAGGTACTGGTTGCGCGCGTCGCTCAGCGAGATACCGTTGCGCTCGCGTGAACGGTTCATGTACCAGCCCATGAAATCGGTTGCATCGTCGATGCGGTCGCGCCGCGCGCTCATCCGGCGCTGATCCACCTGGTATTCGCGCCACGTGCCATCCAGCGCCTGGCTATAGCCATAGGCCGAACTCTGCCGCCCCATCGGGATCACGCCAAGCGTGTACTGGAACGGCGTCCGCGCATTCCCGATGAATTTGCTTTCCTGGTAGATCGTCGCCATCTGCACGGCCACGGGCACACCCCAGCGGCGTTCTGTCGCGCGCAGGGCGCGGGCGTAATTCGGGCGCTCGCTGAGGATGGCGCAAGCGTTATCCAGATTGCGTGGCGCCGAGAATTCACGGCTTCCACAGGACGCAAGAACCATCAACAGGATGAAGGCGCGAAGAAGTCTGCTCATCTGCCTCTCGTTTCACTGATCTTTTTTTCTTTTTGCGTCAGCTTAACGGAAAGACGGGAAAGAAGAAATGACAATTCCGTGGAGCATGCCGCACACAGGCTTTTTGCCGCCGTTTCTGGGACTGCCTCGAGATTGCCGCGAAGTTATTCAAGGGCTGCCGTAATTTGTGGCACTGTTATGGCAAGCACCACACACTGTTTCCCTGCTTTCACGCCCAAACGTTGGACAAATACCCCTCGGAAGGTCTAATCAAGGGGCATAGGGGCCAAATCGCTATGTTGAAGACACGCGCAAAGTATCATCTCGGACAGGTCGTTCGCCACAAGAAGCATCCGTTTCGTGGCGTCGTGTTTGATGTTGACCCGCAATTCAACAATACCGAGGAATGGTATGATTCCATTCCCGAAGATAGCCGCCCTGTTAAAGAACAGCCGTTTTACCATCTTCTGGCCGAAAACGATCAAAGCTACTACGTGGCTTATGTCTCGGAACAGAACCTGATCGCCGACTACTCCGGCGAACCAGTGGACCATCCCGATATTCCCGACCTGTTCGGTCCGTTCCAGGATGGTCTCTACCCGCTGCATTTCCAGCTGAACTGACCGGATGCCGAACGGGGCGGACCATGGCCCGCCCCCGGCACGTTCAGTAACCCAATGCGCAGCCGTCCTTGCGCGGATCGGATGCGCCTTCCAGAACGCCATCCTCGCGGATCAGGATCGATTGCGCCCCGCCGATGGGGCTGTCGGCCAGCATGACGTCATGGCCCATCTCGACCAGTTCCGCGCGCACGGCATCCGAATACCCGCTTTCCACCTTTAGGATTGCCCCTTCGGCAAAGGCGCGCGGTGTATCGATCGCAGTTTGCGCATTCATGCCGAAATCAACCATGTTCGACACGAACCGGGCATGACCCGTCGACTGATAGGCACCGCCCATCACGCCGAAGGGCATGGTCACACGTCCATCCACCCGCAGCATGCCCGGAATGATCGTGTGCATCGGCCGCTTGCCCGGCGCCATTTCGTTGGGGTGCCCTTCCTCAAGCGTGAAACCCGCACCACGGTTCTGCAGCAGGATCCCGAACTTCTCGGACCCGATCCCCGAGCCGAAGCCATGAAACAGCGAATAGATCAGCGATACCGCCATCCGGTCGCGATCAACCACAGTGATATAGACCGTATCCTTGTGGATCGCTTCGCTGACCTCATGCGCATTGGCCATGGCCTTTTTCGGATCGATCAGCGCCGCCAGCCGCGCCGCGGTTTCAGGCGCCAGCATATGCCCCAGCCGCGTGGTGTGATCGGGGTCGGCGATGAACCGGTTGCGCGCATCATAGGCCAGCCTTGTCGCTTCGGCCTCGATATGAATGCGGGTGGCGCTCAGCGGGTCCATGCCCGCGATGTCGAAATGCGACAGGATGTTCAGCAACAGGATGGCGGTCGCGCCCTGCCCGTTGGGCGCGTGTTCCACCAGTTCCGTCCCCTTGTAACGGCCGCTGACCGGATCGTTGTAATTGCAGCGCTGCGCCGCAAAATCCGCCAGATCGTGAACGCCGCCAGCCTCGCGCAGGGCGGCCACCAGATCTTCCGCCACTTCGCCCTCATAAAATCCGGCGCGGCCCTTCTGCGCGATCAGCCGCAAGGCCTTGGCCTGGGCCGGCGCGCTGAGGATCGGAACAGGGTTGACCGGATAATGCCTGGTCGCGTGCCCCTGCAGGGCCTTGGCGGCACCCGGCCAATCCAGCGCAACGCGTGGGGCCATCGGCACACCCTCTTCTGCATAGCGGATCGCGGGCGCGAGCAAGGCATCGATCCCCAAACGGCCATGATCTTCCGAAAGGGTGCAGAATGCATCGACGGCACCGGGGATGGTCACGGCCTCGGGCCCGCGCAAGGGCACGGTATCAAGCCCCCGTGCGCGAAGTGCCGCTGCACTGGCCGCGGCAGGCGCACGGCCTGACCCGTTCAGCGCCACGATATCGGGCTGTCCAGGCTTCGAGATCAGGACAAAGCAATCACCACCGATGCCGCACATGTGCGGCTCGCACATCCCCAGCAGAACCGCACCTGCAATCGCCGCATCCATGGCCGAGCCACCACGCTCCAGCGTTTCGACCGCAACCTTGGCCGCCAGGGGATGGGATGTGGCGCACATACCGTTCATCGCCATGACCGTCGATCGGCCTGGCATCTGGAAATCTCGCATTCGGGAACCCTCCATTTGTTCGACCCGCACAGTAGGAGGGTCCTGTGCGCTTGCCAACTGTCTGAAAGAGGAGAGGTAAGTTCCCGACGCCGCGACTGGGTGGGGGCTATTTTCACGCGGCGCCGGGAGAAGCCATGCAGCTACAGACTTTCTTATCTGCGGTGATTCCGGCGCCATTCGGGTAGGATTGCGGCATTTCTGCGAAAGGCTGCAGTTTTTGCGGATCATGCCCGACCATCAGGGTCGGGCTGATACCTCCATGCGAGCATGCCCGCCACGGGCGGCTGTGATCCCGAAAACCGTGGACCCCGCCCTGACGGCAGGACTTGGCAAAACGCATGGCAGCACGACACGGAAGGGGAAACGCCACATGCGCAGGATCAGGCAGGCCTGGCCGGAGTGGCGGGCGCAGCAGGATCCGCCAGGCTGCCCGGTTTGCCAAGCGGCACCACGAAGCAAAGCCTGTTGCCCGACCCATCCGAAACCAGGCTCAGATCGCAGGTCAGTTCCCGGATCAGGCACCAGCCAAATCCGCCTTCGGGCAGGCCGTCCATGTCTTGCGTGCCAAGCGATACGGGCGGCAGCACCGCGGCAAGGCACCTGTCGGCCGGCACGGGCCGCCCCTTGTCGACAACCATCACATGCAGTCCCCGGCCTGACATCCGGCAGTGCACGGCAATCGGCAGCAGCACACCCTCCTGCTCCGCAAACCCATGTTCCGTGATATTGTTCAGAACCTCGGCCAGAACGATCTCTGCCCGGCTCACAAGATCGGAACAGGCATTCACCCCTTCGATCCAGCGGCGCCAGCCCTGCAAGGCCACCCTGACAGCATCATGTCCGACAGGCACATCCATCGCCAGAACATCAAGGGCGCGCGCGCCGGATATTGCGGACCCCTGCACGCGCTCAGCTATCATCGGACAGAAGCGCCGCCGCCACGGTGGCATGAATCGGAAAGACAAGGTCCATCCGCGTCAGGCTGAACACCCTTTCGACATTGGGCGTCATGGCCGCAAGATGCAGCCGCCGCTTTCCGCCCAAGGTCTTCATGGCCGCGACGATCGCACCCAGCCCACTGGAATCAACGAAATCCACCTGCCCCAGGTCCAGGATCACAGGGCCACTCAGCCCTTCAGTCAGGTTGCGCATGGCTTCCTTGAAGGAAATGGCGCCCGCTGCATCGATTCGGCGCTCCTCGACGGTGACAACGCACCAATTCCCCTGTTCCTGTAGACTAAGCTGCATTCCTGTCTGCCCTGCTGCAATTTCGACCTCGCAACGCTAGACGGGATTCCTTACCATTCGGTATGCAGGGACCAGCCGCAGCGCGGGCCAGACCGCAGGAACGACAAAAGGGAGATCCACCATGAAAACCGTAGTGATCGCAGGGGCCGCACGAACCCCGATGGGTGGCTTTCAGGGCGTGTTCAACGGAATCGAAGCATCCGTTCTGGGCGGTGCCGCGATCAAGGCAGCCCTGTCCGATGCGGGAACCGGCACCGTGGACGAGGTTCTGATGGGCTGCGTCCTGCCCGCAGGCCAGGGCCAGGCACCGGCTCGCCAGGCCGGATTCGTCGGCGGACTGGGCGAAGAGGTGCCCGCCACCACGCTCAACAAGATGTGCGGCTCCGGCATGAAGGCCGCGATGATCGCCTTCGACCAGATCGCGCTGGGACATGCGAACACGATGATCGCGGGCGGCATGGAAAGCATGTCGAACGCGCCCTACCTGCTGCCCCAGATGCGCGGCGGGGCCAGGATCGGCCATGGCCAGGTGATCGATCACATGTTCCTCGACGGGCTGGAAGATGCCTATGACAAGGGGCGCCTGATGGGCACCTTCGCCGAGGATTGCGCCGAAACCTTCCAGTTTACGCGCGAGGCGCAGGACGCCTATGCGCTGGCGTCCCTGTCGAACGCGCTCGAGGCGCAGGCGTCCGGCGCCTTCTCGCGCGAAATCGCCCCCGTGGCGCTGGCCACCCGCACCGGCCAGATCACGGTCGAGGCCGATGAACAGCCCGCCAAGGCCAAACCCGAGAAGATCCCGCAGCTCAAACCCGCCTTCCGCAAGGATGGCACCGTCACGGCGGCCAATTCCTCGTCCATCTCCGATGGTGCCGCGGCCCTCGTGCTGGCCTCGGAAGACGCGGCAAGGGCGCAAGGGATGAACATCCGCGCGCGGATTCTTGGCCATGCCAGCCACGCGCAGGCGCCGGGCCTCTTCACCACTGCGCCCGTGCCCGCGGCACAAAAGCTGCTCAAGCGCATCGGCTGGAGCGTGGATGACGTCGACCTTTGGGAGGTGAACGAGGCCTTCGCCGTCGTCCCCATGGCCTTCATGCAGGTAATGGGCATCCCCCGCGACAAGCTGAACGTGAACGGCGGCGCCTGCGCGCTGGGTCACCCGATCGGCGCCTCCGGCGCACGCATCATGGTGACGCTTCTGAACGCGCTGGAGACACGGGGGCTGAAACGCGGTGTCGCGGCCATCTGCATCGGCGGCGGCGAAGGCACGGCCATCGCGATCGAGCGGGTCTGACCCCGGTTTCTTCTTGCCCGAAATATCCTCGGGGGAGCCGTTCAACGCAGTTGGGCGGCGGGGGCGGAAGCCCCCATTTCTCCTGTCCATGAAAGCCACGCCATGCCTGTCAACTACACGGACCTTGCCACGACCATCAAAGCCCTGACCGAGGGCGAGACCGATACAGTCTCGCTCATGGCCACGGTCACCTGCGAGGTGCACCACAGCGACGACCGTTTCGACTGGACCGGGTTCTACCGGGTGACCGCACCGGAGCTGCTGAAGATCGGGCCCTATCAGGGCGGTCACGGCTGCCTGGTGATTCCGTTTTCGCGCGGTGTTTGCGGTGCTGCGGCACGGACGGGCCAGATCCAGCTGGTCGCCGATGTCGAGGCTTTTCCCGGTCACATCGCATGCTCGTCTTCGACCCGTTCGGAAATCGTGCTGCCCGTGTTCAATGCCGCAGGCAAGTTGCTGGGCGTGTTCGACATCGACAGCGACCAACCCGACGCCTTCACCGAAGATGACGCAAGCGCGTTGCAATCCATCCTGGCCGATGTCTTCAGCGATGCAGAGTGACGGCACCCGTACCGGTGACGCATGAGCTTCGAGGGCTGGACCGTCTTTGCCCTGTTCTGGGTGGTCTTCGTCACCACCCCGGGTCCGAATGCCGTGAATTGCATCACCAATGGCATGACCCATGGTTTCGCACGCAGCCTCTGGGGTGTGTTGGGAATCCTGACACAGGCCACGTTGTTCCTCTGCCTGTCGGCCCTGGGTGTGACGGCCCTGATCGCGGCATCGCCCCAGGCCTTCGGCATCGCCAAGCTGGCAGGTGCGGCCGTGCTGATCTGGCTGGGCCTGCGCGGCTGGATGAATGCAGGCAAACCGGCACCGGCGATCACGCCACATCCGGGATCGATCTATTCCCGCGCCTTCATGATCGCCACGATCAACCCCAAAAGCGTGGCGGGCTATCTGGCCGCCTTCAGCCAGTTCGTGCAACCCGATGTACCGATCACCGCGCAGATGTGGGCGATCTTTCCCACCGCCCTGCTGATCACCGCAGCCAGCTATTGCACCTATACCGCGCTTGGCGCCCTGCTGGGGCGCGCCGCCTTGGGGGCGGTGTTCAACATCTGGCTCAGGCGCGGCATGGCGCTTTGCTTTGTCGTCTACGGTGTGCTGCTGGGTCTGTCATCGCCGCCCACACCGCCCGGCGGGGGTTGAACCCGCAGGGCGGATACGCCACTTGAGGGCGCATGGACACCGCATACTCACCCCCGACAGACCCCCTGCACATCCTACATGAGGATCACGAGATCGTCGTTCTGGACAAGCCTGCGGGGCTTCTGTCCGTGCCCGGACGCGGGCCGGATCTGGCCGACTGCCTGATCACCCGGCTTCAGGGCATCTTCCCCCAGGCCTTGCTGGTGCACAGGCTGGACCGCGACACATCTGGCGTGATCGTCTTTGCCCTGACCCCGCATGCCCAGCGCAACCTGTCGATGCAATTCGAGGAAAAGCGCACCAGGAAGACCTATCAGGCGCGTCTTGATGGTCTGCTGGACCCACGTGAAGGCACCGTGGACCTGCCGCTGATCGTGGATTGGGAAAACCGGCCCCGCCAAATGGTCTGCCATGACACAGGCCGCCCGGCCGTGACCGATTGGCGCGTCTTGCGGCATGAGGAAGGCACGACACGTGTGCGCCTGATGCCGCGCACCGGGCGCACCCACCAGTTGCGCGTCCACATGCTGGCCCTGGGGCATGTCATTCTTGGTGACACGATCTATGCGACCGGACCGGCGCGCGATCATGCCCGCCTGATGCTGCACGCAGAGGAGTTGCGCCTTAATCACCCCGAAACCGGGCGCGGCATGACATTCCGCGCGCCGGTTCCGTTCTGACGGATCAGATAAGCCCTGCCTGCTTGAACAGCGCCTGCATGTCCGCCTCGGGGCGCGCGCCGAAATGGCCGATCACCTCGGCTGCCGCCACGCAACCCATGCGGCCCGACACCTCGAGGCTTTGGCCCGTGGCCAGACCGTACAGGAAACCGGCCGCAAACTGATCGCCCGCCCCTGTGGCATCGACCGGCACCACCTCGGTCACGGGCACGCTGACCATCTGGTCACCCTCGACCAGCACGACATCATGACCGGACCGGGTGCAGACGATCAGCCCGGATTCGGCCGCCGCCTGTTCCAGCGCCGCGCCAAGGTCATCGGTCTCGTAAAGCGATTTCCATTCGTGCTCGTTGCCGATCACGTAGTCGAGGGATGTGACCAGACGCCGGAAATCGGCCCGGTGGCGATCGACGCAAAACGGATCGGACAGCGCGATGCCAGCCTTTCCGCCACCCTTCCGGCAGGCGGCGGCGGCAGCCTCGAACGCCTCCTTGCCCTTGGGCTTGTCGTAAAGATAGCCCTCAAGGAACAGGATCGCGGCATTCCCGGCCACATCGGCGGGCACGTCATCGGGGCCCAACTCGGCCGAGATACCAAGGTAGGTATTCATCGACCGCTCGCCATCGGGCGAGACGAAGATCATGCTGCGCGAGGTGGGCAACTCGCCCCCCGCTACCGGGTCATTGACGAAATCCGTGCCGCCCTTGGCCATTTCATCGGCATAGAACCGGCCCAGCGCATCGTCATGGACACGCCCGATGAAAGCGGTCTGCAGACCCAGGTTGCCCAGGCCCGCCAGCGTATTGGCAACCGATCCGCCGGGCGCCTGGCGCCGGTTCTGCATCGCGTCATACAGCAGCTCTCCGCGCTCCTGCTCGACCAGTTGCATGATCCCTTTCTGGATACCCATACGGTCAAGGAAAGCATCATCGGACTGGCTGATGACATCGACGATGGCGTTGCCGATACCGACAACTTGGTAGGTTTTCATGGGGTCTTCTCCTCGTACTGGCACAGATCGCGGATCAGGCAAGCGTTGCATTTGGGTTTGCGCGCGACACAGGTATAGCGGCCATGCAGGATCAGCCAGTGATGGGCATGGTGCTGGAAATCGGCAGGAATATTATCTTCGATCGCGCGCTCGACCGCGTTCACATCCTTGCCCGGACAGATGCCGGTGCGGTTGCCGACACGGAAGATATGCGTATCCACAGCCTGCGAAGGCATGCCCCACCACATGTTCAACACGACATTGGCGGTCTTGCGCCCTACACCGGGCAGCGATTGCAGCGCGGCACGGGAATTGGGCACTTCTCCGCCATAGTCATCCACAAGGATCCGGCTGAGCTTGATGACGTTCTTGGCCTTGTTGCGATAAAGCCCGATGGTCTTGATATGTTCGATCAGGCCTTCTTCGCCCAGGTCCAGCATCTTCTGCGGCGTGTCGGCGATCTGGAACAGCGCGCGGGTGGCGCGGTTCACGCCGACATCGGTGGCCTGCGCGCTGAGTGCCACGGCGACAACCAGCGTGTAGGCGTTGACATGCTCCAGCTCTCCCTTCGGCTCGGGATCGGCCGCCTGGAAGCGGGTGAAGATGTCGCGAAGCGCGTGATAACCAAGTTGCTGCACCATGACCGGTCTATGCCCTGACTGACTTTGCCCGACAAGAGCCACCTGCGCTTTAACCGCCCATGGCAGGCGCAATGCAGGTTTTCTTGCGGGCTTCACGGTCAATTAACGTGACTGCGGCAAAGTCCATAGCGGGGAATCAACAGGATGCGAGGATGCGATGCGCGCGGATACAAACATCAGCGTGACCGATGCGCTGGACAACGGCCGGCAGTCCGGGATCGGACCGGGGGCCATCGTTCTGACAGCCGATGGGGAACTGCCGGTCGAATGGCTGTCGGTCGGCGACATGCTGGTGACCCGCGACAACGGCGCGCAGCCGGTCCTGGCCATCGTGCGCCAGCGCGGCCTGACGGCATGCGGCACGGTACTTCCCGATCCCGTCGTTCTTTTCCCCGGCGATTGCGTCACGACCGTCAAACCCTGGGAAAAGCTGCGCCTGGCCCCCGGTCATCGCGTGCTCTTGCGGACGTCACTGGTGCAACAGACCTTCGGGCTTGACGAGGCGTTGGCGCGGCCGGGCGATCTGACGCGACGGCGCGCGCCGCGGCCTGATCCCGCGATGGGACCGCTGACCTATTTTCATCTGATCATGCCGCGGCATGAATTGATCATGGCCGGCGGTCTCTGGCTGGAAAGCACCTGTCCGGACATGGTCAGGCGGCTGGGCAAGGACGTGCCCCCGGCGGCGGCGCAAAGCCTTCTGGCCAGACCGCAACAGACGGTGCGTCCAAGCCTTACGTCACATCAGGCCAGCCTGCTGCGCCAAAGCATGCCGCGCGACCTGTCCCTGACAGACCTGTTCGCCGCCTGACCCCGGCCTGCGATTGCGCGCACGCCGCAGAAACCGCAACATTCGGGTCGCGACAGGATGCGGCCTTGGGCTAGGATCACGGAGGAAGAACAGGAAAGTCAGGCCCCATGACAGCTCATGCAGTTCCCGATCCCGCGCCAACAGACAGCGGCAGCTACCATTACAACGTGATGCGTCGGGCCATCGACATCATCGACAGCGCCGACACGCCCCTGCCGCT
This sequence comes from Seohaeicola sp., assembly GCF_048006315.1. GTDB lineage: Bacteria > Pseudomonadota > Alphaproteobacteria > Rhodobacterales > Rhodobacteraceae > Seohaeicola. The sequence goes on along the minus strand of NZ_CP180350.1, from coordinate 2,567,036 downwards.
GGATGAACTGGCGGCCAGGCTGGGGATGAGCGCACCGCATTTCCAGCGGGTCTTTTCCGCTTGGGTCGGTGTCTCGCCCAAGCGCTATCAGCAATACCTTGCGCTGGATCATGCGCGGTTCCTGCTGTCGCAACGAATGACCACGCTTGAGGCGGCGCTTGGTGCCGGGCTGTCCGGATCAAGCCGCCTGCATGATCTGTTCCTGCGCTGGGAAGCGATGAGCCCCGGCGAATTCGCCAAGGGCGGCGCGGGTCTGACGATATGGCATGGCTGGTTCGACAGCCCCTTCGGCGAGGTGCTGGCCATGGGCACCACACGCGGCCTGTGCGGTCTGGCCTTCAGTGCGGAAACCGGGCGGGACGCGGCCATGGATGACATGACCGCCCGCTGGCCCGCAGCAACCTTCGTGCCGGATCCCGATCCGCTGCGTGCCTGGGTCACTGCCGCCTTCGGCGGTCAGGGTGAGGCGGCGTTGCATCTGATCGGCGCCCCCTTCCAGATCAAGGTCTGGGAGGCACTTCTGGCCATACCCTCGGGACATGTAACGACCTATTCCGAACTGGCAAGCGCGGTGGGCCATCCGCGCGCGGTCCGCGCCGTGGGCACGGCAGTCGGGCGCAATCCGGTCAGCTGGCTGATCCCCTGCCACCGCGCCTTGCGGAAATCCGGCGGGCTTGGCGGCTATCACTGGGGCCTTCCCGTCAAACGCTCGATGCTGGCCTATGAGGCGGCACGCACGGACGCCTGATCGCGTCGGATTGCGGCTTGCCCGATCACTTCTGCCTGATCATGGGCGAATTCCCGCCCAATGCGGACCCGGCGCCGCTTGGGTGGAAAGAAAGCTTCGGCTATAACGTTGTCAGGCAGAAATGCAGCATTCAATCGAGAGGCATAGAATGATCCGAGCTCAAAAACCCCTTCTGCTGCTGGCAGGACTTTCGCTGGTGACCGTGACGGCCTGTACGGAACCGACCGGATTGGGCGATCCGAACGATCCCAACCGCAACACCCGCCAGGGTGCTGTCCTCGGCGGCGTGCTGGGCGCGGCGACGGGTGCGATCGTCAGCGACAACCGCGCCCGCGGCGCGGTGATCGGCGGCATCCTCGGGGCCGGTACGGGCGCCATCGTGGGCAACAACCTCGACAAGCAGGAAGCCGAACTGCGGCGCGACCTGGGGAACCAGGCGCGCATCACGAACACGGGCGACCGGCTGATCGTGTCCATGCCCCAGGACATTCTTTTCGCCACCGACAGCGCGACCCTGCGCCCGGACCTGCAAGGTGATCTGCGGACGATCGCCAGCAGCCTGAACAGCTATCCCGACACCACGATCCAGGTGGTCGGCCATACCGACAACACCGGGACCGCCGCCTATAACCAGTCGCTGTCCGAGCGTCGCGCGGGCGCTGTCGCCGGCGTATTGATCGGTTCCGGCGTCTCGGCCGGTCGTATCCGCACCTTCGGCGCGGGCGAGGATCAGCCGATCGCATCGAACCTGACACCGGAAGGCCGCGCGCAGAACCGCCGCGTGGAAATCGTGATCGTTCCGAACCAGTAAGACCGTCAGGCAGTCTTGCCCACCATAGAACGCTCCGCCTGCCCGGCGGGGCGTTTCGCGTCCATGATACCTTGCGTGCGATCACAAGCCATCTGCGCGCCTGCACCTTGTCCCTTTGCCCGAAAGGCTTAGGTCGACGGCCAGTATCCGAAACTGAACAAGAGTGATTTGCATGTCCCATCCGACCCTTCTGGGAATCTCCGGCTCCTTGCGGGCAGACTCCTTCAACCGCAAGCTGCTGGCCGAAGCCGCGCGCCTTTACGGCGATGCCACCTATATCGAGGCGGATTTGAACCTGCCGCTCTATGACGGAGACCTGGAAGAGGCCGAAGGGATCCCCGCCGCCGTGCAAAAGCTTGCCGACCAGATCGCTGCAGCGGATGCCGTGCTGATTTCGACCCCGGAATACAACAAGGGCATTTCAGGGGTTCTGAAGAACGCGCTGGATTGGGTCAGCCGGACCAAACCATCGCCCTGGCCGGGCAAACCCGTGGCAATCCTGTCCGCCACAGCCGGACGCGCCGGGGGCGAACGCGCCCAGGTGATGTTGCGCAATTGCATGGTGGCATTCCGTCCGCGCATCCTGCAGGGCCCCGAGATGCTGCTGGCGCAGACATCCGAACAGTTCGACGGGAACGGGCATCTGACGGGCGAGATCTACATCAAGACCCTCACGGATCTGATGCAGGCGCTGCGGGCCGAAATCGCGCGCGGCTGACCGCCACGCCGCGCCGTGGATCAGCGATCCTGCGCGCGGCGATCGGCTTCGCGTTGAATATCGAAAAGACGTGCCGCCAGCGAAGTGCCTGTCCGCAGTTCGCCCAGCACCACGGTGGTGCTGTTTCCGGCATCATCGTTGATGACCCATTGACGCAGCTGGATCGGATTATCCGTGAAAACCAGCTGGATATTGCCCAGATCGGGATTCTGGGGATCCTGCGCCGTCACCGTCGTCGCGGTGCCGTCATAGCTGTGCCCGCGTACCATGCGCGCCTGTTCAAGGTTCACACGGTCGGCAAGGATGATCGACAAGGGTGTGCGCGACAGCGGATAGGTCTCGGGTCCGGTGTTAGACTTGGGATCGAAAATCGCCACGCTGCCAGACCCGGCAAGCACAAGCGTGCTGTCGGGGGGCGCATATTCGAAGCGGATATTGCCCGGCCGACTGATGTAGATCGTCCCGGTCGAGATGCTGCCATCGCCGTTGATCTGGGTGAAGGCCCCGGTCGCGGTACGCATGCTGTTGAGGTATTGGGACAGGGCCGACAGCGGAAGTTTTTCCGCCGCCGCCGGAACGGCCATCGCCATCACAAGGACAGGGGCCGCAAGAAAACGCATCATGTTCATGCTTTGGATATAACCCCGTTTGCCCTGTTCTGCACGGCCTGCCGCGTCACAAAGACGAGACACCGCCGAGAGGCCGCCGTGATCGGCAGGCCACCCGGCAATCAGCGTTCCGGCACCAGGACTTCACGCTTGCCCACATGGTTGGCGGGGCTGACGACCCCCTCTTCTTCCATCTGTTCGACCAGGCGCGCCGCCTTGTTGTAACCGATGGCCAGCTTGCGCTGGATGTAGGAGGTCGAGCATTTGCGATCCTTGATCACGATCGCCACGGCCGTGTCGTAAAGCGCGTCTTCCAGATCGGTGTTGCCGCCGCTTGCCAGACCAAGCACCGCATCGATATCGGCTTCGCGATCCTCGTCCGGGCCGTCCAGCACGGAATTCATGTATTCCGGCGGCCCGAAAGCCTTGAGGTGGTTCACGACCTCTTCAACCTCTTCGTCACTGACAAAGGGACCGTGGCAGCGTGTGATCTTGGCGCCACCCGCCATGTAAAGCATGTCGCCCATCCCCAGAAGCTGCTCGGCGCCCATTTCGCCCAGGATGGTGCGGCTGTCGATCTTGCTGGTGACCTGGAACGAAATCCGGGTCGGGAAGTTCGCCTTGATCGTGCCGGTGATCACATCGACCGAAGGGCGCTGCGTCGCCATGATCAGGTGAATGCCCGAGGCCCGCGCCATCTGCGCCAGACGCTGGATGCAGGCTTCGATCTCTTTGCCGGCGACCATCATCAGGTCGGCCATCTCGTCGACGATGACGACGATATAGGGCATCTTTTCAGGCATCAGCTCTTCGGTTTCGAAGACCGGCTCGCCGGTTTCATCGTCAAAGCCGGTCTGGACCGTGCGGCTGAACATCTCGCCCTTGGCAAGCGCATCCGCCACGCGGCTGTTGTAGCCGTCGATGTTGCGCACGCCCATCTTGGACATCTTGCGATAACGTTCTTCCATCTCGCCCACGACCCATTTCAGGGCGACGACCGCCTTTTTCGGGTCGGTCACGACAGGCGAAAGAAGATGCGGAATCCCGTCATAGACGCTGAGTTCCAGCATCTTGGGGTCGATCATGATCAGGCGGCATTCCTCGGGTGTCAGGCGATAGAGCAGCGACAGGATCATCGTGTTGATCGCCACGGATTTACCCGACCCCGTGGTCCCCGCGATCAAGAGGTGGGGCATCTTGGCCAGGTTCGCGACGATGGGATCGCCACCGATATCCTTGCCCAGCGCCAGCGGCAGCTTCATGTTGCTGTCGCCATAGTCGCGGGCCGACAGGATCTCGCGCAGGACCACCTTTTCGCGATTCTCGTTGGGCAGTTCGATCCCGATCACGGTGCGTCCGGGCACGGTCGAGACTCGTGCAGAAAGGGCGGACATGGAGCGCGCGATATCATCGGCCAGACCGATCACGCGGCTGGCCTTGAGGCCCGGCGCGGGTTCCAGTTCGTACATGGTCACGACGGGACCGGGGCGGACCGAAACGATATCGCCTTTGACGCCGTAGTCATCCAGCACGGATTCCAGCATCCTTGCGTTCTGCTCCAGCGCCTCGTCGCTCAAGTGATGGCGCTGGATCAGCGCGGGGTTGGACAGCAGCGACAGCGGCGGCAATTCATAGGCCGTGTCATCCTCGTCGAATTTCAGTGTGGGCTGCGCCTCGGCACGGGCGCGGGTCGACGGCTGCACGGGCTTGCGCGGCGGATGTTGTACCACGCTCCGGGGTTGGGCCACGGGGATAGGCATCGGTTGCGGCGCTGGCACCGGGTCGGCCTGATAGGTCTGCACCTGCCAGATATCATCGTCGGCGTCATCCATGGGATCGAAACCCGCATCCCGGGCCGGGTCATAGGAATCATCGAAGATGTTCGGCTCGTAATCATCGCTGTCCTGCGACCAAGCGGCCGGCGCCTGCATCGTCGCGGCGGTGCCTGCCGCAACGACGGTCGAGGCGGCGACCACACCTTTGTGCGCCGCGGTCAGCGGTGGCTCTGCCTTGAGGCCTACAGGCCGCGCCGGGTTGAACACAAGCGGATCAGGGCCACGGCCACGGCCCCGCGTCAGCGGCGCATGTTGCACGGGGGCCAAGGGCGCCACGGGGCGCACGCGCGACTTGATCACATCGGCGATCTTGGCACGGATGCGGTCATCGCCGGGCATGATGTCATGCCCCTCGTCATATGCGGCGTGATGGGTTTCCACCAGTTCGGGTTCTGGCATCGCCTCGGCGCGGCGGCCAAAACCGGGCACGCGCGACAGCAGGCCCGTCTTGATCTTGCCGATGGGACCGGCAGGCTGGTCATAAGGATCAACCTCATCCTGCCAGGTGTCATCCTCGCTCCAGTGGGCGGGGGCCGCCGGCGCGGGCGGCAGATCGTTGCGACGCGCAACAAGGGGCGCGCGGCTGGATTGCGGCATGGCCGCTTGCTGCGAGGGGTCATGCGGCGCGGCATGGGCAGCCTGCGTTTCGGCCCAAGCAGCGGCTTCCTCGGCCTCGCGGGCGCGGATCAGGCGGCGTTCGGCGGCGCGCGCCTGAACGGATTGCGCCATCTGCACCGTACCCGAGGCACCGCGCCCCATGATCTGCATCAGCCGTGCATAGGACAGGATCATGCTTACCAGAAGAAAACGCCCGATCCGCTTGAGTTCGATCCGGGTGAAGCCCAGCACGAATGCACCAAGCGCCAGCATGCCGACCGCCAGAACCAGCGAGGCCAGCTTGATCCCGACCGTCGAGCCAAGCGGCAAGGCCGTCAGCAGCATCCCCATGATCATGTCGCCAAAGACACCGCCCAGACCGAAATGATGGGTATCCTTCCAGACAGCCCCGGGCACCAGCGATGCCGCATAGACCGAGCACAGCGCCACGGCGATCGGCGCAAAGATCAGACGGCCCATCGCGCGTTCCTCGCCGATATGCAGCGCAAAGCGCAGGCCCCACGCCATCAGCACCAGCGCAATCGCCCAGCTGCCCCAGCCCGCGATCATGAAAAGGGGCGCTGCGATGGTGGCGCCCATCCGGCCCATCCAGTTCTGCACGGGCGCATCGGTCGCCGACAGGAAAGACGGATCAGCGGGATTGTAGGACATGACCATCGCGGCCGCCGCACATCCCAGAACGATCAGGACCAGCCCCAGCAATTCCTTGCCACGCTTTTCGATTGCCGCCTGAACGTCACTGTCGAACAGCGGATCGCGCCCTCGGGTCTGATATGCCATGCCTGCCCTCGTCCTCTTACCCATAGATGCAGTCGCGCAGGGCCGTCAGCCCCGCCTGCATTTCATTGATCGGGGCCACCATGGCGACCCTGATATAACCTTTGCCGGGGTTGTCCCCGTTCACATCGCGGCTCAGATAGGCGCCGGGCAGAACCCTGACCCCGGTCTGCTGCCACAGCTTCAAGGCCGCGGCCTCGCCATCCTCGACAGGCAGCCACAGGAAGAATCCGGCCTCGGGGCCGGCGTAGCTGTTCACACCTGAAAAGATCGCATCGGCGGCAAGATACTTTTCGCCATAAAGCCTGCGGTTCTCGATCACATGCGCCTCGTCGGCCCAAACCGTCTGCGAGGCAATCTGCAGCGGCAGGGGGATCGGCGTGCCGGAATAGGCGCGCAACTGGCGGGCACGGGCGATGCTTTGCGGACCACCCGCCATGAAGCCCGACCGCAGTCCCGGCAGGTTCGACCGTTTCGACAGCGAATGAAAGATCACGACGCGTTCGGGATCGGCGCCCATCTCGGCTGCGACTTCAATCGCACCCACGGGGGCATCGCCGCGATAAATCTCGGAATAGCATTCATCGGCCAAGATCTGGAAATCATACTGCTCTGCCAGCCCGATCAGCGCGCGCCAGTAGTCGCGGCTGGCCACGGCGCCCTGGGGGTTGGCGGGCGAACAGATATAGGCGGCGGCAGTCCGGTTCAGCACCTCGGGGGGCAGGCTTGTGTAATCCGGCAGATAGCCACCGTCACGGGTTGCAGGCACGAAGACGGGTTCGGCCCCGACCGAAATCGCACCGATCATGTAGACCTGGTAGAACGGGTTCGGCATCAGCACCACAGGCTTTGACCCGCCCTTGCGTTCAGGCACCAGCGCCATGCAGGCGTTGTAAAGCCCTTCGCGGCTGCCGTTCAGGGTCATGACCTGGCGTTGCGCATCGATCTGCACACCGTAGCGCCGACCGATCCAGCCACCGATCGTGTCCAGCAATTCGGGCAGGCCGTCATTGGGCGGGTATCGTCCGAAATCCGCGACATTTTCGGCAATGACACGCCCGATCCAGTCGGGAATGGCGTGCTTCGGCTCGCCGATGGTCATATGCACGACCGGACCACCGGGCGCATGCGCGTCCAGAAGCTCCCGCAGACGCGGGAACGCATAGGCCGGTAGGTTCGAGAACCGCTCGGGGAACATGCTTCAACTGCCTCAATCTTCGGGATCGTATCGTCCCGTTTGAGGTCAAACTATCCAACTGCGCGGCTTGCGTCCAGAAAAAGCAGCGCCATTCCGGCCTCTTGTGGCATTTCCGCAAAAGCCATGCGGCAATTATGCCCGACCCGGCACGGCTTGCCCGCGACGCGGCTCAACCAAGTGCGGCCTCTGCCGCCGCAGACAGGCGCAAAAGCCTCTCTTCGGCCATGGGTGCGCCCAGCAACATGAGGCCACATCCGGGTGTGCCCGTCGGCAGGGTCGTGGCGCAAAGCCCCATCAGGTTGCCCGCGCGGGTATTGCGCAGGGTCAGCAGGTTTTCCGTGACGTAATAGTCGTGATCGGCCATCAGACGTTCCAGATTGGGCGGCAGGTTCGGCGCGGTGGGACAGATCACGGCATCGAACCCCGCCATCCGCGCATGCCATGTGCGGCGCCCCGCCTCCAGGCTGCGCCAGGCCGCGACGTAATCGGCACCCGAAAAGGCGGCGCCGCTGCGGAAACGTTCAAGAATCTGGTCGAACATCAGGTGCGGCGCGGCCTCGATCGCATCGCGCCAGATGCCATAGGCCTCGGCGGTAAAGAGGATCGGCGCCAGTTTCAGCGCCTCTGCCAGCTCCGGCGCCTCGACCTCGGTAATGATCGCGCCTGCGGCTTCAAGCCGGGTGACGGCGGACGCAAAGGCATTGGCGGGTCCATCGCGCAGATCATCCATCACGACGGTTTTCAGGACAGCCAATCGGCGTCCGGCAAGGCTGGCGCCCCGCAGATCGGCGGGGGTTCCCCCCTCCAGCGCCGCCAGCATCAGTGCCGCATCCTCGACCGAACGGCACAGCGGGCCAACCGTGTCGAACTTCTCGCACAGGGGCACCACGCCGGCAGAAGACACCCGCCCCGCCGTCGTCTTGAGACCGACAAGATCGTTCCAGGCCGCAGGAATGCGGACAGACCCGCCGGTATCCGTGCCGATCCCGCAAGCCGCCAGCCCGAAGGCTACCGATGTGGCGGCACCAGAACTTGATCCACCCGGCACGGCGGCGTGATCGTTCACATTGGGCGGCGTGGCGGTGATCGGGTTCAGGCCCAACCCGCTGAAAGCCAGCTCGCTGGTGTGGGTCTTGCCCAGGCAAACCAGCCCAGCGCCGGTGGCATTGCGCAGAACCTCTGCGTCGCGCGCAGGCACGCGCCCTTTCAGAAGGGCGGTACCCGCCTCGGTCGCGACGCCTGCGGTATCGAACAGATCCTTCCAGCTGATCGGCACCCCGTCCAGCAACGACAGGCGCAGCCCGGCCCTGGCACGTGTGCGCGCCGCCCCTGCCTCGGCCAGCGCGCGTTCTGGCGTGGTGCGCGCATAAATGCGGGCAGACATCGGATGCGCCGCAATGGCATCAAGATAAGCCTGCGTCAGATCGACGGGATCAAGATCGCCCGCGCCGATGGCCCGCCCATGGTCTGCCGCCGTGCGGCCCAGCCAATCCTGCATGTCATGCCCCCCCCTGTCGACATGATGAAACGGACGGTAGCGGCAGACAGGCGCATGGACAATCCCGCCCATACACCCATATTTGCGCCATGACATATGACAGCGATATCCTGATCGTCGGGGGCGGGCTGAACGGCCCGCTTCTGGCACTTGCCCTGGCCCGATCCGGCCTGACATCCACCGTGATCGACGCCCAGCCGACGGAACGGATGGCTGCCAGCGGGTTTGACGGACGTTCCTACGCGCTGGCGCTCGCCTCGGTGCGGCTGCTGCGCCGGCTTGGCCTTTGGGACAAGCTGGAAGACGATGCCCAACCGATGCTTGAGATCAAGGTCAGCGACGGGCGCGCCGGCGAGGGGCCGCTGTCACCCTTCCGCCTGCATTTCGACCATGCCGAGATCGAAGAAGGCCCGATGGGCCATATGGTCGAGGATCGCCATTTGCGCCAGGCCGTGCTTGCGGCGATCGCGGATCATGCGCTGATCACGCGGTGCAACGCAGAAACCGTTGTGGCGCAAGACATTGACGCGCAGGGCGTGACCCTGACCCTTGCCTCTGGCAAGACCCTGTCGGGGCGCGTCCTTATCGGCGCGGACGGGCGCCGCTCGGGCACGGCGGAACGGGCCGGGATCACCCGGACAGGATGGGATTATGGGCAGACGGCCATGGTCTGTGCCATCGAACATGATCTGCCGCATCATGGCATCGCGCATCAGTTCTTCATGCCGCCCGGCCCGCTGGCGATCCTGCCGCTCAAGGGCAACCGCAGTTCCATCGTCTGGTCGGAAACCCATGACAATGCCGCGTCCTTCAACGCTTTGCCGGATGAGGACTATCTGGCCATGCTGCGTCCACGATTTGGCGATTTCCTGGGCGAGATCAGGCTGGCCGGGGCGCGCTATACCTATCCGCTGAACCTGACGCTTGCCAACAGTTTCATCGCGCCGCGCCTGGCGCTTGTGGGCGATGCCGCCCACGGCGTGCATCCCATCGCGGGGCAGGGTCTGAACGCCGGGCTGCGCGACATCGCGGCACTGGCGCAAGTGATGTCCGAGGCCCGGCAACGTGGCGAGGATATCGCGTCAGAGCTGGTGCTGGAGCGTTATCAGCAATGGCGCCGTTTCGATACGGCCACGCTTGCGCTGGCGACGGACCTGACAAACCGACTGTTCGCCAGTGACAACCCGTTGCTGCGGCTGGGCCGTGACATCGGCATGGGCGTGGTCAACGCGCTGCCCGGGCTGCGCCGTGGCTTCATCCGCGAAGCGGCAGGCCTGACCGGCGACCTGCCCGATCTGATGCGTGCATAACCGCGCAATCAGTCGCCCAGCTTGGCATGCACCTCGTCCAGATCGATCTCGCCCACCGGCATCTTGTTGGCGGGGTTTTCGAAATCGTATTTGAACAGCTCGAAATCGCGCTTGTAGATTTCGTAGACCAGGTGCATCGACAGATCGTCGAAATAATCCTCGACCGGGTGAAGGCGCTTGGGCCCATGCCCCTCGGATTCGTTGAAGCGCGGGATCGCCGCAAGATCGACCTTGTGGGGTGTCTCGATCGAATCCAGCACCTTTTGCATGCCTGCGTTGAACATTTCGGTCCAGAAGATGCTGTCATAGCGGCCACCGTTCACGATGAAGGTGGATACATGCCCCGCCATGGCCGACCAGTGGATATCGGGTTCCATCGGGCGCCGCCAACGGATGGTATCGCGCGCAAATAGCAGGAAGCGGCGTAAGCTGGCAATCTGGTCGAATTCCTGCTTGCCATCCTCGCCGCCGACCTCGATCCCGTATTTCTGGGTCAGCATCGGCACCAGGTTGCCACGATAGCGCCGCCCGTTCCGCTGGATTCCGCAGATCTTGTCAAAGAAGGAAGACAGGATCCGGGTGTAGGGATTGCGCACGCAGGTAAAGGCGTAAGAGCCATGCTCCTTCACGTTCTTCTCGATCAGCGTCTGGCTGTCAGGCTGCGCCCATTTGTGCAGACCGCTGGTGGAATCGTGGATATCCCCGTCAAAAAAGACGCCGTGATCGGAATAGAACAGGATCTGTCCGATAGTCGAGCAGGCGCATTTCGGCACCACGCGGTAGACCACGCTTTCGCTTTCCGTCATCCAGGTGCCCGGAAACCCCATCTGAACCGCCTCCAAAATCTGCGTCTTTTTTATGAGACGTCATATACCAACTTTGCAAAATCGAAAGAAACCCTGTTTATTCATCTTTCGTTGGTCGATAACACTTTAGCGTATACCTGTAACCAGAGGCTTTCGGTTTCCTGAATGGCGAGAATTGCATTCATTCTTCTGTGCCACAAGGACCCCGAAGCGATCATCGCTCAGGCGCAGCGCCTGACGGCGGTGGGCGATTACATGGCCATCCATTTCGATGCGCGCGCCAGTGACAGCCAGTACCGCATGATCCGCGAAGCACTGCGCGACAACCCCAACGTGACCTTCGCGAAGCGGCGGATCAAATGCGGCTGGGGCGCCTGGTCGCTGGTGCAGGCCACGCTGAATGCCGTGCAGGCCGCGGTCGAGGCGTTTCCGCGCGCCACCCATTTCTACATGCTGTCCGGCGATTGCATGGCGATCAAGTCAGCCGAATATGCGCATGACTTCCTGGATGCCGACGATGTCGACTACATCGAAAGTTTCGATTTCCTTGAAAGCGACTGGATCAAGACGGGGATCAAGGAAGAACGTCTGATCTATCGTCACTTCTTCAACGAACGCACCCACAAGCGGCTGTTCTACCTGTCGCTGGACCTTCAGCGGCGGCTGGGTCTGAAACGCCCGATCCCGCATGATCTTCAGGTTCAGATCGGCAGCCAGTGGTGGTGCCTGCGGCGCCGCACGATCGAACGGATCCTCGATTTCGCGCGCAAGCGGCGCGATGTGATGCGCTTTTTCAGCACGACATGGATCCCGGACGAGACTTTTTTCCAGACCCTTGTGCGCCATCTGATCCCCGAATCCGAGATTCGCTGCAGGACGCTGACCTTCCTGATGTTCTCGGATTACGGGATGCCGGTGACCTTCTACAACGATCACTACGATCTGCTGCTCAGCCAGGATTTCCTGTTCGCCCGCAAGATCAGCCCAGGCGCCACCCAGCTGAAGGAACGGCTGGGCGATCTTTACGCGGCCGAAGGGGTGCGCTTTCCCATCTCGAACGAAGGGCGCAGCCTTTTCCAGTTCCTGTCAGGTCGCGGCCGGATCGGGCGGCGCTTCGCCTCGCGGTTCTGGGAAACCGAAAGCACACTTGGCCGCGAACGCGAGCTGCTGATCCTGATCTGCAAGAAATGGCACGTGGCCAAGCGCCTGCTGCACAGGATCAGACAGGTGACCAATGTTCCGGTGATCGAATACCTCTTCAACGAGGAAAGCACATACCTGCCGGATCTCGGCGGCATTCAGTCCAGCCTTGGCAAACGCACAAGACACCGCCGGGCCCTGATGCGGATGCTTTTCGACTACTACGAGACGGACCGGCTGATCGTGTGCATGGACCCCGGCAACCTGGACCTGATCCAGGATTTTTGCGACGATCGGTCCACCACCAGGCTGCTCGAGATCGAGTGCCAGTTCTCCGATGAATACCTGATCGGACATGCCAAGCGGGTGGGCCTTGCCGGTGACCGGACGCCGGCGGAAACCCTGGCGCGGCTTCTGCCGACGATCCGCAACGACATGACCTTCGAAAGCGACCGCATCCTCGACCAGGATTTCGAACATCATCACCGCATCCGCGAAATGGACCCGGTCGATGAGAACGCGGCGAAACTCTCGCAATTCCTTGCCATTTCCCATGACAAGGCGCATGAAATCGCCGCAACCGAATACCTTTTTGCAGACTGAGGTGCCCCATGCCCTATGGCTATGACGACCAGAACGTGTTCGCGAAGATCCTGCGCGGCGAAATTCCAAGCCGGAAGGTGCTGGAAACCGAACACAGCCTGGCCTTCCATGACATTTCCGAACAGGCGCCCGTGCATGTGCTGGTGATCCCCAAGGGCCCCTATGTCACCTATGATCACTTCGCGCAGGACGCCACCGATGCCGAGATCGTGGATTTCACCCGCGCCATAGGCGAGGTTTGCCGGATCATGGGCGTCCAGCCTGGCGAAGGTGGCGGCGGCTTCCGTGCCATTTCCAACGCGGGCACTGCCGGCGTGCAGGAAGTGCCGCATCTGCATGTGCACATCCTGGGCGGGCGGGTTCTGGGCCGGATGCTGCCGCGCGCAGACTGAGCGCGCGGTCCCGGTTTCTTCTTGCCTGAAATATCCCCGCGCGGAGCGCATCCCCAAGGTTATGAGGGGCGCGCGGTCCGGGTTCAGGCAGACCGGGTCAGGTTCAGAAAGACATCCTGCAGGTCGGCCTGTTCGGTCTTGACGTCACGGATCGACAGGCCGGCGGCACGCACCGCTTCCAGTACCTGTTCGGCGGTGGTCTGGCCCGTCTGGTAGCTGATCGCCAGCGATCCGTCGTCGCGGCGCGACACCTCCAGCCCCGGCCCCTCGGGCAAATGTTCGGCCGGGCTGGCAGGATGGATCACCATCGTCTTGCGGTCCATCTGGCCCAGAAGGTTGGACGTGCTGTCGCGCGCCACCACCTGCCCCTGGTTGATGATCGCGATCTGGTCGCACATCTCCTCGGCCTCTTCGAGGTAATGGGTGGTCAGGATGATGGTCATGCCCTGCCTGTTCAGCTTGCGCACATTCTCCCAGAGCATCTGGCGCAGCTCGATGTCGACGCCCGCCGTGGGTTCATCCAGCACCAGGATGCGCGGATGATGCACCAGCGCCTTGCCCAGCAGCAGCCTGCGCCGCATGCCGCCCGACAGGGTGCGCGCATAGGCCTCGGCCTTGTCGGACAGGCCGACCAGCGCAAGGATCTCGTCGCTGCGCCGTTGCGATTTGGGGACGCCGTAAAGCCCCGCCTGCATTTCAAGTGCGGCGCGCGGCGTGAAAAAGGGGTCGAGGTTCAATTCCTGCGGCATCACGCCGATCGCTGCGCGCGATTGACGCGGATTGATATCCTGATCGAAGCCCCAGATGCGTACCTGTCCGGCGGTCTTGACCACAAGCCCTGCCAGGATGTTGATCAACGTGGACTTTCCCGCGCCATTCGGCCCCAGCAGGCCAAACACCGACCCCGTGGGCACATCCAGATCGATCCCGCGCAATGCCTGTTTCTCGGGCTGGCCTTTCGATCCGCCATAGGTCTTGACCAGACCCCTGATTTCGATCGCATTGCCGCTCATGGTCGATCTACCCCTACTTGCCCCTGCCGGTCGCATCGCTCATAACGGACCTAATCCAGTTGACCGCAAAAGGGAATGTCCCGAGATGACGATCGAGGCACCAGAGACAAAGCTTGTCGACAGCTACCGCGTGGCCTGTGACGGGGGCGAGGGGGCGCTTGGCCATCCCCGCGTCTGGCTGCAGATCCCGCATGAACACGGCTGGGTGGAATGCCCCTATTGCGATTGCAGGTTCGTGCACCGCGATTTCGAGGGCAAGGTCTGATCGCAGGGCGTTGGCGCCTGCTGATCCGGCGGAAGCCTCCGGCGGGGATATTTTGAGCAAGAAGAAGCAGCGGGTTCGAGGCCCGCGAAAGGGGCGCGCATGACTTTCGGCAAGGGTTGCCACCTGCATCTGATCGACGGCTCGGCCTTCATCTTCCGCGCCTATCACGCGCTGCCGCCGCTGACGCGCAAATCCGACGGTCTGCCCATCGGGGCGGTGTCGGGCTTTTGCAACATGCTGCAGCGCTATGTCGAGAACAACAGCGGCCCCGATGCCGCCACCCATGTGGCGGTGATCTTCGACAAGGGCAGCCATACGTTCCGCAATGACATGTACGACCTCTACAAGGCCAATCGCGAGGCGATGCCCGAGGACCTGCGCCCGCAGATCCCGCTGACACGGACCGCGACCGAAGCCTTCAACATCGCCTGCAAGGAACTTGAGGGCTTCGAGGCCGATGACATCATCGCCACCTTGGCGCACCAGGCCCGCGATGCAGGCGGGCGCGTGACCATCGTCAGTTCGGACAAGGACCTGATGCAGCTGGTCGGCGACGGGGTCGAGATGCTGGACCCGATGAAGAACCGCCGTATCGACCGCGACGGCGTGATCGAGAAATTCGGCGTCGGTCCCGAACATGTGGTCGATGTGCAGGCACTTGCCGGGGATTCGGTCGACAACGTGCCAGGCGCGCCCGGCATCGGGATCAAGACAGCCGCGCTGCTGATCAACGAGTTCGGCTCGCTCGAGGCGCTGCTGGACCGGGCGGACGAGATCAAGCAACCCAAGCGCCGCGAGGTCCTGCAGCAGCATCGCGCGCAGATAGAACTGTCCAAGCGGCTGGTGCAACTGGATTGCGAGATGACGCTGGACTTCACGATCGACGATCTGGAAATCCGCGATCCAGATCCCGAAAAGCTGATGACGTTCCTGACCGAGATGGAATTCCGCACGCTGACCAAGCGCATTTCGGCCACCTTGGGCGTCGAGGCGCCCGTGATCCGCGACACCGATCCCGCCGGTGCCGCCCCCGCAGGCGAGGGCAGCGCTCAGGGCACGCCGACGCCCGCCGAGGTGCCCTTTCCCAAGAGCTACGAGCATCTGTCCGACATGGCGGCACTGGACCGCTGGATCGCCCTGATCCGCGACCGGGGCTATGTGGCCGTGGATACGGAAACCACCAGCCTGGACGAGATGCGCGCCGATCTGGTGGGCATCTCGCTCTGCGTCGAGGCCGGCAGCGCCTGCTATATCCCGCTGGGCCACAAGGCAGGCGCGGCGGATGACCTGTTCGGATCGGACGCCCTGGCGGAGGGGCAGTTGCCCATGGCCGATGTCCTGGCAGCGCTGAAACCCGTGCTGGAGGACGAGAGCATCCTCAAGATCGGGCAGAACATGAAATACGACGCCAAGATCTTTGCCCGCAACGGGATCGCTGTGGCGCCGATCGATGACACGATGCTGATGTCCTATGCGCTGAATGCCGGCCTGCACGGGCATGGCATGGACACGCTGTCCGAACGCTACCTCGGGCATGCGCCCATCCCGATCAAGTCGCTGCTGGGCGGCGGAAAGGCCGCGATCACCTTCGACCGCGTCGCAATCGACGAGGCCGTGACCTATGCGGCCGAGGATGCCGATATCACCCTGCGCCTGTGGCAGCTGTTCCGCCCGCAACTGTCCAGCGCCCGTGTCACCACGGTCTACGAGACTTTGGAGCGCCCGCTGGTTCCCGTGCTGGCGCGGATGGAGATGGCTGGCGTCAAGGTCGACCGTGACACGCTCAGCCGGATGTCGAATGCCTTTGCGCAGAAGATGGCCGGGCTTGAGGCCGAGATCCACGAACTGGCGGGCGAAAGCTTCAACGTCGGCAGCCCCAAGCAGCTGGGCGAGATCCTGTTCGACAAGATGGGGCTTGAAGGCGGCAAGAAGGGAAAGACCGGCGCCTATGCGACAGGTGCCGATGTGCTGGAAGATCTGGCCACGATGCATGATCTGCCCGCCCGTGTTCTGGACTGGCGGCAGCTGTCCAAGTTGAAATCGACCTACACCGATGCGCTGCAGGACCATATCAACCCCGAAACCGGCCGCGTGCACACCTCCTACATGCAGACGGGCGCGAACACCGGCCGCCTGTCCTCGACCGACCCCAACCTGCAGAACATCCCCGTGCGCAGCGAGGAAGGCCGCCGCATCCGCGAGACTTTCGTCGCGCCCGAAGGGCGCGTGCTTGTCAGCCTTGACTACAGCCAGATCGAATTGCGCATCCTCGCCCATATCGCCGGGATCGACGCGCTGAAACAGGCCTTCCGCGAGGGGCAGGACATTCATGCCATGACCGCCTCGGAAATGTTCGACGTCCCGATGGACCAGATGACGCCCGATATCCGCCGCCGCGCCAAGGCGATCAACTTCGGTGTGATCTACGGCATTTCCGGCTTTGGCCTGGCCCGCAACCTGCGCATTCCGCGGGCCGAGGCGCAGGGTTTCATCGACCGCTATTTCGAACGCTTTCCCGGTATCCGCGACTACATGGACGCCACCAAGGCCTTCGCCCGCGACCATGGCTATGTGCAGACCCTGTTCGGGCGCAAGATCCACACCCCCGACATCAACGCCAAGGGGCCGACCGCAGGCTTTGCCCAGCGCGCCGCCATCAACGCGCCCATCCAGGGCACGGCGGCCGATATCATCAGACGCGCGATGATCCGCATGCCTGACGCGATCAAGGGTCAACCGGCGACAATGCTTTTGCAGGTGCATGACGAACTGATCTTCGAGGTGGATGAAAACGCGGCGGACCGCCTGATCGATACCGCCCGCGACATCATGCAGGGCGCCTGCGAGCCGGTGCTGAAGCTGGATGTGCCGCTGATCGTGGACGCCGGGCGTGGCGCAAACTGGGCCGAGGCGCATTGATCCCATTGGCGCAAGCCGCCTGAAAGACCATTCGTCATGCCGCATGATCACGACCATCACCACGCGCGTCTGCCCGAAGGGGACCGGCGCGTGGTGGCGGCGGTGGCGGTGAACCTGGGGCTTACGGTGGTGCAGATCGTGGCGGGCGTCATCTCGGGCAGCCTCGCCATGATCGCGGATGCAATTCACAACCTGTCGGATGCCCTGTCCCTGATGATCGCGCTGGTTGCGCGCAAACTGGCGCGCCGCCCCGCGGATGAGTCGATGACCTTCGGCTATGGCCGGATCGAGGTGGTGGCCGCGCTGGTCAATTACACCACGCTGATCGTGATCGCCCTGTGGCTGCTGGCCGAAGGTCTGCACAGGCTGTTCGATCCGGTACCCGTGCAGGGCTGGATCGTCGTGATCGTGGCCAGCGTTGCCCTGGTGATCGACCTTGTGACCGCACTGCTGATCTTCCGCCTGAGCCGCGACAGCATGAACATGCGCGCGGCCTTCCTGCACAACCTTGCCGATGCGATGGGATCGCTGGCGGTAATCCTGGGCGGCACGCTGATCCTGCTCTATGACTGGCGCCTGATCGATCCCGTCCTGACCATCGTGATCGCGGGCTATATCCTGTGGCATGCCGGTCGCGGCATGGTGCCAGCGGTTCGCCTGCTGATGCTGGGCAGCCCCGACAGCCCCCGTTTGCCAGAGGTCATCGACGCATTGCGCGCCATTCCGGGGATCGCGGATCTGCATCATTTGCACCTGTGGCGAATGCAGGAGCATGACAGCGCGCTCGAGGCGCATGTGGTGCTGGACAACACGCGCCCCGCGTCCCTGGTGCGGGCCGACATGAAGGCGCTGCTGCATGACCGCTTTGCGATCACCCACAGCACGATCGAACTGGAAAGCCCGGACGAGGCCTGCCGGAACGCGCCCCTGATTGGCCACTAGCCCCGCACGCCGGGTCTTGCACTTGCCCGCGTTTTCCCCTCCCCTTGGGTGGAACATGCCCGAAGGAAACGCTGCAATGACCGACACGCCCGCCCGCCCGACCGATCAGCAACTGGCCGACAGTCTGGCCAGCGTTCTGACCGTGGAACGGATCGAGGAGGATTTCTATCGCGGTATCGCCACCCCGCAGGGGCGCGGGCGCAGTTTCGGTGGTCAGGTGATCGGGCAGGCCTTGATGGCGGCGACGATGACGGTGGATGCGGCACGCCCGAACCATTCGCTGCACGGCTATTTCATGCGGCCGGGCGATGCGACCCAACCCGTGCTCTACCAGGTCGAACGGGATCGTGACGGCGGCAGCTTCGCGACCCGGCGTGTGGTGGCGATCCAGCATGGCAAGCCCATCCTGAACCTTGCCGCCTCTTTTCACACGCCCGAACCCGGTCTGGCCCATCAGGACAGCATGCCCGACGTGCCCGGCCCCGAGGTTCTTGAGACCGAAGAGGCGATGGCCGCCCGCATGGGCGATGCCCTGCCCGAGGCCTTTCGCAACTGGCTGAAAACACCGCGCCCGGTCGAAATGCGATCGGTCACGCCCCGCCCGCCATTTGACCGCAGCCCGCGCGACCCGGTGCAGCATATCTGGATCAGGGTGCGCGGGGGCATGTCCGATGACCCGGCCCTGCATCGCGCGGCACTGGCCTTCGCGTCGGACATGGGGCTGTTGGGCACCTCGATGATGCCCCATGGCAAGACCTTCACCGACCCGGACATGCAGTTTGCCAGCCTTGATCATGCGCTCTGGGTGCATGACGAATTCCGCATGGATGACTGGCTGCTCTACACGATGGACAGCCCCTGGGCCGGGGGCGCGCGCGGTTTCAACCGGGGCCGTGTCTTTACACGCGATGGCCGCCTGGTTGCGAATGTCGCGCAGGAAGGGCTTGTCAGGCGGATCACGCCACGCGGCTGACCCTCAACACCCTAATCGGCCAGCCGGTTCGAGACCTCGATCAGGTTGCCGTCGGGATCGCGCATGTAGATCGACAGGATCGGCCCCTCGGCGCCGGTACAGCGCACGGGGCCTTCCTCGACCGGGATGCCAATCCTGGACAGATGCGCCTGCCAGTCATCCAGCGGCGTGTCGCTGAGAAAGCACAGATCGGCCGACCCAGGCTGTACCCGGCCCGCATGGGGGCGGAACTCGGCACCCGCCTGATGCAGGTTGATCTTCTGCACGCCAAAGCGCAGCGCAAGGCGCGGCGTGCCGCCAGCAGGGGAAAAGCTTTCGACCCGCATCCCCAGGGCACGGGTGTAGAACGCGACCGTGGCCTCCATGTCGGCAACGGTCAGGACAAGATGGTCAAGCGCCTTGATCTGGGGTGTCATTTCGCGATTGTTCCTTGTCCGGCTCGCGCCTAATCTGCGCCCATGCAACATGAAGCCAGCCGATCCGACAGTCAAACCGTCACCGACATGATGGACCCCGCGCGCGGGCAAGCCTTTCTGGTGGCCCTGGGGCTTGCCCCGTCGATCGCGGCTGGCAGCGCCTTGCCGCCGTTTTTCCATCAGCTGCATTTCTGGGATCCGCAACCACCCGCACGGCTGGGGCGCGACGGACACCCCGCCACGGGCATTGGCCTGATCCCCGATCTCGGTCTACCGCGCCGCATGTGGGCCGGCGGACGACTGGCCTTTCACGGGCCGCTGGTCGCCGGAACAGCGGCGGAAAAGACGACCGTGATCGACAGCGTGACCCGCAAGGATGGACGCACCGGGCCTTTGGGTTTCGTGACCCTGCGCCATGAGATCACCCAAGGCGGCAAGGCCTGTGTCACCGAATGGCAGGATCTTGTCTACCGCGAGGATCCCGCGCCCGGCGCACCCGCACCAGTGCCACCGCAAGCGCGGACAGACGAGGATCTGTGCCGCACCGTGCATTTCGACAGCACGCTTCTGTTTCGCTATTCGGCGCTGACATTCAACGGGCACCGCATCCACTACGATCTGGATTACGCCCGCGATGTCGAGGGGTACGCGGGCCTTGTGACCCACGGCCCCCTGCTGGCACAGCACCTGATGCTGCTGGCCGAGGAACGGCTGGGCACCCTGCGGCATTTCAGTTTCCGCGCCACGGCCCCGCTGATGCATGTCGAAGCCGCAGACCTGTGCTGGTGCGACGACGGTACCATGTGGGTGCGCGGCCCTGACGGGCGGCAATGCATGCAGGCACAGGCCTCCTGAGCGTCAGAGGCTGGCCTCGGGCCGGAAATCCGGCGGAATGCGATCAACCCCGTCCAGCACAAGGTCGGCCATGACCTGCGCCACCTTGGGCGCCATGCCGAACCCGATCTTGAAGCCACCGTTGGCGATGAACTGATCCTTCAGAACAGGATGCACCCCCAGAACCGGCGCGCGACTGCGCGACCGGGGGCGCACACCGGCCCAACGTTCAAGGATGACCGCATCCCGCAGCGCAGGCACAGCCGCGCGGGCGCGGTCGATCACCTGATCCAGTTGCTGATCCGTGCTGGCGGGGTCGTCGTAGTCGCGTTCGCTTGTCGAACCGATGGCGACCGTTCCATCCGCATGGGGCACCACATGCACCGTATCGACGAAAAGCTGCGGCGCCTCGCGCATGTCCAGCGCCAGAAGAGCGGCCTGCCCCTTGACCCCGTTGCCGAAACTGCGGCCAACCTGCGCGCCGATTTCTGCAAGCCCAGCCACGCCCGTGGCATGAACCACAGCACCCTGATGTGCATGATCCGCAACCACCTCGGCCCCGCGCGCGCGCAAGGCGGCGACAAGTGCCGCACAGGCCATGCGCGGGTGCAGCCGCGCAGTCAGCGTGTCGCGGATCACCCAGCCACCGGGGCTGGCGGGGACCCAGGGGCCGCAATCATCGGCGCGCAGAACCTCCCACACCGCCTGGCCTTGCCACAAATCGGCGGCCGACAGGGCGCGCGCACGGGCCAGTTCGAGGGCCGCATCGTCGGCGACAGGCTGCAATCGACCCAGCCGCGCATATCCCGTGGACAGACCCGACGCGGCCTGGACGCCCACCCAGAAATCACCGGCCATCATCAGGCTGTCGAACTGAAACGCCTTCTTGTCGTTCCACTGCTCGGGCACATGGGGGGCCAGCGCACCGACAATGCCGCCGCTGCTGCCCGCGCCCGGCCCATGCGGGTCGATCACCCGCACCCGCGCGCCGCGCTGAACGCAGGCCCATGCCACCGAAAGGCCGAAAATCCCGGCCCCCAGAACGGTCACATCAGCCATTGCCATTCCTGAACATCCTTTGCATTGTCGCGCTGTTTCAACGCCCTTCCTAAGGGATGCCCCCTTGCAAGACCAGTCCGCACACATCGCCTGGCGCGACGGCGACCTGCCCGTTTCCACCCGGTTCGACGATCCCTATTTCTCGCTTCAGGGTGGCCTGGCGGAAACGGCCCACGTGTTTTTGCAAGGCAACGATCTGCCCGCACGGTTCCGCGACGGGTTTCACATCGCCGAACTGGGGTTCGGCACAGGTTTGAACCTGCTGGCAGCACTTCATCTATGGCGCGAGACCGGACAAACCGGCCAGTTGCGCTTCACGACCTTCGAAGCCTATCCGATGACAGCGGCGGAAATGCGCAGGGCACAATCGGCCTTTCCCGCGCTGGCTGGGATCGCCGCCGAACTGGCCCCGTTCTGGCAGAGCAGTCCAAGGGGTTTCACCCTGCCGGATCTTGCCTTCACCATGGTGCAAGGCGATGCGCGCGATACGCTTCCGCTTTGGCAGGGACAGGCGGATGCCTGGTTTCTCGACGGCTTTTCGCCCGCAAAGAACCCCGAGATGTGGGAAGAGGCCCTGCTGGCCGAGGTTGGCCGTCATACCGCTCCGGCCGGCACCGCCGCCACCTATACGGCTGCCGGGTTCGTCCGGCGCGGCCTTGCGGCAGCAGGGTTTGACGTCGAGCGCTGTCAGGGATACGGCAGCAAAAGACATATGACTGTGGCGCGAAAGGCCCGAGCATGACCGAACAGAATACGCGCCTTGGGATCATGCTGATGATCGCGACGACCTTCGTCTTCGCGATGCAGGACGGGATCTCGCGTCATCTGGCGGGGGAATACAACGTCTTCATGGTCATCATGATCCGCTACTGGTTCTTCGCGGCCTTCGTCATGTCGGTCGCCGCGCGCAAGGCAGGCGGTCTGCGGGCCGCGGCAAAGACCTCGCAACCACTCCTGCAGGCGTTTCGCGCCGTGCTGCTGGTGACCGAAATCTGTGTGATGGTTCTGGCCTTCACGATCCTCGGCCTGATCGAAAGCCACGCGGTGTTTACCTGCTATCCGCTGCTTGTTGCGGCCCTGTCCGGCCCGGTTCTGGGTGAAAAGGTCGGCTGGCGGCGCTGGACGGCGATCGGTGTGGGGTTCATCGGGGTCCTGATCATCCTGCAGCCGGGGTTCGGCGTCTTCCGGATCGAAGCGATCGTGCCCCTGATCGCGGCATTGCTGTTCGCCCTCTATGGTCTGTTGACCCGCTACGCCGCCCGCAAGGACAGCACCGCCACCAGCTTTTTCTGGACCGGCACGGTGGGGTCGATCGCGATGACCAGTATCGGCATCTGGTTCTGGGAGCCGATGACCGGCCCCGATTGGGGCTGGATGGGCCTTTTGTGCATTACCGGCGCACTGGGTCACTGGCTGCTGATCAGATGCTACGAGGTGGCCGAGGCCAGCGCCGTGCAGCCCTTCGCCTATCTGCAACTGGTGTTCGTCTCGGTGCTGGGAATCGTGGTCTTTTCCGAAACCATCCGCACCAACGTGGCTGTTGGTGCTGCGATGATCGTGGCGGCGGGGCTGTTCACCCTATGGCGCGAGCGGCAGAACCGTAGCGCCTGACAACTCGCGGCTGAACGGCACCGGATGCGGATCGCGCCCCAACCGGGCGCGGTAGATCGGCAGTGACTTTGCCACCCGCATCACGTAGTTCCGGGTTTCGCGAAACGGGATATGCTCGATCCAGTCCACGACCTGATCCGCGCTCATGCCGCGCGGGTCGCCCTGTTCCTGCATCCAGCGGATCGGGCGGCTGGGCCCCGCATTGTAGGCGGCAGCCACCAGAACCACATTGCCCCCGAAATCAGCGCCCAACCTGGCCAGGTAACCGCTGCCCAACCTGGCATTGTAGGACCAGTCCGACAGGACGCGCCCGGCTTCGTGATCCAGTCCCAGATCGCGCGCCACTTCGGCCGCCGTGCCGGGCATCAGCTGCATCAGCCCCTGTGCGCCTGCACCGCTGACCACCGCGGGATCGAATTCGCTTTCGCGGCGCGCGATGGATTTGGCCAGTTCCATCGGCACGGGCAGGCGCATCTCGCGCATCGGATGCAGCGCGTAATAGGGGCGCGGCAGGGTCACGCCCTGGTTTGCCGCTTCCTTGCCGATCATCACGGCCAGATGCGGCTCGCCCATATCGATCGCCATCTCGCCAAGCTGGGCAAGCCCGGTCGCGTCCTGCCCTTCGGCAAGGTGGGTGAAGAACTGCTCGGCCAGGCCCGTTTCACCGGCTCGCAGCAGCAACAGGCCAGCCCGGTAGACCGATGAGGTGGTAAACGCGGCCTGACGCCAGTCTGACGGGGCATTGGCACCCTTCAGGGAAGGATCAGACGCCGCACCCGCCTTTTCGGCGGCAAGCAACCCGTAGAAACTGGTCTGGTGTTGCGCGCCATCCGCATAGGCCAGCGCAGCGGCATCGGGATCGCCCGCCGCCTCTTGCGCGCGCCCGATCCAGTATCCGGCACGGCCCAGCGAAATGGGTGTCGAGACCGCCGCGCGGAACCGCTGGAAATGATCCAGCGCCAAATCGGTCTCTTTCATGTAGGTCAGGGCGATATAGCCCGCCAGCCATTCCAGGTCAGCGTAATCCGACCCGTCGGTCAGTTGATGCGATGCCGCCAGCCGATAGGCCATATCGGTCTTGCCCTCGCGCATCTGGGCGCGGGCAAGGTAACTGCGCCATCCGGCCCAGCGCTGCGGCTCGCCCAGGGTCGCCGCACTGGTCGACCGCTCAAGAAGCAGGGTGATCGCGCTGTCGGTTAGCCCCTTCTGGATGCGCCAGTTGAACCTGTCATGCGCAAGACCCGGATCACCCTGCAACGCGGCAGGCACCGCGTCGATCAGCGCGTTCACGCCGTCCGCCTGCCCCTTGAGCGCCAGACGCGCCCGCGCCAGCGCCTGACGGTCCGCACTGACCAAGGGCAGCATGCGTTCCGCATCCTCGGTCAAGCCGCGCCAGAGGGTCATGTCAAGCCGGGCGGCATGGTGCTGGGCCAGCAGCGGGCCATGCATGTCGACGAAAACTTCATGTTCCAGCCGATCCAGGGAAAGCGTCCGCCAGGCCAGAACCAACCCGGCCTCTGCATCACCGGCGCGGCCCGCCTCTTTCAGGGCGGCGGCATGGCGCAGGACGCCGGTGCCGGTCTGCGGTGGCACATCCCGGAAAAACTGCAGGACCTGCGCATCGGTCGCCATGACGAAAGCCTGTTCCGACCGGCGACGCAGCAGCGCAAGACCCGGCCAGTCCGGGTTGCGCTCCAGGAAGGCCAGCACCTGATCAGGCGTGCCGCGACCTGCGCGCAGCCTGTGCCATTCGACCAGTGTCAACGCTTCGGGGCCTGCCCTTTCGGCCAATGCCGCAGCATTGTCCCAATTCCCCGACCGCACTGCCGCCAGGGCCGAGGCAAGCGGTTGCGGCCCAGTCTGTTGCGCCATCGCATCCGAGGTCATTACAAGGCCCGCAAGCGCGGCCGTCAGGATCGCTTTTCGCAACATCTCTTGCTTTTTCCAGAGGGACAAAGGATAGACAGCGCCAGACTATCCCCTCGAGTCTCGGGCTTCAATTCACGTTGGTGACAAGACGGGCCCCGAGGGCCATCCACAGGCGGCAAGTGGCCGCCACGCAGCGAAAAGGAGCGTGTCATGTTCAAAGGGTCCATTCCCGCCCTCATCACGCCGTTCAAGAACGGCGCGCTGGATATCGAGACGCTGAAGAAACTTGTCGACTGGCACGTGACCGAAGGGTCCCACGGCCTGGTCCCTGTCGGCACCACGGGTGAAAGCCCCACGCTGACCCACCGCGAGCATGAAATCGTGATCGAGGAAGTGGTCAAGGCCGCAGCCGGACGTATCCCCGTCATCGCGGGTGCCGGGTCGAACAACACGGCCGAGGGCATTCGCCTGATCCAGCACGCCGAGGCCGTGGGCGCCGACGCGGCGCTGGTGGTGACCCCCTATTACAACAAGCCGACCCAGGCCGGCCTGATCGCGCATTTCAAGGCGGTGCATGACTGCTGCAACCTGCCAATCATCATCTACAACATCCCCGGCCGCTCGGTTGTCGACATGTCCCCCGCCACCATGGGCGAACTGGCGAAACTGCCGCGCATCGTCGGCGTCAAGGACGCAACCGGCGACCTCAGCCGCGTGCCCAAGCAGCGCATGACCTGTGGCGCGGATTTCATCCAGCTTTCGGGTGAAGACGCCACGGCACTCGGGTTCAACGCGCATGGCGGTGTCGGCTGCATCTCGGTCACTGCGAATGTCGCACCCAAGCTTTGCGCGGAATTCCAGACGGCCACCCTCAAGGGGGATTACGCAACCGCGCTGACTCTTCTGGACCGGCTGATGCCCCTGCACGAGGCGATTTTTGCCGAACCCGGTGTCGCTGGCGCGAAATACGGGATGTCACGCCTTGGCCTGTGCAGCGACGAGGTGCGTTTGCCACTAGTCGGGCTGACCGATGCGGTCAAGGCACGCATGGATGACGCGATGCGTTACGCGGGCCTTATCAACTGATCTTATGTGATCGCCCGAAAACCCCGGTCGTGAGGCCGGGGTTTTTTGCTGCCTTATCGACATCAAAATGATATACAGAAAGTATCGTTTTGAAAGTTTTTCAATATGGCAAAGAAATCAAAGAAATCTGCTGGCAAGCCTGTGAAGGCGGACGAGGTACCGCAGCGCGCGGTCAAGATCCCGGTCGCATTGCGTTTCAATGCGGATCTGCTGGCAAAGATCGACAAGGTCGCGTTGCGCCGGGGCATGTCACGCAACGCGTTGATATCCTACTGGTGTTCCCGCGCGGTCGAGGCCGAATAGACACCAGACATGAAAAGGGCGGGATCATCTCCCGCCCGTCTCAAGTCGCTTGTCTCAAGTCGCCTGTCAGATACCGCAGTCCACGATGGCCTTGGCCAGGATCGGTACGGTCGTCTTGTTCAGACCCGCGATGTTCAGACGGCTGTCGCCCACCATGTAGATGGCATGTTCCTCGCGCAGGCGGGCCACCATCTCGGGCGAGGCGCCCAGCCGCGAGAACATCCCACGATGCTGCGCAATGAACCCGAAACGGTCAGATCCGGCAAGGCGCTGCAATTCCGTCGCCAGCTGCTTGCGCAGGTCCAGCATGGACAGACGCACCTCTTCCAGCTCGGCCGTCCAATCGGCGCGCAACGCCGCATCAGTCAGGATCTCGGTCACGACGCGCGCGCCATGATCCGGCGGGAACGAGAAGTTCTGCCGGTTCAGGAAATTGAGCGAGCCTTGAGTCAGCCCGCGCAGCCCCTTGTCCTGCGACACGGCCATCAGCAGACCCGTGCGTTCACGGTAGATGCCGAAGTTCTTGGAGCAGCTTGCCGCGATCAGGCATTCCGGCACCGAAGAGGCAACCAGGCGCACCCCAAGGGCATCTTCTTGCAGGCCATCGCCAAAGCCCTGGTAAGCGATGTCGATCATCGGCACGCCACCGGTTTTCAGCAGCAGATCGACAACGGCCTTCCACTCGGTCAGGTTCAGGTTCGCGCCAGTCGGGTTGTGACAGCATCCATGCAGCAGAACCACGTCTCCGGCGCGCACATCGGCCAGATCGGCCATCATGCCGTCGAAATCCACGCCACGCGTGTCAGCATCGAAATAGCGGTATTCGACCACCTCCATCCCCAGGTAGTTCAGGATGGTCACATGGTTCGGCCATGTCGGGTTGGACACAAAGACCCGCGCGGACGGACTTCGCCATGCGGATCAGCTCGAACGCCTGCCGCACCGCGCCGGTGCCGCCGGGCGTCGCCGCCGCCGCGATGCTGTCACGCGGCACATCACCGCCCAGCACCAGGTCGATCATCACATCCGAAAAGGCCGGATCGCCCGCCAGCCCGACATAGGATTTGGTGGTCTGTTCTTCGACCAGCTTGCGCTCGGCCGCCTTGACGGCGCGCATCACCGGGGTGACGCCTTCGGCGTTCTTGTAGACACCGACGCCCAGGTCGATCTTGGTCGGGCGCGGGTCATCCTTGTAGAGCTGCATCAGCGCAAGAATCTTGTCCGCGGGATGTTCTTTGAGATTCGAAAACATTTGGAAATCAGGCCTTTCCGGTTGCAACGGGCAGGGTGGGGAAAGCCCCCCATTCACACCATGACCCGTCATAAAGCGAGTGATCTGTCTTGCCGATCCGTTCCAGCGCCAGGCTGATGATGGCCGCCGTCACGCCCGACCCGCAGGTGGTGATCACCGGCTTTGACAGATCGACATGCGCCGCCGCGAAGGCAGCGCGCAATCCATCCACGTCAAGCAATGTGCCATCGGGATTCAGCAGGGTCTTGAACGGCAGGCTTTTCGACCCCGGGATATGCCCCTTGCGCAGACCCGGACGGGGTTCATCAGCCTCTCCGGCGAACCGTTCAGCGGCGCGGGCATCCACGATCTCGTAATCGCCCAGCTTGGACGCGGCAGAGACCTGCGTCACATCCTTGACCATGTGGTTCTGGCGGCGCACCGTCATGTGCCGGTCGCGCACCATGGGGGCCATATCCTCGACTTCACGCCCCTCGGCCAGCCACTTCGGGAAACCGCCATCCAGCACGGCGATATCCATCTGGCCCATCAGGCGGAACAGCCACCAGACGCGGGCCGCGGAAAACAGGCCCTCGGCGTCATAGACGACCACCTGGTGCCCATCGCCGATCCCCATGGCCCGCATGCGCGACATGAATTTCTCGACCGGCGGCGCCATATGGGGCAGATCCGACCTGTGGTCACTGATCTCGTCGATGTCGAAAAAGCGCGCGCCGGGAATATGGGCAGCAGCATAGGCCGCCTTGGCGTCACGCGGATCGCCCGGCATGAAATAGGTTGCATCCAGAATCCGCAGATCCGGATCTTTCATGTGGGCCGCCAGCCATTCGGTCGAGACCAGCAATCTGGGATCATCAAGTGCCATGGGAAACCCCCTGTCGATGCGTCCCGTCCTGCCTACATCGGGGGGTGGTGGCTGGCAAGTCAAAGGGCCCCCGTTTCGGACGGAAAAGCCCTGTTTTCAGGGGCAATCAACCCTCTTTCAGCAGCCGCTGTTTCTGACGGTTCCAATCGCGCTTGGCCTCGGTCTCGCGCTTGTCATGGTTCTTCTTGCCCTTGGCGATGCCGATCTTCAGCTTCACGAGGCCACGATCATTGAAATACATCACGATCGGCACCAGCGTCATGCCTTTGCGCTGCGTGGCGTTCCACAGGCGCGCCAGTTCCTTGCGCGACACCAGCAGCTTGCGGCGGCGGCGTTCCTCGTGCTTCCAGACGCGGGCCTGCTGGAACGGCGCGATGTAACTGTTGATCAGGTAAAGCTCTCCATCCTCGACCGAGGCATAGCTTTCCGCGATATTCGCCCCGTTCTCGCGCAGCGATTTGACCTCGGATCCCACCAGGATGATACCGCATTCGATATCCTCCTCGATCGCGTAATCGAAGCGCGCGCGGCGATTTTCGGCAATCACCTTGTAATTCGGGTCTGCTTTCTTCTGGGCCATGCGCGCTGAATATCCCGCAGGCGGGCAACTGTCCATCCGGGCGCGCGCACCCTCAGCTTCCGCGGTAGGTCGAATATCCGAAGGGCGACAGCAGCAGCGGCACATGGTAATGCGCGCCCGCATCCGAAATCCCGAACCGGATCGGCACGACGTCAAGGAAACGCGGATCTTCCGGCGGGGTGCCGGTGCGATCCAGGTAGGCGCCCGCGTGAAACTCCAGTTCATAGACGCCCGTGCCGAACTGCCCCTTCGGCAGGATCGGCCCATCCGTGCGCCCGTCGTCATTCGTGACCTTACGGGCCAGATGCACCCTTGCGTCACCCTCGATCCGATAGAGGTCGATGGCCAACCCCGCAGCCGGGCGACCGCTTGCGGTATCCAGAACATGGGTCGTCAGGTATCCCTCGGACATGAAAGGCTCCTTTTCTGCGGCATCCACGGGCAGTCTAGCCAAAGCCATAGCGCAGGACAGGGGCAAATGCTGCGCAGTGATTGTCAGGAAACTCTTTATCGGATTTCTTGAAAATCATCGGCGCAAGACTGTCATAGAGTTTTGCCAGAATATGCGAGGACCTTGATGAACCGTTACCCACGCAACATGATCGGTTATGGCGCACAGCCGCCGCAAGCCCAATGGCCGGGTGGCGCCAAGGTCGCGGTACAGTTCGTGCTGAACTACGAAGAGGGCGGCGAGAATTGCATCCTGCATGGCGATGCCGCATCCGAGGCCTTCCTGTCCGATATCGCCGGTGCCGCACCATGGCCGGGCATGCGCCACTGGAACATGGAATCCATCTATGAATACGGCGCGCGGGCAGGCTTCTGGCGGCTGCACCGGTTGTTCACGGGCGCGCAGATCCCCGTAACCGTTTACGGCGTGGCCTCGGCGCTGGCGCGCAGCCCCGAACAGGTCGAGGCGATGAAGACCGCCGGTTGGGAAATCGCCAGCCACGGCTTGAAATGGGTCGATCACCGCGACATGCCCGAGGACGAGGAACGCGCCGCCATCGCCGAAGCGATCCGCCTGCATGCCGAAGTCGTGGGAACCCGGCCACGTGGCTGGTACACCGGGCGCTGTTCGGCCAATACCGTGCGGCTGGTCGCGGAAGAAGGCGGTTTCGACTGGATCAGCGACACTTATGACGACGATCTGCCCTATTGGCTTGAGGTCGGGGATCGCGACCAGTTGATCATCCCCTACACTCTCGAAGCCAATGACATGCGCTTTGCCACGGCCCCCGGCTATACCACCGGCGGTCAGTTCTTCGACTACCTCAAGGATGCCTTCGACACGCTCTATGCCGAAGGATCGGATGGCCACCCCGCGATGATGTCCGTGGGCCTGCATTGCCGCCTGATCGGACGGCCGGGCAAGATCGCCGGGCTCAAGCGTTTCATCGACTATATCGCTGGCTTTGATGGCGTCTGGTGCCCGCGCCGCATCGACATCGCGCATCACTGGGCCGCCACCCATCCGCACCGGCGGCGTATCCGTCCCAGCCAGATGGAAAAGGCCGATTTCGTGGCTCGCTTCGGCGGCATTTTCGAACATTCCCCCTGGATTGCGGAACGCGCCTGGGGACTGGAGCTTGGCCCCGCCCATGACACGCCCGGAGGCTTGCACAACGCGCTGGCCCGCATGTTCCGCTCTGCCTCCGAGGCCGAGCGTCTGGGCGTGCTGACCGCACACCCGGATCTGGCGGGCAAACTGGCCGCCGCAAAACGGCTGACCGCCAAATCGACCGCCGAACAGGCCAGCGCGGGCCTTGATGCCCTGACCGATGCGGAACGCGCGCGGTTCACGGAACTGAACACCGCATATGTGGCGCGGCACGGCTTTCCCTTCATCATCGCCGTGCGCGACAACACCAAGGCCAGCATCCTGGCCGCGTTCGAGGCACGGCTGAACAACGACCGCACCACCGAATTCGCCACCGCCTGCGCGCAGGTCGAACGGATCGCGCGCATCAGACTCGAGGATATGCTGTGACCTATGCCTTTCCCCCCGGCGGCCTGCCCGGACAGGACGTGATGCCCGATGGCAAGGCCGTCTTCACAACGGCCTATGCCTTCATCCCGGCCAATACGATGCGCGACATCGTCACCAGCTATCTGCCCGGCTGGACCGGCACCCGCGTCTGGATCATCGCGCGGCCCCTGTCAGGGTTTGCCGAAACCTTCGCCCAATACGCGGTCGAGGTCTCACCGGGCGGTGGCAGCGATGCGCCAGAACCAGTGTCAACCGCGCAAGGCACCATCCTTGTCGCAAGCGGCCGGATGCGCCTGACCATCGACGGCAGCTCGCATGATCTGACAGCGGGCGGCTATGCCTATATCCCGGCTGGCAGCACATGGGCGCTGACCAATCCCGGCGACGTGCCCCTGCAATTCCACTGGATCCGCAAGCGCTATGAATCCGTGCCAGGGGTCGACCATCCCACGGCCTTCGTGACCTCGGATCAGGAAACGCCTGTCAACTGGATGCCGGGCACCGACAAATGGGGCACGACCCGTTTCGTCGAACCCACCGACCTGCGCCACGACATGCATATGAACATCGTGACCTTCAGGCCCGGCGGCCTGATCCCCTTTGCCGAAACCCATGTGATGGAACACGGGCTCTACGTGCTGCAGGGCACCGCGCGCTACCTGTTGAACACCGACTGGGTCGAGGTCGGCCCCGGCGATTTCATGTGGCTGCGCGCCTTCTGCCCGCAGGCCTGCGTCGCCACCGGAACCGAGGATTTCCGCTACCTGCTCTACAAGGATGTGAACCGCCACGTCTCATTGACGCTCTGACCGCCACTTCATCGTTCCCAAAATACTCAAATCCAACCGTCACCCCGCCACAGGAGGCCCATATGCAGACCACGATCACGGCCCGCCCCCTGACCGCGCAGGATTTCGCGTCATACGGTGACGTATTGCAGGCGGACGGTCAGCCCGACCGGATCATCAACAAGGGATACTGTGGCCGTTGGCATGACCGCGCAGCGCTGGATTTCGGCCCCGAGGGGCGCGCCGGCATCAGCGTCTTCAAGGCCGAGCCCCGCAGCCTGCCCTATACCCTCGATCTGCTGGAGCGACACCCCGAAGGATCGCAGGCCTTCATCCCGATGAG
This sequence comes from Seohaeicola sp., assembly GCF_048006315.1. GTDB lineage: Bacteria > Pseudomonadota > Alphaproteobacteria > Rhodobacterales > Rhodobacteraceae > Seohaeicola. Next base: position 2,534,866 of record NZ_CP180350.1, on the reverse strand, counting down.
CATGACCGAATGGCTGGTGATCGTGGCCGATGATGACGCGGGCCAGCCGGGCCGGATCGCCGCCTTCATCGCCGCCCCCGGCCAAGGCATCAACCTGCATCGCGGCACATGGCATGGCGTGCTGACCCCGCTGCACGCACCCGGCCTGTTCGCCGTCATCGACCGGATCGGCGCCACGCCGAACCTACAGGAATTCCCGCTTGAGGTGCCTCGCACCATCACGCGCTGAACAGCAAGGCCCCGCCAAGAGGGCCAATCCACCTACACACCAAAAGGAGACTTCAGGGATGGCTGACACCTCGCTGGGTACCGCAGAAGAATTGCGCGACCCCAACTATACACCCGCACTGGCCAAGGCCGTGCCGCTGGGTATCCAGCATGTGCTGGCGATGTTCGTGTCGAACGTCACACCGGCGATCATCGTCGCGGGCGCGGCAGGCTTCGGCTTTGGCTCGAACTCGCCCGATTTTCCGAACATGATCTACATGATCCAGATGTCGATGCTGTTCGCCGGCATCGCCACGCTGTTCCAGACCATCGGCTTTGGCCCCGTGGGTGCGCGACTGCCCATCGTGCAGGGCACATCCTTCGCCTTTCTGCCGGTCATGATCCCCGCCGTGGCAGGCCAGGGCACCGCCGGGCTGGCCGGTCTGATGACCGGCATCATTATCGGCGGTCTGTTCCACACCTTCCTTGGCACTTTCATCGGGCGGCTGCGCTTTGCCCTGCCACCGCTGGTCACCGGCCTGATCGTGCTGATGATCGGTCTCGCGCTGGTCAAGGTCGGCATCCAGTATGCCGCAGGTGGCGTGCCGCTCTTGGGCAAGCCCGAATTCGGCTCGCTGGCCATGTGGACACCCGCACTTGTGGTGATCGTGGTCACCCTCGCGCTCAAGTTCTTCACGCGCGGGATGATGTCGGTCGCCGCTGTCCTGATAGGCCTGATCGCGGGCTACGCCGTGGCCTATGCGATGGGACAAGTGAATTTCGGAAACGTGGCGCGCGCCTCGATGTTCGAATTCCCGACACCGTTCAAATGGGGGGTCGAGTTCAACACCGCCATCATCATCGGCATGTGCTTCATGGCCGTGATCTCGGCCATCGAAACGGTGGGCGACGTGTCGGGCATCTGCAAGGGCGGCGCCGGGCGTGAAGCGACCGATACCGAAATCCAGGGCGCGACCTATGCCGACGGGATCGGCACGGCCGTGGCGGGTATCTTCGGCGGATTGCCCAACACATCCTTCAGCCAGAACGTCGGCCTGATCAGCATGACCGGCGTCATGAGCCGCCATGTCGTGACCATCGGCGCAATCTTCCTGATCCTTTGCGGCCTTGTGCCCAAATTCGGGGCCATCATCGCGACCGTGCCGATCAACGTGCTGGGCGGCGGTGTGATCGTGATGTTCGGCATGGTCTGCGCGGCAGGCGTGAACATGCTGTCGGATGTCACGTGGAACCGCCGCAACATGGTGATCTTCGCCGTGTCGCTGTCCGTGGGGCTGGGCCTGCAGCTGGAACCGACCGCGCTGCAACATCTGCCAAAGACGCTTCAGATCCTGCTGACCTCGGGCCTTCTGCCTGCTGCGGGCCTGTCGATCATCCTCAACCTCGTGTTGCCGGAAGACGTCGAATAAAGGAACGTGACCGGGGGCGCAAAACACGCGCCTCCGTTTTTCCCACGGGTCAGAGGCAATCCTCAAGCAGCTTGCGGGTGTTCGCCGCCGTCATCTCGACCGGGTTGCCGCCGGTGCTGGGGTCTTGCAGGGCCGATGCGGTCAGCGCGGCCAGATCGGGGTTCGTGACGCCCAGAGCGGTCAGATTGGCGGGAATGCCCAGAGTGGTGTTCAACTCACCGACAAAGGCAAAAAACCCGTCGAACCCACCCTCGATACCAAGATAGGCTGCCGCCTGCGCGATCCGCCCCTCGATCGCGGCGCGGTTGAAGCGCAGCACGGGCTGCATCACCACCGCATTCGTGGTGCCGTGATGCGTATTATGCACCGCCCCGATCGGATGGCTGAGCGCATGGATCGCACCAAGCCCCTTCTGAAAGGCGACTGCACCCATCGCCGCTGCCGCCATCATCTGGCCCCGCGCCTCGATATCCGTGCCATCCGCATAGGCGCGCGGCAGGAAGTCCTTGACCAGTCGCATCCCCTCCAGCGCGATGCCTGCGCTCATCGGATGGAAATGCGGCGAACAATATGCCTCAAGACAATGGGCGAAAGCATCCATGCCGGTGCCCGCCGTGATCGCCTTCGGCATCCCCACGGTCAGTTCGGGATCGCAGATCACGACCGTTGGCAGGATCTTGGGGTGAAAGATGATCTTTTTCTCATGCGTGACCGAATTGGTCAGGACAGAGGCGCGGCCCACCTCGGACCCGGTGCCTGCTGTTGTCGGCACGGCCACGATGGGTGCGATCCCGGCAGGATCGGCGCGGGTCCACCAGTCGCCGATATCCTCGTAATCCCAGACCGGGCGGGTTTGTCCGGCCATGAAGGCCACCGCCTTGCCCAAATCAAGGCCCGACCCGCCGCCAAAGGCGATGACCCCGTCATGCCCGCCCGCCTTGTAGGCGGCAACACCGGCGGCTAGGTTGATCTCGGTCGGGTTCGGATCGACATCCGCAAACATCGCCCGGCCCAGACCGGCGGCATCCATCAGGTCCAGTGCAGCGGCGGTAATGGGCAGGCTGGCCAGCCCCTTGTCGGTCACAAGCAGGGGTTTCTTGATACCTGCCGCAGCACAGGCCTCGGCCAGTTCGGCGATACGGCCCGCACCAAAGCGGATGGCAGTCGGATAGGACCAGTTGGCACGCAGGGTCATTGCTGTTTCCTCAGGTGGTATGATTTCGGGCGGGTCAGGTTGTGATAGCCGATCACCGACAGCCCGCCGCCGCGTCCGGTATCCTTGCAGCCTGTCCAGCACAAGCTGGGGTCAAGGTAATCGGCGCGGTTCAGGAACACCGTGCCGGTTTCGATCTGCGCGCCCAAGCGTTCGGCGCGGTCTACGTCAGCGGTCCAGAGCGATGCAGTCAATCCATAGTCGCTGTCGTTCATCAGGCGCAGCGCCTCGGCATCATCCTTGACCGGCATGATGCCGACCACGGGTCCGAAACTTTCCTCGCGCATGACACGCATGGAATGATCCACGTTCACAAGGATCTGCGGCATCAGATAGGCGCCACCGTCCTGCGGGAAGAGCGCGGGATCAATCAGGGCCTTCGCACCCGCTGCCACGGCCTCGGCGGTCTGGGCGCGGACCAGATCGGCAAAGCGTACTTGCGCCATCGGTCCAAGCGTGGTCTCCGCCTCCAGCGGATTGCCCAGCGTGTAGCCGGACACCAGCGCCACCGACTTTTCCACGAAAGCGTCGAACAGGCTTTCGTGCACATAGATCCGTTCGATCCCGCAACAGCACTGACCCGAGTTGAACATCGCCGCATCCATCAGCGTGTCCACGGCAGCGTCCAGATCGGCATCCTCCATCACATAGCCGGGGTCCTTGCCACCCAGTTCCAGCCCCAGCCCCGTGAATGTGCCCGCCGCCGCGCGTTCAATGGCGCGCCCACCCTCGACCGACCCGGTGAAATTCACGAAATCAAAGGCGCGCGCGCCGATCAGGGCGGATGTGGTCGCGTGATCCAGAACGATGTTCTGGAACACATCGGACGGTATGCCTGCGGCGTGAAACGCTTCGGCCATGCGCTCACCCACTTTCAGGGTTTGGGCCGCATGTTTCAGCACCACCGTATTGCCCGCGATCAGCGCGGGGGCGACGGTGTTGATGGCCGTCATGTAGGGATAGTTCCACGGCGCGATCACCAGAACCACGCCATGCGCCTCGCGCGCGATGTGGCGGCGGAAGGCGGCGCTGTCTTCCAGAACGATCGGGGCAAGGGCGGTCTGCGCGATCTCGGCCATGTATTGCGCACGCTCGTTGAAGCCGCGAAATTCACCACCATAGCGCACGGGCCGGCCCATCTGATGCGCAAGTTCGGGCACGATCACGTCATTCATCGCACCCACCTGGTCCACCGCCTTCAGCACCAGCGCGATCCGCTCTGACAAGGGGCGTGCAGCCCAGGCTTTTTGCGCGGCGCGGGCGCGCGCGGCGGCGGCATGTGCAGCATCCAATGACAGCGCAGGCCGTTCGACATAGACCGATCCGTCGATCGGCGAGATACATCTGATCATGTTGGTCATCCGGGGTCAGGCCCTCTCAAAGCCACGGGCGATTTCGTAATCGGTCACCACGCGGTCGAAGTCTTCGATCTCCCACAGGGCGGCGCGGGTGTAGTGGTCGATCACATCATCGCCCATCGCGGCCCGCAGCATTTTCGAATGGCGCAGCGTGTCCACCGCATCGCGCAGGGTCTTGGGTATCTCTCCCCCCTGCGCCGCCTGGTAGATGTCGCCCGTGGTCGGACGCTGCAGGTCAAGCCCTTCCTCGATCCCGGCCAGACCGGCGGCCAGCATGGCGGCCATCGCCACATAGGGGTTCATGTCCGAACCGGGGATGCGGCATTCCACGCGGATCGCCTTGCTGCCCTCGCCGCACAGGCGGAAGCCTGCGGTCCGGTTGTCCACCGACCAGACCGTCTTGGTCGGCGCGAATGTCGCCTTGGAGAACCGTTTGTAGCTGTTGATATAGGGGGCCATGAACACGGTCATGTCGGGCGCGTAGCGGATCAGTCCGGCCATGTATTTGCGCATCAGATCGGACATGCCGAATTCGGCGTCTGGGTCAAAGAAGGCGTTTGCGCCATCCTTCCAGAGCGATTGATGCACATGGGATGAACTTCCCACGCGGTCCTGATGCCATTTCGGCAAAAAGCTGGCCGCGTGCCCCTGCTGATCCGCGATCTCCTTGGCGGCATGCTTGGCGATGGTGTGGTGATCGGCCGTGTCCATCGCGGGCGCATAGCGGATGTTCAGCTCTTCCTGCCCCGCTTCGGCCTCGCCCTTGGAGTTTTCGACCGGGATGCCTGCCGCATGAAGATGGTTGCGCAGGGGCCGCATCACATGTTCTTCGCGGCTGGTCTGAAGGATGCTGTAATCCTCGTTGTAGTCGCTGATGGGTTCCAGGTCACGGAAACCAGATGCCGCGATCTGCTTGAAGGACCGGGCGAACAGGAAAAACTCCAGCTCTGTCGCCATGATCGGGGTCAGGCCCAGTGCCTCGACGCGCCGGATCTGCCGCTTCAGCATGGCGCGGGGCGAATGGGAAATCTCGTTATGGCCATGATGATCCATGATGTCGCACAGGACCATCACCGTACCTTCAAGCCAGGGAACAGGGCGGATCGTGCCAAGATCGGGCTTCATGGTGTAATCGCCGTAACCCGCCTGCCAACTGGTCGAGGCATAGCCGTCAGGTGTGGCCATCGCCAGATCCGTTGCCAGCAGGTAGTTGCAGCAATGCGTTTCCTGCCAGGCGCTGTCCACGAAATGCTGCGCCACGAACCGCTTTCCCTGCAACCGGCCCTGCATGTCGACGATGCAGGCCAACACCGTGTCGACAGTGCCCCCGGCCACGGCGGATTTCAGCCCCTCGAATTTCATCAATCCCGCCATGGCATGCCCTTTCCCCATATCCTTCGCGGCAAAGCCTGTGCCATGGTCTTGAAGCTGTCAACGATGCTTCTGGCTGTCACCTTGCTGTCTATGGACAGTTGCGCAGGGCGGTGCCAGATTTGATCAAATCATTCTCACGCTGCAACTCGGAGGGCTGCGCCCATGAAAGACGACAACTTCCTGAAAGAGAACAATGCCCGCCATCTGTGGCATCCGATGGGTCACCCCGGCGACCTGCAGAACAACACCCCCACGATCATCAAGGGGGCCGAGGGCGTGCATATCGTCGACATCGACGGCCACAAGGTCGTGGATGCCGTCGGCGGGCTGTGGTGCGTGAACCTTGGTTACTCTAACGATGCGGTCAAGGATGCCATCGCCAGGCAGCTTTACGATCTGCCCTATTACTCGGCCTTTGGCGGTACAACCAACCCGACCGCGATCGAAGCCTCCTACATGGTGCGCGAATTCTTCGAAGCCGACGGCATGGTGCGCGCCTTCTTCACCTCGGGTGGGTCGGATTCGGTGGAAACCTGCCTGCGGTTGTCGCGTCAGTATCACCGCCTGCGCGGAGAGCCGACACGGACCAAGTTTCTCAGCCTCAAGAAAGGCTACCACGGCACCCATTTCGGCGGGGCATCGGTGAATGGCAACAACCGCTTCCGCCTGAATTACGAGCCGATGCTGCCGGGCTGCTTCCACCTGCCCAGCCCCTATACCTATCGCAACCCGTTCAACGAGTCGGATGGCGCGAAACTGGCCCAGAACATCGCCGCCGCGATGGAGGACGAGATCGCATTCCAGGGGGCCAACACCATCGCGGCCTTCATCATGGAACCGATCCAGGGCGCCGGCGGCGTGATCGTGCCGCACGAAAGCTTCATGAAACTGATGCGCGACATCTGTGACCGCCACGGCATCCTGATGATCTCGGACGAGGTGATCACCGGGTTCGGACGCACCGGCGATGCATCGGGCGCGCGGCATTGGGGTGTGCAACCCGACATGATGAGCACGGCCAAGGGCATCACCTCGGGCTATTTCCCGGTTGGCGCCACGCTGGTGAACCAGAAGGTCGCGGATGTCTTCGAAAAGGACACCACGGGCGAAGGCGCGATTTTCCACGGCTACACCTATTCGGCCCATCCCGTGGGCGCTGCCGCCGTGATCGCCTGCCTGACCGAAACGCAGCGCCTGAACACCGCCGCCAATGCCGGGCCGCGCGGGACGCAGCTTTACGAGGGCGTTCTGAAACTGGCCGAAAAGTATGACATCATCGGTGATGTGCGCGGCGGACACGGGTTGATGACCGGCATCGAACTGGTCAGCGACAAGGCCGCGAAGACGCCCATGGACACGCCCACCATGAAGCGCATTCACAAGACCGCCTACCAGGCGGGCGCGATGGTGCGGTTGGGGATGCACAACATCCTGATGTCACCCCCCCTGACCATCACCGAAGCCGAGGTGAACACGATTCTGTCCGCCCTGGATGCCGGTTTCGCGGCGGCCTGATCAACGGCGCGGATCACACGAACAAGGCCAGGGTCATACCCTGGCCTTTTGCACTCGTTACCGAACAACCGATAAAGAACAGTCACTTGAACCGCCTTATCTCTCCTGAGTTAAGGCGCCGCAGATAGCTTTCAAGCTCGCGCTTCACGATCGGCATCAAGAAGTAGAGACCCGCGATATTGACCACGGCCATGGCAAAGATCGCCGCATCCGAAAAGTCGATCACCGGTCCAAGGCTGGCCGCCGCGCCGATCACGATGAAAACGCAGAAGATCACCTTGAAGGTCAGTTCCTGCACCTGCCCTTCGCCGAACATGAAGGTCCAGGCCTTCAGCCCGTAGTAGGACCAGCTGAGCATGGTCGAGAAGGCGAACAGCACCACCGCGACCACCAGGATGTAGGGGAACCACGAAAAGGCGGATTCGAACGCCGCCGAGGTCAGCCCGACGCCCGTCGCGCCGGTTGCCGTCGTCACCTGCCCGGCCTCGTTGATCACGTAAAGCCCGGTTTCGGGGTCCGTCACCAACTGGCCCGTGATGATGATCACCAGTGCCGTCATGGTGCAGATCACCACCGTGTCGATGAACGGCTCGAGCAGCGACACGAAACCTTCGGTGATCGGCTCTTTCGTGCGCACCGCCGAATGGGCGATGGCCGCAGACCCGACGCCGGCCTCGTTGGAAAAGGCCGCCCGGCGGAAGCCCTGGATCAATGCGCCGATGACGCCACCCACGATCCCGTTGCCGGTAAAGGCCCCGTTGAAGATCTGGCCGAAGGCGGAACCGACCATATCGGCGTTCATCAGGATGATGACCAAGGCGGTGCCGACATAGAGAACCCCCATGAATGGCACGACCTTTTCGGTCACACGCGCGATCGACTTGATCCCGCCCACGATCACCGCAAAGACGATCGCCGCAAAGACGACCCCCGTGATCCAGCCGGGATATTCACCGAACACGCCGGACAGCTGCTGATGCGCCTGGTTCGCCTGGAACATGTTGCCGCCACCCAGCGCACCCAGCACGCAGAAGATGGAAAACAGCACCGCAAGGAACTTGCCCCCCGGCAGGCCGCGTTCCGCAAAGCCCTTGGTCAGGTAGTACATCGGCCCGCCAGACACCCGCCCGTCTGGGTATTCGTTGCGGTATTTCACACCCAATGTGCATTCGGTGAACTTGGATGCCATCCCCAGAAGACCCGCAAGGATCATCCAGAAGGTCGCGCCCGCGCCACCGATGCTGACCGCCACCGCGACACCCGCGATATTGCCCAGACCGACCGTGCCCGACAGCGCCGTGGCAAGCGCCTGGAAATGGCTGACCTCGCCTGCATCGTCGGGGTCCGAGTATTTGCCGCTGACAAGGGCCAGCGAATGGCCAATCACCCGGAACTGGATGAACCCGAAATAAAGGGTGAAAACGGTTGCCGCCACCACCAGCCAGACCACGATCCACGCGATCGATGTGCCGGGGATCGAAGCAAAGATGAAACTGACAAACCAGCCGGTGGAATCGGCAAAGATCTGGTTGACTGTCTCGTCGATCGTTTGCGCGCGCGCGGGCACCGACGAAAGGAACATGGCTGCCATGGCAGCAAGAACGGCCTGCGCCGTTGAAAGGGAAATCCGTGTCATCTGTTTCTCCTGTCGCTGCTCATGGCACGATGGTGCAGGGCACCGGCGACGCCTGGGCAAGATGCCCCGCAACCGACCCGAAGATCCGGCTGCCCAAGGTCGTGTGACCATTGCGACCGATCACGATCTGCACCGCCCCCAGTTCCGTGGCGATGTTGCAGATCGTCTCGGCGATATGCCCGTAACGGATCTTGCTTTCGGCCTCGATGCCTTGCGCCCGGACCTTTTCCAGCACCGGCGCAATGAGGGCTTTCTCGGCGCGCTCCAGCTCTTCTGTGCGGCGTTTGTGCCGCTCCTCCAGTTCACTGGGGGTCAGGAACGAATAGGGCGACCACTCCAGCACGTGAACCAGAACGACGGTGCCGCCCTGAAGCTTGACCCGGCCCATGGCAAAGTCGAGCGCCCTGTCGGACGCCGCGCTGCCGTCGTAGCCGACGATGAGTTTTGCAGACATCTGTCCCTCCTGCTTGTTGATCCAGCGGGGTATATCTATCGAAAGATACCGCGTCAGTTTAGCGCAGCGCGCCCTTGCAACCTATAAGTGGAGTTCCTGTAATCCCGGAAATCACAGCCTATCCGCCCGTGCTTTTCCAAAATCACAGGTCAATCGACCTTGACGACGAAGACCGGCGAAAACTTTTTCCTTGGCCTGACCGGCTTTCAGCCAGCGGAAAGGACCCGCAGGCATCCGGCCTGCGCAGCGGACGTGATGAACGGCAGGATACGCACAAGGGCGGTTGAAATTCACATTCAGAACATAATATATGACTGCACAGCCCGATATCCGGGCAGATCAAACGCAGGGATGGCGCTGTCATGTCAAGATTTCCGACCCGGCATCGCCCGCAATCACGCTGGGCACACCATCCTGTCGCAAGATACTTTCCCATCCTGCAATGGGCCGGCAGCTATGACCGGGACAGCCTGACATCGGATGCGGTGGCCGCCGTGATCGTGACGATCATGCTGATCCCGCAATCGCTGGCCTATGCCCTGCTGGCCGGCCTGCCCGCTGAAATGGGGCTGTACGCTTCGATCCTGCCGCTTGTGGCCTATGCGATTTTCGGCACCAGCCGCGCCCTGGCGGTCGGCCCGGTTGCCGTGATCTCGCTGATGACGGCGGCGGCTGTCGGCAACATGGCGCTGGAGGGGACGGCCGAATATGCCATGGCGGCCATCACGCTGGCCTTCATGTCGGGGCTGATCCTGACCCTGATGGGCCTGTTCCGCCTGGGCTTTCTGGCGAATTTCCTGTCCCATCCGGTGATCGCGGGGTTCATCACCGCCTCGGGCCTGCTGATCGCGGCCAGCCAGATCGGCACCATCCTGGGGATCGGCGGCGGCGGGCATTCGCTGGTCGAATTGCTGCACAACCTGGCCGGCAAGCTGGACCAGATGAACGCGATTACACTGGTCATCGGCGTCACGACCACGGCTTTCCTGTTCTGGGTCCGCAAGGGGCTGAAGCCCCTGCTGATCCGATCAGGCCTGCGCCCCCGGCCGGCCGATCTGTTGGCCAAGGCCGGTCCGGTGGCCGCAGTGGCGGTGACGACCCTTGCCACCTGGGCCCTGGGACTTGCTGACAGGGGCGTTGCCATCGTCGGCACGATCCCGAGCGGCTTTCCACCCTTCACCCTGCCCGGTTTCGGCATGGATATCTGGGGGCAGCTGTTCGTCTCGGCGCTGCTGATCTCGGTGATCGGGTTTGTCGAATCCGTCTCGGTCGCGCAAACGCTGGCCGCGCGCAAACGCCAGCGGATCGACCCGGATCAGGAACTTGTCGGACTTGGCACAGCCAATATCGCCTCGGCCCTGTCAGGCGGCTACCCGGTGACCGGGGGTTTCGCCCGGTCCGTGGTGAACTACGACGCAGGCGCAGAAACCCCCGCCGCGGGCGCCTTTACCGCCATCGGCATCATGCTGGCGGCCCTGATGCTGACGCCGCTGCTGCATTTCCTGCCCAAGGCCACGCTGGCGGCGACGATCATCGTGGCCGTGCTCAGCCTTGTGGACCTCAGCATCCTGAAACGCAGCTGGGATTATTCGCGCATCGATTTCGCCGCTGTCGCGACCACGATCGCCATTACCTTGGGCCTTGGTGTCGAAATGGGTGTGTCCGCTGGCGTGATCCTGTCGCTGGCCCTGTTTCTCTACAAGACATCGCGCCCGCATGTGGCCGAAGTGGGCCTGGTTCCCGGCACCCAGCATTTCCGCAATATCCTGCGGCACGACGTCGAAACACATCCCGCGCTGGTGACCCTCAGGATCGACGAAAGCCTCTATTTCGCCAATGCCCGCTTCCTCGAGGATTACGTGACCGCAAGGGTCAGCTGCGACCAGCCGATCCGCCATGTGATCCTGATGTGCTCGGCCGTGAACGAGATCGACATGTCGGCGCTGGAAAGCCTTGAGGCGATCAACGCCCGCCTGCGCGACATGGGGATCAAGCTGCACCTGTCCGAGGTGAAAGGCCCGGTGATGGACCGGCTGAAGCGCAGTCATTTCCTTGATGATCTGACAGGGCAGGTCTTTCTATCGCAATATGATGCGATGGTCGCCCTTGCACCGAAGGTCATGCGCGGGCAGGTGTAGCGCCGCTTGGGCGCGGATTGACGCCTTGGCGCGACGCGCCTATCTCGGGGCGCATGACACAGGATTTCTGGATCGCCATCGCGCAGGACGACCATGGCGCGGAAGGCTGGCGCTTTGACGGGGCGCAGCCGATTGACCACGCTTGCGGAGCAACCGCGCAGGATGTGTTGACCGGGCTGGCGCAAACCGCACCGCCCATGATCGTGCAGGACGGCCAAGACGTGCAGCCGGTTCCGGCCCCGGCCCTACCCGTGGCCATGCCGATGACGGATCTGGCGCAAGCACGGCCACAGGGGCTTTTGCCGGCCACCGACCGCCTGCGGATCGCCGGGGTCCTGTCCACGCGCCCCAACTGGGATGGTGTGATCTGCCTGCCGGGGCAGGAGGCCACCCATTGGTGCCAGATCAGCGCGAACGAAGTTGTCAGCTTTCAATCCGCCCTGACGCCACGCCTGGCACGGGCGATGGGGGCGGCAGACCTGGCCGATGCAGAGGCGCTGGCCGATACGATGTCGCGGCCCGAACGCCTGTCCCTGCATTTGCGCAGCGCTTCGCTGATGGATGATCGGCAGGCGATGGCCGCGCATCTGCTGGGGGCCGAACTGGCGGCCATGCGGGCCTACTGGCTGGGTCAGCGTGTGATCGTGGTGGCGATGAACGCCCTTTATCCCGATGCACTTGGCGCGCAAGGCGTACCCGTCGAACGCGTCACGCCCAAGGACGCGACCTGCGCGGGCCTGGTTGCGTTGCGGGGACAATCCCGCTGACCAAGGCGCGTGCCGAGAGGGCGGATGCGCTCCGCGCGGGGATATTTGCAGCAAGAAGAAACAGGCTCAGCCCTGTCTTGCGAGGCCTGCGGGGTGACGCCGCGGCCCGGCCAGCATGGTGACACCCAGGATCAGGCCGGACACCGTCGCGATCATGCCCGCCGCGCTAACCGAATTTTCAAAACCCAGCCAGAGCGGGCCGTACCCTGCCGCAACATAGCCCAGCACCGCCGAGAGGATGGCGAAGGCAATGCTCCATCCGACCTGTGCGCCCAATCGGTCCGTCATCATCCGCGCACTGGCGGGCGGGCAGATGAACATAGCGATTACGATGATCGACCCCACCGCATCGAAGGCCGCGACGGCCGCAAGTGCTGCCAGCATCACAAGCCCCAAGCCAATGGCACGCACCGGCAGGCCAAGCGTGGCGGCGAAGCCTTCGTCAAATGTTGCAATCGCAAGCGGGCGCCACATCAGCCACAGCGCCAGACCCACGATCAGCAACGCCAAGGCCATGCGCGGCAATTCGGACGGCAGCCCCGCCAGGGCGACGGGATCGACAAGCGAGGCCCAGCCGGTCGCGTCCAGCCAGATCAGGCTTTCGAGATTACCGTAAAGCGCGTGCTCCACGTCAAGATGGACGCCGCTGGTATCCGACTGTTCCAGCAGCAGCACCCCGGCCGCGAAAAGACTGGTGAAGACCACGCCCATCGCCGCGCCCGCCTCGATCCGGGCCGTGCGGCGCACTCCCTCGATCAGGACGACGGCCAGAAGGGCCGCACCTGCGGCCCCCAGCAGCATCGGCAGGGTGGCGATCGTCCCCGTCAGGAGGAAGGCAATGACGATACCGGGCAGCACCACATGGCTGATGGCGTCCCCGATCAGCGCCTGGCGGCGCAGCAGCAGGAAATTGCCCGGCAGCGCGCAGGTAACGGCAGCCAGGATCCCGATCAGCAGCGGCGGCAGCGACAAGGCGACGAATTCGGCACCCATCAGGACACACCTCTCGGACGTGGCAGATGTCGGTCCAGTTCCGCGATCTGGTCCGGGGTCAGCACCGTTTCGATCCGGGTCAGCGCGTCATAGCGGCTGGCGCTGAGACCATGGGCGGGATCCGCCCGCAGGGCCGCCCAGCGCGCCTCGTCCAGCAGGGCCTTGGCGGCAGCGGCACGACCCGCATCGGTGGGCACGCCATCGGCACGGGCCAATCCTTCGCGCCGCAACAGCGCCAGCGTGAAGGGTTCATGGATCGTCTGGCCAACGGCCAGCGCCAGCAAACCCTGGCGACGGTGCACGCGGCGGCGGAACCGCATCTGCCGCCGGATCAGCGCAAGCCCACCACGCGCGGGGGCAAGGATCATCGACAGGGCGAACAGCACGAAACTGGCCAGCACGATGATCGGACCTGTCGGCAGCGCAGGGGCCGTGGCCGACACGGCCGCACCCACATAGGCCGACAACCCGCCGACCACCCCGGCCAGGGCAACCATGCGCAGCGCATGATCGGTCCACAGCCGCGCGGTCACGGGCGGGATGATCAGCAGCGCCACGATCAGGATCAGGCCCACCGTGGTGATGCCCAGCACCGTGACCGCCATCACAAGCCCCATCATCGCAAGGTCGATGCGCCCGACATTGGTGCCGCTGACCGCCGCATAATCTGGATCGAACCCCACGACCAGCATGGGTCGCCGCAGCAGCAGGACCAGCAGCAGCACGACGGCGCCCCCTGCGGCGATCACCAGCGCATCGGACTGCAACATGCCCGCGGTCGATCCCAGCAGCACGGTATCAAGCCCGGCCTGGCGCCCGGCATTCATCGACTGGATCACCGTCAGAAGAACGATTCCCGCCCCGAAGAAGACCGACAGGACCGCGCCGATGGCCGCATCCTCGCTCAGCCGGGTGCGGCGCATCATGCAGGCGATCAGCAGCAGACCAAGCCCCGAGGACAACGCCGCCCCAAGCAGAAGACCCGGCAGGAAACGGCCATCGCCACCCATGGCGACCATCACGATGAAGGCCAGCCCGATACCGGGCAGGGTGGCGTGGGACACCGCATCCGAAACCAGCGCGCGTTTGCGCAGGAAGAGGAAGCTGCCGGTCACCCCCGCCGCGATGCCAAGCAGGGTTGCCCCCAGCGCCACGAGGGTGGCGTTGTAACCCAGTTGCAGCGTGAGGGCCTGCCAGATCATCGCGAGAAGCTCATCCTGTCAGTGTCCCGCCGGCCAGCTGCGCCTCGCCCAGTCGCCCGCCATAGGCGCGTTGCAGGTTCTCGCCGGTAAACACATCGGCCACGGGCCCTGCGGCAATAGCGCGGGTGTTGATCAGGAACAGGTGATCGAAATAGGCGCGCACCGTGGACAGGTCATGATGCACGGCCACGATGCTGCGTCCTTCGGCCTGAAGCTCTTTCAGGACGCCGATGATCGCCTTTTCGGTGGCCGCATCCACCCCGGCAAAGGGTTCATCCAGCAGATAGAGGTCGGCCTGCTGCACAAGCGCACGGGCCAGGAAGACGCGTTGCTGCTGTCCACCGGACAACTGGCCGATCTGGCGCGTCGCGAAATCCTGCATCCCGACACGGGCCAGACAGGCGCGGGCGCGGTCCAGATGCTCGGGGCGAACCCGGCGCAGCAGGCCAAGCTCGCGATGCAGCCCCATCAGGACGACATCGATTACCCGGGCGGGAAAGTCCCAATCCACGCTGGCGCGTTGCGGCACATAGGCAATGCGGTCCCGGGCCCGCGACAAGGCAAGGCCGAACAGCCGCACCTCGCCGGACAGCGGCTTGACCAGCCCCAGAACCGCCTTGAGCAGTGTCGATTTCCCCGCGCCATTCGGCCCGACGATCGCGGTCATCGTGCCCTGTGCCACCGTCATGTCGACCGAAAAGACAGCCGGCTTTTCACCATAGGCCACGGTCAGGCCCGCCACAGACAGCGCAGGCGGCGGCGCCTGAACGCCCTCGTTGCGAGGGGCAGCCTGCACCAGGTTGACGTCCTTGATGGCTACCATGATCGCCGCTTTCGCATCAGAGCCCCGCACTCAGGCGGCCGTCCATGCCGCGCGCGGGCACATCGCCGCCCAGCGCCCCGGCGATGGTGGTGATGTTATGGTCGATCATGCCAAGATACGTGCCTTCATAGGTGCCATCAGGCCCCATGGCATCGGAAAAGACCTCTCCGCCGACGCGCACATCATGGCCACGCGCGGCAGCGCCTTCGATCAGCGCCCGGATGTTGCGGTCGGACACCGAGGTCTCGACGAAGACCGCCCCGACCTTGCGCGCGACCAGAAGATCCACCAGTTCCCCGATACGGTTCAAGCCAGCCTCCGACTCGGTCGAGATGCCCTGGATCCCCAGCACTTCGAAACCATGACGGCGACCGAAATAGCCAAAGGCGTCATGCGCCGTCAGCAGGATGCGCGCCTCGGCCGGGACAGAGGACAGGCTGCGCGCCGCGTAATCCGAAAGGCGCGTCAGGTCGGCCAGATTCGCCTCGGCATTCGCGGCAAACGTCGCTTCGGCTTCGGGGCGGATGGCGACCAGCGCATCGCGCACGGCCAGCACCACGTGTTTCCACAGGTCGGGATCCATCCAGACATGCGGATCAAAGCGACCCTCGTAATCGGGATGCGCGATGCGCTCGGCTTCGGGCACCGCTTCACCGGCGGCTACGACGGTGCGGGTCCGGCCAAGATCCAGCAGGACCCCCTCAAGCTGCGCTTCAAGATAAAGTCCATGCCACAGCACCAGATCGGCGCGCGTCATGGCCACGATGTCGCTGCGGGTCTGTCGATAGGAGTGTGGGTCCACACCGGGCCCCATCAGCGCCTTGACCGCCACAAGGTCGCCGCCAACCTGACGGGCAGCATCGGCAATCATGCCGGTCGTGGCAACGACATTCAGCGGCGCACCCTGCGCCGAGACGGCGCCGGGAATGGCAAAGGTTGCAGCAAGAACAGTCAGCAGGTGGCGTCGGTTCAGGATCATCAGGGGACCTTGTCAACGTGGATGGATGGAATTCACTCACATGTCGAAGATATTGAGAACGGTTCGCAACTTTGTCAATGATATTGCGAATTATTCGCAAAACAAATGCGCGTGATCGGGCATCAGGCTGTTGCTTGCCTCGGATTGAGGCACGTGCAAGGCTGCGCCAACCGACGCCACGAGCCAAAGATGCAACAGACGCCCAACCCGACACGGAACAGACAGTTGCCGCAGACGCTGCCCGCGTCAGAGCCGCGCAATCCCGGCATGGAGCTGGATATGGACTGGGTGCGTGCGGCGCAGGCCAACCGGTCCGCCATCGAACGGCGCGCCGCCAGCCTTGGCACGCGGAGGTCCGTCAAGAAGGATCATCAGGCGGCCTGGCTGCTCAAGGCGATCACCTGTATCGACCTGACCACGCTGGCGGGCGACGATACCGAAGGCCGGGTCGCGCGGCTCTGCGCCAAGGCGCGCCAGCCTGTCCGCCCCGATCTGCTCGAGGCGCTGGGCATGCCCGACATCACCGTGGGCGCGGTCTGCGTCTATCACGAGATGGTGCCAGCCGCCGTCCACGCGCTTGCCGGAAGCGGGATACCCGTGGCGGCCGTGTCCACGGGCTTTCCGGCGGGACTGTCCCCGTTTCATCTGCGGCTGGCCGAAATCGGCGAAAGCGTGGCAGCCGGCGCGGCGGAAATCGACATCGTCATTTCGCGCAGGCATGTCCTGACCGGCAACTGGCAAGCGCTCTATGACGAGATGCGCCAGATGCGCGCGGCCTGCGGCGATGCCCATGTCAAGGCGATCCTGGCAACCGGAGAGCTGGGAAGCCTGCGCAACGTGGCCCGCGCCAGCCTTGTCTGCATGATGGCCGGGGCCGATTTCATCAAGACATCCACGGGCAAGGAAGCGATCAACGCGACCCTGCCTGTCAGCCTGGTGATGATCCGCGCCATTCGCGAATACCATGAACGCACCGGGATCAGGATCGGCTACAAACCTGCGGGCGGGATTTCCAAGGCCAAGGATGCGCTGGTCTACCTGAGCCTGATGAAAGAGGAACTGGGCACCCGCTGGATGCAACCCGATCTGTTCCGCTTTGGCGCATCCAGCCTGCTGGGCGATATCGAACGGCAGTTGGAACATAACGTGACCGGCGCCTATTCGGCGGCCTGGCGGCATCCGCTGGCCTGATCCGGCGAGGGTGCGACTTGAGTATTTGGGGAACGATGAAGGCATGAGCGTCAAGGATATCTTCCAAACGATGGACTACGGAACCGCGCCTGAATCCGCGGCGGATGCATTGGCCTGGCTGGTCGATCAGGGTGACCGTTTCGGCCATTTCATCGGCGGCGCCTTTACTGCCCCCGGCCATGGGTTCGACAGCCGCAACCCCGCCACGGACGAGGTTCTGGCGACCCTGACCCAGGCCACACAGGGCGATGTGGATGATGCCGTTGCCGCTGCCCGCCGCGCACAGCCCCGCTGGGAGAAACTGGGCGGCCACGGTCGCGCCCGCCATCTCTATGCGCTGGCACGTCTGGTGCAGAAGCATGCCCGGCTGTTCGCGGTACTGGAAACCCTGGACAACGGCAAACCCATCCGCGAGGCCCGCGATATCGACATACCGCTGGTGCATCGGCATTTCTATTTCCACGCCGGGCTTGCACAGCTGATGGACAGCGAAATGCCCGACCGTCAGGCACTGGGGGTCTGCGGGCAGATCATTCCGTGGAATTTCCCGCTGCTCATGCTGGCGTGGAAAGTGGCCCCCGCCCTGGCCGCAGGCAATACCGTGGTGCTGAAACCGGCGGAACAGACCTCGCTGACGGCCCTGCTGTTTGCCGATATCTGCCGTCAGGCGGGTCTGCCCAGGGGCGTGGTGAACATCGTCACGGGCGATGGCGCCGTGGGCGAGATGATCGTGACCCACCCCGGCATCGACAAGATCGCCTTTACCGGCTCGACCGAGGTGGGCCGCCGGATACGGCAGGCCACGGCAGGCAGCGGCAAGGCGCTGACCTTGGAACTGGGGGGGAAATCCCCCTACATCGTGTTCGATGACGCAGACATGGATTCAGCCATCGAAGGGCTGGTGGATGCGATCTGGTTCAACCAGGGCCAGGTCTGTTGCGCGGGCTCGCGCCTGCTGGTGCAGGAAGGTGTGGCCGACCGTTTCCACACCAGGCTGCGCGCGCGCATGGACAAGCTGCGCATCGGCAACCCGCTGGACAAGAGCATCGACATCGGTGCGATGGTCAGCCCCGAACAGCTTGCCCGTGTCCGAGCCTTGGTCGATGGCTGCGAAGGCGGGCTGGTGCACCGCAGCAACGCCACCCTGCCCGACAGCGGCTGCTTCTATCCGCCCACGCTGATCACGGGGCTGGCGACCGCATCGCCCCTGATGCAGGAAGAGATCTTCGGCCCTGTCCTTGTCTCGACCACCTTCCGCACGCCATCCGAGGCGGTGGAGCTGGCCAACAACACCCGCTACGGGCTGGCCGCAAGCCTGTGGTCCGAGAATGTGAACCTTGCCTTGGATGTGGCCCCGAAATTGGCGGCCGGCGTGATCTGGGTCAACGGCACCAACATGTTCGACGCCGCCGCCCCTTTCGGCGGCATGCGCGAAAGCGGCTTTGGCCGCGAAGGTGGATGGGAAGGGCTGTCGGCCTACACCAGGGCGCGCGGCAAGCCCAAGGCACTGGCGCGTATCACGCCATTCGAGGGCAAGGCAGGCGACACGGGCCCCGAAGGCATCGACCGGACGCCCAAGCTTTATATCGGTGGCAAGCAGGCCCGCCCCGATGGCGGCTATTCCCGCACCATTCATGCAAGGTCGGGCCGCGCCCAGGGGCAAGTGCCTGTCGCTGGCCGCAAGGACATCCGCAACGCGGTCGAAGCCGCGCGCGGTGCGGCAGGCTGGTCCGCGACGACAGGTCATATGCGGGCGCAGATCCTTTATTACATCGCGGAAAACCTGTCCGCCCGCGCGCCGGAATTCGCGGCCACGCTGGACGCGATGCAAGGCGGCAAAGGCGGAAAGGCCGAGGTCGAGGCCAGCATCCGCCGCCTGTTCACCTATGCGGCATGGGCCGACAAGTACGACGGCCGCGTCAAGGGCGTGCCCCTGCGCGGCGTCGCCATGGCCATGCCCGCACCCCTCGGTGTGATCGCCGCGATCTGCCCTGATGACGCCCCCTTGCTGGGCCTTGTGTCCTTGATGGGTCCGGCCATCGCGATGGGCAACCGGGCGGTACTGGTCGCATCCGAGGCCTTTCCATTGGCGGCCACCGATTTCTACCAGATCCTCGACACATCGGACGTGCCGGGCGGGGTGGTCAATATCCTGACCGGCAACCATGCCGATCTGGCCCCGACACTGGCCGCGCATATGGATGTGGACGCGGTATGGTGCTTTTCATCCACACCCTTGTCGGAGCCTGTCGAGGCGGCCAGCGCCGGCAACCTCAAACGGACGTGGGTCAATGATGGAATGGCCCGCGACTGGATGGGGACCGCAGGCGAAGGCCACATCTTCCTGGAGCAGTCGACCGAGATCAAGACGATCTGGGTGCCCTACGGCGAATGATCTCAGACCCGGTGGTAGGGCGACCCCGCAAGGATCGAAGCCGCGCGGTATAACTGCTCGGCCAGCATGACGCGCACCAGCATATGCGGCCAGACCATCTTGCCGAAGGACAGGCTTGCGTCGGCGCGCGCCCGCAAATCTGGCGCGATGCCGTCCGCGCCGCCGATGATCAGCGCCAGATCACCGCGCCCCGCGTCACGCCATCCCGCCAGCTTGTCGGCAAAGTCGGGCGAGGACATGACCGCGCCGCGCTCGTCCAGGGTGCAGACCAGCGCACCGGCCGGAATGGCCCGGTCCAGCAGCACCGCTTCGGCCGCCATGCCGCCACCCTTCTTGTCCTCGACCTCATGCAGCAGCACCGGGCCAAGGCCAAGCGCCCGCCCGGTTCGGTCGAACCGTGTCATGTAATCCTCGAACAACGCGCGTTCCGGGCCGGTCCGCAACCGGCCCACCGCGCAGACATGCACCCGCATCAGACCGTCGAGGAGGCCGCGGGTTTCGTGGCGCCGCCGGGCATCCACATCTTCTCAAGCTGGTAGAACTCGCGCACTTCGGGGCGGAACACGTGGACGATCACGTCGCCCGTGTCGATCAGCACCCAATCGCCGGTTTCCTTGCCTTCGATCCGGCTGAGCCGCCCGTAGGTCTGCTTGAGGTCATCGACCAGCTTTTCCGCGATTGCGGATACCTGCCGCGAGGAACGACCCGAGCAGATGATCATGTAATCGCCAATGGCCGTCTTGCCGCGCAGGTCGATCTGCACGATGTCTTCGGCCTTGTCGTCTTCAAGCTGGTTGAGGATATGCGCCAGAAGCTCTTCGCTTGTGACTTGTGCCGGTGCCGTTGTCATTGCTGCACCGACGGGAACGGCAGAAGCCGCTTCAAAGTTGAGTGACAGGACATTGTCCTCCTTGTGGCACGCCGACAGGGCCCCGGCGCTGGGCGCATCGCAAAGATAGCATCGCAGAGGACAAATCTCAATGAGCGGCGCACCGCCCTGTGCACCCTGACGGGCCCCGAGTCAATCGCCAGCAGGCGCAAGGCCCTTGCCATCGGCGGTCCCCAGCACCCGCACCTCGCGTTGCGGGAAGGGAATCGAGATGCCATGCGCCCGGAAGGCATCCCAAAGCGCCAGGTAGACATTGCCCCTGATATTCGTCAGCCCCTGTGTCGGATCCTTGATCCAGAAGCGCAGGATGTAATCGACCGAACTGTCACCAAAGCCGGTGATGTGGCAGACGGCAGGCTTGAAATCCAGCACACGCTCCACCCCCTGCGCGGCCTCGATGGCAACGCGCCTGACCAGATGGGGATCGTCGCCGTAGGACGTGCCGAAATGGATATCCAGCCGCACGAATTCATTGGAATGGGACCAGTTGACCACCTGCCCGGTGATCAGGTCCTCGTTCGGAATCAGGTATTCCCGCCCGTCCCGCGTCACGACCGAGACATAGCGCGCACCCAGCGCATTGATCCAGCCGAAGGTATCGCCAAGGCTGATGACGTCACCCGGTTTGATCGACTTGTCCAGCAGGATGATGACACCCGAAACAAGGTTCGACACCACCTTTTGCAAGCCAAAGCCAAGCCCCACGCCGATGGCACCCGACAGGACGGCAAGCCCGGTCAGATCCACCCCCACGGTCTTGAGCCCGATGAAGAAGGCCGCGCCATAAAGCCCGATCTGCAAGACCTTGACGGCCAGCACCTGCATCGACGGGCTGATATCCGTGTTCGCCCTGATCCGCGCCGTGGACGTCGCGGTGATGAACCGCGCCAGCGCGAACAGCAGCGCCAGAAGGGCAATCGCCTGCAACATCAGCCAGAGGGAAAACCGCGTCGTGCCGATCTCGACCGCGATACTGTCCAGCAGGTTCCGGCCGTCATCCGTCAGCCCGAGGATCGACAGCGTGACCCAGGCCCACCCGGCATAGCGCACCATCCCGCGCAGGAAACCGTTGGAAATCAACCGGGTCAGCACCGCGATGACCAGCCAGGCCAGCGCCAGCTTGCCGAAGACAACCAACAGATAGGACCGGCTTGGCCAGGTCACTTCACGCATGATCCAGACCAGCGGCCAGATCATCGCCAGGAACAGGATCAGGCGCAGTCGGTTGCGCAGCGTGACTGCCAGCCGCATGCGCCACTTCGGCCAGCCCTCCTGCTGGCGCAACCAGTCACTGACGCGGGGCGTCAGAAGGCGCGCGGCCAGATGCGCCAACAGGACAAGCGCAAGCAGGATCCCGATCTGGTAGGCGTTCCACGGCCGCATCAGGCCGTTCACGAACAGTTCCATCCTGGCCACCAGGCCCAGGACGATCTCCAGCGCGGTATCGCCGGAAGCGCCGGTGTTCATCTTGAATCCTTCATGTAGACAGCCTCGCATGACAGGGTGGCTCCGGCAAGTCCCGTGCCAACCGCCACTGTCGCGGGCCTTGCGAGACTCGGTCAGCCATAGTATCCCGCAAGCCATGAGACGCATTTTCGATATGGATGACCGCGCGCGGCTGCGCGAACGCTTCTTCGGGGCATCCCTGACGGTGCTGGCCCGCCTATAAGGGCTGCACCCCGTCTTTCTACGTCTACAGCCAGAACACCAGCCAAAAGGGAGAGGACCAATGTCCCCCAAAACGCTCTATGACAAGATCTGGGATGCCCATGTCGCCCACGAAGCCGACGATGGCACCTGCCTTCTCTATATCGACCGCCACCTCGTGCACGAAGTGACCAGCCCGCAGGCCTTCGAAGGTCTGCGCATGTCGGGCCGCAAGGTTCACGCCCCGGACAAGACCATCGCCGTGCCGGATCACAACGTGCCGACCACGCTGGACCGCGCCAATGCCGCCACCATGACCGAAGATAGCCGCATCCAGGTCGAGGCGCTGGACAAGAACGCGGCCGATTTCGGCATCCATTACTACCCGGTGTCGGATGTCCGTCAGGGCATCGTGCACATAGTCGGCCCGGAACAGGGCTGGACCCTGCCCGGCATGACCGTGGTTTGCGGCGACAGCCACACCGCGACCCATGGCGCCTTCGGCGCGCTGGCTCATGGTATCGGCACATCCGAGGTGGAACACGTGCTGGCCACCCAGACGCTGATCCAGAAGAAATCCAGGAACATGAAGGTCGAGATCACCGGCAAGCTGCGCCCCGGTGTGACCGCCAAGGACATCACCCTGTCGGTCATCGGCCACACCGGCACCGCCGGCGGCACCGGCTACGTGATCGAATATTGCGGCGAGGCGATCCGCGACCTGTCCATGGAAGGGCGCATGACCGTCTGCAACATGGCCATCGAAGGCGGCGCGCGCGCCGGCCTGATCGCGCCGGACGAAAAGACCTATGAATATGTCATGGGTCGCCCGCACGCCCCCAAGGGCGCACAGTGGGAAGCGGCGCTGGCCTGGTGGAAGACGCTTTATTCCGACGCGGACGCCCATTGGGACAAGGTCGTGACCATCAAGGGCGAGGATATCGCGCCGGTCGTGACATGGGGCACCAGCCCCGAGGACGTGCTGCCGATCACCGGCAAGGTCCCAGCCGCCGAGGATTTCAAGGGCGGCAAGGTCGAGGCAGCCAAGCGCTCGCTGGAATACATGGGCCTGGAACCCGGCACGCCGCTGAACCAGATCAAGATCGACACGGTCTTCATCGGCTCCTGCACCAATGGCCGGATCGAGGATCTGCGCGCCGCCGCCGAAATCCTCAAGGGCAAGAAGATCGCCGTGAAACGCGCCATGGTCGTGCCCGGCTCGGGCCTTGTGCGCGCCCAGGCGGAAGAGGAAGGGCTGGCCCAGATCTTCATCGACGCAGGCTTTGAATGGCGTCTGGCCGGCTGCTCGATGTGTCTGGCGATGAACCCCGACCAGCTGCAGCCGGGCGAGCGTTGCGCCGCCACATCGAACCGCAACTTCGAGGGTCGCCAGGGCCGCGGCGGACGCACGCACCTGATGAGCCCCGCAATGGCAGCAGCGGCTGCCGTCACCGGTCACCTGACCGATGTACGCGAACTGATGTGATCTGGACGCCCCGCCCCGGTCCCGTGACCTTCGATCAAGGATCACGGGGCCGACGCGCGGCACATGAGACAGGATAGAGACAATGGAAAAATTCACCAAGCTCAGCGGCATCGCCGCACCGATGCCACTGGTCAACATCGACACCGACATGATCATTCCCAAGCAGTTCCTCAAGACGATCAAGCGGTCCGGTCTTGGCGTGAACCTGTTCGACGAGATGCGTTATGATGGCGAAGGCAAGGAAATCCCCGATTTCGTGCTGAACAAGCCGCAGTATCGCGATGCGCAGATCCTGGTCGCGGGCGACAACTTCGGCTGTGGCTCGTCGCGCGAACACGCACCATGGGCGCTGCTGGATTTCGGCATTCGCTGCGTGATCTCGACCAGCTTCGCCGACATCTTCTTCAACAACTGCTTCAAGAACGGCATCCTTCCGATCGCGCTGCCGCAAGAGCAGGTGGACATCCTGATGAAGGATGCCGAAAAGGGCGCGAATGCCCGGATCGAAGTGGATCTTGAGGCACAGACCATCACCTCGTCGGATGGCGAAGTCTTCTCGTTCGAGGTGGACGCCTTCAAGAAGCATTGCCTGCTGAACGGCCTCGACGACATCGGCCTGACGCTTGAAAAGGCCGCATCGATCGAAACCTACGAGTCAAAGATGGCAGCACAGCGCCCCTGGGTCTGACCAAGGGCCCGGCGTCGGGCAATACCGCGAACCGTGATCACAGGCCGCCTTATGGGCGGCCTGTTTCGTTTGTGTGCCGGGCAGCGACAGCCACAACATGTTGTAAATGTCGGAAAAAAGGCCAAAATTTCTTCCACTGATGGTACATTTCGGCACCAGTCCGACCATCAAATCGCCCCAAATTTAAGTTGAAATGTGTCCATGGGTTGAGGCCCTTGACGAAAGAAGGCAAAAATTGGGCAAGATTGAGGCAAGCCGCCAGAATTGGTGGATTCAAGTTGGAAACAGGGCCCGGCTACATATCGGGACCGGCCAGTTTGAAAGGGATGAACAGTGATCGGACAACTGACCGGCGCCGTGTTGCGCGCCCTTTTCATGGCGTTGCTGGTGGCCATGCCGTCGATGCTGATTTCCGGCATCGGCATTGACGGGTCACAATTCGTCATGCTGCTGGCGCTGATCGCGGCCGGTCTGGTGATGATCGAATACAACTCCGAATACCCAAGCCTCGTGGCCTTCCGCCATGCACCGCCCTACAACCGTCTGCGCTTTGGCATGATCTTCACCGCCGTCCTGATCCTGGCGATGCTGTTTCGCGGAAAAAGCGATCCCGGCACGTTGACCCATATCATGACCTCGATCAGCGTGATTCTTGGCAACATATCGGATTTCCCCTATTCGCCGGTGCGTCTGGCGGTGCTGATGCTGCCGGCGGACATGCCCGATGCGGCGGTCAATGCGCTCCGGATGGCCGCCGGGGTTTGCTATACCCTGTCCATGGTGATGGTCCTCATCTTCCTGACGATGGTGCATGTCTACGGCTGGCCCGCCCGCAATGGCGCCTTCAATGTCTGGATCAACCTGCCCATGTTCGATGCAACCTCGGGCGGGGACGTGGTTGCGCGCCTCAGAGGGCATGCACGCCTTAACCTGATCTTAGGATTCTTGCTGCCATTCATGTTGCCAGCATTGGTTGTTGCCGCCGCGGACTATGTGAATGTCGCGGCGCTTGCACGGCCTCAAACCCTGATCTGGACGATGTGCCTATGGGCTTTCCTGCCTGCCAGCCTGATGATGCGCGGCATTGCCATGGGGCGGATCGCCTCCATGATCGAGAACAAGCGCCGCCGCACCTATGCCGCAGCCGAAAGCCTGCAGGTCATCTGACGCAGGCAATACCGGGGGCGGGTCGCGCGGCGATCCCCCTCGACGCGCGCCTTCTTCTGCTTCTGCTCTTCTGTCTGACAGCAGCGCTTCCAGCAGGCATTGTGCGGTCCGAACCGCTTGATATCGCCGTCTTTCACACCAACCTTGCGCGCAAGGGTCCGGGGTTGCTGTTGCGCGACATCCGGGGGAACCGCGATCCACAGGTGCAAGCGGTCGTCGCCGTGATCGCCCATGCCGCACCGGATATCCTGCTGCTGCTTGACGTCGATTACGACCATGACCTGATCACCCTGGCGGCGCTGCGCGATGCGGTGGCGCGGGCCGGTGTTCTCTATCCTCATATCCATGCGCTGGCGCCGAACCGTGGCCTGTCGACCGGGCTTGACATTGATGGTGACGGGCGCACGGGCAGCGCCCGCGATGCACAGGGATATGCAGAGTTTGCCGGGCAGGGCGGCATGGCGATCCTGTCCAGATACCCGGTAAGGGCCGACAGGGTGCAGGATCACAGCGCCCTGCTCTGGCGCGACCTGCCCGGGGCGCTGCTGACGCTGCCGGATGGCCAGCCCCTGTTGACGCCTCAGGCCATGGCGGTGCAACGCCTGTCGACCACGGGCCACTGGACCGTGCCGATCACCATAGGCGGGCAGGATCTTCACCTTCTGGCCTTCCACGCCACGCCCCCGGTCTTTGACGGCCCCGAAGACCACAATGGTCGGCGCAACCATGATGAGGCGCGATTCTGGAGCCTTTATCTGGATGGACGCCTCGCACCCCCTCCTCAGGGTCGTTTCGTGCTGATCGGTGACAGCAACATGGACCCCGCCGATAGCGAAGGGCGCCCGGATGCGATGAAGGCCCTTCTGGCTGATCCGCGCTTGCAGGACCCGCAGCCCGAAAGCGCGGGTGGGCGGCTGGCCGACGGTGGCGGTCGCGGCGATCCCGCCCTGCATACCGCAAGCTGGCCAGCACCGGGACCATCCGGGCTGCGGGTCGATCTGGTTCTGCCATCCGCAGACCTGACGGTGCTGTCCGCCGCAGTGCTCTGGCCCGAACCGGGCAGCCCTTTTGCCGACACGGTGCAGGCCGCCAGCCATCACAGACTGGTCAGCGTGACGCTGGATTGGCCCTGACAGCAGCCTTCAGACGGCAGGGGCCAGACCTGCCCCCGTCACCGTGGCAGGCACACCCGCCAGCATGACCTGATCCAGCGGCGTGGGCACGAAATCCGGCAGGAGGCGCGTGAACTTGTCAGCGCAAAGCTGGTGATGCGTATCCCAGAGATACCGCATCTCGGTCAATTCCCGCGCAAGTTCCCAGAAGGGCCCGGCAAGGCGCATCATCCACCAGGGAAAGCGCACGACCTTCAGCGGACGCCCAAGCTGCGCCTGCAGCCGGTCCCGCAGGGCGTTCACGGTGAAGGCGTGCCCCGGAAAAGGGATGTCTTCGAAACGCGCCAGTGCCGCGCGTTTCTCGGCCAGCTGAACGACGGCCCGCGCCCAGTCGGGCACAAAGCAATAGGCCTGCATCACATCGGGTGCGCCGCCGCTTGTAATCCGCCCCTGCGCGATGCCGCGCAACAGGAACAGGCGCATGATGTCGCCATTGCCCTCCGGGTCGATGAAATTTCCTGCCCGCAGGATGATGGTCTGCACCCCGCTGTCGCGATACTGCGCCTCCATCGCCTTGCGGATATGGCCCTTGCGGCTGACCGGACGGTGCGGCGTCGTCTCGGACCATACCCCGCCCGTATCTCCGAAATTGTAGACATTCCCCGGCAGGATCACGGTCGCGCCGCTGGCCTTGGCGGCAGCGATCACCTGCGCCGTGATCTCGGGGATCAGGCTGGCCCAGTTGTGATAGGCGGGCGGGTTCAGCCCGTTGACGATCACATCCGCCCCCATCGCCGCCGCCGTCATGTCCGTACCGCGTCGATAGATGCGCACCGCCCAACCCGCCGCCGCAAAAGCCTTGGCGCTGTGATTGCCGATCTTTCCGTTGCTGCCCAAAATCAAAACCGTCCGGGTCATGGGAACCTCCTTGGCATGTCCGATGATCACAGGATCATTCAAACGCAAGCGAATAGAAATTGCCTGCAACTGCAGATCATGTATTCAATATTGAATGGCAAACAACATCGACAGGCTGGACTGGTCCCTGATCCGCGCCTTTCTGGCGGTGGCGGATACCGGCAGCCTGTCCGCCGCCGCGCGCAGGCTGGGCACCAGCCAGCCCACGCTTGGCCGCCAGATCCGGCAGATCGAGGCATCGCTTGACCTGCCACTGTTCCTGCGCCGCCCGCGCGGTCTGGAACTGACCGACAGCGGCGCGGCGCTTCTGCCCCATGCCCGCCAGATGGCCGAGGCGATGAACGCCTTCGCGCTGACCGCAGCCGGCCAGACCGAGGATCTGCGCGGCACCGTGCGCCTGACGGCCAGCACCGTCGTAGCCCACTATGTCCTGCCGCCGATCATCGCAGAGATCAGGCGGGCCGAACCGCTGATCCAGATCGAACTGATCGCAAGCGACAGCAGCGACAACCTGCTGTTCCGCGAGGCGGACATCGCCGTGCGCATGTATCGCAGCACGCAGCTTGACATCATCACCCGGCATCTGGGCGACCTGCGGCTGGGCGTCTTTGCCAGCCGGGGCTATCTGGACCGGCACGGCTGGCCGCAGCAGGCGACGGATCTTATGGATCACGACTTGATCGGCTATGACCGCAACGATCTGATCCTGCGCCACATGCGCGCCATGGGCTGGCCCGCCACGCGCGAGATGTTCGTGATCCGCTGTGACAGCCAGACGACCTACATGGCACTTGTCCAGGCAGGCTGCGGCATCGGTTTCGCGCAGGTCGGCATCCTGGGCGGGATACCGGACATGGTCGAACTGGACCTTGGCCTCGCGTTGCCGCATCTGCCGGTCTGGCTGGCGGCCCCCCAGGCGATGCGCAACACCCCCCGGATCGCCCGCGTCTGGGACTTGCTGGCCGACGGCCTTGCCCCCCGCCTTGTCCAGGGCCGACCGCCACGCTGAGCCGATCTGCACTGCGTGCTTTCTTGACCCTTCGTCGCGCAATCGCTAGGCCAGTGCCGAACAAATGTCACAAGGGACAGACCGCAATGACCAACCCCTCGCTTCTTATCCTCGCCGGTGACGGAATCGGCCCCGAAGTCATGGCCGAAGTGCGCAAGATCATCGACTGGTACGGCGCCAAGCGCGGCGTCACCTTCGATGTGTCCGAGGACCTGGTGGGTGGCTGTGCCTATGACAAGCACGGCACCCCGCTGCATGACGACACGATGGCCAAGGCACAGGACGTCGACGCCGTTCTGCTGGGCGCCGTGGGTGGGCCGAAATACGACAGCCTTGATTTCAGCGTAAAGCCCGAGCGTGGCCTGCTGCGTCTGCGCAAGGAAATGGACCTCTACGCCAACCTGCGCCCGGCGCAGTGCTTTGACGCGCTGGCCGATTTTTCCTCTCTGAAGAAAGACGTGGTCGCGGGCCTCGACATCATGATCGTGCGCGAACTGACCAGCGGCGTCTATTTCGGCGAACCGCGCGGGATCTTCAAGGAAGGCAACGAGCGTGTGGGCATCAACACCCAGCGCTACACCGAGTCCGAGATCGAGCGCGTCGCCCGTTCCGCCTTTGAACTGGCCCGCAAGCGCGGCAACAAGCTGTGCTCGATGGAGAAGGCCAACGTCATGGAATCGGGCGTGCTGTGGCGCGAAGTCGTGCAGCGCATCGGCGACACCGAATATCCCGATGTGGAACTCAGCCACATGTATGCCGATGCAGGTGCGATGCAGCTGACCCGCTGGCCCAAGCAGTTCGACGTGATCGTGACCGACAACCTGTTCGGTGACCTGCTGTCGGACCTGGCCGCGATGTTGACCGGCTCACTGGGCATGCTGCCGTCGGCCAGCCTTGGCGCACCGATGGCAAACGGCAGGCCCAAGGCCCTGTACGAACCCGTGCACGGCTCGGCCCCGGATATCGCGGGTCAGGGCAAGGCCAACCCGATCGCCTGTATCCTCAGCTTCGCGATGGCGCTGCGCTACAGCTTCGACATGGGCGCGGAAGCGGACCGTGTCGAGGGCGCCGTGGCCAAGGTGCTGGCCGATGGTCTGCGCACCGCTGACCTGATGGGCCCCGAAGGCGGCGCGCCCGTGTCCACCGGCCAGATGGGCGATGCCATCGTCGCGGCGCTGGACGCCTCGCTCTGATCACGTCATGGCAGGCCCCGGCGCGTCCGGGGCCTGCCTGTCCGTCACACCCGGCATCCAGCCGTTGTAATGCGCGATGCGCGCTGTGTGTTCGGCCACCCGGCGCAGCCAGCGCATCGCATCCGTCCTGTCAAACATCTCGGCCACGCTGATCAGCCCGACATGCTCGTGCAGCAATGTCGCGCGCCGATGTTGCCGGGTCCGCCCCTCGATCCGCTGCGCAAGGCGCCGCAGGCGGTCGGCTTCCAGCCCATCGACCGCCGGATCGGCAGCACGGCGCAAGGTCGCCCCCAAGGTGCGGGACAGCCGCGACAAGGCCGGATCCGACAGCAGCACAGGCACCACCGAACGGCGTTCCAGCCGTTTGATCAATCGCTCCAGGTGATCCGCCTGATGCAGCAGCGCACCATAGCGGTCACGCTCGGCGGGCTTGCCATCCGGCAGGTTGATCCGGGTGACATAGTCCTCGATCTCGGCCAGCGCAGGGCGGGCAACATCTTCGACGGTCGCAAGGCCCCGCATGTCCGAAACCGGCCCCAGCGCACGCCCCAGCGCCGCAAAGACATGCCGCGCCACACGGCCCAAAGCGGTCTGCACGGCATCCATGGCGGCACCTTCATCCTTCAGCAGCGCGGGATCCAGCGCCAGGTCAAGCCCGCCGGGCCTGACCTGTGCGGAACGGTCAGGCACCATCCGTTCGACCCGGCGCGCAAAGGCCGCCGTAAAGGGCAGGAACATCAGCGCACCGGCGAGGTTGAACCCGGTGTGAAACAGCACCAGCGCCATGGTCTCTCCGGCGGCATCGGCGGCCCGGGTCAGCACCGGACCACCCAGCACCAGCAGCGGATAGGCCAGCAGCGCGGTTCCTACGTTGAACAGAAGATTGGCCAGGGCCGTCTGCCGCATGGTCACCGAACCGCCCACGCTGGCCAGAATCGCCGTCACCGTCGTGCCAAGGTTCATCCCGATAACCATGGCGGCCGCCTGTTCGAAACTGATGCCGCCACTGCCCAGCAGCACAAGGGCCACCGCCATCGCGGCGCTGGACGATTGCATCACCACCGTCACCGCCAGCCCCAGCAGCACCAGTTGCAGATCACCCAGCAGGCCGCCTTGCGGCAGGGTCTGGGGCGTCAACCGATCGCCGAACCCAGCCGCCCCGGCCTGCATCATGTCCAGCCCGATGAACAGCAGGCACAGCCCGGCCAGAACCCG
This sequence comes from Seohaeicola sp., assembly GCF_048006315.1. Classification (GTDB taxonomy): domain Bacteria; phylum Pseudomonadota; class Alphaproteobacteria; order Rhodobacterales; family Rhodobacteraceae; genus Seohaeicola. Next base: position 2,503,867 of record NZ_CP180350.1, on the reverse strand, counting down.
CCCCAGCCGCGCCCAGCCGCCTTGCCCCAGCAAGGCCAGAAGGCTGGCCCCGAATAGCGCCGGCAAGGCCAGGCTGCCCAGTTTCAGCTTGAACCCGAACAGGGTCACGATCCATCCGGTGACCGTGGTCCCGATATTAGCCCCGTAGATCACGCCCAGCGCCTGCGGAAAGCTCAGCAGACCAGCCCCGACAAAGCCGATGGTCATCACCGTCGTCGCACTTGAGGATTGCACCACCGCCGTGGCCGCCGTCCCGGTCAGCACGCCCGCCAGCGGTGTCGTGGTGAACTGCGACAGAAGGTGGCGCAACCGGCTGCCTGCGGCCTCGCGCAGCGCATCCGTCATGATCTTCATGCCGAACAGGAACATCCCGATCCCGCCAAGGATCGTCATGAGGCCGCCAGTCATCGAGGTTTCACCATCTCCCGCCCCCTGCTGCCAGAATGGGACGACAAGGGCACATCGGCAAGCCCCCCTGCCCGGCATGCGATCCCCCGGACATGGGCGCAACTCCACCCTTGCAAATCCACTGCGACGGGTTTAAGCGCCTGTCTCACGGTCGGGCTGTAGCGCAGCCTGGTAGCGCACCTGCTTCGGGAGCAGGGGGTCGGAGGTTCGAATCCTCTCAGCCCGACCAGTGATCCTTTCCCGCACAACGTTGTCCCGCAAGCTCGAAGGCATGGCCGGCGTTGCCGCGCGTATGCGCGGTCAGAAACTGCCGACCCGCCCCGCCAGCCCGACAAGAGAGCCCAGCAGCCCCACGACCGTCTGCGCCGAGGTGACGGGGGATTCGGTCGCAAGAACCGTGTCCCTTGGATTCACCCGGAACCCCCTAGCCGCGAAAAGCCCGTCCGCCGTGGTCAGATCGAAGGTATAGATCACCTGCGCCTGACTTGGCCCGCGGCCATCCGTTCGCACCTGGGACGGTTTGAAATCGCGCAGGATGATCACCCCCTTGGGGTTGGCGCGACTGTCCGTCAGCCCGCCAATGATCGACAAGGCCTCAAGCGCGGTGATGTCCTCCTTCTCGAAATGGATCAGGCGTTCGGTCCCCGTTGCCCCTAGCGAGGTGAAATAGCGGCTGTCCTCTTCGATCACGATCTTGTCGCCCCCGCGCAGAACCGCGTTGCGGGCCGCTTCGGAAAACAGGCGATCGGCCCGGATTTCATAGCTGCGGCCCTCGCGGATCACCCGGACCAGCGGATTGCGCAACCCCGGGCTGATACCGCCACCCGCGGCGATCACCGACAGGATCGTGTGGTTCCGGTCAGGCAAGGGATAGGTTCCCGGTCGCGCCACCCCCGCGACCAGATCGACCGAGCTTTGTCGCCCGCCGGTCACCGCCAGCTGCACCTGCGCCGACGGCACGATCGGCATCAGCGCATCCTGGATCTTGCGCCGCGCCTGGTCGGGGGTCAGCCCGGCAATGCCGATCTCATCCAGATAGGGCACGAAGATATGGCCCTCTGGCGATACGGATATCCCGTTCAGCACCACGCGGTTCTCGGCCTGCGAGGTCAGAAGCGAATTCTCCTGGCTGTCCCAGATCACCAGGTCGATACTGTCCCCCTGACGCACCAGCGGGCTGTCAGGGCCGCGCGTCGCATCCAGCCAGCGATAGCCGCCCGACCAGCCCGTGACGGGCCAGCCCGCGATCCCCGGCAGGTTTGCGCGGGTCACCGGCACGATCTGGAACGTGGGCGTGTCGCTTTGCTGTTCGCGCAGGATTTCCCCGGTCAGGGCCGCCCCCCTGGGCAGCGTGCAGCCGGAGATGGACAAACAGGCCAGCACAGCCGCGATCAACCTCAAGGAACCAACCACCACACAACTCTCCACAACGGCACAGGCGAACGTCAACACGCTTTCTATAACCATGGGCAGATGTTAGACAGGCCTAATGTAACGAGTGTGCCTTGAGTATGGGTGATGACGCATCAAAGACACGATGCACCGGTTCTTGTGCTGGGCAGCACCGGACAATTGGGAAAGCTGCTGCGCCACCATTGGCGCGACAGGCAGGATGTGACCTGGCAGGCCCGCCACCGGGGCGCTGTCCCGGTGCTTGACTGGTCTGCCCGGGACGATCTGTCCGCGCTGACCCGCAGGCTTCCGCGCACCCGCGCCGTCGTGGCGCTCTGGGGGGTGCGTGCAGACAGGCCAGACGCGCTTGGCGACAACACCGAACTGGCCCTGCGCGCGATCGGAATTGCCCGCGCAACCGGTGCCGACCGGGTTCTGCATTGTTCCAGCGCGGCGGTCTATCGACCGGGTCCCGACCCTCTGGCCGAAACCGATATCCCCGCACCGATCAACGCCTATGGACAGGCCAAACTGGACATGGAACAGGCCATCGCCGCCGAACAGGACCGCGATCCGAAGGGGCCGTGGAACATCGTCATGCGCATCGGCAACGTGATCGGCGCCGACAGCCTGTCGCGGGCGATGGCGCAGGCCAGCCAAGACGGCACCGCGGTCACGCTTGACCGATTCGCGGACGGGACAGGGCCGCGCCGCAGCTTTCTGTCCGCGGCAGGCCTGGCGCGATCCATCGCATGGCTTGTCGATGGTCCATCGCACGCGCTGCCCCGCGTGATCAACCTTGCGGCGACCGGCGCGACGGACATGGCCGACCTTGTGCGCCATGCCGGGCTTGATCTGGCCTGGCGTCCAGCACCCGCCACCGCTGTGCCGCTGGTTGAACTGGACACATCCCGCCTGCGCCGATGCATCGGGCAGACCGACATCAGCGCCGCAGCCCCCGATTTGATGGCAGGCTGGTCGCCCGCTTGGGGGGTGACGCGATGAACCCCGCAAAACGCGGCTTTGACCTGCTGGTCGCAGGGCTTCTGGCGCTGGTTCTGTGGCCTGTGGCGCTGGCGATCGCCCTGGTGATCCTGCTGGTCGACGGGCGACCCGTGTTCCACGTCTCCGAACGCATGAAGACGCCTGACATCAGCTTTCACCTGTGGAAATTCCGCACCATGCGCCCCGTTGCCGGCGATGTGGGCGTGTCAGGTGGCGACAAGTCGGACAGGATCACGCGCATGGGCCATATCCTGCGCCGGACACGGCTGGACGAGATCCCGCAACTGGTCAATATCATGCGGGGCGACATCAGCCTTGTCGGCCCCAGACCCCCGTTGCGCCGCTATGTCGAACTGTTCCCCTCTCTCTATGCCGAGGTCCTGAAACAGCGCCCCGGCCTGACCGGCCTTGCCACGCTCGTCTATCACCGGACCGAAGAACGGTTGCTGAAAAACTGTGCCACCCCGCAAGAAACCGAAGAGGTCTATACCCGCCGCTGCGTTCCCAGAAAGGCGCGGCTGGATCTGATCTACGCCGAAAAAAGAGGCATCTGTCTGGATTTCCGGCTTATATTGGCGACCGCCTTCAGATTCTTTTTACCTTGAAGGCACCATATGATGTCACATTAATATGGAATATGTGGGGTAGATGTGATGTGAGGGCCTGACGAAGACTGCCGGCCAATCGTTTTTCGGGTTTGGCAGTCCAGTGGTTTTTATGAGTTCTGGATCAGGAAGATCCGCCTTGTGAACCGGCATGTCGGGGCCGGTTGCCGCACAAGACGGCCGCACCTTCGTTGATCCGCGTTTTGATTGGATCGGCAAGTGCGTCAAGAAATCCTGAAATTCTGCATATCGCTGACCAGGCAGCAGAAGCGGTTCATTCTGCTTTGCCTGGATGCAGCGGCTGCAGCGCTTGGTCTCTTGCTGGCGATCCTTCTTGTGACGGGCGGGCTTTCGCAGCCCTATGGCGCGGGCGGTCTTGCGCCGCATGTGGTCGCGGCGATGGGTTTGACCTGCGTCATGACCGTCTACCTTGGCCTCGACCGGGTAAAGCTGAACGCCTATCAGCTGTCCAGCCTGCTGAATTCGTCCTCGATCGGGATGGCGCTGGGTGCGGCGGCCATGCTGGTCGACAAGATGGCGGGCGGGCTTCTGCCCTTTGGCGTCTTTCCGGTGCTGTCGATGGTTTTCCTGATCATGACCGTCGGGGCGCGGCTGATCCTGAAGGCCGTGCTGATGCAGATCTACAAGCAACAGAAGATGCGCAAGCGGGTGCTGATCTACGGGGCCGGCCAGACCGGCCAGCAGCTGGCGGCGGCACTTGCTACCGATATCGAAGTGCAGACAGTCGCCTTCGTCGATGACAATCCCGCCTTGCAAAGCCTCAGGATCGGCGGGCTGACGGTCTATCCCCCGGCTGAAATGGACCATCTGCTGCGCAGCAAGGCGATCGACACCATCGTTCTGGCCATGCCCTCGGTCAGCCAGTCCATACAGGGCCGAATCGCCAGCCGCCTGAAAAACAGCGGCTGCGATGTGCACATCCTTCCATCCTTCGCCGACCTTGTGCGCCCGGGCGCACTGGCCCGCCAGATTCCGCCGGTCAGATTGTCCGACCTGCTGGGCCGCAACCGGATGGAAGATGAACTGCCCGGCGTGCGCGACACCTATACCGGGCGCAATATCCTGATCACCGGGGCCGGCGGGTCCATCGGATCGGAACTTTGCCGCCAGCTGCTGCAGGCCAGACCGGCGCGGTTGATCCTGCTGGATCACTGCGAACTCTCGCTCTACCGGATCACGCAGGAACTGGCCGAGATTTCAGGACCCGTGGACATCGTGCCCGTCCTCGGCTCGGTCTGCGAGGCGTCCCTGGTGCGCCATACCCTTGCCGCACATGATGTCGAGGTGATCCTGCACGCGGCCGCCTACAAGCATGTGCCGCTGGTACAAGCCAACGGAATCGAAGGCCTGCGCAATAACGTCCTTGGCACGAAGGTGCTGGCCGATGCGGCGCGTGCCGCACATGTGGAACGCTTCACGCTGATTTCGACCGACAAGGCGGTCAGACCCGTGGGCTTGATGGGCTGTTCCAAGCGGCTTGCCGAACTGATCCTGCAGGATCTTGCGACACGTTCGACGACGACACAGTTCTCGATCGTCCGTTTTGGAAATGTCATGGGATCATCGGGGTCCGTCATCCCGCTGTTTCAGGAACAGATCGCGCGGGGCGGTCCGGTGACCCTGACCCATGACGATGTGACGCGCTATTTCATGACCCTGTCCGAGGCTGTGCGGCTGGTGCTGGTCGCCGGGGCATTCTCGCGCGGGGGGGATGTCTTTGTTCTGGACATGGGCGCACCGGTTCCGATCCGAAAGGTCGCCCGACAGATGATCGAAGCCTCGGGCCATACGGTACGGGATGCCGACAACCCGAACGGCGATATCGAAATCGTGGTGACCGGTCTGCGCCCTGGCGAGAAACTTCATGAAGAACTGCTGATCGGCTCGGACATGCTCACGACACCGCACCCCAAGATCATGCGCGCGCAGGAATCCCACCTGTCCGAGATCGAAATGGCGTCCTTGATGCAGTCGCTGCGCCTGGGGATCGAAACGCGCGACATGGACAGCATGAACGCCCTGCTCAGGCGCTGGGTCGAACGCGCCGAAAGCGGCAGCGAGACGCAGGATGTCGCAACAAAGATCGATCCCTCGCGAATCGCCTGAGCCGCCGGAACGGCCCCGCGCCAACACCGGCAGGCAGGGCAGCCGCAGGGTCATCCGGTAAAATCCTGTCCAAATGCCCCGCTTTGGCCACAGTCCCGCAAGCCCGCCTTAACCGCCACCCTTCCATCCTGACCGTGGTGAGTAAACGGCCGGGGGGCCGGGGGAGTGTGGGATGGGTCTTTATCGGATCACGTTCGACGATGTGCTGGGCAGCGGCACATCGCGATTTGTCACAGGGATCACGGATCTGGAAATTCTGGCGGGTTCCGCTGGCCCTGTTCTGGTCTCGACCACACGGGCGGGCGGCGGGCTTGCCGCTTTCGACGCAACATCCGGCGGGCTGATCAGGACCCAGGGGACAGCGGCCGACATGGCGCAACTGATCGCGCCAGACCTCGCGCTGCTGCAGGCGGGCGGTCAGACCGTTCTGGCCACGCTGGGCCTGCGCGATACGGGTCTGCCGGCCATTCCGATCCTGCCTTCTGGCGACCTGGGCACCATGACCACCATCGGTGCCGCGGGCCAGAACCTGGGGCAGATCACCGGCCTCGCCCAGACCCGCTTCGGCGAGGTTCCCTATGTCTTCGCAAGCCTCGCCAGCGCCGGGCTGATGCGGCTGGACCAGCAAGGCACGCTCCAGTTCGCGGCCCAGCCAGTTGCCCTGACAGGGGTGGGTGCCGCTCACAGGGTCAGCGACAGCCTTGCGATCACCATGCAGGGCCAGGACTATCTTGTGACCAGCCATGCAACGGCGGATGCCGTGGCGGTCCACCGGGTCGATCAGGGCGGCGCCCTGCGGACTGTCTCGGAATTCGGCGCGGCGCAGGGCCTTGGCATCGATGCACCGTCAGCCATGGCATCGGTACAGCTTGGCAGCGAGCAATTTGTCGTGCTTGCCTCGACCCTCAGCTCCTCGCTCAGCGTCTTCTCTGTTGGCGCAGGCGGCGCGCTGACCCCGGTCGATCACGTTCTGGACGACCTGACGACCCGCTTCCATCGCGTCACAACGCTTGAGGCGGTCACCGTCGGAGACCGCAGTTTCATCCTTGCGGGCGGTGCGGATGACGGTCTGTCCGCCTTTCTGCTGCTGCCCGGCGGGCGGCTGCTTCACCTCGACAGCATGGCCGACACGGTCGGCGCAACTCTTGCCAATGTCTCCAGCATCGCCGGGTTCGACAGGGGGCAGGGTCTGCGGATCTTTGCGACAAGTGAAACCGAACCCGGCATCACGCGGCTTGCCGTCGATACGCCGAACCGTGGCCTGACCCAGATCGGCACGGCCTCTGCCGAGGCGATGACGGGCGGCACACTGGATGACATCCTTGCAGGCGGTGCAGGGGCGGATACGATCGACGGTGGCGCGGGACATGACGTCGTGATGGATGGCGCAGGCAGCGACCGCATGACGGGCGGCCCTGGTGCGGACATGTTCATCCTGACCGCGGATGGCACACCTGATGTGATCACCGACTTTCAGCCCGGCCAGGACCGTCTGGACCTCAGTGCCTGGGTCGGGTTGTCCTCGGCTGATCAGTTGCGGATCGACACCCGCAGCTGGGGCGCGGAACTGGGGTTTCGCACCGAAACCCTCGAACTGCGCAGCGCCTCGGGCACGGGACTGTCCCGGACCGAGGTTCTGTGGACCTCGGTTCTGAACCTGACCCGCGCGCCCGTCGGATCGCTGGCCGACAGTGGCGGGGACACACAGCCCGCACCGCCACCACTGCCACCTCTCGGGATGTCCCGGTTGGGCGGCGCTGGAAATGACAGGCTAACAGGCGGCAATGGCGCTGACACGCTGAATGGCGCGGCGGGCAACGACACGCTGACAGGGCTTGCCGGGGATGACCGGCTGACCGGCGGGGCGGGACAGGATCAGCTTTTCGGTGGCGCGGGCAACGACTGGCTGTCGGGCGTCGATGGCAATGACAACCTGTTCGGCGGGGCGGGCGACGATACGCTGATCGGCTGGACCGGCGCCGATACGATGGATGGCGGCGAAGGTGCCGACCTCTACATGGTCGATGCCTTCGACAGGGTGCAGGACAGCGGCACAACCGGCAGCGACCGCGCCCAGATCTACCAGGGCGCAGGCATAGACCTGAACCTTGCCGGATGGCGCGGGGTCGAACGTGTCCATGGCTACAGCGGCAATGACACGCTGGATGCCAGCACCCTGACCGATGCCGTCTTTCTCTTCGGGGAACGCGGCAATGACATGCTGCGCGGTGGCACGGGCAATGACACCCTGATCGGGGGGCCGGGCAATGACACCCTGTCGGGTGGCACGGGCAACGACTGGCTGTCGGGCGTCGATGGCAATGACAACCTGTTCGGCGGGGCGGGCGACGATACGCTGATCGGCTGGACCGGCGCCGATACTATGGATGGCGGCGAAGGTGCCGACCTCTACATGGTCGATGCCTTCGACAGGGTGCAGGACAGCGGCACAACCGGCAGCGACCGCGCCCAGATCTACCAGGGCGCGGGCGTAGACCTGAACCTTGCCGGATGGCGCGGGGTCGAACGTGTCCATGGCTACAGCGGCAATGACACGCTGGATGCCAGCACCCTGACCGATGCCGTCTTTCTCTTCGGGGAACGCGGCAATGACATGCTGCGCGGTGGCACGGGCAATGACACCCTGATCGGGGGGCCGGGCAATGACACCCTGTCGGGTGGCGCGGGCAACGACTGGCTGTCGGGCGGGGCGGGCGCGGATCACTTCGTCTTTCGTCCGGGCTTCGGGCGCGACGTGGTCGCGGCCTTCGAACAGGGACAGGACAGGATCGTCTTCGCGGATCAGTCCGGCGTCACAGGATTCTCGGGCCTTCAGATCGCCCAGTTCAACGCGGACACCGTGATCCGCACCACAGCCGCTGGCCCGGACCTCGTGATCCTTGCCGATTTCGATGCGTTACGTCTGACAGCGGATGATTTCCTGTTCTGATGCCGCAAGACCGCATTGCCCGCGCAAGCTCAGCGGATAGCCGTTTGCGCCAATACTATTTTATCCTCCATGACGGCCGGACAGAATGAACGCTGGACGTGCCGACCGCTTGTCTGTTTGACTTGAACCATGTCAGGGAGGGGCGGCACGATGGGCTTTGATTATGTGATCGTTGGCGGGGGATCTGCCGGATCAACCCTTGCATCGCGTCTGACAGAGGACCCGAACGTCACCGTCTGCCTGCTGGAATCCGGGGGATCGGGCAAAAGCCTGCTGGTGCGCGCACCTGCTGCTGTTGTTGCCGTGCTGCCGGGGCGGCCCAAACTGGGCAACTGGGCCTATGAAACCGTGCCGCAACCCGGCCTGAAGGGGCGCAAGGGGTATCAGCCGCGCGGCAAGGGCCTGGGTGGATCCTCGGCGATCAATGCCATGCTTTACGTGCGCGGGCATCGCAAGGATTATGATGGCTGGGCCGATCAGGGCTGCAAGGGCTGGTCATGGCAAGAGGTCCTGCCCTATTTCCGCCGGGCCGAGAACAACGAACGCGGGACAAATCCGGATCACGGCGGCAGCGGACCGCTGCAGGTTTCGGATCAGAAAAGCCCCCGTCCGATCACCCATGCCTTTGTCGAGGCTGCAAGCCAGATGCAGCATCGGCTGCGCGACGACTTCAACACCGGCGAAACAGAGGGCGTGGGCCTCTACCAGGTCACCCAATATCATGATGCGGCCCGCAACGGCGAACGCTGTTCGGCGGCGGCGGCCTATCTTCACCCGGTCATGCACAGGCCGAACCTGACCGTTCTGACCGGCACCCATGCAACGCGGATCCTGTTCCAGGGCAAGCGCGCCACCGGCGTCAGCTATCGGCAGGGCCGGGAGGACAAGAAGGTGGAAGCCCGACGCGAGGTGATCCTTTGCGGCGGTGCGTTCAACTCGCCGCAGCTATTGCAGCTGTCCGGCGTTGGCCGCGCCGAGGACATCAAGAAGCACGGCATCGCCATGGTGCACGAACTGCCGGGCGTCGGACAGAACCTGCAGGATCACCTTGATTTCATCCTCGCCTACAAATCGAAGGATACGGATAATTTCGGGATCGGTCTGACAGGCACCGTCAACCTGCTCAGGCACATGCTGCAATGGCGCAAGGACGGGACCGGCATGATTGCAACCCCCTTCGCGGAAGGGGCGGGTTTCCTCAAGACCGACGCGGCGCTGGATCGCCCGGACATCCAGTTGCATTTCGTCATCTCGATCGTGGACGATCACGCCCGCAAACTGCATCTGGGCTATGGGTTTTCCTGCCATGTCTGCGTGCTGCACCCGCATTCGCGCGGCGCGGTGTTCCTGCAATCCGCCGACCCGATGGCGGCACCCGGCATCGACCCCCAATACCTGTCCGATCCGCGCGACCTTGAAACGATGATCAAGGGCGGAAAGATGACCCGCGCCATCATGCAGGCCCCCGCCATGGACAGGTATCGGCACAAGGAACTCTTTCTGCCGGACAGCCTGACGGACGCGGAATGGGAGGATCACATCCGCAGCCGGGCCGACACGATCTATCACCCGGTCGGCACCTGCAAAATGGGCACGGACCCCCTTGCCGTGGTCGATCCCGAATTGCGGGTACACGGGCTGGACGGGCTGCGCGTGGTCGATGCCTCGGTCATGCCGACACTGGTTGGCGGCAATACCAACGCGCCCACGATCATGATCGCCGAAAAGGCCGCCGACATGATACGCGGGGCGCGCGCCACCGCCCGTGCGGCCGCGCGCTGACCTCGTCAGTCGAAGCGCACCGGCAGGCGGAAACTGTAGGAGGGATCGGTCAAGGCCGCAGGCGCCGCCGGGACCGGTCCGGCCTTTTGCACCGTGCGCAGGGCAATCTGATCCAGCGATGGCTGGCCCGAGGACTTGGCGATACTGACATTCTGGATCACCCCGTCGCGCCGAACCGTCATCAGGACGGTGACGGTTCCGCGGCCCGATCCCTGTGGCCTGGCCCGATCAATACGGTTACGTATCTTTCCGCCCCATTCCGCCAGCAATGACTGACGCGCCCCGGTGGTCAGCGTGGCCGTATCCGATGGCCCGCTTGTTCCACGCGCAGAGGCCGCACCACTGCCCGCTGCGGTTCTGGCAGGCTGGCTGGCCTGCGCAGGCTGCGGCGAGGGTGCAGCCGCCGTGGCGGATGCCTTCGCCTTTTCACGCGGCGCAGGCTCCGGTCGTGCCTTTGGCCGGACGGTCGCAACCGGCGCGTCTTGTGCAACCGGTGGCTGGTCCGGCTGCGCAGAGGATATGTCGGACAGCGGACGATCCGGCGCGGGCGGCAACGCCAGGGCCGGCCGAAGCGGCGCAGCAGGGCGCATCTGCGGCACAGGCATCGGCACGGGCATGGGCGGTGCATCCGCAATGGGCGGCGCAACCGGCGGCAAGGCCGCCGGCACAAGCTGATCCACCACGGGCGGGCGATCCCAGACGGCAACCATATCCGACAGGCTGGCCGAGGCGGATACCACGGTCACAAGCGCATCACCCCCGGAACCGGCGCTCTGGCTGCCTTCGGGAAGGCCCTGGAACGCCGCCACGTGAAGCGCCAGCGCCAGCCCCGCAAAGCCCGTGAATTCGAACAACCCCTTCATCTGTGGTTCACCGTCAGGTCAACGTCACCGACGCCAGCCGCCGCCAGCCGCGCCAGAATGCCCGCAAAAACCGCGCCATCCAGCCCTTCATCCGCCCTCAGAACAACGGTATCCGGGCGATCATCCCCGGCCGACATCAAGGCCGCGAATGCGGCATCCCCGCGCAGATCGCCATAGGCCATTTCTCCATCCGCAGAGACATGCAGCACCACCGGGCCGGACGGATCGGCGCTATCCTGTGCGCTCGCGCCCGGAAGGGTCACATCGAACGGATCCGGCGGCGCGATGGTCGCGCTCATGAGGAAGAAGATCAGCAGCAGGAAGACGACATTGATCATCGGCACCAGCGCCTCGGCAGGGGCCCGGCGTCGGCGCGCGCCTGGTATCCGGAAACGGCCCCGCATCACGGCAGCACCGCCAGCGCGGTAAAACCCGCCTCGCGCAGCGCCGTGATGACCGCAACAAGATGCTGCAATTCGGCCCCGTCGCGTGCGCGCAGAATGATCGTATCCGTGGACTGCGCGGTCAATCCGGCCAGGTCGGCCAAAAGGTCGTCCATGCTGCGATCGACACCGTTCAGCCGCTGGCCTTCGGGCAGCACGTCGATCAGGCGGGGCGGCCCGGAATAGGCTTGGCCCGCGCCGCCAAGCATCAGGGGCACCTGCGCCTCCTGGCCAAAGCGCGACGCCAGCATGAAGAACACCAGCAGCAGAAAGACCACGTCGATCATCGGGGTCAGGCTGGGCTGGCGCCGTGGCCGGGGGCTGTCGATGGTAAAGATCATGACCCCACCTGCCGCGATGGATCGCGGATCAGCAATCGGGTCACCGCATCCTCCAGATCGGCTTGCAGCCCGTCCGCAAGGCTTTCGAACCAGACAAGCGCAACACCTGCCGGAATGGCGACCGCCATGCCCGCCGCCGTGGTCAGCAGCGCCTCCCATATGCCACCGGCAAGGATCGTCGGATCGGCCTGCGCGCCCGAGGTCTGAAGCGCCTGAAACGCCGTGATCATCCCAAGAACCGTTCCCAGCAGGCCCAGCAAGGGCGCGATGGTCGAGATCAGTTCGAACGCGCGCAAACCGCTGCGGGCCTCGGCCAGTTCACGCCGCGCCACACGCAGGATGTCATCGCGGGCAGCGTCACGATCAAGTCCTTTGTCACGCAGGGCACGCATGGCATGCCCCAGCACGCGGGACCGCACGCCGCGCGGCCTGTCCAGCATCGCAACCGCCGCACCGGCATCGCCCGATAGCCACCGGGCAACGGCATCATCAGCCTGCGCGCGCTGCCACATGCCGCCAAGCGCCAACCGCCAGACCTTCCACAGGATCAGGGCCAGCGTCAGCACGGACAGGACCGCGATGATCCACATCACGACACCGCCGCGCCCGATAAGACTGGTCATGAGACCCAGGTCCATCATCTTGCCACCGCTTTCCCATGTCCGCACATGCGGATCCACCGTTCAGCCAAGATCATAGGGTTTTCCCCCTGTTTCGGCGATCCATTGATCCGCACCCGCGCGCACAGCAGCATAAACCGCTGCGGCAATCGCCTTGCCCTGCGGCGTATGAAGCCCGCAAAACGGCATTTCACCGGCAGGCGCCGCGACAACAATGCAATCCGTGCCAGTACCGGTGGCAGGACCATCCAGCGACATCGCGCCGGACTCGAGCACCGCTGCCGTCCTTGCCGCGCTTGCAATGCTTTGCGCCTCGATCAGGCCGACATCATCAAGGGGCAGGTCGATCATGACGGCGATATTGATCGTGCCGTAACCGGATCGCGGCGCATCGCTGGGGGACATGTCGTCTCCGGCGCGTTCGGCATTCGACAGCCCCACGGTTGCCACGGCCTGTGCGCGCACCGTCCCGACCACGCGTTCTGCACGGCTGAACGTCGCGATCTTGCGCGATGTCAGCATGGCCACGGCATCGGCCATGCCGCGCGCCGCGCATTCCTGCTTCAGCCAGGCCAGCACATCGAAATCTTCCGTCAGGTCGGCATTGCGCACCTCGCGCCACAGGATGTGACGCGCCGTCGTCAGCCCGCCGCGATGCGGTGCCCAACTGATCAGGCGCATCTCTTGCCCAAGATCCAGGGTAAGCCAGGGATGATCGAGGCACAGCCGCATCAGAGCACATCCATCGGCTGAAACACCGGCCCCATCGGGCTGTCCTGACGCCAGATCGAAACGCCAAAGACCTGCGCCACAAGTTCAGGCGTCAGAACCTCGTCGGGTTGACCATCGGCAACGACGCGCCCTTGATGCATCAGAACCAGCCGCGTGCAATGCCGCGCGGCCAGCCCCAGGTCATGCAGGGACACGACCACCGCCCGCCCCTCGCGCGCCAGTTCCGCAAAGACCTGCATGGTCGCGATCTGCTGCGCCGGATCAAGGCCGGCAATCGGTTCATCCGCCAGAAGAAGCGGTGTCTGTTGCGCCAATGCGCGCGCGATCAGCACGCGCCCCTGTTCACCACCCGACAGATGCGTGGCGATGCGCTGCCGGAACCCGTCCAGACCAAGGCGATGCAAGGCCTGCTCGATCGCATCCCGGTCCGTGGCACTGATCGTGCCACCGCGTGGCAGATGCGGCACACGCCCAAGACTGACCAGCGTTTCGACATCGACCGGCCAGGCGATCTGGCGGGATTGCGGCAGAAAGGCTGCGGCGCGCGCACGTTCGGGGGCGCTCATCCTGGCAAGACTGGACGTGCCCTTGAAACGCTCCAGCCCCAGCGCCGCCCGCATCAGGGTTGTCTTGCCCGCCCCGTTCGGCCCGATCAGGCCCACGCATTCGCCCGCACCGACCGACAGGTCGACGTGATCGACGACGGGGCATTCGCCACGCAGCACAGTCAGCTTTTCGATGGCAAGCAGGGTCATCGGATCTCGCCCCGCGTCTTGTAGATCAGGTGCAGGAAGAACGGTGCACCGATGATCGCCATCAGGACCCCCAGCTTCAGATCGCGATCCGGCAGGATCAGGCGCACCGCAAGATCGGCAGCCAGTACCATGACCGCCCCCCCCAGCGCCGAGGCCCACAGCAGCGCCGAAGGCCGCGCCCCCACGAAGGGCCGCAACACATGCGGCACGACCAGACCGACAAACCCGATCGCGCCCGCCACGGCGGTCGCCGCCCCCACGCTTGACGCGATGCCAAGCACCAGAAACATACGTGTCCGTATGCTGGAGACTCCCATCGTCACCGCCGCATCCTCGCCCAGGGTCAGGACATCCAGCGCGCGCCCAAGTGACAGCATCAGGACCCAGCCGATCAACATGAACGGAAGCGCGACCAGCACATGATCGAATGACCTGTCCGACAACGACCCCATCATCCAGAACACAACCTCGCTTGCCGCGAAAGGGTTGGGCGAAAGGTTCAGAACCAGTGTCGTCATCGCCCCCGCCAAGGCGCTGACCGCGATACCGGCAAGGATCAGCGTCAGGGATGATCCACGCGGGCCGGCCAGCAACAGGATCAGCAGCACAGCCGCCAGGGCACCAGCCAGCGCCGCCAGCGGCAGCGCCAGCCACCAGGCGGCAACCAGACCGGTCTGCAAGGCCATCACGGCCCCCAGCGCGGCAGAGCCGGATACCCCGATCAATCCCGGCTCGGCCAGCGGGTTGCGCAGATATCCCTGCATCGCAGCCCCGGCCAGCCCAAGCGAAGCACCGACAAGAACGGCAAGAATCGCACGGGGCAGGCGGATCTCGCGCATCACGAGGGTCGCGGCCTCGCCCTGACCCAGAAAGAGCGCGCGCAAGGTGTCGGCCATGCTCAACCCGGCCGGACCGATCAGGATCGACATCCCGAACAGGGCAAGACACAGAAAGATCAGGACAAGGGTCAGGGGGGTCCGCAGGCTCATTGCATACGCCTCCGTATGTCAACAAGCCGCGCAACCGCACGCAGCACCAGCGGGGTGCCGCAGATCCATTCCGCATCGGTCAGCGCCGCACCGTCCTGACGCGCACGCAAGCTGCGCAAGGCGGGATGGTGCAACACCTCTTCGGCGCGCGACGCACCCGGATAGACCTGCCCCGACACCACCAGATCCGGCATCAGCAGCACCAGCTGTTCAAGCGGCACGGACCCGGCAAAGGTCATTCCGGCATCCACCGTGACATTGCTCAGACCCGCGGCAATCAGGATTTCATGGGCCAGCGACTTGTCGCCCGAGGTGTAATTGTTGGCATAATGCAGCAAGGCCGAAGGCACCGGCCCGCTGTCCGCTTGCAACAGGGCCAGATCGCTGTCGAACCGCGACACCATGGCCTGCGCCTGATCTTCCCGCCCAAGGACCGCGCCCATCGTGAGGATGTTGGACCGGATCGCGTCGAAATCCCGCTCCAGCGGGAATTGAACGACCTCGACCCCCAGACGCCGCAACAAGCCCACCGTATAGGGGTCACTATAGACACCGGCCAGAACAAGATCGGGGCGCAGCGCAAAGATCTGTTCGGCCTGTGCGTGGTTCACGGGATATTTTTCGGCCTCCGCAACCATCGGCGATGCCAGCGGATCCAGCGCGATATGCGAGACCGAGATCAGCTGCCCCTCATCCGCCAGCATCATCGCCAGCTGATCGGTGCAAAGGTTCATCGACACGACACGGGCAGGTGCATCGGCCTGCGCCGCGCCTGCCATCAAAAGAAGCGTGCAAGCCACCTGCACCGCCAGATTGGGGCGGCGCAGGGGCCTTGCGTATGAACGACGTCCTACCACTTGCCCTGGATGCCGACATAGATTGTTCTGCCGCGCGAGGCGTAGCCCCAGCTTTCAGAATAATCCTCGTCGAACAGGTTCACGACCCGCCCGGTCAGCGCCAGGTTCTCGGTCAGATCATAGGATGCCGACAGGTTGACAGTCGTGAAATCCGGCAGTCTCTCGGTGGTGAAACCGCCGAAGAACTGCGTGTCGAAACTGCCTGAAACATGGCGCAGATCCGCTGTGACGCTTCCCTTGCCCCCAAAGGTTTTCAGGGTCGCACCCAGCCCAAGCTCATGTTCCGGGCGACGGGTCGCAGGCGCGCCCGAAGGGGTTTTTGCATCAAGATAGGTATAGGCAAGACGCAGGCTCAGATCTTCCGTCGCCTGCAACGAGGCGCTGACCTCCACGCCTTCGCGCGGGCTTTTGCCCGCAAGGTTCACATAGCATGTCGTTGCAGCACCTGCGCTTGGCGTACATGTGCCCCCCGGCCCCGCAACACCGGCCGTGTCCGAAATCGCATCCGTCAGCTCTTCGTTGAAATAGGTCACGTCGATCAATCCGCGACCCTCAAGGAATGCCGCTTCGATGCCGATGTCGAAACCGCGATTCTGCTCGGGCTTGAGCGCGGTGTTCGAGATGTAGCCGAAGGACCCCCCGAAGTTTTCAAAGAAGTTCGGGTTCACGACACCCGTTCCCGCCGAAGCATGCAGCCGCAGGCCGGTATCGGGTATCCGCCAGGACAGACCGACGTTCCACGTGGTGAAATCCTTGAACGTATCGTTCATGTCGTGGCGAACGCCCGCTTGAATATCCAGACCGCCATCAAGGAAAGCGCGGTATTCAAGGGCGATCGATGTGCTTTCACGCCGGGTCGTGGGCACGAAAGTCGTCGATGTCTCTTCTCGCACATCTTCGACCAGAAGGTTCAGCAGTTGCCGCGCATCGGCCACGCGCTGACCGTCCAGCGAAAGGCTTGCCCGGTACTTGAGGCTGCGGGTCTCGCCATCAAGGTCATAGGTCCCTTGCACCGCATCCTCGCTCGATTGGTCAAACCGGCTCAGCGAATAGGACAGGTTGTGCGAAAGACGTCCATCAAGCATCTCGTACTCGGCATAGACGCGGGCGGTGATCTCCTCGCGTTCGCTCAGCGCGTCGCGCTCGTCCACCACGTATTCATCCGCCGTCGTCGCGGTAAAGCTGTTGACGTCGTAGTCATAATCTTCGTCCGAACGGCGAATGTTGAAGCCGAAGGTCAGATCGTCGGTCGCCTTCCAGTCGCCGGTCAAGCCAAGCGTGGTGCGGCGTGTGCCATCCTTTTCCCCGCCATCGCCCGAGGCATCAAAGCCCTCGTCGTCAAACCGGCTGAAGGTCAGGCCAAGACCCATGCGCTCGGTCCGCTGCGAGACATACCCGGAAGCCGAGTAACCGTTTCCAGCCTCGACCGCGCCGCCATATTCGACACCCTGCTGCGGGCTGCGCGTGATGATGTTGATCACCCCGCTTGAGGCGTTGGAGCCATAGAATACGGATTGGGGTCCGCGCAGAACCTCGATCCGGTCGATATTCGCGGTCTCGAGACCCGAGAGGATGTATTCTTCGCCGCCGCCGCCAAGCTCGACACCATCCACAAGGATGACCACGTTGTTGCTTTCACCGCCACGCAGACGAACCTGGGTATAGTTCGCGCCGACGCTGGACACCGACACGCCCGGAACGGCACGCAGGGCATCCTGAACGCTGCGCAAGCCACGCTCCTCGATATCATCGGATGTGATCACACTGACCGTGCGGCCAAAGGCATCCGCCACGAAAGGCGTCAGGCCGCCCGAAAAAACGATCTCATCCAGTTCGATGATCGGCGCATCCTGCGCGACAACGGGGGCGGTGCCTGCCAGCAGGATTGCCATCAGGGAAAGGGGGTATCTCATCTTGTTCTCCGTAAACGCCCCGAAAGGCGTGACCAAATCCAGTATGTGTCATTGGAAGGAGAGACTCCTCCGCAGACGGTGCGCATGCCACCACTACGGAAAAACCGTTATCCACGACGCACCCCGCGTCCGGATAGGGTGATCATTCTGGCAGGTCTCCTGACTCGCGGGTCAAAGCTTGGCCGAGTCTTCCCAGGGTTCGCTCCCCAGTGACGTGTTTCAGCGTCGCTCACCGCTTACAGTTGCGGGGGCAGTCCCGGATTTGTCACCTTGCGGTCACGCACCGGATTCCCATTTTAACCGGACGGATACCCGCCCGGACCAGAACAAGTTTTGGGTAACCATTATCGAAAGGAGTCGCAACAGATTTCTGGAAACACGAAACTGGTGCCAGATAGGTCTTCCAAGGGGAAGGTCAAGGACAGTTGTCGCGAAAAGGTCTAACCCCCGGCCTTGATCGCCTTGCCAAGCGCGGCAATGCCGGCGCGGATCCGGTCCTCGGACTGGGCGGAATAGTTGATGCGCGCATGATTGGGCTGTTCATGCACCGGAAAGAAGGTGGCACCCGGCACATAGGCCACCCGCGCCTGCGGCAGCGCCACATCACGCATGAAGGCAGTGGCATCGAATCCTTCGGGAAAAGTCGCCCAGGTAAACAGACCGCCCTCCGGGTCCGTCACGGTCACATCCTGCGGGAAATGCTGACGGATCGCGTCCAGCATCACCTCTTTCTTCTGCCGGTAGCTGCGCCGGAGCATCGCGATATGGGCGTTCAGATCGTAGCGATCCAGAAAAAGGCTGGCCGCCGCCATGTTCAGGGTCGAGGTCTGGGTATCCGCCGCGACCTTCAGCAGCGCCATCTTTTCCAGAAGTTCCGGCGCGGCGACGGCCCATCCGATCCGCAGACCCGGCACAAGGACCTTGGAAAAGCTACCCAGATGGATCACCCGGCCCTGCGTATCCAGCGATTTAAGCGTGGGCAGGGTTTCGCGCGCGAAACGTATGTGGCGATAGGGGGTGTCTTCCAGCACGATCACATCATGCCGGTTGGCCAGTTCGATCAGACGCTTGCGGCGCTCCAGCGACAGGGTCACGCCGGTCGGGTTCTGAAAATCCGGCACCGTATAGATCATGCGCGCACGGGGATTGGCCGTCAAAGCCGCGTCAAGCGCATCCATCCTCATGCCGTCCGCATCCATCGGTATCGCGACATAGCGCGGCTGGCTGGGGTTGAAGGCGATCAGCGCGCCAAGGAAAGTCGGGTCTTCGGTCACGATGACATCACCCGGATCGACCAGCATCTTTGCCGCAAAATCAAGGCCTTGCTGCGATCCTTGCAGGATCAGAACATCCTCGGGGCGGCAGTCGGTCCCATCCGCGCGCATCAGGTCCGCGATCTGTTCGCGCAGGCGCGGCAAGCCGTCCGAGGGGGCATATTGCATCGCGGCCCCGCCGGGCGCGCTGATGACATCGCGAAACACCTGCTCGAGTTGGGCGGCGGGGAACAGGCTGGCATCCGGATACCCACCCCCGAAGGAAATGATCGAGGGGTCAGCCCCCAGCGCCAGAAGTTCCTTGATGGCCGAAGGTTCGACCTTTTCCATCCTCTGCGCGAAATGGGGTGACATCCGCTTCTCCATCGGTTCTGCCCGTTCAAGGGATACATAAATGCCGCCTGATGCAAGCGGATGCGCCTTCACGGTTTTCTGACTGGCACAGGCGGGTCTTGGGCATAGGTTGGTCGACATGAGCAAACATTCCGCCCCCATGACCCGCCGCAGCATGATGACCGCAAGTGCTGCCTTGCTGGCAAGTCCCGCGTTGGGGCAGGCCGATCCATGGCAGGCCGTCGCGGACCGGGCGCGCGCGTTGGAGCAATGCCATGCCCTGATGATCAGCATCCGCGGATCGCAGGTTCTGGCCGCGCGATTCCGGGGTCCGGGGCTGGATCGGGCCGTTCCTGTAAAATCCGTGTCCAAGACGATCGTTGCCGCGCTGACCGGGGCTGCACTGGATCGGGGCGAGATTCCAGACGTGACCACGCCGCTGGCCGAGATTGCGCCGCGCCTGATTCCGGCAGGGGCCGATCCGCGTGTCAGGACGCTGACCATCGAGAACTTTGTGACCATGCAGGCCGGGCTGGAACGCACATCGGGGCAGAATTACGGGTCCTGGATCAGCAGCCGCGATTGGGTCGCGGACGCGCTGTTGCGCCCTTTCGTGGCGGAACCGGGTGGCCGGATGCTGTATTCCACGGGAAGCTTTCATGTGCTGGGTGCGGTTCTGGCCGAGGTCGGCGGCGCCAGTCTGCTGGCACTGGCCCGAAGCCGTCTTGGCAAACCGTTGGGAATCGAGATTCCGGCATGGACCCGCGATCCGCAAGGTCGCTACCTGGGCGGCAACGAGATGGCTCTGACCCTTTCAGACATGGTCCGGTTCGGCGAGGTCTATCTGTCCGGCGGTGTCTGGGACGGTGCGCGCGTCTTGAGCAGTGACTGGGTCGCGGCCTCGTTGCGGGCGCGGACAAGCTCGCCGTTTTCCGGTCTTGATTACGGCTATGGCTGGTTTCTTGGCCGCGCCGGAGGGCAGGACTATGCGCTGGCGCGCGGCTATGGCGGGCAGGTGATCTGCATCGTGCCGGGGCTGGAACTGTCGATGGCCCTGACATCGGACCCGACCCGCCCGGCGCGCAGCCAGGGCTATTTCGGGGATATCATGCGCCTGATCGAAGAGGCCGTGATCCCGGCCGCACAGATATGAAAAAGGGGGCTTTCGCCCCCTTTTCGATCTTCAGAAATCCAGGTTTTCGACGTTCAGCGCGTTCTGCTGGATGAATTCGCGCCGTGGTTCCACCACATCGCCCATCAGCTTGGTAAAGAGGTCATCCGCCTCGGCCATGTCGTCGACCTTGACCTGCAACAGGGTGCGCGCTTCGGGGTCAAGCGTGGTTTCCCACAGCTGTTCGGGGTTCATCTCGCCCAGACCCTTGTAGCGCTGCAGCGACAGACCCTTTTCGCCCTCTTTCAGGATGGCATCCAGCAGGTCCAGCGGGCCGTGGATCGCCTGCGACCGATCCTTGCGGATCAGCTTGGCGGGCAGGGTATAGACCTCGCGCAGCGCAGCACTCATCTGGCCCAGCTTGCGCGCCTCGCCAGAGCGCAGAACCTGACCATCCAGTGTGCGCACCTCTTCGACACCGCGCAGGACGCGGGACAGGCGGATACCGTGATCCTGTGTGATGCGGCCGGTCCAGCCGCGTTCGTATTCCACCGCGATCAGGTCAAGCCGCTTGGCGACGGCATCGGCCACGCCTTGCAGATCGGCATCGGCGCGACCCTGCGCAAAGGCTTCGGCAATCGCGGCCTGTTCCAGGATGTGACGCGGGTAATGCGTTGGAAAGGCTTCCAGAATCCGGCGAACCTGGCGGGCTTCCTCGACGATGCGGACCAGATCCTGACTGGTGATATCCTCGCCGGATCCAAGCCGCAGAACGGCCCCTTCGGTGCCTTGGTCGATCAGGTAATTCTCAAGCGCGGTCTGGTCCTTCAGATAGACCTCGGACTTGCCGCGACCCACCTTGTAGAGCGGCGGTTGCGCGATATAGAGGTATCCGCCTTCGATCAGCTGCGGCATCTGGCGATAGAAGAAGGTCAGCAGCAGGGTGCGAATATGCGCGCCGTCCACGTCGGCGTCGGTCATGATGACGATCTTGTGGTAACGCAGCTTCGAGATGTCGAATTCATCGCGTCCGATCCCGGTGCCCAGCGCCATCACAAGGTTGCCGATCTCCTGGCTGCCCAGCATCCGGTCGAACCGGGCACGTTCCACGTTCAGGATCTTGCCGCGCAGGGGCAGAACCGCCTGGGTGCGCCGATCCCGACCCGTCTGGGCGGAACCACCGGCGCTGTCCCCCTCGACCAGGAAAACTTCGGTCTTGGAGGGATCCTTTTCCGAGCAATCCTTGAGCTTGCCGGCCAGATAGTTCACGTCCATCGCCGTCTTGCGCCGGGTCAGTTCGCGCGCCTTGCGGGCGGCTTCACGCGCCAGCGCCGCCTCGACGATCTTGCCGACGATGATCTTGGCCTGCGCCGGGTTCTCTTCGAACCATTCGGCCAGCTTTTCGTTCACAAGGTTCTCGACCGCCGGACGCACTTCGGAGGACACAAGCTTGTCCTTGGTCTGGCTGGAGAATTTCGGATCGGGCACCTTCACGGAAAGCACGCAGGTCAGGCCTTCGCGGGCGTCATCGCCGGTAAAGGCCACTTTCTCGCGCTTGGCGATCCCGCTGGACTGGGCATAGTTGTTGATGGTCCGGGTCAGCGCGCCACGGAAACCCGCCATATGGGTGCCGCCATCGCGCTGCGGGATGTTGTTGGTGAAGGGCAGCACGTTTTCATGGTAGCTGTCGTTCCACCACATCGCGACTTCGACACCGATCCCGTCCTTTTCGCCGGTCATGTAGATCGGATCGGACATGATCGAGGATTTCGACCGGTCGAGGTATTTCACGAATTCCCGCACGCCGCCTTCGTAGAAGAGTTCGGTCTTGAGGGGTTCTGCCGGACGCAGGTCTTCCAGGATGATGCGCGCGCCCGAGTTCAGGAAGGCCAGTTCGCGCAGGCGTTTTTCCAGAGTCTCGAATGAATATTCGAGGTTCGAGAAGGTCGTGGTCGAGGCGAGAAAGCGCACCTCGGTGCCCTTTTGCCCGTTGGCATCGCCCACCACGCGCAGATGTTCCACGGTATCGCCACGCTCGAACCGGGCGTAATGTTCCTTGCCTTCGCGCCAGATCCGCAACTCCAGCCAATCGGAAAGCGCGTTCACCACCGAGACACCCACGCCATGCAGACCGCCGGACACCTTGTAGGAGTTCTGGTCGAATTTGCCGCCCGCGTGCAGCTGGGTCATGATGACCTCTGCCGCCGAAACGCCTTCGCCCTCGTGAATGCCCACCGGGATGCCGCGCCCGTTGTCGCGCACAGACACGCTGTTATCGGGGTGAATGATCACATGGACATGGTCGGCATGACCGGCCAAAGCCTCGTCAATGCCGTTGTCCACGACCTCGTAAACCATGTGGTGCAGACCCGAGCCATCGTCGGTGTCGCCGATATACATGCCCGGCCGCTTGCGAACGGCCTCCAACCCCTTGAGAACCTTGATAGAATCCGCGCCGTATTCCTCGGGGATCTTTTCGTTGTCGGACATTCCGCCAATCCTTCTTGATTTCGGGATTTTATACGAAACCTTGGGGGGAATGTCACGTCATTGCCCCATATTTTGCGCTAGACGAAGGGGATTATCAGCCCCACGAGGCACAGAAGGATTCCGGCCACGACATTGACGCGCCTGAGGGCCGCGGGCGAGGTCAGAAGACGCCGCGCCCGGTCCACCGAAAGCGCCATCAAAAGGTTGCCCATCAGGGGGATCGCACATGAAATGGCAAGGATCGCGGCGACATCCGCCCAGGTGATCTGCGTCAGGTCGAAGAAACCGGGCAGAACGCCCATGTAGAACAGCACCGCCTTGGGATTGCCGATGATGACCGCGACGCCCGCCATGAAACCGGCCCAGCGGCCCGGACGTGTCAGGCGGCTGTCGGTGCCGATGGTATGGCCGGCATGGCGGATCAGCATCGCACCCATGAACAGGAACATCCCCGCCGCGACATAGCGCATCACGGTCATGAAACCGTCGAAGACCGATACGATCCAGGCGACGCCAAGGATTGCCAGCAGCGGCCACAGGATATCGCCCAGCACCACCCCAACCACCAGAGGCCAGGCCGAGGCAAAGCCGCCAGACAGCGCACGCGCCGTGAGCGCCACCCAGACGGGACCGGGTGTCAGGAACAGGATCAGGATGGCACCTGCATAAAGCAGCAGATCGGCGGGCGAAGCGGTCATGGTGGGGCTTTCGGAAGACACGGCGGATACCGTGCCGTCTTATCGCGCCGAAATCACCGATGTTCCAGCCTCTTCCGTCACCTCGTACATCTGCGCGCGCGTGGCGATGGTATCGAAAAGCTCGGGCCCGGTGCCGGTCATCCAGGCTTGTGCGCCCAGCGCGCAGATCTCGTCGTAAAGCGCGGCCCGGCGGTTGGCATCCAGATGGGCCGCGACCTCATCCAGCAGCAGCAGCGGCGGCGCGCCGAAGTCACGCGCAAGGCCGCGCGCATTGGCGAGGATCAGGGATACCAGAAGCGCCTTCTGCTCACCCGTGGAACAATCCGACGCGGGCACACCCTTGGCGGCATAGACCGCGTAAAGATCGCTGCGGTGCGGCCCCACAAGACTGCGCCCGGCGGCCAGATCGCGAAACCGGCTTTCGCGCAGTGCATCCAGCAGATCGGATTCGGTGTCCGGCATGCTGCCTTCGGTCTGTTGCAGGTCAAGCTCTGCGGCGGGAAAGGCGGTTTCGGCCTTGTCCTGCGCTGCGCGCAACAGGTCCAGCACCGCAAGACGGTTGGCATGGATCGCGGCCCCGGCGCGGGCCATCTGCGCCTCGATCGCGCCATACCAATGCGTATCGCGGACCTGATCCTTCAGCAGGCGGTTGCGCTCGCGCATGGCCTTTTCATAGGTCAGGCTGACATCCGCATGATCGGGCAGGAAGCTCATGGTCATGCGATCCAGAAACCGCCGCCGCCCTTCTGCCCCTTCGATCCAGAGCCGATCCATCGCGGGGACCAGCCAGAGGACACGGGCAATCCGGCCAAGGGCCAGTTGCGTGGCCGCCTTGTCATCGATCGTGACCTGCCGTGCAGCCCCTTCTTCGGACCATACGGCGACCTCATGCACCTGATGCAGGCTGCGCAGGATGCCGGTGATCTTCCAGCCCAGCGATTCCGGACGCCGCGCCATATCCGCGGCACTGGCCCGGCGCAGACCGCGGCCGGGCGAAAACAGCGATACGGCTTCCAGAAGGTTGGTCTTGCCCGCGCCGTTCGGCCCGTAAAGCGCCACAGGCCGGCCATCCAGTGCCAGGTGACCGCCGCGATGCGAGCGGAAATGCGACAGGGTCAGTTCGGTCAGAAAGAGGCCAGACACGCCCCGGCCTTTCGTTTTTCAGGACAGCGCAGTGCGCCCGTCACACCCGCATCGGCATGACGACATAGACCGCCGACATGTCATTGCCTTCGCGCATCAATGTCGGATCGCCAGCCGAGTTGAACATGAAAACGGCATTCTCGCGGTCGACCTGGCTGGCGATTTCCAGCAGGTACTTGGCGTTGAACCCGATTTCCAGCCGTTCGTCCCCATAGGCGACGGCCAGCTCTTCCTCTGCGGCGCCGCTGTCGGGCGCGTTCACGGACAGAACCAGACGGTCCTCGTCCAATGAGAGTTTCACGGCGCGCGACCGTTCGGACGACACCGTGGCCACACGATCGACGGCGGCCGCGAAGTCGCGCGCGTCAACCTCAAGCCGGCGCGTGTTGCCCTGTGGGATCACGCGGGTGTAGTCTGGGAAGGTTCCGTCGATCACCTTGGAGGTCAAGGTGATGTCCGGCGTTGCAAAACGCACCTTGGTTTCGGACACTGATACCGCGATCTGCGTATCATCGTCATCCAGCAGCTTGCGCAATTCGCCCACGGTCTTGCGCGGGACGATCACGCCGGGCAGCGCCTCGGCGCCGGCCGGCAGCGGCGCGTCGATCCGGGCCAGACGGTGCCCATCCGTCGCCACGCAGCGCAGCACCTTGCCGCCTTCGCCATCGGCCACATGCATGTAGACGCCGTTCAGGTAATACCGGGTCTCTTCGGTCGAGATGGCGAATTTCGACTTGTCGAACAGCCGCCGCAGCACACCCGCCGGGGCGCTGAAATTGCTGGCGTAATCCGACGAGGCCATGACCGGGAAATCTTCCTTGGGCAGGGTCGCCAGGTTGAAATGCGAACGGCCCGCCTGCACGCTGAGCCGACCCGCGGCGCTGTCATCGGACAGGGTCACCAGCGATCCATCCGGCAGCTTGCGAACGATCTCGTGCAGCATGACGGCCGACACGGTCGTCGATCCGGCGCGTTCGACCTGCGCGGGGGCCTTGTCCAGCACCTCGATGTCAAGGTCTGTGGCGCGGAAGGTCACGGTATTTCCTTCGGCTTCGATCAGCACATTGGCAAGGATCGGAATGGTATTGCGCCGTTCGACAACCGATTGCGCCTGCGACACGGCTTTCAGAAGCGTTCCGCGTTCGATGCTGAGTTTCATTCCGTCGCTCCTATCCGCTACCGGCCTTGCGCCCTGGTCGCCCAGCGATGCCGGGATGGGCAAGGTATCCCAAATACCTGCCCACTCAAGGCTTTTCTTGCGTTTTCGGGTGGAAAATGAGGGTCGTCAAGTGCCGAGAGACCGGCTTGGATACAAAAAGCCCCAAGTCGGTCTGCCAAGGCGATGAAACAGGCTCAGGCCTCGAGCGTGCGGCGCAGCATCTCGATATCTTCGGCGATCTGCCCATCCTGAATGCGCAGTTCCTCGATCCGGCGCACGCCGTGCATGATCGTGGTGTGATCGCGCCCGCCGAACCGGCGCCCGATCTCGGGGAGGGAGCGGCTGGTCAGTTGCTTGCACAGATACATCGCCACCTGGCGCGGACGCGCATAGCTGCGCACACGCTTGGGCCCGATCATGTCGGACAGGCGGATATTGTAATGCTCGGACACGCGGCGCTGGATTTCCTCGATCGTGATCTTGCGCTCGGAGGCGCGCAGGACATCGGCCAGGCAATCCTGGGTCAGTTCCATCGTGATCTCGCGGCCGACAAGGCTGGCGAAGGCATAAAGCCGCGTCAGCGCGCCCTCAAGAACACGCACATTGGTGCTGATCCGATGCGCCAGGAATTCCAGAACCTGGTTGGAAATCTCGAGCCCCGGATATTGCAGGCGGTAGGCATCGACCTTGGATTGCAGGATGCCGAGACGCAATTCGTAATCGGTGGGGTGCAGGTCAACGACCAGGCCGCATTGCAGGCGCGACTTGATCCGGTCCTCGAGGTCCTTGATCTCGCCGGGGGCGCGATCCGCGGAAATGATGATCTGCTTGTTGCCGTCCACAAGCGCGTTGAACGTGTGGAAGAATTCTTCCTGCGTGCTGTCCTTGCCGGCGATGAACTGCACGTCATCCACCATCAGCACATCGACCGCGCGGAAGATCTGCTTGAAATCCATCATCTTGCGGTCACGCAGCGCCTGCACGAAACGGTACATGAACTGTTCCGCCGACAGGTAGACGACGTTCAGGTCGGGCCGCTTTGTCTGCAGCTCCCATGCGATGGCGTGCATCAGGTGGGTCTTGCCAAGACCGACGCCCCCGTAAAGGAACAGGGGGTTGAACGTGACCGGCCCGCCTTCGGCCACGCGGCGCGCGGCGGCATGGGCCAGCTCGTTCGGCTTGCCCACCACGAAACTGTCGAAGGTGAAGCGCCTGTCCAGGGGTGCGCCGGGCAACTGGTCCGTTGAAAGCGCGGCCACGGGGGCGGCTTCGGTCAGGGGGGCAGGCACCGATTCGACCGCCGGGCGTTGCGCGGAATTGGCCGCAACGCGGAAATTCACGCGGCGCACAACCTGGCCGGATTCAGTCAGCTGATGCAGAATCAGGTCACCGAAATTCTGCGCAACGTAGTTGCCCAGAAAGTTGGTCGGGACATGAAATGTGGCGACACCCTCAGAGATATCGGAAAACTCCAGCGGCTCAATCCAGTTGGCATAGTTGTTCTTGCCTACAGTGCCGAGAAGTTTCCGCTGCAGCTGTCCCCATTGTTCTTTCGTCATTCTACCCCAAGTCCCACCTGTTCAAGTCCCGCAACATCACAAGACCCCGGGTTCATGACATACAAAGGGCGTGATCATTGCCGCAGTGACAATGATGCAAGACCCGAAATTCATGACCGATCAGCACATCGCGCCTGGCACGGAAACGGCATCCTGTCCCATAGGATGACGAACACGCACTCGCACACACAATGCACATTCAGAAGGACCTGGTTCACCGCATCCGCAGTGTCCGGCAGTCAGATTTGAAGCCATGCCCAATCATGGCTTTCTCCTCTGTTCACCGAAGCCGATACACCTTGAAAACAAGGCATCTCAGCACCCCTGTCCCCCCAGGGCGAAGTGACTCGCAGAGTGAAATTACCAATTGCCGAGAAGCCTAAGCAACCGAACTATGACCTTGACTCACGCTTTTCGAAAAAGAATCTCTCGGGCCCGTGAAGATGCCCATAAAACGCAAAAAAGCGCCGCCCGGCGGAACCGCGGGCGACGCTTTTTGACTCAATCAGTTAGGTGGTTCAGCCCAGTGCTTTGACCCGTGCGGCCAGGCGAGAGATCTTCCGGGCAACGGTGTTTTTGTGCAACACACCTTTGGTGACGCCACGCATCATTTCGGGCTGGGCAGCCTGCAGCGCTGCGGCGGCTGCGGTCTTGTCACCGGATGCGATGGCTTCTTCGACCTTGCGGATGAAGGTACGGATGCGCGAACGACGGGCTTTGTTGACGGCGAAACGGGCTTCGTTCTGACGGGCGCGTTTCTTGGACTGGGGCGTATTAGCCATGATGTTTTCCCACTTTCCGGGTCAGTTGAATATCTATCACGCAAAAGGCCCGGACCGGGTTTCATCAACCGGCTGATTCTGACCAGAGCGGGTCTCACGCGCATGTAGCGGGGTCCTTACGGGATTTCGCACCGCTTGGAAACCGCAAAAACACAAGGGGCCGACGTGTTCGCGGCCCCTTGGCTTGTTCATTACTTGTCGCGGAACTGCGGTGTGCGCTTTTCCATGAAGGCGGCCATGCCTTCTTTCTGGTCTTCGCTGGCAAAGAGCGAATGGAACACGCGGCGTTCGAACAGCAGGCCTTCGCGCAGGGTCGTCTCGAACGAGCGATTCACTGCTTCCTTGACGACCATGACGGTGATCATGCTTTTCTCGGCGATCTTCTGGGCGGCGCCCATCGCCTCTTCCATCAGCTTTTTCGCGGGCACGACGCGCGACACGAGGCCCGCGCGCTCGGCCTCTTCGGCATCCATGAAGCGCCCGGTCAGGTTCATGTCCATTGCCTTGGCCTTGCCGATCGCGCGGGTCAGGCGCTGCGTGCCGCCAAGACCCGCAACGACGCCCAGGTTGATCTCGGGCTGGCCGAACTTGGCGGTGTCGGAGGCGATGATGAAATCGCACATCATCGCCAGTTCGCACCCGCCGCCCAGCGCATAACCAGACACGGCCGCGATGATCGGCTTGCGCACGCGCAGGATCTGTTCGCTTTCAGGCGTGAAGAGGTCACCCGCAAAGACATCCACAAAGGATTTCTCGGCCATCATCTTGATGTCGGCCCCGGCGGCAAAGGCCTTTTCCGAACCGGTGATGACGATGCAGCGCACCTTGTCATTGTTCTGGCACCCGGTCAGCGCATCCGCAAGCTCGCGCAGCAGCTGGTCGTTCAGCGCGTTCAGGGCCTGCGGGCGGTTGAGCGTGATAAGGGCGACGTGGTCTTCTACTTCGACGATGATCGTCTCATAGGCCATGAATTCTGCTTTCGCTTGTTTTCGACAGACCCGATTGAGTATCAGCTTGGTCGCGCGGATCAAGTTATCTTTGGCATTGGGGACAATAGAAGGTCGACCGCCCCGATTGCACGATGCGCGCGATGGTCGCCGTACAGCCAGCCGCGCGGCAGGGTTCGCCTTCGCGGCCATAGGCATCGAAGCTGTGCTGGAAATAGCCCAGTTCGCCATCGGCCTGCCGGAAATCACGCAAGGAGGAGCCGCCCGCCTCGATCGCCTCGGCCAGCACCTGACGGATGATCGGAACCAGTGCGGCAACACGGGTTGCGGCAATCTGCCCTGCCTTGCGACGCGGCGAGATACGCGACCGGAACAGCGCCTCGCAGACATAGATGTTGCCCAGACCCGCCACGATCCGCTGATCCAGAAGCGCGGATTTCACCGGCGTGTTGCGCCCCTTGAAGGCCGCGACCAGGTAGGGCTCGCTGAAATCGTTGCCCAGGGGTTCCGGCCCGATCAGCGCCAGCAGTTTGTGCTGCTCTGCCGTGGCAGTCTCAAGCAGGTCCATCGCGCCGAAACGGCGCGGATCGTTGAAGGTGATGCGCGCGCCATTGTCCATGTCGAGCACGACGTGATCGTGTTTTTCCACCGCCGGGTGATCATGCACGAAGCGCCCCAGCGGATCGCCCGAGACCAGCATCCGCCCCGACATGCCGAGGTGGATCAAAAGGGTCTCGCCACTATCAAGATCGGCCAGGATGTATTTCGACCGGCGCCGCAGCCGCAGCACCCGGCGACCTGTCAGACGCGCCGCCATGTCGGGGGGGAATGGCCAGCGCAGATCCGGGCGGTTCACACGCGCCTCTGCGATCACCTGCCCTTCCATCACCGGGGCAAGGCCACGGCGGACGGTTTCAACCTCGGGCAATTCGGGCATGGGGCGACCTTATGGGCATGACTGCGACGATGAACGCGACAAGGGGCGCATTGCAGCCCCCTGCCCGCGCCCTATAAGAAGGATGAGAACAAGGAACGGCAAGGCCAGATGGACGAGCAAGACAACAGAACAACGCATTTCGGGTTTCAGGATGTCCCGGAGTCGGAAAAGGCCGGGCGTGTCCGCGGCGTTTTCGGCTCTGTCGCGTCGAAATACGATGTGATGAACGATGTGATGTCCATGGGCATCCACCGTATCTGGAAAGATGCGATGATGGATTGGCTGGCCCCGCGCGCCGGCACTAGGCTGCTGGATGTGGCGGGCGGTACGGGCGACATCAGCTTTCGCTATCTCAAGCGCGCCGGATATGCCCATGCCACGGTGCTGGACCTGACCGAACCGATGCTGATCGAAGGTCGCAAGCGCGCCGAGGCCGAGCAGATGGCCGGGATGCTGGATTGGGTCGTCGGCGATGCGATGGCGCTGCCCTTCGAGGACAACACCTTCGACGTCTACACGATTTCCTTTGGCATCAGGAACGTGACCCGCCCGCAGGAGGCCCTGAACGAGGCGTACCGCGTTCTCAAGCCGGGCGGACGGCTGATGGTGCTGGAATTCAGCCAGATCCCGAATCCGGCCATGCAATGGGCCTATGACCGCTATTCCTTCAACGTGATCCCGACGATGGGCAAGATCATTGCGAACGATCGCGACAGCTATCAGTATCTTGTTGAATCCATTCGGAAGTTTCCTGACCAAGAGACATTTCTTGGCATGGTGCGCACTGCCGGATTCGAGCAGGCCAAATACCGCAACCTGAGCCTGGGGATCGCCGCCCTGCATTCCGGCTGGAAGATCTGAGATGCGCGGACCTCACAACATCTGGCGCCTGATCCGCACCGGTGCCACGCTTGAGCGGACCGGCGCGATGGAGGTTGTGCTGGACGCCTTGAGCGCGCCGCGATTGGTGCGGATCGTGTTGCGCGGCATGGTCTGGCCGTTCCGCTGGCTGGGCATCAAGGGCGATGTCACCATGCCACCCGCAACCCGTGCCCTGACGGCGCTGGGCCCGGCCTACATCAAGTTCGGACAAGTCCTGTCGACACGCCCGGATGTGGTGGGCGACGAACTGGCCGTGCAGTTGCGCGTGCTGCAGGACAAGCTGCCGCCCTTTTCGATCGAACAGGCCAAGGCCAGCGTCGAGGCGGAACTTGAACTGCCCGTGGACGAGGTGTTTTCCGAATTCGGGCCACCCGTTGCCGCCGCCTCGATCGCGCAGGTGCATCGCGCCCGCTTGCGCGACACCGGCGAGGATGTGGCCGTCAAGGTCCTGCGGCCGGGGATCGAACGCGCCTTCCGCAAGGATATCGACGCATTCTATTTCGCAGCCGGGATGATCGAATTCCTGTCGCCTGCCTCGCGGCGTCTGCGGCCCACCGATGTGATCACCCATTTCGAGGGCGTGGTCCTTGGAGAGCTTGACCTGCGGCTTGAAAGCTCTTCAGCCTCGGAATTCGCGGCGAATACTGCGTCGGATGCGGGTTTTGGATTGCCTGAAATCCAGTGGATGTTCTCGGGCCGTCGCGTGATGACGATGACCTGGGTCGAAGGTGTCCCATTGGGCGACAATGCCGCCATAGATGCGGCCGGGCATGACCGGCGCGTGCTGGGTGAACGGGTGCTGCAACTCTTTCTCAACCACGCTCTGCGCGACGGGTTTTTCCATGCGGACATGCACCAGGGGAACCTGAAGATCGCGGCGAATGGCGATATCATCGCCTATGACTTCGGGATCATGGGCCATATCGACGAGTATACCCGCCGCGTCTATGCCGAGATCCTGTTCGGCTTTATCCGCAAGGACTACAAGCGCGTGGCCGAAGTGCATTTCGAAGCGGGCTATGTGCCTGCGAATCGTGATGTGGATGAATTCGCCCGCGCCCTGCGCGCGGTGGGAGAGCCGATCTTCGGGATGGACGCCACCCAGATCTCGATGGGGCGGCTGCTGAGCTATCTGTTTGATGTAACAGAACGTTTCGGAATGGAAACGCGGACCGAGCTGATCCTGCTGCAGCGTACGATGGTGGTGGTCGAGGGTGTGGCCCGCAGCCTTTATCCGCAGATCAACATCTGGCAGGTCGCGAAACCGATCGTCGAGGACTACATCAAGCAGAGCATCGGCCCCCGCGCCGTTTTGCGCGACCTTGGAAAAACCGCGCAAGTGATGGCGCGTTTCGGTCCGAGGTTGCCGGGGCTGGTGGAGGCCGCCTTGATCCGGCAGGCCACGGCCGGCGATGCAGAACCGCGCCCCAGCCGCTGGGCTCCTCTGCTATGGATGGGTCTGGGCGCGGTGACGGGGGCAGGCGGTACGATCGCCGCTATGGTTTTTCTGGGCTGATTGCTTGGCCTGAAAGAAGCTGCAGCGCCGCCAACTCTGCCGCGAGGGCGGGACCATAGGCCATATCGGGCCTGTCCTGTTGCATTTTCCAAAGACAGTAGGCTGCCATGCGCCAATGCAGAACCGGTTGCAGCGCATTCAGCCGCTGCGTTGCTGCCGGATCATCATATGCCGCCAGGAAAAGCTGCCTTTCCTCCGGTGACAATGGCCGACCGCGCGCGATCTGTTGCATCGCCGGCGACAGGAATATGGCCAGATCAAGAACGGGGTCACCCAGGGCCGGGCATTGCCAGTCGATCAGGACAGGCGGCGCCGCGGGATCATCGGCGGGACAGACAAGATTGTCCGGCACCGGATCACCATGCAGCAGGCACCGCACGCGCGAGGGGGGCACATGCTGGGTCGGCGCAGGTTGCGGAAGCCGCGCCGCCTGCGACACGGGCAGATCTGCCAGCATCGCCAGTGCCTGCTGGGCCAGCGCATCAGATCCATCGGGTGCGGCTGGCAAAGCCGTCAAATCCTCTGTCACGGGTTGCTCATGCAGCGCCTTGAGGGTTCTTGCCACCCTTTGGGGACCCTCACGCCAAACCTGTCCGGCCTGATGAGCATAGACAAGGACGGGATCCGCTGGTGTTCCGGCCTCACACAGAACCTTGGGGGCCAGACCAGTCCCGTTCAGCGCGGCAAGGACGCGCAGTTCAGCCAGCGGATCGTTGCGAAACAGGGGCGTGGCCGCTGCCCTGACATAGCGTTTCACCACGCGCGCGCCCCGAGGATCCTCGACCTTCCAGATGTCGTTGGTGCGCCCACCACGCAGGACAGTCCATCTCTGGTCCGGCAGGATCTCTCCGGTTCGGATCAGATCTCCGACAAGGGCCGGCGGAGGCATGTTCTGAGACTGTGAATAATCAGGCATGCGCGCCGTAGTCCGCCATGGTTTTTCATCACTTCGCACCATCGCTCACGCCTGTCTCGGAAAAGACGCGTCGATGTGCTTGTGCTTGACCTAGTCTGTCCTTCTGCCAAAGCCCAGACAAGATCAAGGCAATCTCAGTTGCGCAATGCCTTGACCTGCGCGGCATCGATACTGGCCCCCCCCTCCATCACAAGAATGGTGCGGCCTGCATCGAGTTCGCGCCTCTTCGATGCGGTGGTAGACTTCGGCGGTGGTGGTGCCGGTCAGGTCGCCATTGTTGTAGTTTTCAACCTCGAAACCATAGAGTCCCGAGGGAAAGAATTGACCCGCGGCATCGCGACCTGTCCATTCGAACATCTGCTGATCCAGTGACAAAGGCAGGCTTTCCACGACAGAGCCCTGCGCGTTGCGGATGACGATACGGGCCGCATCGGCCGTCGGCGACACGGTTGGGTAGACACTGACCGGAAAGCCGTCGAAGGGGGCTGGCATTGGCGCACGCGCCTCCATCCCGACCCAGGTGGCCAGTTGCGCCATGCCCATCTGACCCATCTGGCCCGACAGCCCGGTCAAGAGATCATTTGTCATGACCTGTTGTTCCACCGACGAAAAGGTCGCGAGCTGCACTGCGAAATCGGAGGATTCGATAGGGTTGAGAGGGTCCTGGTTCTTGAGCTGCGTCGTCAGCATCTTCAGGAAAGTCTCAAAATCCGAGTTGATGACAGGGGCCGGCGCCGATTGCGCAGCCTGCACCGTGGGGCGTGTGCCGATGGTATCGATGGGTGTCATTTTCAGTCCCTATATCCGCATGTCGAGGCCATTTTTCTGGCCTTGCCCGCCATCCAAAAGGATGGTCCCGGGCTGATCTTCCGGTGCAGCCGACGCGGCCTGATTGGGGCCGCCATTCGATTGATTGTCTTGCCCCTGATTCTGCTGGCCAAAGGAAAAACTGATCAGCCCGTATCCAAGATGGCGGAATTCCTGCGCAAGCTGATCTATGTGCCGACGCATCAGGTCGAGCGTATCCGGCCGTTCCGCCTGAATGGTGACGGTTATTCCACCGTCGGCCATGGCCATGCTGATCCGCACCTTCCCCAATTCCTCAGGGTTCAGATGCAGGTCAACCGGCCCATCGGCGGCACGCGTCGCCACATCTGCAACCTGTTGCGCGACATGTCGTGGCAGATCGATTCGCGGCATGGCCACATCCGGACGCGGCGCCGCACCCGCGGGGCTGATGGCTGCTGTCAACAGGCCCTCTGGGGTTTCCTCTGTCTTGTGCCCGTCCACGGCCGCTGCCCCGGTCACCAAGGGGTACCCGGCCAGAACTGCCCCAAAGGGTGCCATATCCTGAATCCTTGGTGCTGACGCCACAATGGGGACAGTCGGCTTGTGCCTTTGCATTTCAGGTCTTTCGGACTTTTGCGGCGGCACCTGGATTTCTGCACGCCCTGCGTCCCGGGCCAGATCATCGATTGCCACGGGCGGTATTGGCTGCACCGGCACCATTGATGTCGCTGGTCCCGGCGCAGTTTGCGGTCGGCCCCGGTTGCTGGCTGTCGCCTGGGTTTCAGCGCCCTGCGACCCCACAACCGTTGAAACCGCACCTTGCCAGGATGAGGCCGCTTTCGGTGAAGCCAGAGCGGCTGAATCGAGCCTGACCATGGTCCTTTCGCCCGTTTCAGAGGGCTGCAGCAAGGTGCTTGATCCCTTCTGCAGGGACAAAGCCACCTCCTGCTGCCCCACTGCCGAATCGCGCCGGGATAGGGAACGTGAAGAAGGCTCCTCGGTTCCGGTTGGGTCGGCGACAGCTGTCAGCTGTATCTTCTGGGGCGAGTCAGTCTCTGTTTTGGGTCGAGGCGATGCGTTGCGATCATCACGGGGGAAAGTATCGACCTCGGTTCGTGCGGCGGCAGTGACAGGATATGGCGCCGGCGTCGCATCTTCATGCGGCGTGCTGGGCAAGCCGTTCCGCGCCGCACCGTCGACAAAGGTGAATTCCTGCAAGGATATGACCCGGTCCCTGACCTTGGTTGCACCACCCTGCACCGTCGCCACAGCCAAGGGGCCGATCGAAGTTTCATCACCGTCAAGCATCTGTCGACTGGCCTCCGCACGGCCGGATTGGTTCAGATGCTTCTCTGATACGGCATTTTCGGCCAGATTCGGGTGCCATGGTGCAGATTTCACAGGTTGGACAGGAACCTCAGCCACCTGCGGAACAGCGAGACCGGGGTCGCTTGAATCCGCGCTGGGCACATCTTGCGTGGCAGCCTCATGCATTTCGGAAAATGCCGCTGCAATCAGCGGTTCCTCGGCTGCCGAAAGGGTGCTGTCAGTCGGCGAATCCTCTTTTGAGGCAGTGCTTTTTCCCGCTATCGCCTGCAGGTCAGGGCCGGAACAGCATTCCTTGCCCTCAAGGTCCATCGGCGCGGACACGCCCTTGCCGATATGTGTCATCATTTCAGCGAAATCGGGCAGATCCGCCAGGATGAGATGCGCCGAACCCTGGGCGGGATCACCGCTTGTACGTGCAGCTGTCAGCCCCTCCGAAGGCAGGGGCAGCGATCTGGAGCTGTTGATGAGCAACGGCGCAAGGGACATCCGGTTCTCCGAAATTTCTGTCTCGGATCAGATTGCACGGATGTCGTTACCGCTTCTTTACCACCGACAGGTCATAGTGAAGAAAATCACGTCAATTGGAGCAAACCAGTGCCGCAACCCCCTTCCTCTGTCCTGCATTCGCCTGTCTTGCCAACGCATGCATCGCGCCCGGAAAAGACGCCCCTGCGCGCAGCAGCCGAACAGCTCGAGGCCGGTTTTCTTGCCGAAATGCTGAAATCGGCGGGGTTGGGAAACACCAGCCCCTCGTTCGGAGGCGGGGCCGGTGAGGACCAATTCGCCTCGTTCCTGCGACAGGCACAGGCCGAAAGGATGGTCGCCGCCGGCGGAATCGGACTGGCGG
Source organism: Seohaeicola sp. (assembly GCF_048006315.1). Classification (GTDB taxonomy): domain Bacteria; phylum Pseudomonadota; class Alphaproteobacteria; order Rhodobacterales; family Rhodobacteraceae; genus Seohaeicola. Next base: position 2,467,373 of record NZ_CP180350.1, on the reverse strand, counting down.
AGAACCTGTACCTTGCCCTGAAGGAGCGCCAGAATGAGCAGGAATGAACCAAACCGCACGGAATCGAGCCTGAGTGCCACGCTTTTGAGCGACCTTGACGACATGCTGGAAAGGGAGCGCGCGGCCCTGCTTGCCGGCGATCTGGAGGGGCTTTCGCGCATCCTGCGTGAAAAGGAACGCGTCATCGATGCCTTGAACCAGGGGCTGCAAGGTGAACCGGGCAGCCTTGATGCATTGAAGACAAAGGCGAACCGGAACCAGGCGCTTCTGGACAGGGCCGTAGAGGGAATTCGTGTCGTTGCAGACCGTGTTTCGGCGCTGCGTCGCGTGAGGGAGACATTGGAAACATATGACCAGTCAGGGCGAAAGACGACCTTGGAGTCATTGCACAAAGGCCGTGTGGAACGACGCGCCTGACGTGGGATTTGCATCAAATCCTGCATAATTCCGGGTCCCTGCTTAGGACTCCCTTAGGACATCGTCGGTCATGTTGGCTTCGCATCCGATCGGATGGCGCAAGTGTCGGATCCACACGGTTCTTGCAGATGTCAGAAGGCATGCGTTCGGACAGTCAGTCCGACTTCATGAACCGGTGCAAAATTGCGCCTCACGTCAAAGGAAATACAAGCTATGTCCAGCATTCTGACAAACAACGGCGCAATGGTGGCGCTGCAGACTCTGAAAAACATCAATGCCGATCTCGGCAAGACGCAAAACATGATCTCGACCGGCAAATCGGTCAGCTCCGCCAAGGACAACGCCGCGCTTTGGGCCATTTCGAAGGTCATGGAATCAGATGTGAAAGGATTCAAGGCGATCAGCTCCAGTCTTTCACTGGGTCAGTCGACCGTCGCGGTCGCCCGTCAGGCATCTGAAACGGTCACCGACCTGTTGACCCAGATGAAGGAAAAGATCGTTGCTTCACAAGAAAGCAACGTCGATCGCGGCAAGATCCAGGAAGACATCGTTGCATTGCGCGACCAGATCACTTCGGTCACCACTGCGGCGCAGTTCAACGGCCTGAACCTTCTTTCGAACCGCGAGAATACCGCCGGCAGCGGATCTGTCGACATTCTGTCCTCACTGGATCGGGCCGCGACGGGTGTCACCTCCAGCAACATCTCGGTCAGAAAGCAGGATCTTGGAACCACGGCGACCAATTGGACGACGGGCACGGCAGAAGCAGCCGGATCCGGAACGCGCATCTCCGGTACGCTCGATGCAGCGACGGCGGTAGCGCTGGCCGGCAACGGCACGGTCGTGGACAATTCGGAAACGCTTGTCATCGACACTGTTGCGGCAGGTGTTGGTTTCCAGATCAACATTTCCGCCAGCGGCGGAACGGTTCCGGCCGCCTTCAATACCACCGCCGCTCGCGAAGTCTCTTACGTCGCACGGGACGGTGACACGCAAGCCGATGTGGCGAATGCGCTGGCCAATGCCTTCAACAATCGCGTTCAGGGGTTGAAGGATGCAGGCACTCTTCCGGCCGCATCGCAGCTGAACGCCGCGGTCACTGTCGGCGCAACAGGCGCGGCAACGATCACCTTCACCTCCAGCAGCGCCCTGGCGGCAGATACGGTTTCCTTGCAGGCGGTGCAGACCAATGGCGCAACGGCTGGCGGCCGGCTGGAAGCACTGAACGACATCGATGTCACAACGGGCGCAGGGTCCGACAGTGCCTTGACCGAAATCGAAGGACTGATCCAGGTCGCGATCAACTCGGCCTCGGCCTTCGGTTCTGCCCAGGGTCGGGTCGATACGCAAATGGCCTTCGTGGACCAGATGACGGACGCGCTGCGCTCGGGAATCGGGACTCTTGTCGACGCCGATATGGAAGAGGCATCCGCGCGTCTGCAGGCGCTGCAGGTCCAACAGCAGCTGGGCATCCAGTCGCTGTCGATCGCGAACCAGGCACCGCAGTCCATCCTGTCCCTGTTCCGTTGATCCTCTATGGCACGGGGGTGAGACAAGCCGCCTCCGTGCCGTTTTTCTGAGCCAATAATGCAGCAGGAAGGATACGACGTGAGAAATCACTCGCTGGCGCATGGCGCTTATCAACAGATTTCCGCACCGACACGAACGGTCAGGAGCACCGAATACGACGTCGTGGCGCGCGTGACACACAGATTGAAAACAGCGGCCATCAAGGGAAAACCAGGATTTCCGGATCTTGTATCGGCGCTGCATGACAATCAAAAACTCTGGTCTGCATTCGCGCTGGATGTTGCGGATCCGAAAAATGCGCTGCCGCAGGAACTTCGTGCCCAGATCTTCTATCTGGCCGAGTTTACCTTTGAACAGACACGGAAAGTCCTGGCCGGAAAAGCGGACATTGCACCGCTGCTGGACATAAATACAGCCATCATGCGCGGGCTACGTGGGCCGGGGCAACCAGGATGAGCGGCCTTGTCCTCAAACTGAATCCAAAGGAACGGGTTCTCATCAACGGGGCTGTCATCGAGAACGGTGACAGGCGTAGCCGTCTCTCCATCATGACACCGAATGCGCATATCCTTCGCCTGCGCGATGCAATTCATCCTGACGAGGTGACAACGCCCGTGCGCCGGGTTTGCTTTGCGGCGCAGTTGGTTCTTTCCGGCGACGCGGACCCTGCGGACTCCCGGTTGCCGATGCTGCGGCGGATTGAGGAGTTGAGCCAGATACTGACCGACCCCGATAGCCGCACGCAACTCGCCAAGGCATCAGAGGCGGTGATTGCCGGTCAGTACTATGCCTGCCTCAAGGCCTTGCGCACCCTTTTGCCTCGGGAGGATCGCCTGCTGGCGGTTCGCAGGACATGAGCTTTCAGCCGGTCATCCCGCAGTCGGGCCTGGCTGGCTGGCGCTTTCTGCAGCGAACCTTCGACTCGCAAACCATGGCTTTCGAGAAAACGCCTTCCTTGGCGAGGGACACCGCCTATTTCGAAGCGAGGATAGGATCGATCAATACGGCGCAAGAGTTGGTTCAGGATCGTCGCCTGTTGCGTGTCGCATTGGGTGCTTTCGGCCTGCAACAGGATATCGACAGCAGGTTCTTCATCCGAAAGGTGCTGGAAGGCGGAGTTCTCGATCAGGGTTCCCTGGCAAACAGGCTGGGAGATGACCGTTACCGTGAGCTGTCGAGGGCATTCGGCTTTGGTGATTTCCCGGTCCCCAGCACCAGGCTTTCCGATTTCGGGAAAAGAATCACCACATTGTACCGGCGACAGCAGTTCGAATTTGCCGTTGGCCAGCAGAATGAACCGATGCGCCTTGCGCTTAACGCGACACGGGACTTGCCGGGGCTTGTCGCAAGTGGCGACAGCGAGACGACAAAGTGGTTCAAGATCATGGGGCGCCCTCCGCTTCGCGCGGTGTTCGAGACTGCTTTGGGCCTGCCTCGAAGTTTCGGCAGTCTGGACCTGGAACAGCAATTGGGTGTTTTCCGCGAACGTACGCGTAGCCAGTTGGGAATAGCCGATCTTTCCGAACTGGCCGATCCCGGCCAGTTGGACAAGTTGCTGCAACGCTACCTTTTGCGCGCGGAATCCGCAGAACAGGCGCGCTTCGGATCTTCCTCGATCGCACTTGGACTACTTTTGAACATGAGACGCTAGGACAGAGCCCTAGGGCCCGGACCGACCCTGCGGAGCCATGCGCCTTGCCGCCGGACTTGGCGCAGACAACTGGGTTTCGGGCAGCGCACTGCTCTCACGGGGCATCATGGGCGCGGATGGGCCGGGGCGCGGGTGCACGGGGCGGGCACGGCGCAGAAGCAAACCGAGGCGGGCGAAACTGTTGGCGATGTCGATCCTTTCTTCCTCGGCAAGGAATGCATCCAGTTCTGACCAGATGCTGATTGCCCGATCCAGCAGGGGGTCACTGCCATCAACATAGAGACCCGCGCGGATCATCATCTCGGACTGCTCGTAGATGGCCAGAAGGCGCCGCACCTCTGCCAATTGGGCGCATTCAGTCTCTGTTGCCGCAGAAGGAAGGCTGCGCGACACCGAGCGCAGGACGTCAATCGCAGGGTAGCGGCCCCTCTCGGCGATTCTGCGATCCATGATCACATGCCCATCCAGAACGCCGCGCAGGATATCGGCAACCGGTTCATCCATGTCCGACCCAGCAACAAGCACCGTGAAAACGGCAGTGATATCGCCACTGTCCCCCGCCCCCGGACCCGCCCTTTCGCAAAGCGACATGATCGTATGGGCGGTAGATGCGGGAAAGCCACGCAGGGCTGCAGCCTCTCCTCCGGCGACTGCGACTTCGCGATGCGCTTCGGCAAAGCGTGTGACGGAATTGGCCAGAAGCAGAACATGCAGTCCCTGATCCCGAAAGTGTTCCGCCACGCTCATCGCCGTCCAGGCGCAACGGCGCCGGACCAGCGCAGAGCGATCAGATGTGGCCGCAACCACAACCGAACGGGCCATTCCCTCTGCCCCAAGCACCGTGTCCACGAATTCGCGCAATTCGCGACCCCGCTCCCCTATGAGGGCGACAACCACCACATCGGCCTGCACCTGCCGTGCCAGCTTGGCCAACAGGCTTGACTTGCCGACACCGGACCCGGCGAAAAGGCCAAGACGTTGCCCCTGCACCAGCGGAAGGATCGTGTTGAAAACGGTCAATCCCGTCTCAAGCCGCGCCCCGAAGCCGCGGCGCTGCGCCGGCGGCGGCGGCGCTGCCAGAACCGGTCGGGATTTTGTGCCACGCAGCAGCTGCCGACCATCAAGAGGGTTCCCGTAGGGATCGATGACGCGCCCCAGCCAGGCATCCGTTGGCGCGATATCCGCAGGATCCTGCAGAAGGACCGGATCGCCCAGCGCGACACCCTGCGTCGATGCATCCGGCAGCATCATCAGATCGTCAGCGCGCAACTGCAGCACTTCGCCGTCAAGCCAGGACCCGGATTGGCGCATGACACGTAGCCGATCCCCGATTCGCGCGGCGGCACACAGCCCTGTGACACGCAGATATCCCGCCTCGACGGCGCAAACGCGGCCCGCCTGCCGAACGGCACGCAGCCGGGCGAATTCTGCGTGAAGATTGTCGAGTTCGGACTTCCGCATCTGCGACTCCAATCCAATTGCTGAAAACAATTTCTAAAGGAATCAGAGTTAAGCCTTGGTTGCAGAAACACGTGGGAGAAGCCCCGATGCATCAAAATCTGACTCTTTTCCGTCTGGCACATGCGATGGCCAGCCATGCAGGTACACGGCAAGCGGTGATCTCGCAGAATATCGCGAATGCGGACACCCCGGGCTACCGCGCGAAGGACATTCCCGCCTTTCGAGACATGGTCGGACAGGGGGGCGGATCGGTGCAACGGGCGACGCGACCTGCCCATCTCAACTTCGGGCAGAACACGGCATCACCACAGATCGTCGCGGCAGCCGCCACCGGACAAACCAGCCCCAACGGGAACAGTGTCTCGTTGGAGGAGCAGATGCTGAACGCCGTCGAGGTCAAGCGCCAGCATGATCGCGCATTGGCCATCTACAAATTCACCCTTGGTGTCCTTCGGACAAGCCTGGGACGACGCTAGAAAGGCGCAAGATGAACGAATTTTCCCACTCTCTTTCCGTTTCTGCCAGCGGGTTGAAGGCCCAGGCGGCCAGGTTGCGGCACCTTTCGGAGAATATCGCCAATGCCGACACGCCAGGATACCGGCGCAAGGCAATCCCATTCGAGGCCACGTATTCGGCGCAGGACGGAGTCAGCCGGGTCACGACGGGTCGGGTGAAACTCGATCAATCCGATCTGAAGCAGATTTACGACCCGTCACATCCGCTTGCGGATGCCAGCGGCCATCACGATGGATCGAATGTCGATCTGGTGGTCGAAATCGCGGACGCGCGCGAAGCGCAGCGCAGCTACGAGGCGAACCTCAAGATGTTCGAACAGGCGCGGGAAATGTCCTCGGGCCTGATGGACTTGCTGCGTCGATAAACTTCCACTCAAAAGGAGAAACCTGATGGATATCAGACCTGTCACAGCCGCGCATGGCTATGCGGCCGCAAGGCCCGCCACCGAACCGCTTCCCGACACAAACGAAACCTTCCCGACCGCCGCTGGCGTGATCCAGGATTTCGCGACAACCCTCAGGGAGGGCGAGGCCGTGGCAAAGGCCGCCATGACCAGCGGCGCGGACCCGCATTCCCTTGTCCAGGCACTGGCCCAAACCGAACTCGCCGTGGAAACAGCCGTCACTTTGCGCGACCGCGTGGTCGAGGCCTATCAGGAAATCCTGCGGATGCCGGTCTGATGCTGACCGAGACCATCTTCTTCGGCACGCTGCGTCAGGGTCTTTGGGTCGCCGTCATCACATCGGTCCCGATCCTGACGGTAGCGCTGGTGGCAGGCCTGACCATCGGATTGTTCCAGGCGCTGACTTCCATCCAGGAAATGACCCTGACCTTCGTGCCCAAACTCGCCGCAATCGTTGCGGTGTTCTGGGTGTCGATGGGGTTCATGTCGCAGGCGTTGGTCTCGTTCTTTCAGGACCAGATCATCCCGATCATCATCGGAGGCTGAATTGGACAACGCGATCTACACGACCCTGACCCGGCAATCGGGGCTCATGCGCGAGATACAGGCGCTGGCCAACAACATCGCCAATGCGTCGACAACGGGTTTCAGGCAAGAGAATGTGATCTTCTCGGAGCATGTCAAAAGGGTTGCCGGCGGTGCATCACTGTCGATGGCGACGGCTTCGGTGCGCCACACCTCGATGTTGCAGGCGGGACTTACCCAGACGGGTGGCCCGCTTGACCTTGCCATCGAGGGTGAGGGGTTTTTCCTGATCGACACCCCCCAGGGCGAGCGATTGACCAGGGCCGGGCATTTTTCGACATCGGCCGAAGGCGAATTGGTGACGGCGGACGGGCATCGTGTCCTGGACAGTGGCGGCGCCCCGGTCTTTCTTCCGCCGGATGCAGGCCCGCTTTCGGTTGCCGCGGATGGCACGCTCAGTGCGAACGGTTTGCCCTTGTCGCAGATCGGGTTGGTGCGTCCGCGCGATCCATCCGGCCTGATCCGCGAGACCGGCCTGCTTTTTCGCGCCAACGACGGGTTCGAACCCGCCGAGAACGGCAGGATCGTTCAGGGTTTCCTCGAATCATCGAATGTCGATGCCATCGGTCAGATCGCGCGGATGATCGAAGTTCAGCGCGCCTACGAGATGGGTCAAAGCCTTCTTGAGCGCGAGGATGAACGCATCAGAACGGCCATAAAGACCTTCATCCGGTAACCGAACCCGAGCACGAAATACCGAAACAAAAGGAGTTGCAGAATGCGTGCCCTCAAGATCGCGGCGACAGGCATGGCCGCCCAACAGATGCGGGTCGAGACGATCTCGAACAACCTCGCGAACATGTCGACCACCGGGTATAATGCAAGGCGCGCGGAATTCGCCGATTTGCACTATCAGCAGGCCACCCGCGCCGGGACGGTGAATGCAGCTGACGGGACCGTGCTGCCAACCGGCATCCAGCTTGGCCTTGGCGTCCGGCCGGCCGCCGTATCGATGCAACTGGCGCAAGGGGCCTTGTCGGCAACCGGCGGCGATCTTGACCTTGCGATCGAGGGGCAAGGCTATCTTGAGGTCACATTGCCCTCGGGCCAGGCCGCCTTTACCCGCGACGGCGGCCTGAAGCGATCAGCCGATGGGGTGATCGTCACATCCGACGGATTTCCGGTTGCGCCGGAGATCGTGATCCCGGCGGATGCGCGCAGCCTGTCGATCAATGCCGCCGGAGAGGTTTTTGCCTATTTCGATGACGCGGTGGAAGCGCAGCTTCTGGGTCAGCTGACCCTGGCAGGCTTCACCAATCCCAAGGGGCTTGAAGCCATCGGCGGCAATCTTTTCGTTGAAACCGAGGCTTCCGGGCCATCCCTTGTATCAGAGCCTGGTCAGGATGGCCTGGGCACGCTGCGGCAGGGATATCTGGAAGACAGTTCCGTGGACCCGGTCCGCGAGATCACCGAACTGATCGAGGCGCAGCGCGGGTATGAGTTGAATGCCAAGGTCATCTCGGCTGCAGACCAGATGCTTGGCGCAACGACGCAGGTGAGATGATGCGGTTTTTCGCCTTGTTCGTCTCTGTTTTCGTCGTGACACCGGTTCTGGCCGATACCGTTGTGGCCACGCGCACCATCAGGGCGCATAGCGTGCTGACACCGCAGGACCTGGCCATCAAGCCGATTGCCATGATCGGAACCTTCGACGATCCGGCGCTTCTTGTCGGGATGGAGACGCGAACCGCGCTTTACGCCGGCCGTCCGATCCGCGAAGGCGACATCGGTCCTCCGGCCATCATAGACCGCAATCAGATCGTGACACTGCTCTACAGGCAAGGCGCACTTACGATCACGGCCGAGGCCCGATCCTTGGGGCGCGGGGGTATCGGTGACACGCTGCGCGTTCTCAACATGTCCTCTCGCATGACGGTCGAAGGCCGAATTCAGGTCGATGGCAGCGTTCTGGTCAAATAGGAAAATCCACATCATGTTTCGCCTTATCAGTGCCTGTTTCGCGGTATCGCTGGGCCTTTCCGGCTGCGGTCGGGAAGACCATATCGGCAGGGCACCCAGTTTCACGCCAAGTATGAGCAATACCGAGCATATGGCGATGCTGTCGCCAGGCCTGCCCCTGGCCGCCGAAAACACGGCACCCTTGCAGCAAGCCTCGCTCTGGAACGGGGGCAGGAATTCCCTGTTGGGGGATCGCCGCGCGATGCAACGCGGCGACATCCTGACAGTTGTGGTCGAGATCGACGACGAGGCGGAAATCTCGAATACAAGTGCACGGTCACGAAACGGCGCGGAAAGCCTGAACCTGCCGCAACTGTTCGGCTTGCCGCAGCGCCTTGATGAACGTTTGCCGGATGGCGCCAGTGCCGCGGCGGCCGTCTCCATCAATTCTTCAAGCGATTCCCGCGGCACCGGTACGGTAAGGCGCAACGAGAAACTGACGCTGCGCATCGCCGCCACGATCCTCGACGTCTTGCCCAACGGCGTTCTGTCGATCCAAGGGTCGCAGGAGGTCAGGGTTAATTTCGAGATGAGGGAACTTTCCGTCTCGGGTTTCGTGCGCCCTGCGGACATCAGCCGGCAGAACGAGATCACCTATGACAAGATAGCATCGGCGCGGGTCTCTTACGGTGGGCGCGGTCAGATCAGCGACATGCAACAGCCGCGGATCGGACAGCAGGTCCTGGATGCCATCCTTCCGTTTTAAGGACACATGATGAGAAAACTGATTCCCGTTCTTCTGGCACTCCTGGGTCTCGGTGGTGGGGTGGGTGCAGGCTTGGCGCTGAAACCTGCTGCACCAGCAGAGGTCGACACGTTGGAGACGGGCAATCCATGCGGTGACCTGTCGTCGGCGACCGCAGAGCAACGCGCAAGCACCGGTCCGGCACCCGAGTTGCAGGAATACGTGAAGCTGAACAACCAGTTCATCGTACCGGTGGTCCTGAACGAACGCGTCAACGCACTGGTTGTTCTGTCCCTGAGTGTGGGCGTCACAAAAGGCCAATCAGGCATGGTGTTCGATCGCGAACCGAAGTTGCGCGATGCATTTCTGCAGGTTCTGTTCAATCACGCCAATATCGGCGGGTTTCAGGGATCCTTTACGGAAAGCACCAACATGGCTGTCTTGCGTCGCGCACTGAACGAGGCCGGCCGCGCCGTTCTTGGCGAAATGATGGGCGATGTCCTTATCACCGACCTTGCACGTCAGGATGTGTGACGCCGTGTCTGCTCCAGCCTGATCAGTCTCTGTCACTGGCCTTGTTGCGTTTGGCTTGTGCCTCATTCCTTGCGTTCGTCACAAGAGTTGCAGCAACCTGCGATCGCCCAAAGGCCAGGCGAAGCGCATCGATCAGCGCTGCTTTCTGCACCATCAGGTTTGCCAGCTGCATGTTGATTTCGCTGCGCTGCCGCATCAACCACCCCTGCCAGAGCAAATCAGCACCCAGCGCGCGCATGGCATGATCATCCAGGGCCGATTCCGCCCTTGTTTCGCGCATATCGTCCAGGCGGCGCAAGTTGTCACGCAACTTGGCTTCCTGGAGAATGAGGCGCTGCAAACCGGATACCCGGCTTTGGTACATGGCATCCATGACACTGCTGACGTCTTGGAGGGCCTTGGACACTAGAGCTTACCTCCCCTTTTGCGGCGTATCGCCTCGGCAAACCGGATTGCGGCCGCAACGGCGCGGTAATGCTGAGGAGCAATCTCGACCCCGATGTCGGTCGTGGCAAAAAGGGCGCGCGCGGTCGGCGGATCGCTGTGCAAGGGTACGCCATTTTCCATGGCCAATGCACGGATGCGGCTGGCCGTATTATCAACGCCCTTGGCAACACAAACAGGTGCTTCACCCCGCTTGCGACTCCATTTCAAGGCAACGGCATAATGTGTGGGATTTACGATCACGACATCGGCCGTCGGAACGTCCAGCATCATCCGGTTGGTGGCGATGTCATACCCACGGTTCCGGCGTTCCTGCTTGAGATAGGGATCACCCTCGGCCTCTTTCGCCTCATCCCGAAGCTCCTTGTGAGACATGCGGTTCTTTCGGATGTGTTCCTGTTTCTGCCAGAACAGATCCCCCAGACCGACCAGCAGAGAAACGCCAAGCACCACGAAAAGGAACGCCATGGTCAGCTTTCCCAAAAGCACCATTGCGATACCCGGTTCGGTCCAGATCAAGATCATCAGATCATCCAGCCGATCCTTGAGAAAGAACCACAGGACGACAGAGTAAATGACCATCTTGACCAGGCTCTTTGCGAATTCGAAAAGCCCGACGCGGCCGAATTTCTGCCCGGCGTTATGTAGCAACGAAATCCGCGAGAGCCGCGGCGCAAGATGAGATGGGGTGATGACGAAGATCCGTTGAATCAGGATCATCGTCAGCGCCGCGAGGGCCGGAAACAGGAACCATGGCGCAAGAAGCAGCGAAAGCTCTGCGGCAAGACCCTGGAACCCCGCAGCGGCAGCCCCGTCGAAAACCAAGGGCGCAAGCCGATCAGGCTGCTCCAGAAGCCAGGCCAATGCAGCCCCAAGTCCCGTGAGTGAGCCAGTTCCCGCAAACATGAACGCCAACAGAAGTCCTGCGTAACTCCCGGCTGTGGTCAGATCACTCGACCTTGCGATATCCCCTTTCCGGCGCGCCTCCTCCAGTTTTGTCTGGGTAGGCTCGTGGGATTTCTCGGCATCATCATCCTGGTTCGCTGCCATCCGGTTGTTCCTAAGGTGTTGACCCAAAAGGGTTTTCAGCGAAGACACGCAACGCCTCCAACCAGGCGGTCAGCATGACAGGCGCCAGCAACATGAGCAGGACGAGGGCACCCAGGGTAATGGCGGGCGCGCCAACAAAGGCAACCATCAGCTGCGGCATGGCCCGGTTGATGACGCCAAGCGTCAGATTATAGAGGAAAGACACGATCAGGAACGGCGCCGACAGGCTGAAGGCAAGCGAAAAGCTTTTGCCGATCTGCGCGATACCCCAGGAAGAAAGATCGCTCGGGTCTGGAAATTGTCCCATCGGCAAAAGCGTGTATGACAGAACCATGGCCCGCGCGACCTGGACATGCAGACCAGCCATGACGGCGAGCGCCAGGCCTGCAACAACCAGAACCTGACCCAGGGCAGGCATCGGATCAACGGCAGAGCCGCCGAGGATCTGCGAAAGAGACAACGCCTGCGCCGCGATCACGCCAGCAGTTTGCAACGCGATGACGAAGAGGCGAAACCCCACTCCAAGCGCCAGACCAATGACCGGCTCCGTGAGAAGAAACGGTGTTATTGCCTGGAACGACATGGTCGCGACGGGCTGCATCACTGGCAGGGCAGGAGTGACCACCAGCGTGAATGCCAGCGCCAGGGCCAGCTTTACGCGTAAAGGGACACTCTGCTCGCCGAATGCCGGAAGCACCGACATCACGGCACCAATACGCAGGAAGACGATGAAACCGTGCCACAGGGTTGCCTGATACGCTTCGACAAACGAGAGGAGCTGACTGCTCATGCCGCGACGATCCCGACAAGTGAAGGCCGGGCTTCAAGCCCGATTTCGTCGAATGAGAGCACCGGATTTGTGATCCCACGCGCCGTCATCACGGTTCTGAGGAACCGCCTGCGCCGGGTCGAGGTGACGACCGCAGGATGGATTCCCCGATTGCCCGCGAGGCTGATCTGCTCACTTACCGATGTGGCCAAACGGTTGAAAGCATCAGGTGGCAACGCAATGTCGACGGCCCCTCTTTCTCCGTCAATCTGGTAGGTCGCAAAAATGTCTTCCCACTCCGATGCAAGCTGGAGAAGCGGTATGGTGCCATCTTCACGTCTAAGTTCGGCAATAAGCTGGAATCCAAGGCGTTTCCGGACATGCTCGCAGATCGCATCTGCCGTAGGAAACAGCATCCGCCCCTCCGCCACAGCTTCGAGAATCAGAGGCAGGTTTCGGATGGAAACCTGTTCCTCCAGCAAAAGCCTGAGCACGGCATGAAGCATGTCGACGGGAACACGATCCGGGATCATTTCATCAAGAAGTCTGCGGTTCGCCTCTGACCGGGCTGGATCGGACAGGCGTGTCATCTCGTCCAGAATGCGGCGAAGCGCCTTCAGGCTGAGCAGCCTGCCAAGGCTGCGTTTGACGACTTCGAGAAGATGGGTCGCAAGCACCTCGGCCGGGGTTACGACAGTAACACCCGAGATGGCCACGTTTTCCTGAGCAGAGGATGCAATCCATCTGGCCGGTGCCTGATAAACCGGTTCACGCACATCGATGCCCGGCGGCAAGCTGGTTCCGCTTTCCTGTGACAGGGCAAGAATCTGGTCGGGGTAGAGGCGCGCGCGCGCCTGCTCAACCCCCTGGATGCGAATGACATATGTTCCCGGTGGTAGCGCATGTTCGTCGGTCAGCCTGATCTCGGACAGTATCAGGCCGAAACTGCGGGCTACATGAGTCCGCATGTTGTTGATGCGAACATCAAGACCGGTTCCCGGATCCAGCACCATGCTGACCAGATCCGGCGCAAATTCGACATGGATGTCGTCAACGTCCAGCACATCCCCCATCGCTGCTGATGGCGCATTCGGCTGGGCGCCTTCCGTGACAACAGGAGCGGCTTCGGGGTCTTTCTGTCTGCGATGCGCAAGCAAGGCAGCAACGGCAAGGGCCGCACTGCCTGCAACGAAAGGCAGGAAGGGTAATCCCGGCATGAGGGCAAACAGGACAAGCAGAACCGCAACTGTGCCCAAAGCGGCTGGATACCGGCCCATCTGCGCCACAAGGGCAAGGTCAGTCGCACCCTGTGCACCGCCGCGCGCCAAAAGCAAAGCCGCTGCTATCGATATGATGACGGCCGGAATCTGTGTCACCAACCCGTCACCCACGGTCAGAATGGCGTAAGTCTCGAAGGCCAGTCCCAAGGGCATGTCATGGACGACCAAGCCCATGATCAGGCCCATGACGAGATTGAGGATCGTGATCAAAAGCCCGGCGATGGCGTCGCCTTTGACAAACTTGGATGCACCGTCGAGCGAGCCGAAAAAAGTTGTCTCTTGCTGCTCGCGTTCGCGCCGCGCCTTCGCCTCTTCATGTCCTATGGCGCCGGCGGCCATATCGCTGTCGATCGCCATCTGTTTTCCGGGCATGCCGTCAAGCGCAAAGCGTGCACCGACCTCGGCCATGCGGGCTGCGCCTTTGGTGATCACAAGGAAATTGACAATCAATAGAACGCAAAAAACCACGAGGCCCAGAAATACATTTCCACCCATGATGAAAGTGGCAAAACCTTCAATCACATCGCCAGCAGCATCCGTGCCCGTATGCCCCTGCCCGATGATCAGCTTGGTCGAGGAGATGTTCAACGAGAGACGGAGCATGAGCGTCGCGAGCAGGATCGTCGGGAAGGACGAAAAATCCAGAGGCCGCTCGATGAAGAGTGTAACCGTGAAGACAAGAATGGCCAGTGCAAAGGACAGTGCAAGCCCGATGTCCAAGACCCATGACGGCATCGGCAGTATCATCATCACGATGATCATCATCAGCGCGATCGCGAGCAGAACAGTCGGTCGCATGACGGCGCGAAGGGTCGTCATGTCAGCCACCTGGACTTTTCCGAAGATCGATCACCGGTGTAGAGGATGTACCGGAATGAAGTGGCACAAGCGACGCCAAGCCGGATCCTTGGCCGGGCTGTAGCAGCCTGAAACCATTCTCTCGCTGCTCCGTTGGATAGGGTCTGCTCAGCGCATTTTCTGGCAGGCGATCATCGCTCAGCTCGTCCACGATGGAATCAAAGCGCACCATGTAACGGTCGGCATGCACTGCGGTTCGGGAATGATATCTCGCGACTGCCTGACCCCAATCGCCGGTTTCCTCATATAGTGTGGTCAGAAATGACGCCGCATATAATGCGTTTGCCAACGGATCGAACATGTCCTCGATCGAAGCGAATTGCGCGCCATGCCACCTGTAGTTGATCTGGAAACAGCCAATGTCGAAGCTGCGCGCCCCGGTTTTGAAATAGTCGAAAACATAAACCTGTGCAGCCGCGCGTGTGTCGAACCATAGGCCGCGACCTTCCATGTTGACGGTCCAGGGCCATGGCTCTGTCACACCCTGATTGGCGCGGCCCGTCTCGGTTCGTGTGATCGCAAGAAGAATCTGGAGAGGCACACCCGTTTTTTGCGATGCCGCATGGGCTGCATTATCGCAAAGGAGAGCGGTGTTGGCCCTTTGATCGTACGCAGCCGCAGAGTTGGATGGCGCACCTGCAATCTTCGCGAACACGAGTAAAAACACGGCAAGGTAAATCCCGAGCCCGGTGACTGCGTCATTTCCGGTCTTGCCCGATCTGAAAACAAATTGATTTTCCCGAAGGAGATCTTTGACAGCCCTCAACATGCACCTCATCACAAGCCAACCGTGCGCCGTTCTTCGTGGTGAGATTGATGATAGCCCCAAGTGTCTTTAGATTCGGTAACCATGGAGGGATGCGGGCATTTGAACCAAAGTTGTTCTTCTGGTTACTGCTGTGTATCCAATTGAAATCGCTGAAGAAGGCTTTCGATGATCATTCGAGAGTTGCCGCTGGCGGTTATCAGGTCTCCCGTTTTTCGAAGCACGCCAGTCTCTTCGTTCTGCAATGCATCGGGCGAGGCGGTTTCAAGCGTTGACCCGTCATCGATCATCAAGCGCGCCGCTTGCGAAAGCACGTCATCATCTGACGCCATGAGAGTTGTCCAGTCACCGGCCAACCAGGCAAGGCTTCGATGTTTCTCTTCCAGTTCAAGGCCTTCTATTTCATCAAGTGCGGCCTCGAAATCCCCGCCACGTTGCTGCGCTTCAGCCCTGAGGAGTTTGACATCCTGCCCGGACAAACCAAGCAATTCCGCCTCGGCCTGCAGTGGCTGATCCAGCGCAAGTGCTGCCTTTGCCCTCAGCAAACGGCGCTCACGGCCTTCGTTCCCCTCGGCAGCCCTTGTCAGAAATCGATTTGCGATTTCCGGAAATCCCAGCGACAGCAATCGGGTTGCGATGCGATTTTCAGTTTCCGGAGCCAAGGCCATCAGTTGCCAGGTGACGGTACCGGCAAGAAAATCAACATCCGATCCATGGGACACAAGGCGCGACATGACGCGTGATGCCGTCACGCTGGCGTTGTCTGCGGGCAAGTCGTTGCTTTTCATCTTCAGGCGGTCAAGAGCTTCAGCAAACTCGCCCGCATGCGCAAGCGCGAGGATAAGGCTGCGTGACAAGTCAGCCGCGAGTGGCGAGCGCCGATTCTCGAAAAGATGGGCAGAGACAAGCTCAACCATCTCCGGTTCGATCGGTTGATCGGCCTGAACAGCGCTTTCTATGAACGTCACGAGGGCCTGTGGAGAGATCGCTGTGTTTGTCTCAACAAGAGCTTCCAAATGGTCTTCGGCACCCTCTGTGTTTCCATTTTCAAGCTCGACCGCAGCCGTTGCAAGCGCGACAGGAGGCGTGACTTGGCCCAGGGATCTGGTGATGCTTGCCAGCACTTCTTCGGCAGCAGCATTTTCACCGGCAGCAGACAGCCTTTCGACCAGACCGGGGCCCAACTGTTCCTTCAAGTGCGAAGGCAATTCTTCGAAGGCAAATCGAAGTTCCGACATGTTCAGATCAAGGGTCCGAGGCGGATCCTGATCGGACAGCAGGGACCAAAGCGCGACCGGGCCCTGACATTTGGTCATCCCCGATAACACGCCATTCTCGGAATCATGACCATGATCGATGATGCGCGCCAGGCTGAGCAGAAGATCAGTTTTTTCAGTGGAAACCTTCGCCATCGCGAGCGTTGCAATTGCCTCGGCCCCGAAACCGTAGTGGAGGTAGTGACGTGCCAGACCAAGAACCGCGTCAAGATCGACCCGATCCATATCCTTGGCAAGTTGAGTGCGCCAAACAGCGATGCCGGTCGAGAAACCGTCGACATGCCCCCAACTGGCGATATCGAGATCATCCCTCTGCACGCAGGTCAGATCCGGTTCCAACTGCTCGGCGAGGTCCGGGGCAACACGTGACAGCTCTGACGCAGCCCGTGTTCTGAGATTGGGGAAAGACGACAGATCAGGAACGGTCGCACCCTCTGTGCGGATAGCAGGCAAATCAGGGGCTGGTTGCAACAAGCCTTGGCGTGTTGCGCGGTCAATTTCTTCCATCAGTGGTGAGAGTTCCGTTGCGCGCTGCTCCGGCCTCGGGGAGGCCTGGGATAGAGCAGCCGACAGGAACCCAGCCTGAGGCCAGACGCGAACAACTTGCGGCGTTGCTGTCAGATCCGGCGCTGGCTTCGGGGGAAAAAGCGGCAGGCCAAGAAACTCTGCCGAATCCGACTCCTCGCCTACCCTTCCTGCTTTGAGCGACTCCACATCGTCGTAAACCGGGTCCATCCTGAGTGAACCAACCGCGTCCTGCTTCGGCAGCGCCTCGCCTATGTCGATGACCAGAAGCGTTTCGGAATGCCGAAAGACCCGGAAACCGCAATCGCATCCCAGCAGCACTTCCAGACCACGGGCATCGTCCCGTGGAATGATCCGACGGATGCGATCACGTTCGATCCTTTGAAAAACCGCTGCTGTTTCGATCGCTTGCATGGGCATGGAAAGAGACAGAAGCAGTTTGTCCTCTCTTGTATCGATGCGCCATTCCGCCTGTGGCAAAAGAGAGGCCGTCAGACGTGTATAGCCGTCATGTTCACCCGAACGCAGGGTCAGTGTCTGCGCCGACACTCCGGTGGCGACAAGAAAGAAGGCAAGAACAAGAAACAGCAATTGGATCATGCTGCGTCCTGTTTGACCGATTTCAACGCATCCTCAAGCTCGTTGAACGTTGGCCGAAAATGTGAGGGCGTGTTCTGGCGACCCACCTCGATGCAAATATTGGTCGCGTGATTGTGCAGATTGGCGACAAGAACTTCGCGGATCAGCTGATAGAAATGGGCATCCTCTTCGACAATCGACTTGATCTTGGTTGCGAATGGACCAACCAACCCATAGGCCAGAAACACGCCGAGGAAGGTACCAACCAGCGCCCCACCGATCATTTTTCCAAGTATTTCAGGGGGTTGATCAATTGACCCCATTGTCTTGATCACACCGAGAACAGCCGCGACGATGCCAAGCGCCGGCAAGCCGTCGGCAACTGTCTGCAAGGCATGACTCGAGTGCATGGCATGATGAAGATTGGATTCGATCCGTTTTTCCAACACCTCTTCGACCTGGTGTGGATCATCGTAGTTCAGGGCAGCAGAACGCATCGTATCGCAAATCAGTTGAACCGCCTCGGTATCGGTCATGATCTTTGAATACCTCGAGAAGATGGAGGAGGTTTCAGGGGATTCGATATGCTCTTCGATTGCGACCGGGTTCTGCCTTGCAAGGCGTATCAACTCGAACAGCAGGCAAAGCAGATCACGATAGTCCTGCTGTGTCCATTTCGGACCCTTGAAAACCTTTCCCATGTCTTTGGCGGTATGTTTCAACGCAGCCTTGTCATTGCTGATCATGAATGCACCGATCGCCGCTCCACCGATCATCATCATCTCGAACGGCAACGCCTTGAGGATGATCCCCAACGTGCCACCCGCAAGAAGGTAGCCGCCAAAGACCATCACGAAAATCATGACAATTCCGCCTATCCCCAACACCTTGGACTCTCCTTCTGTTTCCAGCTCTTGAAGATTGCAGATCCGGGTTAAGATTCTCTGTGCTCCGGGGTATCAGTCTCGTGGAGCAGACGCATTTCTTCCGGCCAGTATGACGCTGAGCGAATATGCAGATTGAGGTGTCAGACCTGCCAAGATCCCTGCCGCCGCTTCCGGCCGCATGCGACCGAGAAAGCCCGCGGCAAACTCCGGGCTCATTTCTTCGAAAAGAATGGCGGCATCTTTGGGTTTCATGGCTTCATAGACCGTCACAAGGCGGGAAATGTCATCTTCCGCCGCCGTCGCCGCCAATGACAGCGTGGCGCGCAGGCTTTCTTCGGATTCCGCAAGACTGGTCAATTTCTGCGCGATCTCGCGATCTGCGAGCACAAGCGCTTGCATTCGCGCGTTGATCTGTTCTTCGCGCATGTTCAGACGCTGCTCTCGGTTCTGGAATTCCGCAATCAATGCGGCCATGTCTGCGGGCGGTTCACAAGCTACGGCCGCGTCTGTTTCAATTGACTGATTTCCCGTTGCCATGGCTTCCGTTGCTCCAATTCCCGCGCGGATCAATGCCGAGCCGACAAGGAGAATGGCAATCGTGGCAAGGGACCCCCGGCCAATCCTGGCAGGCAATCTTTGTTTGCGCGACGACCTCATCTAATGCGGCCACTTTCGGCGGCGCGATGGCGCATGAAGACTGGTTCGGCTTTCACCTTGAGAGACAGATCATCCTGCGGATTCGTCGGGGTTTGGGGGCGCTGCGGCTCTGCTGGAAGATCGTGCATGGAGGCCACCAACAGCTCGAGGCGCTTGGCAACCGTTTCGGCACGGTCGGTCAGCCCCTCGAGTGTCACGTTTGAAGTGGAAGCCGTTTTCTGGGCTGAAACGAGTGTTTTCGCCAGGTCGTCGACCTGTGCCGACAGCACGGCGACAGCTCCGCCAATGCCATTTTCAAGATCGTTGAAGCGGGCCAAGCGTCGCGCCAGGATGTAGCAATAAAAACCAGCTCCCAACGCACCTGCTACAAGCAGGATATCCGAAATAACCCTGATTTGAGCAACTGTATCCATAACTTGCATCCTTCAGTTCAGAATGAATTCCATGACCAGAACGTCACGCACCCGATCCGGTCCGACGACGATTTGAATGCGGCGCAGGATCTGTGTTCTCAGCGTTTGCAATGCTGCGGGGTTTTCCAGATCGCGGGTTTCGACCGCCCTGAGATAGGTGTTGAGGACATCGATGATCCGGGGCAGCATCTCACGGACCGCAGCGACCTGCGCCACTTCGACCTCCAGCTGTGCGCTGAAACGCAGATGTCGGTTACCTGATTGCGGCGCGAGCGAGATGACCATCGGATCAAGCGGTACGAACGCAATCTCCGGAGTCGCGACAGTCGAATCGGAAACCTGTTCGGCTTGTGATTCGCCAATCGGCAGAAGCCCGGAATACACGACATAGAATCCCCCGCCGCCAGTCGCGATCGCCAACAAAAGCCCCGCAATAACGGGTAATTTGAGGGATTTTCGCGTGGATCCTTCTGTCTTTGTATCAATCGCGGCCATGCCCGAACCTCATGCGTCTACAGGCCAATCTGTAACTCTGAGGAGCTAACCGATTGTTAAGACCGATCTGCGATCAATCCGGTGAGGCAGGTAGAATTTCCGTCGATGACAAAGGTGAACAGTGCAGCAAATCGTAAAGATCTGGTCCGGTCTGGATACTGGCAAGAAGCTTCTGATCGGTCTGGCCAGCGTTGCCGTGCTTGCGGCATTTGTGGGCCTTTTCCGTATGGCCTCCAACCCCGGGATGACCCTTTTGTACGCAGGGCTCGAAGCGACCGCTGCCGGTGATGTCATCCAGTCATTGGAACAAAAGGGCATAAATCATGAAGTGAGGGGCGGGGCGATCTATGTCGAATCGCGCGCACGCGATGTGTTGAGAATGACCCTCGCGGCCGAGGGTCTTCCGAAGAATGGAATGCAGGGTTACGAACTTCTGGACATGCTGAAAGGTTTTGGCACCACGTCGCAGATGTTCGATGCCGCTTATTGGCGGGCCAAGGAAGGCGAGCTCGCGCGCACAATCATCGCCAGCCCCATGATTACCGCCGCGCGGGTTCATGTCGCCAATACGAGCGGCAATCCGTTCCAGCGCGCAGTCACGCCATCGGCATCGGTCACAGTGACGACGACAGGCGGAAATGTCGCTGCCCCGCAGGCGCGGGCAATCAAGTTCCTCGTCGCATCAGCGGTACCTGGCCTCAAACCCGATGATGTCGCCATCATCGATAGTGTCGCGGGTCTCGTCGCAGCGGCAGAAGATCAAGGGCAAGTGCAGAATGGTGAAGATCGAAGCGACGCCTTGCGCGATCGCGTACTGCGATTGCTCGAAGCACGGGTTGGCGTCGGGAACGTTGTTGTCGAGGTTGATATTTCCACCGATTCCGTGAGCGAAACCGTACGCGAGCGTACTGTCGATCCGTCCAGCAGGGTTGCCATCAGTACTGATACTGAAGAATCCAGCAATGATTCGACCGGCGCCGCAGATGGTGCCGTTACCGTGGCTTCCAATCTGCCGGGTGGAGAAGCGGCCAGTGCAGAAGGCTCGCGCAGTTCAAACAATCAGACCCGCGAACGCGTCAACTATGAAATATCGGAAACGTCGCGAGAAGTTCTGCGCAGCCCTGGAACGGTGAAGCGTATTACGGTCGCTGTTCTTGTGAACGGTATTCAGCAGCTTGATGGCGAAGGTCAGCTGACTCTTGAGCCCCGCACGGAAGTCGAACTTGAGGCCCTCAAGGACCTTGTCGCCTCTGCTGTCGGATTGGATGAGGCGCGAGGCGATCAAGTCACGCTGAAATCCATGGATTTCTTGCAGAATGCCCCGATGGGAACCTACGCGGAAAGCAATCTGTTCCACAGTATGGGCCTGGATGCGATGTCATTGATCCAGAT
This sequence comes from Seohaeicola sp., assembly GCF_048006315.1. Lineage (GTDB taxonomy): Bacteria > Pseudomonadota > Alphaproteobacteria > Rhodobacterales > Rhodobacteraceae > Seohaeicola. The sequence goes on along the minus strand of NZ_CP180350.1, from coordinate 2,446,240 downwards.
GGCCGTCCTCGCGATCGTAGCCTTGCTTTTGGGCCTCTTTGTTTTGCGCCCGATCCTGGCACCGAAGGCCGAGTCGTTCCCGCTTGCCCCCCAGACAGCCATTCCGCGCATGAGCATCGGTAGCGCCGGGATCGGGAGTGAGGAACTGACGCCGCTTACCGGCGAAATTGCGGATGATGATTTCGATTTTGGGGCGTTGTCGGTACCACAAGCCACCTCAGGTCTGACCACCACCGGCGAACAGGGCATGGCTGCTGATCCAGTGGATCGTTTGCGGGCGTTGATCGCGGAAAGACAAGACGAGACAGTCGAGATTCTGCGCGGGTGGATCGAAAATCGAGGAGAGAAAGCCTGATGCCGATTTCCCATCTTCTTGAGGATTTTCACAACGTCCCGACCGGCAGGAACCTGCAAATTATCTCGGAAGAAACACTTGAAGATGCACGGCTTTCCGCGTTCGAAAAAGGTTATCAGGCCGGATGGGACGATGCGAGTGCCGCGCATGAAACCGAGCAATCCCATATTTCGGCCGAGTTTGCGCGAAACCTTCAGGACCTAAGCTTCACATACCAAGAGGCTTACAACCACGTCATGCGGTCGATAAAACCCATACTTGACCGTATGTTTATCGATATTCTGCCCGAAATCGCAATACCTTCCCTGGGCATGCGGCTGTCTGAGGAAGCCTTGAGCATGGCCCGCCAAAGTGCCGAAGCTGTCATTGTGTTGCGGATGTCGCCAGAAACGGCGCAACGGCTCGAACCCCTTTTGGTCAAGAAGATGCCGATGCAGGTCCGCCTGCTGGAGGACGACACCATTGGAGGCGGGCAAGTCTACCTCAGGCTGGGCGAGCAGGAGAAATGCATCGATCTGGATGGTCTGATTGGTCGGATGAAAACACTGATTGAGGAATTCACCCAAGACTTCGGAAGGCCGCAAACCGATGGATGAGAACAAAAGACCAAGAACCAGCATTGATTCTGCAAATCCACTTGCGTCGGTACCGATAGAGATCACGATCTCGGTTGGTCGAGCGCGGCCTCTGATCCGCGACTTGCTGCAGATGGGGGCAAACGCCGTCCTGCCACTGGATCGGCGGGTGGATGATCCGGTTGAGCTTTTTGTTGGTGACAGGCTGATCGCGCGCGGTGAGCTGGAAGAACTGGAGGGCGAAAGCAAAGGCAAGCTTGCCGTTCGGCTGACAGAAGTCAGCGACCTCAAGGGCGAGCTTAAATGATCTTGTACAGGGTGGCTGTTCCCCTATGCCTGATGTTGACGATACTGATCCTCGGCCTGATGACCGGTCCGGCAGCTGCACAGGAGTTTTCATTCGCAGACCTGGATGGCGATGCGCTGACGGGGCGCAGTATTCAACTCATAGCACTTTTGACGGTTCTGAGCCTCGCTCCTGGAATCGCAATCATGGTGACCTGCTTTCCCTTCCTTGTGACTGTCCTTGCAATCCTCAGGCAAGCGATCGGACTGCAGCAATCACCCCCGAACATGCTGATCGTCAGTCTTGCTTTGTTCCTGACCTATTTCATTATGGATCCAGTGTTCAGAGCGGCATGGAATGAGGGCCTTCAGCCACTGTTGCAAGACACCATCGGTTTCGAGGAAGGGTTCGAGAGAACACTGATGCCTTTCAGGGTATTCATGGCCGGTCGCCTTGATCCTGATACCTTCACGTCAATGGCCGAGCTGCGGCCTGACGCAAGCGGGATTCAACCGGGGCCAGACGCCCCGCTCTCCATTCTGATTCCCAGTTTCCTACTGTCAGAGATCGCCCGCGCCTTTCAGATCGGCTTTCTGATATTTCTGCCCTTTCTGATCATCGACCTGGTAGTTGCAGCCGTTCTGATGTCGATGGGCATGATGATGGTCCCGCCTGCAATCGTGTCATTGCCGTTCAAGCTGGCGTTCTTTGTCATTGCCGATGGGTGGCACTTGCTCGCAAGCGCTTTGGTCAGGGGCTATTCTTGAAGCCTTCCCCAGACTGCAGGAAAGCCCACCTTTCAAAGACATGTGGACATATCCGACAATCCGCATGCACGCCGGAAGGCAACACTTACGCGCACTCCGGTGGTTTCACAGAGGTTCCACGACAATGTGCGGCCCTTTTCGGTGAAAAGCCGCCTCCAGAAGCCGAGACCAGCCATTCCTCCAAATTTTGATACGTATGCTTACGATATTGACAGGCAGACCTCATGCGACTTATTGATAAGCATACGTAGCAATAGGATCGGCCCAAATGCAGTATCATCTGAACGGATTTCGCAGTGGTGACCCCAGTATCGCCGATGGTATCAGGTTTGACGCCACCTCACCGAAGGCTGTGGACGTCCTGATCGTGGGATGTGGACCGGCGGGCTTGACGCTGGCGGCGCAATTGGCGGCTTTCCCGGATATCGTGACCATGATTACGGACCGCAAATCAGGCCCACTGCAAGTCGGTCAAGCCGATGGCGTTGCCTGCCGCTCTGTCGAGATGTTCGAAGCCTTCGGCTTTGCAGAGAAAGTCCTCAAGGAAAGCTATTGGGTCAGCGAGGTCGCATTCTGGCGGCCCGGTGCAGATGGTTCGCCCCTTGTCCGCGCTGACCGCATTCAGGATGTCGAAGACGATCTGTCAGAGATGCCGCATGTCATCCTGAACCAGGCGCGTATCCACGATTTCTATCTTGAATTGATGCGCAACTCTTCCCGCCGGCTGGAGCCCGTTTACGGCCACGATCTGGTGGATCTGACGATGACGGACGACCCGGACTATCCCGTCATTGCAACCTTCAAGAACGGCGAGAGCACAGGACAGACCGAGATAATTCGCGCCCGATACGTGGTGGGCTGCGATGGTGCACGCAGCACGGTTCGCCGGTCGATGGGTTATGACCTGAAGGGCGAGGCTGCACGCCAGCTTTGGGGTGTCATGGATGTTCTGGCCGTGACCGATTTCCCGGATATCAGGCTCAAGGCTGCGATCCAGTCGGCCCATGATGGCAGCATTCTCGTCATTCCACGCGAAGGCGGCTACATGGTGAGACTTTACATCGAACTTGACGCATTGCATGGCGACGAGCGTGCGGCCGATCACAATGTGACCTCCGAGATGCTGATCAGCAAGGCGCGCAAAATACTTGCGCCCTATACGCTGGATGTGAAGGAAGTCGCCTGGTGGTCCGCCTATGAGATTGGACAGCGTGTCTGCGACAGTTTCGACGATGTGCCGGAGGCCGAGCGGGGATCACGTGTCCCGCGCATCTTCATCGCAGGGGATGCCTGCCATACCCATAGCCCGAAAGCGGGACAGGGCATGAACGTGTCCATGGCCGACACCTTCAATCTTGGCTGGAAACTGGCCGCCGTGCTGCGCGGGCAAGCCGATGCAACCCTGCTGGATACCTATTCCGAAGAGCGGCGCGCGAAAGCCAAGGAACTGATCGATTTCGACAAGGACATGGCGCGCCTGTTCAGCGCCAAACCCAAGGACGCCGCCGAGTCAGCCCAGTTTCAGCAATATTTCAAGAAACATGGCCGCTATACAGCGGGTGTCGAGACCAGATATGCACCATCGCTTCTGACGGGCACCGGCACACATCAGATGCTTGCCACCGGTTATCAGACCGGCATGCGATTCCATTCAGCGCCCGTCATCCGGCTCTGTGACGCGAAGCCGATGCATCTGGGACATGCAATCAAGGCCGATGGCCGGTGGCGTGTGATCGCCTTTGCCGCCAAAGGGGATCACGGTCAACCTCAAGGGAAGATTGCCGCCCTTTGCCAGTGCCTGCTTGAGGGACCGATCGCGCGCTTCACAGCCGCAACTGCAGATATCGACAGCGTGATCGATCTGCGTGCTGTGTTTCAGGCACCACATCGCGAGATGGATGTCGAAGCCTTGCCAGATTTGCTGCTGCCGCGCAAAGGCAGATACGGATTGATCGACTACGAAAAGGCGTTCTGTCCGGATATGAAAAGCGGAGTCGACATTTTCGACCACCGCGGCATCGATCGCCAGCAGGGCGTCGTACTTGTCGTGCGCCCGGATCAATACGTGGCGCAAGTCTTGCCAGTGGATGCCCATGCCGAGATCATGGCCTATTTCGACGGTTTCATGATTCCGGTCTGATCGGCCTGGAACGGCTGCCACGCCCGGCAACACCTTGGGCGTGGCCAGCCTTTGCCCGCCCTGCAAACGTTGACGCGACACAATGCATCCCCCCTGGACAGAAGGGGTCTGGTGCATCTTGATCATGTGTTGTGTTGGAAAGTGGTGCCGCTGAAGGGACTCGAACCCCCGACCCCATCATTACGAATGACGTGCTCTACCAGCTGAGCTACAGCGGCCTGTGAGGCGGGGCTATAGCACCCCGCCCATGGATGGAAAAGACCTATTTTCGGGCGGTATCCCCATCCGGCGCAGCCGCATCTATCGGACGATGCAAGGTTTCTTCATCAGGAAGAAGTTCCGCATCCGGGACTTCGTCATCTTGTGACGAGGTCTGATCCTGGATCGAACCCACAATCATGGGAAGCATTTCCGACCCGGCCTGCGCCGAAGCCGCACCGGCGGGCGGCGAGATCCAGGCGAGCGTGTCGAAGGATTTGCAATTCTCGCAGATGGGCACCCATTCCGCATGTATGTTGTGGCAGTTCTCGCAGACCCATTGCGGACCGCGTGGGGCAGTCAAGGCCCTGGCCAGCCACCCTTTGACCACGACATCAGACGCGCCTTCGCCACGGGCAATAGCAGCCATGACTGTCATCACCCGGGCATCCGGTGCCGTATCAACAAGATCGCCCAGCGCACGCCGTGCCTCGGGGAAATCCTCGTTCGCGATGTTCAATTCGGCCAGCAAGAGGCGCGACTCCACGTGATCCGGATGCTGGGCGACAAGTGGCTTGAACCGCTTCAACCGCGCTGCCGGTGTTTCATCGGGCACGATCGCCGCAAAGGCAGCGGCAAGATCAGGATGCGGCTGGGCGGCCCAGGCCTTCTTGATCACGCGGGTTGCGTATTTGGCGTTGCCCTGCTCGATGTAACCACGGGCGGCAAAGGCCGCTGCAGGGATCAGATCGGGCGAAAGCTTGTTGGCTTCGATCGAGGCCTCGCGCGCCGTGATGTCATTACCCTCTGCCAGAACTTCCTTTGCCTCGGACAGGGCCAGAACGGCATCGCGGCGCTTGTGCACGTCTTTCGGAAGGCTGCCATACTTGAGTTTCGCACCAAGCGTGCGGCGTGCACCGGCCCAGTCATGCGCGCTGGCCTGAAGGCGCAACAGAACATCCTGCGTCTCTTCATGCTTGGGGTGCAGGTCCAGCGCCTTTTCGGCCAGTTTCAGGGCCGTTGCCGTATCACCATCCGCCAGTTTCTGCTTCATGATACCGCGCACCGCGACAAAGCGGGTGGAATTGTTTTTCAGAAGACGTTTGTAGACTTCTTCCGCCTTGCGCCGGTCGCCACACATCTCGGCGGCCTGGGCTGTCAGAAGGTTGGTCAGTTCCGGCTTGTGAAGATAGCGCTCCGCCTTGCTGGCCTTGGCCATGGCCAGACGCCCCTCGCCTGCGGCCAGCGCCAGCATGCCTTCGGACAAGGCCTGATAGCCTTTGCGTTCCCGATTGCGATTGAAATAGCGGCTTAGTGCTGTTTCATCCCCGTTGATGAATTTCAGGACAGCCACCAGCAAGGCCAGAAGGCGCAGGGTCAGCCAGACCAGGAACACAAGCGCGATCAGAAGAATGACGGCATAGAGCGGTGTCAGGTTGATCTCGTACCCGGCGGCGGCGATGCGAACACCGCCATCCAGTTCCATCAGGTAGACGGCCCCCATCGCTGCAGCGGCAACCAGAACAACGAAAAGGATAATCTTGATGAGCGACCACAGCATTCCGTTATCCTTCAGTTCGTGTTCAGAGATTGGGCAAGATTGCGCGCGGCATCGGTCAATGTGACGCGCATCTGGGCCCGGGCCTGCCAATCGGCCAATACCGTCGCCGCCTCATGCGGCAAGCGCGCGATTTCAGCCAGCGTTTCGGGCAGTCGTCCATCGCGCAGCGCCGCTTCGGCCCGCGAAAGGATCGCATCCGGGTCATCCCCTTCACGCGGCTGCAATGACCTGAGGCCAAGCTGAGTTTCGAAAAACCCGCCAATGCCACCCGGGTTCTGTGCCTGCCGCGCCGCACGCAACGCATCACGGGCAAGATCGGGAAAGTCGGCCTGCAAGGCGGCAAGCGTCGGTGCCCCGGTATCCGCCTGTTCCAGCAAGGCTGTCGGAACCTCGACATTCGCGGCAGTCAGATCGTTCAGCGCCTCTGTATAGCCCGTCCCGGCATCAAGGGCCGTGACGATGCGCGTCACGGCCGCACGCGTCATCGCAGCCTGCGCCGATAGCTGCGCCTGCGCTTCGGCTTGCGCAGCCTCATCCGAGAGCGTTGCAATCTGTGCCTGTTGCGCCGCAAGAGCGGTGCGGATCTGATCCAGCTCGGCGCGCGCATCGGCAAGGGCAGCCTGTGCCTGTGGGTCGACAGCGGCACCTTCCGCAACGGGTCTGGCTTCCAATGCGTCGATCCGGCCTGCCAGAACGCCGATTTGCGTTGTCAGATCATCGATCGCAGGGCCGAGATCGGGCATGTCAGGCTGGGCTTGAGGCTGGGGAGCCGCCTCGAGTGCGGCAAGGCGAGCCTGCAGATCGGATACCAGCGCCTGCTGTGCGGCTGTCCTCTGGTCGATCTCGGTCAAAAGGCTTTGTCCAGCCCCGAGGCCAGGCAAAGGCATTCCCTCAAGAACGCCGCTTCTTGCAAGACCAAAGCCGATGGCCGCCGCTGCAACACCGCCCAGCAACATCGGGACAAAACCACCCTTTCTGATCACAACCTGTTCGGTCGAGGCCGGCTTTTCGGGCTTTGTGACGCCGGATTCGCCATCATCTGCGGGGCGTGTTTCTGTCTCGGGTGTTTCCTGATCTGCCGGTGCGGACTCATCCTTCTGGTCAGCAGAAGCTTCTGCCGCCTCGGCATTCACGGGATCTTTCTGGGATATCTCTTGATCTTGGTCCGCAGGGGGGGGTTCAACTTCTGCTCCATCCTCGGCCGCGGCCTTGGACGACGGGTCGCCATCGTCCGCTGGATCGTTCAGGATGACGGCATCTTCGATTTCGTCATTGGGCCGTTCCTGGTTCGGGGAGTTCTTTTTCTTTTCCGGCACCGGCAGCAACCCTTTCGAATCTGATATCACGCATACTTGGATCAGATGAAAGCCTACTGTGCCGGGCTTTCTGCCTCAAGCCATGCATGGCCTTATAATGGCATCTGCTTGTCCCAGGGGGTGGTGTCAAGAAGATCGGCGACAACCTTGGCCATGCTTTCGAAATCAGGATGGCTGGCGACATGCATCTGTTCAACGTCAAAACGCAGGGCGTTGGCGGTCGCTTCACTTATCGCGACGGCGTAAACCTTGGCACTGACGGGTGCGGATCCCATCAATGCGGCGCTTCGTGGTGAAAAAAGCGGCAGGATCACCGGCCTGTCCCCGTCCAGAAGCGCTTTTGCCTCTTCAGTCAGGGTCAGGGCATTCTGATGGTAGACGATCGCCTGGGCCACGGGGACCCCGACTGCGCCGAGTCTTTCCGGGATGTCGCCGCGGGCATGCGCGCCACGCACATGCAACATCGGCGCCGCAGGTTTGTCCTGCTTGATGCGCGCGACCAGTGCATCGGCATCACCCCCCGCGGATGTCGCCTGCAAACCCGCAGCCATGGCGGCCCGGGCGGTTGCATCACCGACGGTGTAACAGGGAAGGGACTTGGGTCCGTTGGCCGCGACATAGGTCGCAACGCCATTGGCAGAGGTAAAGATCAGGGTCCTGATGCCGTCGAGGCTTGGCAATCGCGGATCGAGCACGATTTCCATCAGAGGGGAAATGCACACGTCAAGGCGATCACCGAATGCAACAGACAACAGCTTCGCCATCCTGTGCGATGACGCTTCGGGGCGGGTCAACAAGATGACTGGCCGTGTCATGATTGCGCCGGGATTGTTTGCATCCTTGTCTGGTGTTACCTCGCAACCCGTGGTCTTGCAACGTTCAGGGCCGAGAATGGCAGGATTGAACGACCAATGGCCAAGGCGTTGACGATACTGGGTCTGGAAAGCAGCTGCGATGATACCGCGGCCGCCGTTGTCCGGCAACGCGGCTCTGAACCGGCGGAAATCATGTCTTCCATCGTGTTGGGGCAAGCTGAATTGCATGCGGCATTCGGCGGCGTCGTGCCCGAGATCGCAGCCCGGGCCCATGCCGAGAAAATCGATATTTGCGTGAAACAGGCCCTGTTGCGCGCGGGATTGACCCTTTCGGATGTGGATGCCATCGCGGTTACCGCAGGGCCCGGCCTGATCGGTGGCGTTCTGGCCGGGGTCATGTGTGCCAAGGGTCTGGCCGTCGGCACCGGTCTGCCCCTGATCGGGGTGAACCACCTTGCAGGTCATGCCCTGACGCCGCGCCTGACCGACCAGATCGACTATCCCTATCTGATGCTGCTGGTCTCTGGCGGGCATTGCCAGTTTCTTCTGGTGCAGGGTACCGATGATTTCACGCGTCTGGGCGGCACCATAGACGACGCACCCGGAGAGGCCTTTGACAAGACGGCCCGTCTTCTTGGCCTGCCGCAGCCGGGCGGCCCTTCGGTCGAAGCCGAAGCACGCAAGGGCGATGCCACCCGATATGCCTTTCCACGACCTTTGCTGGATCGCGAGGGATGCGACATGTCCTTTTCCGGCCTGAAGACCGCCCTTCTGCGGACCCGGGACCGGGTCGTGGAAGAAAAGGGCGGGCTGACCCCCGCCGACAGGGCCGATCTTTGCGCGGGCTTCCAGATGGCAGTTGCCGATGTGCTGGCAGAGAAAACGCGCAGGGCATTGCGCCTTTATCTGGCGGAAAACCCTGCTGACCCTGTCCTTGCCGTAGCCGGAGGGGTCGCGGCCAACAGCCTTATCCGCAGCAAACTCGAGTCTGTTGCAGCAGAAAACGGGGTACGCTTCGTTGCGCCGCCCTTGTCGCTCTGTACGGACAACGCAGCGATGATCGCTTATGCCGGGATGGAGAGGTATCGAGCGGGTTCGCAAGACGACCTGACTCTGGTCGCGCGGCCGCGTTGGCCACTGGACACCTCAAGCCCTGCGCTTCTGGGAAGTGGAAAGAAAGGGGCAAAGGCATGATCACAGTCATGGGCGCGGGCGCCTTCGGTACGGCGCTTGCCATTTCACTGGCCGAAGCCGGACAGGCGGTGACGCTATGGTCGCGAGACGAAGGACAGGTGCTTGCCATGCGGCAATCCCGCCATAACGCCCAGCGCCTGCCGGGCATTCCCCTGCCGGTTTCCCTGGCCATTCAGGCCGACATCCCGGCAGGCGACAGTCCAGTCCTGCTGTCCGTGCCGATGCAACGGATGCGCGATGTGATCGACGAACATCATTCAGCGCTGGACGGGCGCGATCTGGTCGCATGCTGCAAGGGGATCGAACTGAGCACGACAATGGGGCCCGTCGCTATCTTGCGCCAGATGCTGCCACGAAGCACCGCTGCAATCCTGACAGGGCCCAGTTTCGCCCGCGATATCGCACAGGGCTTGCCCACGGCACTGACCCTGGCCTGTGGTGATCCCGAAAAGGGCGCGATCCTGCAGCAGTCTCTGACAACGCGGAATCTGCGGGTTTACCGCACAACAGACACTGTCGGCGCCGAACTTGGCGGCGCCTTGAAGAACGTGATCGCGATTGCTGCAGGCGCTGTCACGGGCGCCGGGCTGGGCGACAGCGCACGTGCTGCCTTGATGACGCGCGGCTATGCCGAAATGCAGCGCTTGGCGCTGACCCTTGGGGCCAGGCCGGAAACGCTGTCGGGTCTGTCCGGGTTCGGTGATCTGGTGCTGACCTGCACAAGTCCGCAAAGCCGGAACATGCAATTCGGCATGGCGCTGGGCCAGAACACGGCCTTTGACCCGTCGATTACGGTCGAAGGCGCTGCCACCGCACGCGCGGCCTTGCAGCGCGCCACCGAGCAAGGGGTGGAGATGCCGATCACCGCCGCGGTCGTGGCCCTGCTTGACGGGAAGATCCAGCTGCGCCAAGCCATGGATATGCTACTGTCGCGTCCCCTGAAGGAGGAATGAATGCTGATCGCCCTTATCGCACGGGACAAACCCGGCGCCATAGAGACACGTCTGGCCAATCGCGCCGCACATCTGGATTACGTGACCCAAACCGGCGTGGTGCGGCAGGCCGGTCCCTTGCTGGACAAGGACGAACAGATGATCGGATCACTTTTGATCCTTGAGGTCGAAGACATGGAGGCAGCACGGCGCTGGGCGGCAGGGGATCCCTATTCCAAGGCCGGTCTGTTCCAGGATGTCGAACTGATCGCGTGGAAAAAGGTCATCGGTTGATGCGCTATTGGTTGTTCAAGTCAGAGCCTTCGGTCTGGGGCTGGAATGACCAGACCGCAAAAGGTGAAGACGGCGAGGAATGGAACGGCGTGCGCAACTACCAGGCGCGCAACTTCATGCGCGAGATGGAGGTTGGTGACCTTGGCTTTTTCTACCATTCACAGGACGAAAAGGCGGTCGTCGGGATTGTCGAAGTGATCAATCCTGCACATCCGGACAGCACAACGGACGATCCGCGCTGGGAATGCGTCGACATCAAGGCCGTCAAGCCTGTGAAGACGCCCGTCACACTGGAGCAGATCAAGGCCGATCCGCGACTGACGGAGATGGTTTTGGTGCGAAATTCGCGCTTGTCGGTACAGCCGGTCAATGCAGAGGAATGGCGGATCATCTGCGCTCTTGCCGGTTTGGACGGATGATTTCGAAAAATACGGGGGGCGCAGGCCAAGGCCAGAACCCCCCGTCACCCCACGTGCTCCCTACACACCACACGTGATCACTGGATTAGGTTCCGGCCATACTGGCCCGACAATTCGACATTAGCCACAGACCAGCGGCCGCGCAAATTCCAAGTGCCGAAAATTCGTCTCAACAGCGAGAGGCCCGCAAGACATGCGGGCCGCCCACGATCAGGCTATCGCCTGCTTACTTGTAGACCGCTTCCTTGCCGAAATGCTTGGTCAGCATGTAGTAGACGACCACGCGGTACTTGTTCCGTTCGGATTTGCCGTAGGTTTCCACCACGGAGTTGATCGCCTCCATCAGCTTGGGGCTGTCGGGCAGTCCCAGTTTCTTGATGAGGAAATTGTTCTTCACGGTCTCCAGCTCGCTGTCCTGCGAGGCCGCAACGGTTTCGGCGTCTGCGTTGTAAATCGCCGGGCCGCAGCCGATCGTGACCTTTGTCAGCAGGGCCATGTCAGGCTCCATGCCGCACTTGTTCTTCAGATCGCTTGCATATTTCGCAATCAGATCGTCACGCTTTCCCATTCCTAGCTCCCTTACCAGTCAATTTTTTTGGTACCACGGCCAATGCGTCCCATCGGTCCGAGTGAAAGGTTAGCGAGTCTTCACCAACACTCAACGCTTTTATCAAAAGTAGGAAAGCAAAACGGCCCGCACAATGGCGGGCCGTTGCATCCAAAACAGTGTCTGCAATCAGTAGCGATAGTGTTCCGGCTTGAACGGACCTTCCGGCGTCACGCCGATATAGGCCGCCTGGTCGGCATCCAGCTTGGTCAGTTTCACACCAATGCGGTCCAGATGCAGGCGGGCCACTTTCTCGTCCAGCGCCTTGGGCAGGATGTAGACGCCGGGCTTGTATTCGTCGCCCTTGGTCCAGAGTTCGATCTGCGCCAGAACCTGGTTAGTGAAGCTGGCGGACATCACGAAGGACGGATGGCCCGTGGCGTTGCCCAGGTTCAGCAGACGACCTTCGGACAGCAGGATGATACGGTTGCCCGAAGGCATCTCGATCATGTCGACCTGCTCCTTGATGTTGGTCCACTTGTGGTTCTTGAGGGCAGCGACCTGAATCTCGTTATCGAAATGGCCGATGTTGCCGACGATCGCCATGTCCTTCATCGCGCGCATGTGGTCGATGCGGATCACGTCCCTGTTGCCGGTCGTGGTGATGAAAATATCGGCGGTGGCGACGACATCTTCCAGCAGGACAACCTCGAATCCGTCCATGGCGGCTTGCAGCGCGCAGATCGGATCGACTTCGGTGACCTTGACGCGCGCGCCTGCACCTTGCAGCGAGGCGGCCGAACCTTTGCCCACATCGCCGTAACCGCAGACAACGGCGACTTTGCCGGCCATCATCGTGTCGGTCGCACGGCGGATACCGTCAACCAGCGATTCCTTGCAGCCATACTTGTTGTCGAACTTCGACTTGGTGACCGAGTCGTTCACGTTGATCGCGGGGAACGGCAGCAGACCTTTCTTGTGCAGGTCATAAAGGCGGTGCACGCCGGTCGTCGTTTCCTCGGACACGCCCTTGATCGCGTCGCGCGTCTTGGTGAACCAGCCGGGGCTTGCGGCCATGCGCTTCTTGATCTGCGCCTTGATGACTTCTTCTTCTTCCGACTGCGGGACGGGGATGATCTCTTCCCCGGCTTCAGCGCGGGCACCCAACAGGACGTAAAGGGTCGCATCACCACCATCGTCGAGGATCATGTTCGCGCCTTCGGGGAACATGAAGGATTTGTCCAGGTAATCCCAATGCTCTTCCAGCGTCTGGCCCTTGATCGCGAAAACCGGCGTGCCGCCTGCGGCGATTGCCGCGGCCGCGTGATCCTGCGTCGAGAAGATGTTGCAGGACGCCCAGCGCACATCGGCACCAAGTGCCACCAGCGTTTCGATCAGAACCGCAGTCTGGATCGTCATATGCAGCGAGCCGACAATCCGCGCGCCTTTCAGCGGCTTGCTTTCACCATATTCGGCGCGGCAGGCCATCAGGCCCGGCATTTCGGTTTCTGCGATATCCAGCTCCTTGCGGCCAAAAGCGGCAAGCGCGATATCTTTAACGATGTAATCATTGGCCATCTGGGCACCCTTCATGCAAACTAATTTGGCGCTGCGCGTATCATTGTTTGAGCCTCGTCACAACGCTCCATCAAACTAGCCCGGCATCGGAAATTGTCATGCCTGCCGACGGAAGCTTGCGCCGCCACCGGCAAGCTGCTCAAAAGACGCTGATTGAGCTTGGGAGGAGTCATGTCGAAATCGCCCCGCGCATGGCAAAGGATGTTGTCAGGCCGCCGTCTTGACCTGCTGGATCCTACCCCTGTCGATATCGAGATCGAGGATATCGCCCACGGTCTTGCTTTCGTGGCGCGCTGGAACGGACAGACGCGCGGCGATCATGCCTATTCCGTCGCCGAACATTCGCTTCTGGTGGAGACGCTGTTCACCCGGATGGCACCGGGTATAGCGCCCAAGTGGCAATTGGCAGCCTTGCTGCACGATGCCCCGGAATACGTGATCGGCGACATGATCAGCCCGGTCAAATCCGCCGTCGGCCCCGGCTATGAAGAGCTGGACACAAGGCTGACAGCCGCGATCCATATCCGTTTCGGCCTTCCGGCCGCGATTCCGGCTGCGATCAAGAAACAGATCAAGCAGGCAGACCGGATCAGCGCCTGGATGGAAGCCATCGAGATTGCCGGCTTCAGCAAGGATGAGGCAGACAAGCTGTTCGGAAAGCCGGATCAGACAGTGATCCGCGGCCTTTCGATCCGCTTGCGCCCACCGGTCGAGGTGCGCGCCGATTACACGGCACGGCATCACGCGCTTCTTGCGCAGACAGGCTGACGGTGGAAACCGGGGCCTGTCAGATCAGGAATTCGGCCAAAGTCTCGTCATTGGTGATGTCGCGATAGGTGAACCCGGCCTTGTTCAGCTTGAACAGCAGGGAAGTGAAATTCTCGGGGCGAGTTGTTTCGATCCCGATCAGCACAGAACCGAAGTTGCGCGCCGATTTCTTGAGGTATTCGAACCGCGCGATATCGTCGTCTGGACCAAGGATGTTCAGAAACTCTTTCAAGGCACCGGGTCGTTGCGGCATGCGCAGGATGAAATATTTCTTCACCCCGGAATAACGCTGTGCCCTCTCCTTGACCTCGGGCAGGCGTTCGAAATCGAAGTTCCCGCCCGATGTGATGCAAACCACGGTCTTGCCCCTGATGCGGTCCGCCACGTCGACCAGTGCATCCACGGCCAGCGCTCCGGCAGGTTCCAGCACGATCCCTTCGACATTCAGCATCTCGAGGATGGTCGTGCAGATCCGGTCCTCGGGCGCGGTCACGACATCATGCAGGGACACATCCTTGAGGCGTGCGAATGTCTGTGTGCCGATACAGGCGACGGCCGCGCCATCGACAAAGGTGTTCACCTTGTCCAGCATCACCGGCCGACCGACCGACAGGGCCGCCTGCAGGCTGGCACCGCCCAGCGGTTCAACGAATGTATAGGCGGGATCAGTGCCGAAAAAACTGCGCACACCTGCGGACAGTCCACCACCACCGACAGGCAACAGGATATGATCGGGAACCTGCCCCATCTCGTCCATCATCTCGACCGCAACGGAGGCCTGACCCTCGATCACGTCGGCATCATCGAAAGGCGACAGGAAATGCCCGCCTTCCTTGGCGCAAAACGCCTGCGCAGAGGCCAGTGTATCGTCGAAGTAATCGCCCGTCAGCTTGATCTCGACCGCATCACCGCCAAACATTCCGGTCTTCTGGATTTTCTGCTGCGGTGTCGTCACCGGCATGAAGATCACACCCTTGACCCCGAAATGCCGGCACATGAAGGCGACACCCTGCGCGTGATTGCCGGCAGAGGCGCAGACAAACAGCCGTCGCCCCGGATCAGCCGCCAGAACCTTGCGCATCGCATTGAACGCGCCGCGCAGCTTGTAGGATCGCACCGGCGACAGGTCTTCGCGCTTCAGCCAGATGTCAGCCTCGAACCGCTCGGACAAATGCGCGTTGCGCAACAAGGGTGTGGCGGGAAAAACCTCGCGCATGGCGCGTTCGGCCGCGCGTGCCTGATCTTGAAACTGGGTCATGTCCGATCTCTGGCCCAGCTTGATCCATCACGCAAGCCAAAGCTGCGGCACGGCGGCCTCCTTGCCCTGCGGCACAAAACCCGTTAATCGCCGCAAAACGCATTCACTGGGGAAAAACACATGTCCGCGCCCAAGAAAGTCGTGCTGGCCTATTCAGGCGGCCTTGATACCTCGATCATCCTGAAATGGCTGCAAACCGAATATGGTTGCGAGGTCGTGACCTTCACCGCCGATCTGGGCCAGGGCGAAGAGCTGGAGCCCGCCCGCGCCAAGGCCGAGCTGCTGGGGATCAAGCCCGAGAACATCTATATCGAAGACGTGCGCGAAGAATTCGTGCGCGATTTCGTGTTCCCGATGTTCCGCGCCAATGCGTTGTACGAAGGGCTTTACCTGCTGGGCACATCGATCGCACGGCCGCTGATTTCCAAACGCCTGGTCGAGATTGCCGCCGAAACCGGTGCCGATGCCGTGGCGCATGGCGCGACCGGCAAGGGAAATGACCAGGTTCGCTTTGAACTGTCCGCCTATGCGCTGAACCCGGAAATCAAGGTGATCGCCCCTTGGCGCATCTGGGATCTGACCAGCCGCACCAAGCTGATCGAATTTGCCGAGAAGAACCAGATTCCGATCGCCAAGGACAAGCGCGGCGAGGCGCCCTTCAGCGTGGACGCAAACCTGCTGCACACCTCGTCCGAGGGCAAGGCGCTGGAAAACCCTGCAGAGCAGGCACCCGAATACGTCTATCAGCGCACCGTGTCGCCCGAGGATGCACCCGACACCCCGGAATATATCGAAGTCACCTTCGCGCGCGGCGATGCCGTGGCCATCAATGGCGAGGCCATGAGCCCCGCCACGATTCTGACCAAGCTGAACGAACTGGGCGGCAAGCACGGGATCGGGCGTCTGGATTTCGTTGAAAACCGGTTCGTGGGCATGAAGTCGCGCGGCATCTACGAAACGCCCGGCGGCACCGTTCTGCTTGAGGCGCATCGCGGGATCGAACAGATCACGCTGGACGCTGGCGCTGGCCACCTGAAGGACAGCATCATGCCGCGTTATGCGGAACTGATCTATAACGGGTTCTGGTTCAGCCCCGAACGCGAGATGCTGCAAGCCCTGATCGACAAGAGCCAGGAACATGTGACCGGCACCGTGCGGCTGAAGCTTTACAAGGGTCTTGCGACCTGCGTCGGCCGTTGGTCGGATCACAGCCTTTATTCCGAGGCGCATGTGACCTTCGAAGACGACGCAGGCGCCTATGATCAGAAGGATGCACAGGGCTTCATCCGCCTGAACGCACTGCGCCTGAAGCTGATCGCAACCCGGAACCGTCGCATCAAGGGCTGATCAACGGCACCTGTCGGACAAGACAAGAATGGGCGGCACCGCAAGGCGCCGCCCTTCTTTTGTGCGTTGGTCAGAACACAAGGTTCAGGCCGCGCAATTACTTCGCGGTGATCATCGTCATCACAAGCTTGCCATCGACGCGAATGGGGCCGTCTTCCTTGGCGCCCAGTGTATATTCGAAGATGCCGGTCTGCATGCCGCCTTCTTCTGCATGGATCATCAGCATCAGCATATCGCCCGAAGCCACCTCTTCGGTCAGGATGGCCGCCACGTCTGAGGTTTCACCTTTCCGCAGCGGTGCATGACCGACAACGGGACCGGGTTTCATTGCTGCATCCGTGCGATGCACGACAAGCCAACCGTTCACATCCGCCACGACTTTCGATGCCGTGACAGTGCCGCCGGACACATCCTGATCCATGGCCTCGACCATCTGGGCCATACCACCGGCGGCCATCGCCACGCCGGAAACTACGCTGAATGCTGCAGCCAAAACAAATTTCATCATTGGAACCTTTCCTTTTATGCGGTCTCAGGGGGATTTCACCCCTTGTGATGAAGCCACGCATCAAGGTCCGTGAAAGTTTCAGGCCAGTTCGGTTTTCTAAAGTTTTTTCGCGCTCAGCGCCTCGTAATGGGGCAAAGCCTGCTTGGCCAGTTCGGCGGCCGCACCCGAAAGCGCGGGCAAAGGCCCCTCGGCCGGGGCAAAACCGGTCGATTCATGCACGGCACCGTACCAATGGCTTGCCCAGATACCGTCAGACCGATGCCCGCCTTTCGGCCAGGACAGCATTGCAGGATCAAATGGAAGGCCAAGCGCGGTGCAAAGCCGGTTCAGCATGGTCGATGGATCGCGCCTGATATCAGCAGAATCGATCACAAGCGGGTCCAGACCCTGTTCCAGAAGCTGTTGGTAGATCTCGGTCTGCTGCGTGAACCCGATATCGGCCAGCGTGGGATTGTCGTATTTCGCCCCGAAACTGGCCACCACGCGCGCCGGATGACGGATCAGGAATACATGCCTTACCTGCGCGAACCAATCACGCGGCATCGCGGCAATCATGTGCTGGGTCATGTGCTTCTGATAGAAATGCGGCTTCCCCTCGGGGATCGGTCCAGTCAGCATCGCCCCAACCACATCGGGATCCACGGACTGCGATCGCAGGATCTGGTCGCGCATCGGATGATCCAGCCCCGTGCGTTGCAGGTAAGCCGCATAGAAAGGTTCGTCCACCACCGCGAAATCGGCCCGCGCCCCAAAGGAATACATCATCGCCGTCGACAGATTGCGCGGCCCTGACCACATTGCGATCCGCATGATCAGGCCGTTTCCCGCTGGATCAGTGCCTGATACAGCATCCTGATATGCTTGGTGACAGGACCCATCTGACCCTCGCCGATCTGGCGCCCGTCGATATGGCCAACCGGAGTCTGCGCGCCGAATGTGCCGGTCAGAAAAGCCTCGTCTGCTCCGTAGGTATCGACAAGGGAATAATTGCGTTCGAACACCGGAATCCCGTTTTCGCGGCATAGGTCGATCACCTTCTGGCGCGTAATCCCGTTCATGCAATAGTCGCCCGTACTGGTCCAGACCTGGCCCTTGCGGACGATGAAGAAGTTGCAGGCATTGGTCGTGTTCACAAAGCCATGCACATCAAGCATCAATGCCTCATCGGCGCCTGCCTTCTCGGCGGCGATGCAGGCGAGGATGCAGTTCAGCTTGGAATGGCTGTTCAGCTTTGGATCCTGGGTCATCGGCAGCCCGCGCAGATGCGGCACCGTGGCCAACCGGATCGGGCGCGGAATGCTGGGCTTGGAATGTTCCATGA
This sequence comes from Seohaeicola sp., assembly GCF_048006315.1. Taxonomy (GTDB): domain Bacteria; phylum Pseudomonadota; class Alphaproteobacteria; order Rhodobacterales; family Rhodobacteraceae; genus Seohaeicola. Next base: position 2,428,061 of record NZ_CP180350.1, on the reverse strand, counting down.
TGATCGCGATCGTGGGGCCTTGCCGCGACAGCGAGGGATGCTGGAAAGGCCGGGTCTTGACGCCCCGCGTCACCATCAGGCGGGCATGGGCGTCCTCGGTCATCTGATTGGCGGCCTGCGTATCCAGCACGGCCTGAACGACCTGATCGCGGCTTAGCCCGATATCAAGATCAATGGCTTTGGCCGCCTCGAAAAGGCGGTCCATATGTTCGTCCAGAAACGCCCATTTCCCGTTATAGAGCCTGATACCCTCCCAAACGCCATCGCCCAGCATGAAGCCACTGTCATAGACGCTGACCATGGCCTGGGCCTTGGGCACGATCTTCCCGTTGAGCCAGATCTTGATCGTCTCGTTACGGGCGTCTTCCGCCGCCTGATGGGTTGTCACGTGATCCGTCATCCGGCCCTCCTGTTTTCAGGCGCAGGCTAGACCGGAACAGACCTCGCGAAAAGCGGCTTTACCGGGGGCGATCCATCTGCTCGATCTCAAGCAGATCGGGGATCACGTCAGCAGTACCGACCCGCGTCACCATCAAGGCTGCCGCCTTTGTCGCCAGGGCGATGGCCTGCTCCATCGGCTGCCCGCGATCCAGACCCGCCAGCAGAAAACCGGTAAACGTATCGCCTGCCCCTGTTGTATCGACAGGCGTGACAGGAAGGGCCGAAAAGTCCCTGATCTGCCCGGTTTCGGCATGAAACCAACGGCAGCCATCGCCACCCAGGGTCACAACGACATCCGCGACACCCAGATCATCGGGGGCCTTGCCAAGTGCCTGCTGCAATTGCCCGGCCTCGACCGCGTTCAGGATCAGCATATCCATAAAAGGCAGCAGGTCCTTCACGGCATCGGCGTCGAACGGTGCGGCGGCATAGATCACGCGCAAGCCAAGATCAGACCCTGTTCTGGCGCAAAACGCCTGATGCGTCGTCTCGTTCTGCAGCAGCAGGATATCGCCGGGCGATGCTTCTGCCAGCGCAAGACCGATCTGCGGCTCGGTCATGGCATGATTTGCGCCGGGGACGATGACGATCGTGTTTTCACCTGCAGGGTCCAACAGGATGATCGCATGCCCGGTCGCGTCATCCACAACCGCTATGTGTCGCGTATCCACGCCATATTCCGTCAGAAGATCCCGCGCCCAGCGCCCATCCTGGCCAACCGCGCCGATATGAACGACATGCGACGCCCCGCGCGCCGCAGCAACGGACATATTGGCACCCTTGCCGCCCAGGCCACGACGAAAACCGGTTGCTGCAAGCGTTTCGCCCGGCCCGGGCAGATGAGGAACGGAATAGAGAAGATCGGCGTTGATGGAGCCGAGATTATAGATCGCCATTCCGCCCCCCGCTGTTTGCCGTCAGCCCACTTTGCAGGCCGCCAGCATCGCCATGTTGAGAATATCGTTGGCGGTCGAACTGGTCGAACAGATCTGGATCGACTGGTCGACACCCGACAGGATCGGACCGATCACGGTCGCCCCGGCCATTTCCTGCATCAGCTTGACCGAGATCGAAGCAGAGTGTCGCGCCGGAACCACGAGGATATTCGCCGGACCCGTCAGGCGCTGGAACGGATATGTCGTCTGCGCCTTCGGATTGAGGGCCACATCGACGGTCATCTCGCCTTCGAATTCGAAATCAACACCGCGCGTTTCCAGAACACGGGGGGCACGATGCATTTTTTCGGCTCGTTCTGACCGCGGATAACCGAAGGTCGAGAAGCTGACAAAGGCGACACGCGGCTCCAGCCCCAGATCACGTGCGACGCCGGCAGCGCGTTGGGCGATCGTGGCAAGATCGTTCTCGTCAGGCCATTCATGGACAAGGGTATCCGCGATCAGCACGATCCGGCCCTTGTGCAGCAGCGCAGTCACGCCCGCCGCACCATGCGCCGCGTCCGCATCGAAGACATGATTGATCAACTCCATCACATGTGCGGCCTTGCGGGTGGCCCCGGTCACAAGACCATCGCCATGCCCATGCGCCAGCATCAGGGCCGAAAAGACGTGCCGGTCACGCGCCGCCAGCCGGTGGATGTCATGCCGGTCGAAGCCTTTGCGCTGCAGGCGCTGATAGAGAAAGTCCTTGTACATCTCGAGATTTGGGGTGTTGGCCGCGTTGACGACCTCCAGCTCGGCCACGGCATCGGCCATACCCGCCGCTTCCAGCTTGGCCTTCACATCGTAATCACGCCCGACGACAAGAGCCTTGCCCAAACCGGACCGCTGATAGGTCACTGCCGCGCGCAGGACGCGCGGATCGTCACCTTCGGCAAAGATCATCCGCGCCTGGTTCGCACGCGCACGCGCATGAATCCCGCGCAGGATATTCGCGGTCGGATCCATGCGGCCTTTCAGGCCGACCTCATAGGCGTCCATGTCGATGATCGGGCGGCGCGCGGCGCCCGTTTTCATGCCGGCGCGCGCGACGGCGGGTGGAATGCGATAGATCAGGCGCGGGTCAAACGGTGTCGGTATGATGTAATCGCGCCCGAAGCTGAGGTTGCGGCCATAGGCCATGGCCACCTCGTCCGGGACATCCTCGCGTGCAAGTTCGGCCAGAGCCTCGGCGCAGGCGATCTTCATCTCGTCATTGATGGCACGGGCGTGGATATCCAGCGCACCGCGGAACAGGTAGGGAAAACCAAGGACGTTGTTCACCTGGTTAGGATAGTCCGATCGCCCGGTCGCAACGATGGCATCGGGGCGCACGGCATGCGCCTCTTCCGGTGTGATTTCAGGGTCAGGGTTGGCCATGGCAAAGATGACCGGATCCGGCGCCATGGATTCGACCATGGCCTGCGTCACCGCACCCTTGGCGGACACCCCAAGGAACACATCCGCATCCTTCATCGCCTCTTCCAGCGTCCGCAGATCGGTGCGCGCGGCATGGGCCGATTTCCACTGGTTCATCCCATCGGTGCGACCCTGATAGATCACGCCCTTGGTGTCGCACATGATGCAATTGTCGTGTTTCGCGCCCATCGACTTGAGCAGCTCGAGACAGGCGATCCCGGCCGCCCCTGCCCCGTTCAGAACGATCCGTACATCTTCGATCTTCTTGCCGGACAGATGCAGGGCATTGATCAAACCGGCGGCGCAGATCACGGCCGTGCCGTGCTGGTCGTCATGAAAGACGGGGATATCCATCACCTCTTTCAGGCGCTGCTCGATGATGAAGCACTCGGGCGCCTTGATATCCTCGAGGTTGATACCGCCGAATGTGGGGCCCATCAGACGAACGGCATTGATGAACGCCTCGGGGTCTTCGGTGTCCAGCTCGATGTCGATACTGTTCACATCGGCAAAACGCTTGAACAGAACCGACTTGCCTTCCATCACCGGCTTCGAGGCCAGCGCGCCAAGGTTGCCCAGACCAAGAACCGCCGTTCCGTTGGAAATCACGGCCACAAGGTTACCCTTGTTGGTGTAGTCATAAGCCGTCTCGGGGGCGGCGGCGATTTCCTCGCAGGGGACCGCGACACCGGGCGAATAGGCCAGGCTCAGATCGCGCTGCGTGGCCATGGGTACGGTTGCGGTGATCTCGAACTTGCCGGGTGTCGGCTCCATATGAAAGGCAAGAGCCTCTTCGCGGGTCAGTCTGGTCTTTGTCATGCGCTGCGGCCTGTTCTTTCTGAGGGTCATAGCGTCTTAGCCTGCCGCAGCCTGCGCCTCAACGCTTTTGCGTTTTCGCCTTTTACCAAAGAAGCGGGATTTGTAAGGTCTGCCGAGAAAACGAGGGGATACCGTGTCAGCAGAACAAGCCGCCGCAACGCCAATGATGGCACAATATCTCGGGATCAAGGCACAGTATCCCGGCGCACTTCTGTTTTACCGGATGGGCGACTTCTACGAGATGTTCTTCGAGGATGCCGTAGCCGCGTCTCAGGCGCTGGATATTGCACTGACGAAACGGGGCCAGCATGACGGGCAGGATATCCCCATGTGCGGCGTGCCTGTCCATTCCGCCGAAGGCTACCTGCTGACCCTGATCCGCAAGGGGTTTCGTGTCGCGGTATGCGAGCAGATGGAAGACCCGGCCGAGGCCAAGAAGCGCGGTTCGAAATCGGTGGTGCGGCGCGATGTCGTCCGGTTGGTGACGCCCGGAACACTGACCGAGGAGTCCCTGCTGGAAGCCCGGCGGAACAATTACCTTTGCGCCTTTTCCCTGGTGCGGGACGAGGCCGCATTGGCCTGGGTCGATATTTCGACCGGCGAATGCCATGTGATGCCGATGTCACCGGTAAGGTTGGGCCCGGAACTGGCGCGGCTGATGCCGTCAGAAGTTGTCATATCCGAGGCAGCCGAGGCTGATCTGGCGGGAATCGTCACTGATTCCGGTGCCGCCCTCACGCCGCTTGGCAGGGCCGCGTTTGACAGTACCGCGGCGGAAAAGCGTTTGTGCGCCCTCTACGGAATTGGGTCGCTCGAGGCCTACGGCACGTTCAACCGTGCCGAAGTGTCGGCGCTGGGCGCGGTGGTGGAATACCTGGACATCACCCAGAAAGGAAACCTGCCACTTTTGCGCCCACCCGTCAGAGAGGCCGAAGCCGGGGTCATGCAGATCGATGCCGCAACGCGGCGCAATCTTGAACTGACCCATGCACTGACCGGCGGGCGGGCGGGGTCCCTGTTGTCTGCAATTGATCGCACTGTCACCGCAGGTGGCGCGCGCCTTCTGGAGCGGCGGCTGTCCAGCCCGGCCCGCGACCTTGAAACGCTGAACAGCAGGCTCGATTCCGTGGGATTCATCCACGACAGCGGACGTCTTGGTGATGATCTGCGTGAGGCCCTGCGCAAGGTTCCTGACCTGGATCGCGCCTTGTCGCGACTTGCGCTGGATCGCGGCGGACCCCGCGACCTTGCGGCGATCCGCAACGGCCTGGAGCAGGCTGACAGGATCGCCACAATCCTGCAGCCCAGCGAACTTCCTTCATTGCTGAAGCAATCCGCCTCGGCGCTTTTGGGTCATGACGCACTGATCGATCTTCTGGGGCAGGCACTTGTCGCGGAACCCCCGCTTCTGGCCCGTGATGGTGGGTTTATCGCCACGGGGTATGACGCCGAACTGGACGAGATGCGCGCCCTGCGGGACGAGGGGCGATCCGTCATCGCAAGGATGCAGACCGAATATGCCAGCCAGACGGGCATTCAGTCGCTCAAGATCAAGCACAACAACGTTCTGGGCTACTTCATCGAAGTCACGGCGACACATGCGGAACGGATGTTGTCAGAACCCCTGTCCGACACATTCCGCCACCGGCAGACAACGGCGAACCAGCTGCGCTTTACCACCCCTGACCTGACCGAGATGGAAACCCGCATCCTGAACGCTGGCGGCCATGCGCTTGAGATCGAAAAGCGGCTCTATTCCACCCTGAAAGACAGTATTCTGGATGCTGCCGCCCATATCGGCGCAACCGCGCGGGCCCTGGCGGAACTGGATCTGTCCAGCGCCCTTGCAGATCTGGCCCGGGGCGAGAACTGGACACGGCCCAAGATCGACAATTCCCGGCGCCTGCTGATCGAAGGCGGACGGCATCCCGTCGTGGAACAGTCACTGCGCAAACAGGGTGGCGCACCATTTGTCGCCAATGATTGCGATCTGGGTGACGGCACCGATATCTGGCTGTTGACCGGCCCGAACATGGCGGGGAAGTCCACATTTCTGCGCCAAACGGCGCTTATCGCCCTTATGGCGCAGATCGGCAGCTTCGTGCCCGCAGCGCGCGCCGAGATCGGTCTGGTCAGTCAACTGTTCAGTCGCGTGGGTGCCTCGGATGATCTGGCGCGCGGGCGATCGACCTTCATGGTCGAAATGGTCGAAACCGCTGCCATTCTCAATCAGGCGGACGACCATGCCCTGGTGATTCTCGATGAAATCGGCCGCGGCACTGCCACATATGACGGGCTTTCCATCGCCTGGGCGACGCTTGAGCATCTGCATGACATGAACAGATGCCGCGCGCTTTTTGCGACCCACTACCATGAACTGACGGCGCTGGCCGGAAAACTGGACCGGGTGGATAATGCAACGGTCAGCGTGAAGGAGTTCGAGGGCGACGTCATTTTCCTGCATGAGGTACGCAAGGGTGCGGCGGATCGGTCCTATGGTGTGCAGGTCGCAAAGCTGGCGGGACTGCCCGATGCGGTTGTCAGCCGTGCCCGCGTGGTGCTTGACGCGCTGGAAAAGGGTGAACGCGAAGGTGCGGGCAAGCAAAAGGCGATTGTGGACGACCTGCCGTTGTTTTCGATGGCACCACCACCCCAACCAGCGCCACCACAAAAGCCATCCGTTCTGGAAGAGCGTTTGCAGGCGATTCATCCCGACGAATTGAGCCCACGGGAGGCGCTACAGCTGATCTACGAACTGAAAGAGGCGTCGCAAACCTGATTGCGACGCCCCTGTTGGTGAAAGCTTGAACGCGTCCTTGTCAGCTTGCAGGCATGGACGACACGCCGACCTGCGCAGGGCGCAGCAGACGGTCGTGCAGCATGAAACCATCGCCGGACACCTGGATGATGTCGCCCGCCTTGGTGCCGGGAACGGGGGCTTCGAACATGGCCTGATGCAGTTGCGGATCGAAACGGTCGCCAACCTGCGGGCTGATGACCGTGATCCCGTGCTTGCCGAAGACGCTGAGCAATTCGCGCAGGGTCAGCTCGACCCCCTCCAGCAGGGGACCAAAGGTCGCGCGCTGCTCATCCGTCGCAACCTCAAGTGCACGCTTGAGGTTGTCGTGGACCGGCAGCAGATCGCGGGCAAGCTTGGATCCGCCATACTGCTCTGCTTCGCGACGATCCTTTTCGGACCGCTTGCGCGCGTTCTCGGCATCGGCAAGGGCGCGCATGAACCGATCCTTCAGCTCATCGCGTTCCGCACGCAGCGTATCAAGCTCGATTGCCTCAGCGCTATATTCGATCGAGTCCTCTGCATATTCTTCCGCTTCTGCGGCTTCGATATCGTCAAGGAAATCGTCTTTTTTCGGCTCTGCCATAACTCACCTCTAGCTCCGGTCAGATATCATGCGTCCAACCAGTTGTGCCGTGTAGTCCACGATCGGCACAATCCGTCCATAGTTCAGGCGCGTGGGTCCGATGACCCCAACCGCACCGATGATCTTCCGATCAGCGTTCATATATGGACTGACCACCAAAGAGGAACCCGAAAGTGAGAAAAGTTTGTTCTCCGAGCCTATAAAAATGCGCACACCCTCGCCCTGCTGGGCAAGGTCAAGAAACTCGGCGATATCCTTTTTTCTCTCGAGATCATCGAAGAGGTGGCGGATCCGGTCCAACTCTTCATCCCCGCCCGCACCGCTCAGAAGGTTCGCGCGCCCCCTGACGATCAGACGCTCTGGCGCGTCTCCCTCTCCGGTCCAGACCGCGATTCCGCTTTCCACAAGGGCATGGGCCAGACCGTCAATCTCTTGTCGGCGCGAGTCGATCTCGCGGCGGATGGCCGTCTGAAGATCCGACAGGGTCTTGCCCTCGATCAGCGCATTCAGGAAATTCGCGGCCTCGCGCATCGATGAGGGTGTTTGCCCGGCAGGCGGCGTGAACAGGCGGTTTTCGACATGGCCATCTGCAAAGACCAGAACGACAAGCGCACGTTCATGGCCCAGGTTGACGAATTCCACGTGTTTGATCGGCGCCTCGTGCTTGGGGGCAAGCACAAGTGATGCGCCGCGAGTAACGCCGGACAAGGCCGTGCTGATCCTGTCCAGCATACCGGTCACATCCGAAGTGTTGCTGCCAAGCGTTTCGTCGATCTTGATGCGATCCTGCTCGTTCAGGTCACCCACCTCAAGCAGACCATCCACGAACATCCGCAACCCGCGCTGTGTGGGAATACGGCCCGCGCTGATATGGGGGCTTCCCAGCAATCCAAGGTATTCAAGGTCCTGCATCACGTTGCGGATGGTCGCAGCGCTGACCTTTTCGGACATCGTCCGTGTCAGGGTTCGGCTGCCGACAGGGTCGCCGCTTTCAAGATAGCCTTCGACAACGCGGCGAAATACTTCGCGCGAACGGTCGTTCATCTCATCGAGGATGGATTTTCCTTCGGTCATCGCGGCTTTCCTGATGGAACACCATTAAAGAGCCTGCGTGGAAAAGGTCAATCAGGCTTGCGTTTCGGGCTGTCTGGACTGTATCCCCGGCGATAACTCAGGAAAGGTCCAGACATGCGCCCCTCAGGCAGAAAACTAAGCGAAATGCGCCCGATTTCAATTGAAACCGGCGTGACCAAACATGCCGAAGGGTCTTGCATGATCCGGATGGGCGATACGCATGTCTTGTGTACCGCAACGATCGAGGATCGTGTGCCCCCCTTCATCAAGGGCAGCGGCCTTGGCTGGGTTACGGCAGAATACGGGATGCTGCCCCGTTCGACCACAAGCCGCATGCGTCGCGAAGCGGCAAGCGGCAAGCAAGGCGGCCGGACCGTTGAAATTCAGCGGCTGATCGGTCGTTCGCTGCGGGCCGGCGTTGACCGCGTGGCACTGGGCGAGCGCCAGATCACCGTTGATTGCGACGTGATCCAAGCGGATGGCGGCACACGCTGCGCATCAATCACCGGCGGTTGGGTTGCACTGCGCCTGGCCGTGGACAAGCTGATGAAGACAGGCGCGGTGACCACCGACCCCCTGATCGAGCCTGTTGCAGCTGTTTCTTGCGGTATTTACGCAGGTCAGGCCGTTCTGGACCTTGATTACCCCGAAGACAGCGAAGCCGGTGTGGATGGCAACTTCATCATGCTGGCCAGCGGCAAGTTGATCGAGGTTCAGATGTCCGCAGAGGGCGCCACATATTCCCGCGCACAGATGAATGAACTGCTGGATCTTGCAGAACTTGGTGTGAAGGATCTTGTCGCCGCGCAAAGGGCTGCGGTCGATGCGTAAATTCTCTGGCGATCGTCTTCTGGTTGCGACCCATAACAAGGGCAAGCTTGACGAGATCGCTGATCTTCTTGTGTCATTCGGGGTATCGGTCGTCGGCGCGGCCGAATTGAACCTGCCGGAACCAGACGAAACAGAGACTACTTTTGTCGGAAACGCCAGGATCAAGGCTCATGCCGCGGCGCAGGCAACCGGCCTGCCCGCGCTGGCGGACGATTCAGGCATAGCCATCGATGCGCTGGATGGGGCACCGGGAGTCTACACGGCAGATTGGGCAGAAACCCCGAACGGGCGCGATTTCGTGATGGCCATGACCCGCGCCCATGAGGAACTGGAAGCCGCGAACGCGCCACAGCCGCGCACCGCCCGCTTCTGCTGCACCCTTGTACTGGCTTGGCCTGACGGGCATGACGAAGTCTTTGAGGGCGTGATGCCCGGCAAGATCGTCTGGCCGATGCGCGGCGATCAGGGACATGGTTACGACCCGATCTTCCAGCCGGATGGGTATGATCAGACCTTCGGTGAAATGGCTCGCTGGGAAAAGAACCGGATCAGCCACCGTGCCGATGCCTTCGGGAAACTGGTTGCAGGCTGCTTTGGCTGAGGATTGGCAACAGGGCGGCTTCGCCATCTACGTGCATTGGCCCTTCTGTCAGGCCAAATGCCCCTACTGCGACTTCAACAGCCATGTCGCACGCCACATCGACCAAACCCGGTGGTTGGCCGCCTACCAGCGGGAAATAGACCGTTACGCACAGGCAACACCGGGGCGCGTACTGACGTCGATCTTCTTTGGCGGGGGAACACCCAGCCTGATGAACCCCGATGTGGTTGCAGGCGTGCTTGACCGGATCAGACAACACTGGCCCCAGGCCAACGACCTGGAAGTGACGCTCGAGGCCAACCCCGGATCGGTCGAGGCTGGCCGTTTCAAAGCCTATGCCGATGCCGGCGTCAACAGAATTTCAATGGGAATTCAAGCACTTAACGATACAGATCTGCAAAGGCTGGGCCGCATTCACTCGAGATCCGAGGCGATGGCCGCCTTTGAGATTGCCCGCAGTCATTTTGACCGGGTCAGTTTCGATCTGATCTATGCCCGCCAGGATCAGACGCTTCAGGACTGGAAAACCGAGCTGAAACAAGCGCTTGGCATGGCCGTTGATCATCTGTCCCTCTACCAGTTGACGATCGAGGACGGCACCGCCTTTGGTGACCGCTATGCACGAGGCAAACTGAAGGGTCTTCCGCCAGACGACCTGTCTGCTGACATGTATCAGGCAACGCAGGACATGTGCGAAGATGCTGGTTTTCTGAGCTATGAAGTCTCGAACCATGCGAGGATTGGGGCCGAATCCCGCCATAACAGGGTCTATTGGCGCTATGGCGACTATATTGGCATCGGTCCGGGCGCACATGGGAGGCTGACGTTGAACGGACAGCGTCACGCGACCGAAGCCTGGAGCAATCCACAGAAATGGCTGGATACGACACTGGATGCGCTTGGCGAAAAGGAACGGGTCGCCCTGTCCGGCGATGATCAGGCCAGTGAGTTCCTGATGATGGGTCTTCGCCTGGCTGAAGGCGTCGATGCGTCGCGTTACACGGCGCTTGCCGGCAAAGCCTTACCGCAAGACAGGCTAGATCACCTCTCAGAGCTTGGCATGATCGAAAGCGACGGCGACCGTATCACCGTCACGCGACAGGGGCGCATGGTGCTGAACGCCATACTGTCGGAGCTGCTGACGAACTAAGCGGTCAGGACCCAAGCTTCTGGCAGAGATCGTCAAGCTGCTCCAACGAGTCATAGCGAATCGAGATCACACCCGACTCCTGCCCGCTATCGTGCTGAATCGAGACTTTCATGCCCAGATTCGCCGACAAATCGCCCTCAAGCGCGCGGGTGTCCGCGTCCTTTTCGGGCGCGCTGCGCTTCTTGGTGCTCGACTCGCCACCACCTGCAGGAAGATCAGCCGCCTTCGCCAGGCGCTCGGTCTCACGAACCGAAAGACCACCCTGGATCACCTTGCGCGCCAGGGCCGCAGGATCCTTCGCCGTGATCAAGGCACGGGCATGACCAGCAGACAGCTTTCCCTCGCGAAGATAGGTCTGAACCTCTTCCGGAAGCTGCAGCAGTCGAACCAGGTTCGCAATATAGCTGCGGCTTTTCCCAAGAACCTCCGATAGCTTCTCTTGTGTGTGTCCGAACTTTTCCATCAACTGCTTGTAGCCGACAGCCTCTTCAACCGGGTTCAGATCTGCCCGCTGAATGTTTTCGATGATCGCAATTTCCAAAACTTCGACATCATCGAAGTCGCGGACCAGAACAGGCAGTTCATGTAGCTGCGCCATCTGCGCCGCACGCCAGCGACGCTCGCCGGCAACAATCTCGTAGGTACCCTCCTGCTGCGCGCGTCGACGAACGATCAGGGGCTGAATAACACCCTTTTCACGCACGGAGGCAGCAAGATCTTCAAGCTGTTCGGCGACAAAACTGCGCCGCGGCTGCTGCGGGTTCGGAAAGACTTTCTCAATCGGTACAAGCAGATCCGGGCGGCGGGCCTGCCCCGATTCACTGGTACGGTCCTCCGGAACAGAGACGTCAGCCATGAGTGCGGACAAACCACGGCCCAGACCGCGGGTTTTCGGCTTCTTGTCGTTCATGTTGCTGCACCCTCGTTGACGGCCGCTCGGCCATGGTTTTTCAGAAGCTCTTTGGCCAGGTCCAGATAGGCCCGCGCACCCTTGGACTCGGGGTCATAATCCAGAACGGATTTCGCGAAAGACGGCGCCTCGGACAGGCGGACGTTGCGCGGGATCATCGTCTTGAATACCAGCTCGCCAAGGTTTTCGCGTGCATCGGCTTCGACCTGTTGGGACAAGTTGTTGCGTATATCATACATGGTCAACACAACACCTTCGATGCGAAGCCCCTCATTCGCGGTCTGACGGACCTCGCGGATCGTGAGCATCAGTTGCGACAAACCCTCCAGCGCAAAGAATTCTGACTGAAGCGGAACCAGAACCGAATGCGCGGCCACCATTGCATTCACCGTCAGCAGGTTCAGCGAAGGGGGACAATCGATCAGCACATAATCAAAGGCCAGATCGTCCATCGCGAACTGGCGCAGGGCGTCGTGCAGCAGAAAGCTGCGCTTTTCGTTCGACACAAGCTCAACATCGGCCGAACTCAGGTCGACAGTTGCCGGCACGATATAAAGCCCCTCGTTCGCCGTGGGCTTTATCACTTCGGAAAGCCCGACATCGTCCAGCAAAAGCTCATAAGTGGTATATTCGCGATCATCAGCCTCGATTCCGAGGCCAGTCGAGGCGTTGCCTTGGGGATCAAGGTCAACGACAAGCACCTTCACACCCAGTTTCGCCAGCGCGGCGCCCAGGTTGATTGTTGTGGTAGTCTTGCCGACACCACCTTTTTGATTCGCGATGGCGATGATTCGAGGCCCTGGTGGACGAAGCGGGTCAGACACGTGCAATATCTCCGATTTTCAGGATCACGGATCCTTTTTCCGTCTCACTCTCAAGGGCTTCGCAGGAAAATGACCACTCCTGACGCGCCCTTTCAACCTCTTTTTCCCAGGTTGCTCCTTTAGAAAACAGAGCGACCCCCGCAGGCGACAAATGTCTGGCCGCAAAACCCAGAAGCGTATTGAGGTCCGCAAGCGCACGGGCTGACAACACATCCGCACCCTGCGGGGCAAGTGCCTCGATTCTTTCGCAGATCACGGTTCCCGGCACAGCGGTCTCTCGCAGAACGGTCCGCAAGAAGGCGGCCTTTCTTCCATCGCTTTCAACCAATCGAACCATTTTCTGCGCTGGCGACTCCGCTGCCAAAATCGCGACAACAACACCAGGCAACCCCCCACCGCTACCAAGGTCAACCCAACTGTCAAAGGCCTCGGGTCCCGCCCGGTAAACCTGAAGCGAGTCGCGAATATGTCGGGACCAGATAAACGGAATCGTGGATCGCGAAATCAGGTTGATCTTGAGCGTCCATTTTTCCAGAAGCGCTGCATAGCACTGGAGCCTCTCGAATGTTTCACGTGAAACATCGAGATCCTCTGCCGAGAAAGAGTTCACGCAAGCCTCTCTCTTCGAGCTTGGCGGAGTTTTGCAAGGATCAGCGTCAGCGCGGCGGGCGTCATCCCATCAATCTTTGCCGCCTGATGCAGATTCGCAGGGCGCACACGGCCCAACTTCATCTTGAGCTCGTTCGACAGGCCATCGATCCCGGAAAACGCGAAATCCGCAGGAATTTCCTGCATCTCATCCCGCCGCATCGCATCAACATCGCGCTGTTGCCGTTCAATATAGGTCGCGTAAAGCGCATCCTTGGCCAGCTGTTCCCGAATATCGGGCGCGATTTCGGCGAGCCTTGGATCAAGCTGCACCAGGTGGTCAAAGGTCACATCCGGATAAGCAAGAAGCTGAAACGCGGATCGCCGTGCGCCGTCCTGATTCAAGCTCAGACCCAACGAGATAAGCGACTTTGGTGTATGGCTGCTTTGATCCAGCAAAGCCCGGCCCCCGCTCAAGGCTTCCATCTTCCTTGAAAAAGCGACTTCCCGCGCAGACCCGACGCAACCGATGTCCAAGGCCTTGGGCGTCAGGCGCTGATCGGCATTGTCCGCACGCAGCGACAGCCGGAACTCCGCGCGCGACGTGAACATCCTGTAAGGTTCGGCCACACCACGAGAGACAAGATCGTCTATCATCACGCCGATATAACTATCGGCCCGGCTAAAGGTTACCGGATCTCGCCCCGAAGCGGCGGCGGCGGCGTTCAGGCCGGCCACAAGACCTTGGGCGGCTGCCTCTTCATAGCCAGTGGTGCCATTGATCTGCCCGGCAAGGTAAAGGCCGGGAACGTCCCGCACCGCCAACCGCAAATCAAGCGCCCGCGGATCAACATAATCATATTCGATCGCATACCCTGGTTGCAGGATCACTGCATCCTCAAGGCCCACAATCGAATGGACATAATCGTGCTGAACATCCTCTGGCAAGGACGTCGATATTCCATTGGGATAAACCGTATGATCATCGAGACCCTCAGGCTCCAGGAATATCTGGTGAGAAGTCTTGTCCGCGAAACGAACAACCTTGTCTTCTATCGAAGGGCAGTAACGCGGGCCGACACCCTCGATATGGCCACCATACATGGCGGAACGCTGAAGGTTTTTCTGAATGATGTCATGGGTCTGCGCGTTCGTATGGGTGATCCCGCACGCGACTTGGCGCAACGGCGGCGATTTTGACAGGAAGGAAAACAGCACTGGATCATCGTCCCCGGGCTGCGACTCCAGACAATCCCACGCGATCGTGCGCCCATCAAGGCGCGGTGGCGTCCCGGTCTTCAAGCGGCCAAGGGGCAAACCGAAACTGTCGATCCGATGCGCCAAAGGGACAGATGGCTTGTCGCCCATCCGACCACCTGGCCGCGACACGTTACCGATATGGATAACTCCCCGCAAAAATGTGCCAGTCGTCAGCACCACGGCACTCGCATGCAGATCAGCGCCATCCGCCAGCCTGACACCACGCACTTGGTCGCGATCCATGATGAAGTCGGTGACTTCACCTTCAACGATCACCAGGTTTTCCAGCAAACCCAGCTCTCTTTGCATTTCTTCGCGATAGATCTTGCGATCCGATTGCGCGCGCGGCCCCTGCACGGCGGGGCCTTTCCTGCGGTTCAACAAACGGAACTGAATGCCGGAACGATCTGCCACACGACCCATCACGCCATCCATGGCATCGATCTCACGCACAAGGTGGCCTTTACCAAGGCCACCAATAGCCGGGTTGCAGGACATCACCCCTATGCTGTCGCGCCGCAACGTCACCAGGGCAGTACGAACACCCATGCGTGCCGCTGCATGCGCCGCCTCGGCGCCGGCATGGCCGCCGCCAACCACGATCACATCGAAATCAGAGTGTTTCACGTGAAACATTTCTTACTTCCCGACACAGAAGCTGGAAAAAATCTCATCCAGCAAATTTTCCACATCCACACGCCCCACAAGCGATTCCAGCGCCCGTACGGCTTGCCGCACTTCCTCGGCCGCAAGATCATAAAGATCTGGCCCAAGCTCAAGCTTCTCGGCAGCCGCATCCAGCGAAAGAACGGCGCGCTGCATGGCGATCCGGTGGCGTTCGCGTGTAGCAATCCCAAGAGAACCCAACCTGAGCGAAAGCTTGCTGCTGATGCTCTCTATCAGAGATTCGATCCCTTCGCCACTGATCCCGGAAACCCCGCCCGCCTTGTCGCTCAAAAGATCCGCCTTTGCCCGCAGGACAATGTCATCCGGTTCAGGGAACATGTCGGGCGCGACGTCACCTTCAACAAGGAACACACGCAAATCAGCCAAGCCAGCGCGTTCCCGCGCGCGACGGATTCCAATTTCCTCGATCACGTCCGTTGTTTCGCGAAGGCCAGCAGTATCAAGAAGGGTCACAGGAATACCGCCGATATCCATTCTGACTTCGATCACATCCCGGGTTGTTCCTGCATATTCGGATGTGATGGCTGCTTCACGACCAGCCAAGGCATTCAAAAGCGTGGATTTTCCCACATTGGGTGCCCCGACGATCGCCACCTCGAACCCTGAACGAATACGCTCGGCTGTCTTGACGCCTTCACTCTCGCGCGCGAGGGCAATTCTGACCCCAGTCAAAAGCTCTGAAACCTCGGGGGTCACGTCCACCGGCACTTCTTCATCTGCGAAGTCTATCGTTACTTCCAGAAGGGCAGCCGCGCGGATCAGGTCACGACGCCACCCTTCCGCCAGTCTGCCAAGGTCCCCAGATAAAATGCGCAGCGCCTGACGGCGCTGCGCCTCGGTCTCTGCATCAATCAGATCCGCAAGTCCTTCGACCTGTGCAAGATCAATGCGGCCATTCTCAAGCGCACGTCGCGTAAACTCTCCGGCTTCTGCCGCACGCAAGCCAGGCAATGCAGACAGCGTCCGCAATACTGCCGCGATGACCGCGATGCTGCCATGCAGGTGAAATTCGACAACCTTCTCGCCGGTAAAGCTGGCACCCTCTTCGAACACCAGAACAAGCGCTTCATCCAACCGGACATCATTCGCATCAACCAGAACCCGCACCGAGGCGACACGCAGTGCAGGCACGTCACCGCACAGTCGCCGGCATGCATCATGTGCCAGAGGGCCCGAAATGCGAACGACCGCCACCCCCGCCCTACCTTGCGCGGTGGCAAGAGCGAAAATCGTGTCCATGCTATATGTAACCTTTTGTTTTTAAATAAAAAGTTACGAGTTCATGGAATCGAAGAACTCGCCGTTTGTCTTCGTCTGTTTCAGCTTCGAAATCAGGAATTCGATTGCGTCTGTTGTACCCATCGGGTTGAGGATCCTGCGAAGGACAAAGGTCTTGTGAAGATCCTTCGCATCAACCAGCAGATCCTCTTTCCGGGTGCCGGACTTGAGGATATCCATGGCCGGGAACACGCGCTTGTCGGCAACCTTCCGGTCCAGCACGATCTCCGAGTTGCCGGTGCCCTTGAATTCTTCGAAGATCACCTCGTCCATGCGGCTGCCCGTATCGACCAGCGCCGTTGCGATGATCGTCAGCGATCCACCCTCTTCAACGTTACGCGCGGCACCAAAGAACCGCTTGGGGCGCTGCAGGGCGTTCGCGTCGACACCACCCGTCAGGACCTTGCCAGAGGACGGAACCACGGTGTTGAACGCCCGGCCCAGGCGCGTGATGCTGTCCAGCAGGATGACGACGTCGCGCTTATGCTCGACCAGTCGTTTGGCTTTTTCGATCACCATTTCAGACACGGCCACATGTCGGGTTGCCGGTTCGTCAAAGGTCGACGAGATCACCTCGCCCTTGACCGAACGCTGCATGTCCGTCACCTCTTCCGGCCGTTCGTCAATCAACAGAACGATCAGATAGCATTCAGGATGGTTGCGTTCGATCGAATGCGCGATGTTCTGCAGAAGCACCGTCTTACCCGTGCGCGGCGGCGCCACGATGAGGGAACGCTGCCCTTTTCCGATAGGCGCGACCAGATCGATGATCCGTGCCGACCGGTCCTTGATCGTCGGATCCTCGATCTCCATCTTCAGGCGCTCATCCGGGTAAAGCGGCGTCAGGTTTTCGAAAGCGATCTTGTGACGCGCCTTTTCGGGATCCTCGAAATTGATCGAGTTCACGTTGGTCAACGCGAAGTAGCGCTCGTTTTCCTCGGGTGCCTTCATGACGCCCTCGATCGAGTTGCCGGTGCGCAGGGCGTATTGGCGGATCATGTCGGGCGAAACATAGATATCATCGGGGCCAGGAAGATAATTGGCCTCGGGCGAGCGCAGGAAACCGAAACCATCCTGAAGCACTTCCAGAACGCCGTCGCCGCCAATCTCCCAGCCTTCTTCGGCCATCTCCTTGAGGATGGCGAACATCATGTCGCCCTTGCGCATGGTCGATGCGTTCTCGATCTCGAGATCCTCGGCCATCGCCAGAAGATCCTTGGGGCTTTTTGCCTTCAGATCAGACAGGTTCAGGCGTTCGATGGTTTGGGTGACATCGTCGTTCATGGAAATATCCTGCAGACCGGGCACAAGCGCGGCACGTGGTCTTTTTTCAAGTGGAAACATCCGCCCGGACGGGCGGCTTGACCGGTCTTTAGGTAAATCCCGACCTCAAGTCAATTCTGATCAGAATTTCACGACAACGGCGATGACGATCACGATCATCAGGATCGTCGGCACCTCGTTCATGATCCGGTAGTTCCGACCCGACAGGACATTGGCACCAGCGGCGAATTCCTTGCGTCGTTTCCCCAGCCACATGTGGAACCATGTCATGGCGACAACAGCGACAGCCTTGGCCCAAGGCCAGATTGCCGACCAGTCCACAATGCCCGGCGTCATCACAAGCAACAGCCCGAACACCCAGACGAAGATAATCGAAGGGTTCATGATGTAGCGGTAGAGCTTGAACTCCATCACCGTGAAAATCTGATCGCGACTGTCACCGGGGCTGGATTGCTCTGCGTGATAGACGAACAGACGGGGAAGATAGAAGATGCCCGCCATCCAGGTAATCACCGCCATGATGTGGATCGACTTGATCCATGGGTAGGCCAGGGCCAGAAGATCGGTCATTTGTGCCTCGTCTGTGATGATCCCTCTTAAAAAATAAATATATAAGAGAAAAGGATGATGTTTTTGTAGGTAGGGCCCGCGCCTGTGGATTACTGCCTTACCCCGGCTGATGTTCCCATCTTGAAACGGCTGTGGATTATTCGTGGATAAATCTCGAAGAAGACCACGAAAAGCAATAAAAATACATATAAAACATATACTTAAATAAAAACGCAGGCCAGTTTTTCCGGTGGATGGATTGCTGGAAATGGGTTGGAAGGAACTGCTTCTCCACAGTTGGCGATTCATCCATTCCCCAACGGGAAAAAAACCGTGGCGCATGCGGGTTATCCAGCCTCGGTCACCGCCTTGCATCCAAGACGTAAAATGCCCAGTAATCATCCCTAACAAATCCTTAAACTCCTCCACCGGGTTATACACATGCCGCAACAGCTGATCCTTGCATCCGGCTCTCCGATCCGGGCCCAGTTGCTTCGGCAGGCAGGCATGACGTTCGAGGTCATTCGCCCCGCCGTGGATGAAGAGATGCTGCGCGACGCCCTTCTGTCAGAGGGCGCAAGCCCGCGCGATCTGGCGGATGCGCTAGCCGAGATGAAGGCCCTGCGCATCAGCGAAAAACGCCCCGAGGCTTTGGTCATCGGTTGTGATCAGGTTCTGGATCTGACCGGCCAGGTTCTGACCAAACCATCAACCCGCGAAGAGGCCGCGGCGCAACTTACCGCGCTGCGGGGCAAGCGTCACAGCTTGCTGTCCGCTGTCGTCATCTGTGATGCCGGTAAACCCATCTGGCGTCACATCGGACAGGTGCGGCTGATGGTGCGTGATTTCAGTGACGACTGGCTTGAAGGATATCTGGACAGAAATTGGCCGGATGTTGCCGAATCCGTTGGCGCATACAAACTTGAGAAAGAGGGGGTGCGTCTGTTTTCGCGGGTTGAAGGCGATTATTTCACCGTCCTGGGGCTGCCTTTGCTGGACCTTCTGTCTTATCTTTCTCTCAGGGGGGATATTGAAACATGACGACAGATGCGAACGTTTTGCCGCGTATCCCACTGGCCGGGGTCATCGGATCACCGATTGCGCACTCGAAGTCGCCTGCGCTGCATGGTCACTGGCTGAAAAGCTATGGCATCCGGGGTTACTACATTCCCATGGAGGTCAGCGCCGACAACCTGGCCGAGGTTCTGCGCGCCCTTCCAAAAGCCGGTTTCGTCGGTGTGAACGTGACCGTCCCTCATAAAGAGGCCGTCTTGGAAATCGCTGATCTGGTGACTGATCGCGCGACGTTGATCGGGGCCGCCAATACCCTGATTTTCCGCAAGGATGGCAAGATACATGCCGACAATACAGACGGGTACGGTTTCATCGAGAACCTGCGTCAGAATGCGCCCGACTGGAACCCTGCTGCGGGTCCCGCAGCCGTTCTTGGTGCGGGTGGCGCGGCCCGTGCAGTGGTTGCGTCGCTTCTTGATGTGGGTGTGCCCGAGATCCTGATCTCGAACAGGACACGCATCCGCGCAGAGGCCTTGCAGCATGATTTCGGCAAGCGTCTGCGAGTGGTCGATTGGGTGCAGGCCGGGAACATGCTGGAAGAGGCCGCGACCGTGGTCAACACGACCTCTTTGGGGATGTTGGGAAAGCCTGAATTGCGGGTTCCGCTGGACGGCTTGCGGAAGGGCGCGCTGGTCACTGATCTTGTCTATGCGCCCCTGCAAACGCGTCTTCTGCGTGTCGCGCAGGAAATGGGATGCGTGACGGTGGATGGCCTTGGCATGCTTCTGCATCAGGCGGTTCCGGGGTTCGAACGGTGGTTCGGCTATCGTCCCACGGTCGATGCCTCGATCCGGGCGGCTGTCCTGAAATGACGTTCCTGATCGGTTTGACAGGCTCCATCGGTATGGGAAAATCCACGACCGCGCGGCAGTTTGAGGCCGAAGGATGCGCTGTCTGGGATGCCGATGCGGCGGTGCATCGGCTATATGCGAAAGGCGGTGCAGCAGTGCCCGCGATGGCGGATGCATTCCCCGGCGCTGTCATTGATGGGGCGGTTTCGCGCGATGCGCTCAAGTCGATCATCAGCAAGGACCCGCAGGCGCTGCGCAGGATCGAACAGATTGTGCACCCTCTTGTCGCGCAGGACCGCGCCGCTTTCATCGCGGCAACCGGTGCCGAAATCGTGGTGTTGGACATACCCCTTCTGTTCGAAACCGGGGGCGATGCGCGCGTTGATGCGACTGTCTGTGTCTCGATCGATGCCGCGACACAGAAAAAGCGTGTCATGTCACGGGGCACGATGTCGGAAGACCAGTTCGCCGCCATCCTTGCAAAGCAGATGCCGGATGCGGAAAAGCGTGCGCGTGCCGATTATGTGATCTTTACCGATACACCCGAAAGTGCAGCACAGCAGGTTCGCGCAGTTCTGGCCGACATAAGGAGACGGATGACCCATGCGTGAGATCGTTCTGGATACAGAAACCACCGGTTTCGAACCATCTGAAGGCGACCGGATCGTCGAGATCGGGGCCGTCGAGCTTTACAACCACATGCCGACGGGGCGCACATTTCACGAATACATCAACCCGCAACGGGGGATGCCTCAGGCTGCTTTCGAAGTGCATGGGTTGGGCGATGATTTCCTGCGGGACAAACCCGTCTTTGCCCAGATCGGGCCGAAGTTTCTTGAGTTCGTCGGTGATGCGAAGCTGGTCATCCACAACGCTGCATTCGACATGAAGTTCCTGAACGCCGAACTTGGCTGGATCAAGTTGCCGTTGCTGCCGATGGAACAGGCGATCGACACGCTGATGATCGCACGCAAGAGGTTTCCCGGCTCGCCCGCCTCGCTTGACGCATTGTGCCGTCGTTTCGGGATCGAGACCGAGCGGACGCTGCATGGCGCCTTGCTGGACAGCCAGATCCTTGCCGAGGTTTATCTGGAACTGATCGGTGGCCGGCAGCCCGATTTCGGATTGTCCACGACCAGCACAACCGAAATCAGCGTCTCTTCAGAGCAGACCTGGCGACCAAAACCCCGGCCGACCGCGCTGCCAAGCCTGATCACGCAAGAAGAAGCCGCCGCCCATGAAGCCTTTGTGAAGGCGTTGGGCGACGGCGCATTATGGCTCAAGCAGGGTTGATCAGGCGTTGGGAACTGCGGCCTGTTCTGCCTGACGGCGCGCCAGCTCGGAACGATAGAGCTGGACGAAGTCGATGATATCCATGTTCAGCGGTGGGAAGCCGCCATCGCGCGTTACATCCGAAACGATGCGCCGCACGAAGGGGAACAGCAGACGCGGGCATTCGATCAGCAGGAACGGATGCATCTGATCGGCCGGCACGCCCTCGATATGGAAAATGCCAGCATATTCCAGCTCCAGCAGGAAAAGCTTTGACGCGCTGTCCTTGACCGAGCTGTCGACGATCAGCTTCATGGTCACTTCGAACTGGTTTTCCGCGGTCCGTTTCTTGGCGTCCAGATTGACCTGAACCTTTACATCGGGCTGGACCTCACCGCTGACACCTTTCTGGGCCAGCACGTTCTCAAAGGACAGGTCCTTGATGAACTGGTTGAGGATGCTCATTTTCAGCTGCGGCGCCTGCGCCTCTGCAGCAGGCTGGGCGGGCGTATCGGCTGCGCCGTTTTCGGCCATTTGGGATCTCCGGATCAATTATGTTTCCGCTGTTGTCTAGCAGCACAGGTGCGAAGCCTCAATGCTTCGTCCAGCCTGATGGTCGATGCGTGGGCCGCTTTGCGGGATCGACCTCGTGAAATTCACCATCGATCACGTCCGGGCGATGCGAACCTCTGGCCGGATGCCGGAAAGCGTCACGCCCGTCATCTTCAAATCCGGTGGTTTGCCCCATTTGGAAATGGGCAACCCTGATCCGCGACCGCAGGAAGTTGAACACGGCAGACCGGACGCCCGGCACAAGAAGGGCGAACCCCATCGCATCGGTGAAAAACCCGGGTGTCAGCAACAGAACCCCGGCCACGAGCACCATGGCCCCATGGGCCAGCGGCATCGTCGGATCATCGAGGCGCGAAAAGGCGCGCTGCAGCTCCATCAGGGCAAGCCGCCCCTGTGCCCGCACCAGCATGGTCCCCAGAATGGCCGTCAATACCACGATACCGAGTGTCGGCCACAAGCCGATCCAGCCGCCGATCTGGATGAACAGGGCGATCTCGATGATCGGAATTGCAACGAATGCAGCGAAAAGCCACATGGGCTTGCTCCTTTCCTTCGATGGTGTAGTGGACTTGGCCCACCCCCTCACCTACATAAGACCGGTCTAGTTCGCTTTCCATGCCCTGACCCCACGAGAGGTTTAAATGAATTCGCCCATTCTTCAGCTTTTGGTTCTGGCAGGCATTGCAATATTCCTGATCCTGCGCCTGAAAAATGTGCTTGGTACGCGGGACGGGTTCGAAAAGCCTGCCGTTCCCCGGGAAGCACCAGCAAACACTGATCGTCGCCGCGGGTTCGAAGTGATCGAGGGCGGGCCGGATCATGACATCACCGACAACGTTGATGCCGACAGCAACGCCGCAAAGACGCTTGCCGCGATGAAGCGGGTCGAGCCGTCCTTCTCGGTTGGCGAATTCCTGCAGGGTGCGCGCTATGCCTACGAGATGATCCTCATGGGGTTCGAGCGTGGCGACATGAACAGCATCAAGCCGTTTCTGGCCGATGATGTCCATGAAACCTTTGCCGAAGTCGTGGCCGCCCGTGAAGCACAGGGCCTGACCGTCGAGGCCGAATTCATCGGCATTCGCGAAATGACCCTGAGCAACGCAACCTTCGACAAGGACAGCAATCTTGCCGAAGTGACCGTACGCTTCACCGGCGAGATGACCTCGGTGGTGCGCGACGCGACAGGCGAGGTGGTCGAAGGCAAGCCCAATGAAGTGAAGCGCCAGAAGGACGTCTGGACCTTTGCCCGCGTGCTGGGCACCGACGATCCGAACTGGCAGCTTGTCGCCACGGGCGAATGATCCGGGCGCTTGCAGCCCTGACCTTGGGTTGGTTCGCGATGGCAGCAGATACAGCGCAGTCAGAACCAACCTACCGGGTCCTCGAATTCAGCCAGCTGGACGGCTGGATCGAGGATGACCATGCGAGCGCCTTTCGCACCTTTCTGAATACCTGCGCCGACATGAAGGACCCGGACTGGTCCAGCCTGTGTGCGGTTGCCCAGACAGAGGCGCGGCTGCAGACCAGCGCACGGTCCTTTTTTGAACTGTTTTTCCGCCCGGTCCTGATCGACGATGGCGCGCCCGGCCTTTTCACGGGCTATTTCGAACCGGAACTGAGCGGATCGCTTGCGCCTTCGTCACGCTACCGCTTTCCGGTCTATCGCATGCCGCCAGAGGCCCGGGCCAATCAGCCATGGTTTTCCAGATCCGAGATTGAAACCAACGGCATCATGTCGGGGCGTGGTCTTGAAATCGCCTGGGTCGATGATCCCGTCGAACTGTTCTTTCTGCAAATCCAGGGATCCGGCCGCATCAAGCTGTCGAATGGGCGCAATATTCGCGTTGGCTATGCCGGGGCCAACGGCCACGAATACAGGTCCATCGGTGCCGAGTTGATCCGCCGTGGTACCTTTGAATCGCACCAGGTATCCGCCGAGGTGATCAAGAACTGGGTTCGCCGCAATCCGCAGGAAGGTCTTGACCTTTTGCGGCACAATCCATCCTTCGTCTTCTTCCGCGAGGTCAGCCATGTGCCTGCCGACAAGGGCCCGCTGGGTGCGATGAACCGGTCGGTGACGGATCTGCGCACCATTGCCGTGGATCCGGCTTTCACACCTCTCGGAGCGCCCGTATGGATCGAGAAGGATGGCGAAAATCCGATGCGTCGCCTGATGGTCGCGCAGGACACCGGATCTGCAATCAAGGGTGCCCAGCGCGCCGACATTTTCTTCGGCACCGGGGATGAAGCCGGTCGCGCAGCGGGCCGCCTGAAGGATCCGGGGCGCATGGTCGTGCTTCTGCCGATCCAGCGGGCCTATGCGATGGCCTCGACGGATATGCTGGAATGACACGGCGCCGGCTGCGGCCTGACGAGATCGAACTGTGGCGCAAGATCGCCGACAGCACCGAGAGACTTCACCCGGAGCGTCTGACGCCCGACGCTGCGCGCGCCGATGATGGGCCGCAACGGCCAAAACCCAAGCCGCACAAGATACCAAAGTCGCGATTGCCGGAATTCAGGGTGGGCGACAGGGCCAGGGGGGCGGAACCGTCGCATGATCTTATGCCGCCGCTCGTAGACAGGTTGCGTGGCGCGCCCGTGAACATGGACAGCAAGGCCTATCTGCGGATGAAACGGGGCAAGCTGGTCCCGGAGGGGCGTATCGATCTGCACGGCATGACGATCGACAAGGCGCATCCGGCCTTGACCTCATTCATTCTGCGGGCACAGGCAAGCGGCAAGCGGCTGGTGCTGGTGATCACCGGCAAAGGCCGCGACCGGGACGAGGGTGGCCCCATCCCCGTGCCGCGCGGGATCCTCAAGCATCAGGTCCCGAACTGGCTGTCCACACCGCCCCTTGCGCAAGCGGTTCTGCAGATCACCGAGGCCCATGTGACCCACGGTGGCGGGGGCGCCTATTACGTCTATCTGCGTCGCCACAGATGAGGGAAGCGCCCCAGCGCCCCAGTGCTGAAAACGCAGCTTACAGAACGTAGCGGCTGAGGTCCGTGGACCGCATCAACTCGCCCAGGTTCGTATCGACAAAGGCAGCATCCACGGTCACGCTTTGGCCTGCGCGATCCGGGGCCGTAAAGGACAGCTCTTCGAAGACCCGCTCCATGACGGTATAAAGCCGCCGCGCGCCGATATTCTCGACCGTGTGGTTCACCTCGGCGGCGATCCTGGCAAGCGCGGCGATGCCGTCGTCGGTAAATGTCACACCAACCTCTTCCGTTGCCATCAGCGCGGAATACTGCCGCGTCAGGGCATTCTCGGTCTCGGTCAGGATGCGGACGAAATCGTCTTCGGTCAGCGCACGCAATTCGACACGGATCGGCAAGCGCCCCTGCAGTTCCGGCAGCAGGTCGGATGGCTTGGCAATATGAAAGGCACCCGAGGCTATGAACAGGACATGATCCGTCTTTACGGGGCCGTATTTCGTACTGACGGTCGTGCCTTCGATCAGCGGCAGCAAGTCGCGCTGCACGCCTTCGCGGCTGACATCGGCGCCGCGCGCATCCGAGCGTGCGCAAACCTTGTCGATTTCGTCCAGAAAGACGATCCCGTTCTGCTCGACCGATTGCAGCGCCGCGCGGTTCACCGTTTCATCGTCCAGCAGCTTGTCAGCCTCTTCCCCGATCAGGATTTCATAGCTTTCCGCCACGCTCAGCCGCTTGCGCTGCTTGCGTTGTCCGAAAGCCTTTCCGAACAGGTCACCCAGGTTCATCATGCCCATCTGGTTGCCCGGCTGTCCGGGGATATCCATCATCGGAAACGCTCCGCCGGTGTCAGCCACATCCAGCTCGATGAGCGTATCGTCAAGCTCTCCGGCCTTGAGCTTCTTGCGAAACATCTCGCGCGTACCTTCGCGCGCATCTTCGCCCGCAATTGCCGTGATGACCCTTTCCTCGGCGGCCAGATGCGCCTTGGCGCGCACATCGTCGCGCATCTGTTCCCGCGTCATGGCAATCGCGATGTCCACAAGATCCCGTATGATCTGTTCCACATCGCGGCCAACATATCCGACCTCGGTGAATTTCGTCGCCTCGACCTTGATGAATGGCGCGCGGGCCAATTTGGCAAGGCGGCGGCTGATTTCGGTCTTGCCGACACCGGTCGGCCCGATCATCAGGATATTCTTCGGATAGACCTCGTCACGCAGGTCGTCACCCAATTGCTTGCGACGCCAGCGGTTGCGCAGCGCCACGGCGACGGCGCGCTTTGCGTCCTTCTGGCCGATGATGAACCGGTCCAGTTCGGACACGATCTCGCGGGGGGTCAGGTCTGTCATGTTCGTTTCTCCCGGGATGTCCCGTTACTTTCCGCCCGTTACTTTCCGCCGGTTATTTTCCGATCGTTTCGACCGTCAGGTTCCCATTGGTGTAGACGCATATGTCGGCGGCAATCGACATGGCCTTGCGGGCGATCGCCTCGGCGTCAAGGTCGCTGTCCATGAGGGCGCGCGCTGCGGCAAGCGCATAGTTGCCGCCTGATCCAATGGCGGTCACGTCATGCTCGGGTTCCAGCACATCGCCTGCGCCCGTGATGACGAAGATGTCGCGCCCGTCGCTGACAATCAGCATGGCTTCGAGCTTTTGCAGATACTTGTCCGTACGCCAGTCCTTGGCCAGCTCGACCGAGGCGCGCGCCAGCTGGCCGGGCGTGGCTTCAAGCTTGGCTTCAAGGCGTTCAAGCAGGGTAAAGGCATCGGCGGTCGATCCGGCAAAACCTGCCACCACATCGAACCCACCCGGCGACAACCGCCGCACCTTGCGCGCACTTCCCTTGATGACGGTCTGCCCAAGACTGACCTGCCCATCCCCCGCGATGACCACCTTGCCATCTTTCTTGACACCAATGATCGTGGTGCCGTGCCAGCCGGGAAAGTCTTTGTCTGCCATTGGGGCCTCCGTTCTTCTGTCGATATATGGAACGTGACGCCTTGAGGCACAAGGGCGGGCCTTGCCGAGTGGTCCGGCACGGCATAGCCTTGGGCGTATGACGAGTGCGCGGACCGTGACCTTTTATCTTGATGACGGCCTGCGCGAAAGCGCCGAGGCAGTCGAGCATAATTTCATCGCAAAGGTCTCCTCGGTCCTGCGAAATGCGGGCTTCGATGTCGTCTATCGCGCGAATTCTCAGGCGGCGCGCTTGTCATCGGCCTTGCGGCCCGGATACGCGATGTTCCACATGGACCAGCCAACGCATCCCCGCGCCCTGACGATGCGCCGCGTCTATCATTATCCCTTCTGGCAGATAGAAACGACGACCGAGCGATGGAACTGGGCAGTGGCGAAAACGCCGTTTGACCCCGAAACCGTCGAGCCGAAAGAAGCGCGGCGCTTTCATGGATTCTGGCGTCGCCGTCTGTTTCCGGATGCGCCACCCGTCAGCCTGGAGGGCTTTGTCTATGTGCCGTTGCAGGGCCGTCTGACAGAATGCCGGTCCTTCCAGGCGGCAAGCCCCGTCGAGATGGTCGAGGCTGTTCTTCGTCACGATACCAGCCGGCTGGTCATCGCAACATTCCACCCCGGTGAGACCTATGGCGACGCGGAACGGCAGGCGATCTATTCCCTTGCGGAACGTCACCCAAGGCTGAGCGTCAAGACCGGGTCGATGGAAAGGCTGCTGCCCGGTTGCGACTATGTCGTCACCCAGAATTCATCGGCCGCGTTCAACGGAATCCTGTTCGAAAAGCCCTTCATCCTGTTCGGAAAATCCGATTTTCATCACATCGGGGCGAATGTTCAGGCGCTGGGCCAGTCAGAGGCGTTTCGCACCGTGACGGAACATGTGCCGGACTTTGCGGCCTACCTGTGGTGGTTCTGGCAAGAGATGTCGATAAACGCAGGCCGCGATGAGGCAGAAGCAAAGATTGCTGCCGCCTTTGCGCGTGGCGGCTGGCCGATCTGAGGCGCCGATGAGGCAAAGAAAAAAGGGCGCCACAGAAGGGGCGCCCTTTTTGTCGTCTGATCCGTTTTGGTTCAGATCGCGCTTTCGATCCAGCTTTGCAGCGCTGCCTTGGGTGCGGCGCCTGCGCGGTTCGATACGATCTGGCCGTTCTTGAAGATGAACAGCGCCGGGATGCCCCGCACGCCCATGGCTGCGGCTGCATTCGGGTTGCTGTCCACATCGACCTTGGCGATCTTCACGCGACCTTCAAATTCGGCCGACAGCTCTTCGAGGGCGGGCCCGATCTGCTTGCAGGGGCCGCACCACTCTGCCCAGAAGTCCACGACAACGGGGATATCGGAATTCTTGACTTCGGCGTCGAACGTCTCGTCTGTGACAGCAACAGTCGCCATTGGCTTTCTCCTGTGGGAATGGTTGGCGGCAAACCTATGGACCTCGTGCGTCAGCGTCAAGGGAGGCTGCTGCGTCGCAGCGCCCCCATCACGAGATCGTTCGACAGGGGCATCAACCGTGCCGTCCGCGTCCACAGGATCGCCGTATCGATCTGGCGGTCCGGGTAGATCAGCCGCAGCGCGGCCGCATAGGCCCCCATCTGCCGCAAAATGCCCTCGGGGCAGGTATCGGGCGTGTCGGGGACCACGCCATTGGTCTTGAAATCCACGGCCAGGATGCGATCCGGCTGAATGATCAGCCGGTCGATCAATCCGTGAACCCGTTGCCCCCCAAGTTCCGGCAGGGTTGCCGAAACCGGAATTTCGGCCAGCGTTCCCTTGCCAAACAGGAATGCAAGGTCCGGGTTGCTGAGCACGCTGGTTACCTCGGCCAGCAAGGCGGGAATATCTGCGGCTTCCGCCGCCAGATCACCGCCCGACAGAATGCCATTGCTGCGCAGGGCCCAGTCCGCCGGATCAACCGAAGGCAAGATTTCCAGCAGCAGGTGGATTTGCGATCCGCGCAGCTTTGCGGCCTCTTCGCTCATTCCCGCTTCTCCGGGTAGCGCCTTGGCACCCCCAAGGTCTGATGGGCTGAGCGTTTCGGGTAGTGCCTTCACCTCTGGTGCGGGGCGCGAAAAAAGGCCTTCAAGAACCTGTGCAGGTTTGATTTCCGCTGAGTCCGTCTCTGTTTCCGGCAGATTCCAGTCACCGCTTTCAAGACGCACACCCTGTCCGAAGTCAAAGCCATGATCGACCCCGCCAGAGGCCCGCATGGCGGCTTCGACCCGGTGGAACCAGCTGCTGCCGTCCTTTCCCAGATCGCCTGCGGCGGCGACGATCAGCCATTTTTCGGCGCGGGTCATCGCGACATAGAGCAGGCGGTCGCGCTCGGCCTCCTGCGCTTCGAGCTGCGCTTGCAGTGCAGCGCCGACAGTTGCCGGTGCGTCGTCGCCGGCGGTTTTCCACAACGCCCTGCCCTCATGCACAAGCATCATGTCGCGTATGCTGTTATCCCGGCGCCCGGCATCAGGCAGAATGACGATGGGCGCCTCAAGACCCTTGGCGCCATGCACCGTCATGACCCTGATCCGGTTTCCGGCCGCATCCATCTGCCGCTTGATCTCCAGCTCATCGGTCTCCATCCAGGTCAGAAACCCTGTCAGGCTGGGGATGTTTCCCCGTTCATAGGCAAGCGCCTGCGCCAGAAACGCATCAATGCCGTCTTCGGCCTCCTGCCCCAGACGTCCAAGGATCCGCCGCCTTCCGTCATGACGTGTCAGGATCCTTTCGATCAATTCATAGGGCCGCAGGAAATCGGTCTGATCACGCAGATCATTCAGGATTGTCAGCGTGTCCGGGTGCGTGTCCGCCCGGTTTCTCAAAGCCTCCCAAAGATAGCCTTTTCGACCCTGTGCCAGCGTGAAAAGCTGCTGCTCGCTCCAGCCGAACAAGGGTGATTTCAACGCCACCGCCAGCGAAAGGTCATCTTCCGGCGTTGCCAGGAAAGACAGAAGCGCCGCAAGATCGCGCACCGCCAGTTCGGCCCCGACCTTCAGACGATCCGCACCGGCAACTTCAAGCCCCTTGTCCTTGCAGGCGCGGATCACCTCGCGGAACAGGGACGAGCGGCGCTGAACAAGGATCAGCACATCGCCTTCGCGCACGGGTCGCATCCGGTATGTTCCGGTATTCTCGATCTCGACCGGGATCATCACGCGTTGATCCACCATGCGGCGAATTTCCGACGCGATCCGATCGGCCAGAAGAACCATGTGATCACTTTCGCTGCGCCGGTCCACCGGATCATGCCAGGCGATTTTTTCCGGCGCTGCGGGCTTTTCGATCGCTGGCCACAGATCGACACGCCCGGGCATGGCGTTCTTGAACGCCCGGTGCATCGAGCTTGCAAAGCCTGCACTGTCGCGACCCGTGAACGTCTGATCGACCAGGCGCAGCACCGCATCGGCCGAGCGGAAGGAATATTCAAGCTCCATTGCGGACAGGGGCCGGTTGGTTGGCACAAGCCGCTTGGCAAATTCGGCCTGCATCCTGTCGAACTCTCGGGGGTCGGCACCCTGGAAGGAATAGATCGACTGCTTCTTGTCGCCCACGACAAAGATGGTGCGCGGCACGTCGGCCCTTGCCCCTGCCCCGCTGGTGAATTCCTGTGCCAGCCTTTCGATGACCTGCCATTGCACCGGGCTGGTGTCCTGTGCCTCGTCCACAAGAATATGGTCGATCCCGCCGTCCAGACGGTACAGGACCCAGGCCGCCACCGCCGGATCGGTCAGCAGATCCCGCGCCTTGACGATCAGATCGTCGAAATCCAGCCAGCCCCGAAGCGTTTTCTGACGCTCATAGGCGGGCAGAAAGACGCGCGCAAAACGATGAAGAACAAGGGTCTTTTCCGCTGCCGCCAAGGCAAGGCGCGCCTCGCGGGCCTGTTCCACGCGGGTCATCCAGGCGTTGAGCGCGTCCAGGATATCCGGGATCGTCTTGCGGCAGTCCTTTGATGGAAAAGCCTCTATCTTGGCCCCAAACGGTTTTTTTGCGGATCCGCCATAGAGAAAGATATTCTCAAGCTCGGGCAGCTCGGACAAATCCTGCCCTGTCAGCAAGGCCAGCCGCGCAGCCTGTTTGCAGTCATTCGATCCGCCGGCCAGCATTGCCGGAACCAGTTGGCGCAGGATCTCTGGTTCATCCCCCGTGAAGACGGCCGCGCGCAGCGCTTTGGCATCATATCCGGGCGCAAGATCGAACCAGTCCAGAACAAGATCGCGCGTCACATCGTCCTGAAACGCATCGCGCTGGGCGGTCAGGACGCGGGTCAGGTCGTCAAAGTCACTGCCGGAATAGATGGTCGCCATGTCTTCGACCACGGATGCATCCTTGCCCTCGGCCAGCCGTTGAAGAATCTCGGCCCGCAATTGCCGGGCAGAGTGGTCATCCATCTCGGTGAATTGCGGGGTAACCCGCGCTTCAAGCGGAAACCGACGCAGCAGCGATGCGCAGAAGGAATGGATCGTCTGGATCTTGAGGCCACCCGGCGTCTCGATGGCGCGGGCAAACAGGGTGCGCGCCTGACGCAGCGCATCGGTCTGGATGGGCCCGTCGATACCAAGCTCGCGCAGCGCGTCGCGCAATGCTTCGTCGGTTCGCATGGCCCATCCGCCCAGCCGTTTGAAAAGACGGTTCTGCATCTCGCTGGCGGCGGCCTTGGTGTAGGTCAGGCACAGGATGTGCTGCGGCTCGACCCCGGAAAGAAGCAGTCTTGCCACACGGTCGGTCAGAACCCGGGTTTTCCCCGACCCGGCATTGGCCGACAACCAGGTGGACCCATCCGGGCGCGCGGCCTGAACCTGTCGCTCTGTCGCGTCATCCCGCCTCATGACAGGTCCTCGGGTGTGGCATCCTGGGTCGCATCCCATTCCCCGAAACGGGCGAGCAGGTCATAGTCGCCGGTATCGCCTTCCTTGAACATGGCGCGATGCGCGGTATAGCCCTGATCGGCCTGCAGATAAGCCGAGATCAGCGCAACCAGCTCCTGCCAGACTTTTTCGGGCGTCTCTTCCTCCAGCGGGGCGGGCTGTTCCTTTCGCGCACTTCCGACGCCGATATAGGCTGCCCTGGCGACGGTCGCAGGCGGGATATCCTTGAACGCGCCGCGCGTTGCCAGCGCCGCCTCCAGCAGAAGCTGCTTGTCGAAATACTTCTGTTCATCCAGCGAAGGCAGGGCGCCTGTCTTGTAATCATAGATATGTAGCGCGCCAGCCTCATCGCGGTCAATCCGGTCTGCCTTGACCGTCAGGGTGAACCCTAGCCCGGCAAGATCGGCCGCGCCTTTGCGTTCGAAGGCGATGGGCATCGCCTGTGCGCGCCGCGCCTTTTCGCTGTTGACGAACCAATCCGCGGCGCGGGCAATCCGGGCTTTCCACAGCACACGGACATCAGGCCAAGGGACGTTTTCGGCAAGAACAGTCTCTGCCAGTTGCATCAGATGGTCCTGCGTCAGCGTTTCGGGTGCATCCGTCAAACCCTTGACGAAAGCCTCCAGGATGTCATGCGTCACGATCCCCCGCAGCAGGGCATCGGGTGCCTGCATCAGGCTGTTGAGCGGGCGCAGTTTCAGCACATGACGGGCGTAGATTGCGTAGGGATCACGGATCAGCCGCTTTATTTCGGTCACCGACATCTGCGTGGGTCGCGCGGCGACCGGGGGGCGCGGCGAAGGCCTGAAGGCCGGCGGCACAGGCACGGGCGTTTCAAGCAGCACGACCTTTTCCAGCCATGCGTCGCCCCTGTCCCGCATACCCTTGAGAACATCGGGACCCCTTTGTTCCGGCAGACCATCCAGCAGGTTGACCATCCGGTTCACCCAGCGCGACGCGACCGTTTGCGCATCGTCGGACCGGATCGAACGTGTCAGCCAGACCTCGTTTGCAGCTATGGCCTGTTGGAAATCATGGGCCGACAGACCGATGCGCCGTTCGGGCAGCAACAGACCCGCATCATGGCGCATCTTGCGGTTCAACCAGGGATCTGGGCCCGGCATTTCCGGCCAGCTGCCTTCGTTGAGACCGCCAAGAATGACAAGGTCGGCCCCTTGCACCCGTGCTTCCAGGGTCCCCCAGATCAGGATGTTCGGATGTGGCGCGTCCCGGTCGCGCACCTCGGCCCCGGACAGGATCGCGCCGAACAGATCGGAATAATCATTGGCGTCCATGGAACCGCCATGGCCGGCTTCGCGCGTCAGCATTTCGACCAGTGCCTGCGCCTCGCGTCCGGCCTTTTCCAGCCAGAGGCCGCCGCTGCCTTCGCCGCTGCGTCCCTGTGCGATCCGGGCAGCAAGCTCCAGATGCGCGGTCAGGCGTTCGGACAAGGCCAGCTCATCCGGTAGGGGCTTTTCCGTGAAGCAGGAAACAACCCACTCAACCCAGGCCTTCGCTTCCGGCTGCTTTTGTTTGTCAGCCCAGGCCCGAAGGTCGGCCCCGTTGGGAAAGGGTGGGCCGTTCTGCCTGATATGCAGTTCAAGTTCCCGGCTCAGGCGCAGATGAAGACCACGATCGGCGCCTGAGTGGGTCAGCGGGTGTGACAGCAGCGTGATCAGTGCCTCTGCGGTCAGTTTGCGCTGGAACAGTGCCGCAACATGACGAAGGAACCGGCCGGGTGGTGACAGGTTCAGCGGTTGGCCTGCGCTGTCATCGGGCAAGATGTTCCATCTGTCCAGCGCGGCCGTCACCTGCCGCGTCAGCATTCGGTCCGGTGTGATCAGGGCGGCGACGATCCCGTCCTCTGCGGCTTGCCGCAACCGCATCGCGATCGCCATGGCTTCGGCCCTGAGCGATGGCGCCTCTACCAGCGTCACTTTGGCCATGGCATCGTCAAGCTGCCTCAGGTGCGGCCCTTCCGACAGCCATTGATCGGTAACCGGCGCGGGACGCAGCGCCAGTGACACCAGTGCGTTGCGCGGCGGGCAGGGCGCTGGGCTGTCCGACCAGGGCAGAACATCACCGGGTTCCAGCCCAAGGTCGCGCATCAGAAGGCGAAACCGGAATTGGGGGTGATCCTCGGCTAGCAGCGCATCGTTCAGATCGGTCCAGGCCGACGCGGGCATGTCGAAATCGAAACCCGGCAACACGATCGCGCCCTGCGGCAATTGCGAAACCGCGTTCATCAAAAGGCGTGTCGTGCCGCGCGACCCGGTAGAGCCTGCAACGATCACGGGATGCGCGGGCGGCTCTGCCTGCCAGCGCGCAATCAGGCTTTCGATGACGCGTCTTTGCCGCGTCTCCCGGTCCGGGGCATCGCCGGCACCGTCAAAGAAATGTTGCACGATCCCCAGAAACTGTTGGGCACGCGCCCAATGCCCTGACTGGTCCGACACATCCAGCTGCCTGATGGCATCGGGCCCCACGCCTTCGCCCTGCATCTCGTCCAGCAACCCCGCAAGGCTGTCCGACAGATCATAGAGTGAGGCGCGCGGGGCCAAGTCCGGCTGACTGTCCAGCAGCCTTGCCACCAGTTGCGAGATTTCCAGCCTGCGCCGCAGGGGGGACACCGGCGGATCCATGGTGGCAAGATCCGCGCGATCGCCAAGGTCGGTCACCAGTCTGATTGCGGGCAGAAGAAGCGCCGGCCCCTTGTCGAACAAATCGCGGATACGTCGCGCCATGCGCCTCGTGTTCACGATCAGCTGCACCTGCGCCAGCGCCTCGGGCGGTTTGCCTGCGAAACGGGTCTGCAACCCATGCACCAAGGCTGCCGGGAAATCCGCGCCAGGCGGCAGCCCGAACAGACGGGGCTTTTCGCCAGGATCAAACATCAGGCTGTCCCAACAGTCTTTCGGCCAAGGCTATGCCTTCGGGTCGCCCGACATCGCACCATTGTCCGGGATAGCGCAGCCCGTAAAGGCGCCCCTTCTCCTGCATCCGGTCCCACAGAAGGTTCAGCGAAAAGGCGCGGTCAGGTATGTCCTGCAGCCCATCCGTCCGAATGATCTGCGCACCCCCATAGATCCATCCCGGCCCCCGTGACAGGCGCCCCGCCGCATCAAGAACAAAATCGCCGTTGCCCGAGTGACCCACGGCCATATCCGGGCTTATGCAGACCAGAAGCGCATCCATACGCGCCGGGTCCCATGCCTGCAGGGCCAGGCTGAGGGGGTTTGGCCCTTTCCAGATGGCATCCGTGTTCAGTGTGAACACAGGACCTTCCCCCAGCAACGGCATGGCCTGGCGCAAGCCGCCGCCTGTTTCAAGGATGTCGGGTGTCTCGACCGAGATCTGCACATCGCTACCGGCAAGGTGCGCCTCCAGCATCTCGGCGCGGTAGTGCAGGTTGGCGACCTTCCGCGATATGCCCGCAGCGCCGACAAGCGCAAGCGCGTGGTCGATCAAGGCCTGTCCGGAGACCTGAACAAGGGGTTTGGGCCGATCCGCGGTCAGCGCGCCCATGCGCGTGCCGAAACCTGCCGCAAACAGCATTACGGCTTGGGGGCGGTCGCGCATTTTTCCTTTATCCTTCCAAGGATATCTGTGGTTGGCGTGGGCAGCGCCCCCTTGATCAACCCGGCTACAGGGGCAAGGGCCGGATGTTCCAGATCCCGCATCAGAAGATCCCAGACCCTCGGGATCAGGTCCACGTAATGCGACTTGCCGTTCAGCAGGCAAAGCCTGCCGAAGACGCCAAGAATCCGAAGGTTGCGCTGCGCCCCGAGGACCGCATAGGCAGCCCGGAACGTGGTCTCATCCTGCCCGGTGGCCGCGACATATCGTGCGATCATCCGGTCCTCGATCGCAGGCGGCACATCGCGGCGGGCATCCTGCAGCACCGATACCAGATCATAGGCCGGGTGACCCTTCATCGCGTCCTGAAAATCCAGCAACCCCACGCGTGCAGGTCCGGCCCTTTCGGGCAGCCAGATCAGGTTCTCGGCATGGTAATCCCTTTGGATCAGAACGGGTGTTTCACCGGCATGTTGGGCAAGTATAGGGGCGAAAGCATGGCGGAAAGCCTGTTCCGATGCGGGATCCTCTGACAGGGCACCACCCAGGTACCAACGCCAGGCAAGCGCCGCCATGTTCAGCATGATCGCGGCATCATAAGCCCGCAGGTCGGCAGGCGGCGGTGCGCAGTGCAGATGCACCAGAACATCGGTGGCCGCTTCGTAAAGCGATTGCTCAAGCTCCGGTTCCCGGGGAATGACGCGGGCAAAGAGGTCATCGCCCAGATCTTCCAGCAGCAGGAAACCGTGGCGGTCATCCGTCGCAAGGATCTGCGGCGCGCTCAACCCCAACCCGCAGAGGTAGCGCGCGATACGCACGAAGGGGCGGATATCCTCGCCTTTTTCGGTCGGGGCGTCCATCAGCACGGCACTTTTCCCGTGCAGGTGCAGACGTTCGTAACGCCGGTTTGATGCGTCCCCGGCCAGCGGTTTCCGGCTGGCCCCGGCCCAGTCGGTGCCTGCCACAAAGGCGTCGGCCAGATTGCTGCGGTCAGTCATCGAAAGCTCCCTTCAGGCGCTCTGCCCATTTCCCGCAGGTCCATGTCAACGCGACCTCACGTTCATCCTCGTCCTTGCCTTGTGTGAACGCCAGCCGCAAGGCATTGGCGGGCGTCAGATCGCCAAGGCGATCCGGCCATTCCACCAGACAGATCGCGTTGTCGAATGCTTCGGTCAGGCCAAGCTCGACCACCTCGTCTGGCATGGACAGGCGATACAGGTCCGCATGCCAAATCTCGCAGGTGTCGGCTTCATACATCTGCACAAGGGTGAAGGTCGGCGATGGCACGTCCTCGGGATATTCCATCCGGGACTGGATCAAGCTGCGCGCGAAATGCGTCTTGCCGGCGCCAATGGAACCCTCCAGCAGCAGTACGTCGCCTGGCTGCAGGCGCGCACCAAGGCGCTCTGCGAATGCAGTTGTCTGGTCGGGCGAAGACAGTGTGATCCGGGTGGCAAAAGGCGACATTCGCGCAGAGTAGCGCGCCTGACACTGCCTGCAAGTCTCATTGGCGAGCGGATCATCACGCGCTTGGCAAAAGCTCTCTCGTGGCTGAAGCGATGCATTTTTCGAAGGGCATGAACTGGACCATTGTGGCACCCCCCGGCATGGGCGCGACGTGGCAGGCAACCATGCGCCCGTCGCGCAACGTCACCTCGGCCTGCCAGTCGGATCTATCCCCGAACTGGTTCACGAAGTCGCGCAGATCACCCCATACAGGTGTCGGCAGGCTATGTGATTGCCAATGGCGCGATGCGTCGATCACGGTGATTTCGGCGAAACCGCTGTCAGGATCGATATGCCACATCTTGCGATAGGCGGTATTGGAAAATGCCAGAACGCCCGTGGCCGAGAAAACCGCGATCGACTGCTCCATCGCGTTCAGGGCCGATTGCCCCAATTCAAGCTGCGACCGAAACTGACGTGTCAGCGATATCTCGGCGCTGATATCCTCGAACAGGAAAGCCACCGCACCGTCGGGGTGGGGCCGACCGCTGATGCGGTAGGTCAGGCCCGATGGCAGGGACCAGGTCTCGAGGTAAAGACCGTTATCCGCGGCTGCGACCAGATCGGTGATCTGATCCCTCCACGATCTGTAGTTCTTGGGCTCTGGCATCATCTGGCGATCGCGCAGCCGGTCAAAGAACGACAGCAGATTTGGTCGCGCGCTCAGGAATTCCGCAGGCAAGGAGGTCAGATCGATCAAGGCCGGATTGAACAGCGCCAGTTGCCGCTGCCGGTCGAAGATCGCCAGACCGATGGACAGTTGTGCGAAGGTCTTGGTCAGGGTCTGCACAAAGTTGCGCTGGGCGATTTCCGCGTTGACGACGGCGTTTACATCCGTGGCATAATTCATCCATCCTGATGGTATCCGCAGGCATCGCACATCGAACCAATAGGGTTGCACCGATCCGGACGGGACAATCGACAAGCGATATGATGCGTTGTCGCATTCTGTCTGAAGCGGCACATCGAACATGATCGGAAAACCCTGTGCCGTCGTCATGTCTTCGGGGCTGCGCCGTTCGAACCGGGTGACTAGATCCGCATATGCGGTGTTTGCCCAGAGAACACGACCATCCCTTGCCGTTTGCCATATCGGATAGGGCGCACCGGTAACCGCCAACCGAAGCCATCCTGCCTCTTCGGACATGTCGGCTGACGGGATTGCGTGTTCCTGGTCATGGCAGTGATCGACAATTTGAAGGCGAACCCAGTCATCCCACCATTCGACGACGATATGCTCCGCCGCTGCAGCGCCTGCCATGGAGTCCAGCCGGATCTGACCGCTTTCGCCAGGTGATGCCCTGAATTGTGAAGGATCGTCGGGAAGATCGGGAAAGCGCGGTCTCAGCACGCAAAGCACAAGCCCCCAATCATCAAGGCTATGCGGGCCAACG
This sequence comes from Seohaeicola sp., assembly GCF_048006315.1. Taxonomy (GTDB): domain Bacteria; phylum Pseudomonadota; class Alphaproteobacteria; order Rhodobacterales; family Rhodobacteraceae; genus Seohaeicola. Next base: position 2,390,061 of record NZ_CP180350.1, on the reverse strand, counting down.
GCTGATCCATCGGTCGTGGACGGTTGCAAAAGCTGTGTGGCCCTGTCGCTTGCCTGCAAGAGCATACGACCTTCGAAGAGGAAGGCGGCATCGGCACCCTCGCCTTTCGACTCGGCCGGTGCATCCTGACCGCCTGTCGCGTGCCCGCTCTGATCAAACCGGGCCAGCAGAACAAGGATGAAGCCGCCCAAAAGCAGCCCCAGGCTTACCGGTACAACAAACTGAAACAGATTGAGCAGAGCCATCCCCGACTCCCCCGTCTGGAAACATGACTTACAGCTTTGACGCGAAATGCTTAATGCTTGGTTAACGCCGAGAAGCCGCTGACCCGAAACCGGATTACCGGATCAGGTATCCAGCAGGCGGTTCTGCCCCATTGGCGTGGCATTCGCCGGATGGCGTGCATCGATCTTTGATCGCGGCCAGACAACTTCGACAATCGCGCCGCACTTCTGGGGTTGTTCCGTACTGGCAAGATAGGGATCTCGCCCGTTGGCAAAGCTGAGTTCGGCCCCGGACCGTTCAAGAAGCGTCTTGGCAATGAACAGCCCCAGCCCCATGCCTTCGTATTCCGGGCGCTGGGCGCGTTCCGGTTCGCTTCTGCGCAACCGCATGAAGGGGTCGCCGATGCGCCCCATGATGTTCGCGGGATAGCCCATGCCGTCATCCATGATGCGCACCGAAACGGTTTCATCATCCCAGCGGGTTTCCACCCAGACATTCGCCCGCGCGAAATCAACCCCGTTCTGCAACAGGTTGCGCAGCCCATGCACCAGGTCGGGGCGGCGCAGCACCATGGGCTGGCTCTGGCTGTCTTCGTCCGTCAGACCGTCCTGAAAATTGATGTCCTTGCCACGGTTCATATGCGGGGCCGCGGCTTCGCGTACCAAGGTGCCCAAGGGCGCCTGACGCAGCATCAGATCATCCTTGCCCGCCCGCCCCATGGAACGCAGGATATTCCGGCATCGGTCTGCCTGCTCGCGGATCAGCCGTGCATCGTCCTGAAGCTCGGGAAAATCATCCAGCTCTTCGATCAGCTCGGCACTGGTCAGCTTGATGGTGGCCAGTGGTGTGCCCAGCTCATGGGCTGCCGCCGCGACGACGCCGCCCAGATCGGTCAGCTTCTGCTCGCGCGCCAAGGCCATCTGCGTCGCTTGCAACGCGTCGGACATCGAATGCATCTCTTGGGTGACACGCCGGGAATAGAAGCTGAGGAAGATCACAGCGATGGTGATGGCCACCCAATTGCCGAAAACGAAAATGTCGGGCACCTGCAAAAGGAACCCCTGCTCTGATCGCAGGGGAAGGTGGAACTCGGCCAGAAGGGTCACGGCAAGGATGGCGGTGATCCCCAGAAACACGGTCGAGCGAAGCGTCAGAACCAAGGCTGAAACCGTCACCGGCCCCAGGATCAGGATGTAGAACGGGTTATGCAGGCCGCCCGTCAGGTACAGCAGCAGCGCCAGTTGCAGAAGATCGAAGAGAACCATCAACAGGTTTTCGGTTTCCGACAGTCGCTTGTTTTCGGGGAAAATGAACATCGCGATCAGGTTGCCCATGACCGACACGCTGACGACCAACAGGCACAGCCCCATCTCGATCTGCAGCTTGTAGGCCTCTTGCGCGACGAACAGGGCGATCAGCTGTCCGATGACAGCTGCCCAGCGCAACAGGATGATCGTGCGAAGACGAACCCAGTTTCCGCGTTCGCGCCCCTTGAGAACGCCAAGCTGCATATCACTCATATGTGCCCATTCGTCCCGTTGCATGTCTGGCCCAAGTGCTAAATATGCACCCCGGCTGACCCAATAACCAGTCCTGCCGGAAAAGGAGAACGTGATGTCCCGTTTTTATGCCATCGTCGCGGTGTGTCTTGTCATTGCGATGACTGCAGGTGTTTTTGTCTATACAAGGCTTGCGGGTACACCTGACAAATACGCCCAGTGCCGCACCACAAATATTGCCGGTGGCGCCTCGCAGATCGGGGGACCGTTCACTCTGGTGGACGAGACCGGCAAGACGGTGACGGACGCCGATGTGATCGACCAGCCAAGCCTGATCTATTTCGGCTATACTTTCTGCCCGGATGTCTGCCCCCTGGACACGTCCCGGAACGCAGAGGCGATCGATATCCTTGAAGAGCGTGGCCTGATGGTGAAGCCTGTTTTCATCTCGATCGACCCTGAACGCGACACGCCCGAAGTTGTCGACGCATTCACGGCAAACCTGCACGAGCGCATGCTGGGTCTGACAGGGTCGCCCGAGCAGGTTCGCGCGGCCAGCCGTGCCTACCGCACCTTCTATCAGAAACAGGAAGGTGACGATGAATACTACCTCGTCGATCATTCCACGATGAGCTATCTCGTCTTTCCCGAGGATGGTTTTGTCGAAGTCTTTCAGCGGTCTTTGCGCGCTGAAGATGTGGCGGACCGTATCCAGTGCTTTCTGGAAGCCCAATGACAGTTTGCTCTGACATCACGAGAATGACAGGTTGGTTTGACGCCTGACAGCGCGCGCTATAATAGATTTGAACAGCGTTGGCTGGATCAGGAGGCACAGGCGTGGCGGAAGACCTGCACGACATCGGAGAAGACAGAACACTTCTTCTGGTCGACGACGATGAAGCGTTTCTGAAGCGCCTGGCCAAAGCCATGGAAAAACGTGGCTTCGATGTGGAAACCGCAGGTTCGGTCGCTGCTGGCAAGGCCATTGCAACGGCCCGTCCCCCTGCCTATGCCGTGTGTGACTTGCGCCTAGAGGATGGCAACGGGCTGGATGTGGTCGAGGTTCTGCGCGACAAACGCCCGGATTGCCGCATCGTCGTGCTGACCGGTTACGGTGCGATTGCAACCGCTGTCGCGGCGGTCAAGATCGGTGCCACGGATTACCTGAGCAAACCGGCGGATGCGACCGACATCACCCACGCCTTGCTGGCGACCGGGGCCGACCTTCCGCCGCCGCCCGAAAACCCGATGAGCGCGGATCGCGTTCGTTGGGAGCATATCCAGCGCGTGTATGAACTGTGCGACCGCAATGTGTCCGAGACGGCGCGTCGCCTGAACATGCATCGCCGTACCCTTCAACGTATCCTTGCCAAACGTTCACCCCGCTGAGGCCCGCACGGCAAGGCGTGACTGGTACTCCGTCAGGAATGCCAGCCTTGACCGTTCATAGGTCGTGACAAGCGCCGTGATGTCGAACCGGTCGCCCTGTCCGCTTGAGGCCAGGCTTTCCCCCTCTGTGCACAGGTGGGAAACCGCCACGAACCCGAGGTTGAGAACACCACCCTTGAGAAAGTGAAGATCGACCGCCAGCCGCGAAATATCGGGATTGTCACGCAGGCGGGTCACGACATCACCAGCTTCGGCGAGGAAGAGGTTGACCACCTCGTCAAAACAATCAGCGCCGATTTCATCCCGCAGTTCTTCCACACGTGTCCAGTCGATCATGTCCCTCTCCTGCCGCGACATGCTTTGCAGGCTTAGGGAAAAGAACTTAACATTCTGTAAATACGATTAATTCTAACATTTAGCTGGCGTTAGGGATTGCGCTTTACATGGGGCTTTCATGTCAAGAAGGCAGCAACCCGTGTCCGCGCAAGCACAGCATTCCCAGAAGACAGGCCCGAACGCGACGGTCGTGCGTGACATTCCCTTGCATGCGCTTGTGGTCGATGACAGTGACCTGCAAAGGCGTATCCTTTCGTCCTTTCTGACCCGGTGGGGCTTCAGGGTATCCGAAGCCGCCAGTGGGCAGGATGCGCTGGCGCTTTGCACTGTTGAGGCGCCGGATCTTGTTCTCAGCGACTGGATGATGCCCGGCATGGATGGGCTTGCGTTCTGTCGCGCCTTCCGTGCCCTGCCACGGGAATCCTATGGCTATTTCATCCTTCTCACCTCGAAAAGCGGCAAGGAAGCCGTGGCGCTCGGTCTTGATTGCGGGGCTGACGACTTCCTGACCAAGCCCGTCAATCCCGCAGAACTGCGCGCCCGCATCAATGCGGGTACGCGGATCATCGACATGCAGCGGCAACTGTCGGACAAGAATCGCCTGATCACCAGCACCCTGGCCGAGCTTCAGGCGCTTTATGATGCGCTGGACACCGACCTTGCGGAGGCGAAAAAACTGCAACAGTCGCTGGTGCGGGAAAGATCGCATGACTTCGGCGCGGCGCAGGTCTGTCTTCTGTTGCGATCCTCGGGGCATTTGGGGGGGATCTGGTCGGGTTCTATCCGGCCGGCGATACGCATGCGGGGCTGTTTGCGCTGGATGTGTCCGGCCACGGGATCAGTTCCGCGATGATGACGGCGCGACTGGCAAGCTACATGTCATCCTCTGCGCCGGAACATAACATCGCCCTGACGCGTGATGCGGATGGTGCACTGACCCATTTGCCGCCCGAACAGGTTGTCGGCTCGTTGAACCGCCTTGTCCTGCAGGAGGTGCAGACCGATCACTACCTCACCTTGTTTCTGGCCGATGCCGATCTGCAGACCGGGCGTGTCGTCATGGTGCAGGCAGGGCATCCGAACCCCATGGTTCAGCGATCTGACGGAACGTTGGAAATCCTGGGCGCAGGCGGTCTGCCGGTCGGACTGTTCGACAGCGCGATCTATCAGCAGTTCGACTGCGTTCTTGCACCGGGCGATCGGCTGATCGTGCTGTCCGACGGAATCCTTGAATGTCCCGACCCGGAAGATCGCCTGTTGGGGACCGAAGGTGCCTCAAGGATGCTGGATGATTTGCGCCATTTGGCCGGAACCGCATTTCTGGAAGCCTTCATCTGGAACCTGACCGAATACGCGGGCGGTCACGACTTCCCGGATGACGTTTCTGCCGTCCTGTTTGAATACAAGGGTGCGCCGCAGTCAGAAGCGTCGAAGACCGGATAGCAAACCGGTGACGAAATGCCTGTCTCCGGCGTTTCCAAGCTTGTCGGCTGCAACGGCGGGGGGCATCCACAACGCGGTATGGCCTGCCTCGCTGGGCGGGCCGATCCGGCGCACTGGCCTTGCCAGGTAGATCATGCACAGCTTCTCGGCCCAGAGGTCGTATTCAGGCATATAGGTGAAGCGGCGGAATGTTCCGATACGGCGCGGGGCGGCAATGCTCCAGCCTGTTTCCTCGAAAACCTCGCGGTGAAGTGCTGCCATAGGCGACTCGCCGGGGTCGATCCCGCCGCCCGGCAGCTGGAACTCCGGCCATGGATCGGCCTGATGCGTCACCAGCATGTCCGCGCCGCGCAACAGGATCGCATAGGCCCCTGGTCGGCGTCTGTAGCTTTGCCCCGCCCGGGGCGTTTCACCAAACCGTCTGATCATCATGTCACCTTTTGCACAAGCCTTGCGCGCAGCGGGTGGCAGCCATTCCCTTGGTGCCTGCCTTGCCCCGCCTATATACACGCGGTATGCCAAGAGACGGCTCGTAAGGAAACCCCATGACACTTGGATCAAAAATCGCCTGGGACGATACGGTATTGCCGTTCCAGCTGGACAACTCGGACATCAGGGGCCGTGTCGCACGGCTGGACGGGGTGCTTGACGGTATCCTGAAGCAGCACGACTACCCTCCGGTGGTCGAGGCGCTGGTGGCTGAAATGGCCTTGCTGACCGCGTTGATCGGCCAGTCGGTCAAGCTGCGCTGGAAATTGCAGCTTCAGGTCCAGTCCAAGGGCCCTGTCAGGATGATTGCCACGGATTACTATGGCCCGTCCGAGGAAGGCGAGCCGGCACGTATCCGGGCCTATGCAAGCTATGATGCGGATCGTCTGACGGATGGGGCGCCCTTCGACCAGATCGGCACGGGTTATTTTGCGATCATGATCGACCAGGGCCAGGGCATGACCCCCTATCAGGGCATCACCCCGCTTGCCGGTGGATCGCTTGCATCCTGTGCCGAGGCGTATTTCGCCCAGTCCGAGCAGTTGCCGACCCGCTTTGCCCTCAGCTTCGGCAAATCGACCGAGCGTGGGATCAAGGAATACTGGCGCGCAGGCGGTGTGATGTTGCAGCACATGCCGAAGGCCTCGCCCTTTGCCAAAGGTGCAGAGGCGACAGGCGAAGATGGCTTGTTGCACGCACGCGACCTTGTGGATGGCGAGGATGGCGAGAACTGGAACCGTGCCAATCTTCTTCTGGACACGGTCGAGGATCTGGAACTTGTCGGGCCGCGCGTGTCGCCGACCGATTTGCTGATCCGCCTGTTCCACGAAGAGGCGCCGCGTGTCTTCGATGCGCAGCCCGTGCGATTTGGTTGCACCTGTTCCGAAGACCGTGTGCGGCAAAGCCTGTCGATCTATTCCTCCAAGGACATCGAAAAGATGACCACGGACGAGGGGCGGGTCACGGCCGATTGCCAGTTCTGCGGCGCCCATTACGACCTTGACCCCGAGACCCTGGGATTCGAGGCCAAAGGGACGGACGGGGATGCGGACTGATCCTCTTGATCGGGTTATCGACGCATTGCGCCGTGAGGGGCGTCCGTCTTCCGATTTCGATCTGAACCCGGATGTCGTCTTGCCAGAGGGTCGGCCGCTGCGTGCGGCCGGCGTTCTTGTTCCGCTGATCGAGCGGCCGTTCGGCATGCAGGTGATCCTGACAAAACGATCATCCGCCCTCAAGCATCACCCCGGTCAGATCGCCTTTCCGGGCGGCAAGCAGGACGAAGGCGATGCCGATGTCATTGCCGCCGCCCTGCGCGAGGCAGAGGAAGAAATCGCGCTCGACCGCGCAAATGTCGAGGTTCTGGGCACCATGCCCGCGCATGAAACCGTGACGGGCTTCATCGTGACGCCGGTTCTGGCCCGCGTCGTCGCGCGCTTCGATCCCCGGCCCGAACCCGGCGAAGTCGCCGAGGTGTTCGAGGCACCGCTGTCCCATGTCACGGACCCTGCCCGTTTCATCATCCAGTCGCGGCGCTGGCGCGGGCAAAGGCGGCACTATTTCACCGTGCCATACGGTCCCTATTACATCTGGGGCGCAACGGCCCGTATTCTGCGCGCATTGGCAGACAGGATGCAGGGCTGATGCGGATCGCGGCGGAGTGGATCACGGCGGATCACACGCAGGCCGTCTGCACGATGCTGACACAGGCCGGCTACAGGGCACTGTTTGTCGGTGGTTGCGTCCGTAATGCCATTATCGGCGCACCTGTCACCGATATCGACATCGCGACCGATGCCCGCCCCGAGGTGGTGATGGAACTGGCCAAGGATGCCGGCCTGCGCCCCGTGCCGACCGGGATCGAGCACGGCACGATCACGGTGATCGCTGGCGGCATACCGCATGAGGTCACGACCTTTCGCCGCGATGTCGAAACCGATGGCCGCCGCGCTGTTGTAGCCTATGCAACCCGGGTCGAGGATGATGCACGCCGCCGGGATTTCACCATGAACGCGCTTTATGCCGACCCCTCGGGTGCAGTGCTTGATCCGCTTGGCGGCCTGCCCGATCTGATGGCGCGGCGGGTCCGGTTCATCGAGGACGCAGCCGCACGCATCGCAGAGGATTACCTGCGTATCCTGCGTTTTTTTCGCTTTCACGCGTGGTATGGCGATGATGCGCAGGGGCCGGATCAGAACGCCCTGTCGGCAATCGCCGAAGCCACGGACGGTTTGGCGCAATTGTCGCGTGAACGTGTGGGCAGCGAGATGGGCAAGCTGCTCTCGGCACCGGATCCCGCCCCATCGGTTGCGGCCATGCGCGCCTGTGGCGTGCTGACACGCATCCTGCCAGGTGCCGACGATCGCAGTCTGGCGCCGTTGGTGCATCTTGAACAGCAAGCGCAGGTTGGGCCTGACTGGTTGGCGCGGCTTGCCTCGATGACAGGCCCCGAGGCTGCCGGTCGCCTGCGGTTGAGCCGTGCAGAGGAAATCAGGCTGTGCCTGCTGCGCGACGGCTTGGGTTCGGGCCGGAATGCGGGCGAGCTGGGTTTTCGGCACGGGATCGAGGATGCGCGCGCCATCCTGCTACTGCGCGCAGCCGTCATGAGCCAACCTCTTGCGCCCGAGAGCCTTGAGGCCGCCGCAGAAGGTGCCGCGGCCGTGTTTCCCTTGCGCGCCGCTGATTTGATGCCGGAATTCGAGGGCCCCGCCCTTGGCCGCGAACTTGAACGGCTGAAACAGCGCTGGATCCTGTCGGGTTTCCGCCTGACACGCGAAGAATTGCTGGATCGCGGGTAATCCTGCTTCTTGCCTTGCGGCCCATCGCGATTGCGGGTTTCTTGACCGCTGACCCTGCGGGCTAGGTTCTTCCCTGAACCCGATGACTGAAAGACCCATGATGCAATCCGCAACCCGTATCGACCCTTTCCAGCCTGCCGAAGGTCCGCCGCCACAGGCGCTGGGCGCGTTCTTTCGCTGGGCGCTGTCGGGGTCGTGGCCTGCGCTATGTCTCGCTGCAGGATTATCGGCGCTGGCCGGGGCGCTTGAGGCGGGGACCGCCCTGATCCTCGGGATGGTGATCGATGGCGCGGTTGCCAGCGGGCCCGACATGTTCTTTGGCGCGTCCAACATGGCCATGATCCTGGGGGCTGTCGGTTTCTTCCTGATCCTGCGCCCGCTGGCTTTCGGTCTGTCCTCGGCGGCCAATTCGATCATCGTACAGCCCAATGTGAATCCGCTTGTCCTTAGCCGGTTGCACCGCTGGACGCTGGGGCAATCGGTCAAGTTCTTCGACGATGATTTCGCGGGCCGCATCGCCCAGAAACAGATGCAGACAGCACGCGCGATCACCGATGTCGCGGTCGAGATGATCAACGTCGTGGCCTTTGCCCTGGCCTCGCTGATCGGATCGGTATTCCTGCTGCTGGCAATCGATGCGCGTGTCGCGCTGGTCTTTGTCATCTGGCTTGCCGCTTACTTCATGCTGATCCGCTGGTTCCTGCCGCGTATCCGCGAACGCGCAGGCAAACGGGCGGGCGCGCGTGCGATGGTATCAGGCCAGGTTGTCGACACGATCACCAACATCAAGACGGTCAAGCTGTTTGCCCATGCCGATCACGAGGATCGCGCCGCGCTTGGCGCGATGCAGCGGTTTCGTGATACCTCGCTGCATTTCGGCAAGCTGTCGGCCGTGTTTCGCGTCGCTTTGATGACTCTGGCGGGGATCCTGCCGGTCCTTCTGATCGGCGGCACCTTGATCTTCTGGTCGCAAGGTACCGCGACAGAGGGGGATATCGTCGCCGCAGGCGCGGTTTCCATCCGTATCGCGCAGATGACCGGCTGGGTCAGTTTCACCCTTATGGCGATCTATTCGAACATTGGCGAAATCGAAGACGGCATCCACACCCTCACGCCGCGCACCCGTCTGGATGACGACGCCACCGCAAGCGAATTGCAGGTGCCGGAGGGACGCATTCGCTTTGACGGTCTTGGCTTTGCCTATGGACGGGATGCCGGCGGTATCAGCGACATCGAACTTGAGGTGAAGCCGGGCGAAAAATTGGGGATCGTCGGTGCTTCCGGTGCGGGCAAGTCGACCCTCGTGGCGCTTCTGCTCAGGCTTTATGATCCCGAGCAGGGGCGCATCCTGATCGACGGGCAGGATATCCGCGATGTGACACAGGAAAGCCTGCGGCGCAGGATCGGGATGGTCACGCAGGAAACCGCGATGTTCAACCGGTCGGCCCGGGACAACATCCTTTATGGTCGCCCCGATGCCACCGAGGACGAAGTGATCGCCGCTGCCAAAAAGGCCGAGGCGCATGAATTCATCAAGGATCTGCAGGATCACAAGGGGCGGCGCGGCTATGATGCCCATCTGGGTGAGCGCGGCGTGAAATTGTCTGGCGGGCAGCGCCAGCGGATCGCGCTGGCGCGCGCGATCCTCAAGGATGCGCCGATCCTTGTGCTGGATGAGGCGACAAGTGCACTGGACAGCGAAGTCGAAGCCTCGATCCAGACAGCGCTTGAGCGTGTGATGATCGGCAAGACCGTGCTGGCCGTCGCGCACCGGTTGTCGACGATCAGCCAGATGGACAGGATTGTGGTGCTGGATGCGGGCCGGATCGTGGAACAGGGCACGCATGATGATCTACTGGCGGCGGGTGGGCTATATGCGCGCTACTGGAACCGCCAGTCAGGTGGTTTCATCGGGCTGCGGGATGCCGCCGAATAGGGCTTTATGCAAAGCCCGCGCCGGGGTATCCCGCGCCTCATGACAGAATATCGCATCATCCGCCTGGGGCATCAGGGCGACGGGATCGCCCAGGGCCCTGTATTCGCCTCGATGACCCTGCCCGGCGAGGTCGTGACCGGCACCTTGACCGGTGACAGGCTGACGGATGTGCGGATCATCATGCCATCGTCGAACCGTGTCGCCGCCCCTTGCCGGCACTACAAGGCCTGCGGCGGTTGCCAGGTCATGCACGCATCTGATGACTTCGTGGCCAGCTGGAAGGCCGATGTGGTGCGCGCGGCCCTGTTCGCGCAGGGGATCGAAGCAGAGTTTCGCCCCATCCTCACATCCCCGCCCCGGTCACGCCGGCGCGCGGCCCTATCGGCCCGCCGCACCAAGAAGGGCGCTTTGGCAGGGTTTCACGCCCGTGCCTCGGACACGTTGATCGACATTCCCGATTGTCAGCTTTTGCTGCCAGCCTTGCTGGACGCCTTGCCGCTGTCCGAGGCGCTGGCGATCACAGGTGGCAGCCGCAAGGGCGAGTTGACCGTTCAGGTCACGCAGAGCGAGGGCGGTCTGGACGTGATGGTCACGGGCGGCAAGCCCCTTGACGGGCCGCTGCGGGTCGCCCTGGCTGCCGAGGTGGAGCGTTTCAAGCTGGCCCGGCTTGTCTGGGATGACGAACTGGTGGGCATGCGGTTGCCCCCGGTGCAGCGCTTCGGCGCCGCGCGCGTCACCCCGCCACCGGGCGCGTTCCTGCAGGCAACCGCCGAAGGCGAGGCGGCGCTGCTGGCGTCCGTCGCCGAGGCGGTTGGGGGCGCTGCGCGGGTCGTTGACCTCTTTGCCGGGTGCGGCACCTTCGCGCTTCCTCTTGCCGCGCAGGCCGAGGTGCACGCTGTCGAAGGTGATGCCGCGATGGTCAAGGCGCTGGATCAGGGGTGGCGGCAGGCCGAAGGGTTGAAACGCGTCACGGCCGAAGCGCGTGACCTGTTCCGCCGGCCCCTGCTTCCGGACGAGTTGAAACGCTTCGATGCGGCGGTGATCGACCCCCCACGCGCGGGTGCCGAGGCGCAGGTCAGCGAGCTGGCGCAATCGCGGATCGGGCGGATTGCCTTTGTGTCCTGCAACCCGGTGACCTTTGCGCGTGATGCAAAAATCCTGCTGTCAGCAGGTTATCGCCTTGAATGGGTGCAAGTCGTAGATCAATTCCGCTGGTCGACCCATGTAGAGCTTGCGGCGGCCTTCAAGGCCCCACATATCTGACGCCGCGCAAGACCACTTCCTACCGGAGCAAGCGATGACTTTTCGGACGAAACTGGCTGATTGGCTGGCCCTACCCTTGGTGACCAATTTCGTGATCGCCGTCATTCTGGTGAATGCGGTGACCCTTGGGCTGGAAACCTCCGATGCCGCCATGGCTGCGGCAGGGCCCTTGATCCTGACGATTGACCGCATCTGCCTGTCGATTTTCGTGATCGAGATCGTCCTCAAGCTGATCGCCCATGGGCGCAACTTTTTCCGCTCGGCCTGGAACCTGTTCGATTTCGTGATCGTGGGTATCGCGCTGGTGCCGAATGCGCAGGGCATGTCCGTCCTGCGCGCGCTGCGGATCCTGCGGGTCTTGCGTGTCATCTCGGTCGCGCCGCGCCTGCGCCGTGTGGTCGAGGGGTTCATCACCGCCCTGCCCGGCATGGGCAGCGTGTTTCTGCTGATGGCGATCATCTTCTACATAGGCTCTGTCATGGCGACAAAGCTGTTTGGCGACAGTTTTCCCGAGTGTTTCGGCACCCTTGGGCGTAGCGCCTATTCGCTGTTTCAGATCATGACGCTGGAAAGCTGGTCGATGGGGATCGTGCGCCCCGTGATGGAGGCTTATCCTTACGCTTGGGCCTTCTTCGTGCCATTTATCCTTGTCACGACCTTTGCTGTTGTGAACCTTCTGGTTGGTCTTGTCGTGAACTCGATGCAGGATGCACATCAGGAAGAAAGCAACGAGAAAACAGATGCTTACCGTGACGAGGTCCTGACGCGGCTAAGGGCGATCGAGGACCGGATGAACGCCCGCGACAAGGTGTAACGCTTTCGCCATCAAGCCGATTCAGCCTATCTGCAGGTCGTGTTTCCGTGTATCAGTTTGCCAAAAAAGAAGATCGAGCAGATATGTTAGACAGGCGTTTTTTCCTTCTGGCGCTACCCTTCGGGCTGTCCGCTTGTGCTGGCGCCCCTTCGAAGTTCAAGGTCTACAAGGGCCCGCCCGTGACGCGTATCCTTGTGTTCAAGCAGGCGCGGCGCATGCATCTGATGCATTTTGACCGGCCTTTGGCATCCTATGACATTCACCTTGGTTTTGCGCCGGCCGGACACAAGCAGTTCGAAGGGGATGGGCGCACACCCGAAGGCGAATACATCATCGACAGGCGCAACCCGAACAGCCGTTTCCACTTATCCTTGGGCATTTCCTACCCCAACGAGGCGGATATCGCCCGCGCAAAGGCTGCTGGCCGTGATCCGGGGGGCGATATCTTCATTCACGGACGCCCGAAGCGCTGGCAGAACGGCCAGAACGATTGGACCTGGGGCTGTATCGCCGTCACCGACGAGGAAATGGAAATCATCTATTCCATGGTCCAGGACGGCACACCGATCTCGATCTTTCCGTGACGCGGCGCATCTGAAAATAAAGAAACCCCGAACAGTGTCCGGGGTTTTCTGGTCGCGATCCTGCGGTTCGGCAGGAATCGATGTCTTAGTTCCCCACCACCAAGGTCCACCAGATCTTGCCGTTCGCTTCCTGGTGCCACGAGAAACCCATGTTGCGGGCCGCTGGTTCCAGGATCACGCGGCGGGTGTCCGGTGCGTCCATCCATGCGGCCAGGGTTTCCAGCTCGGTCTCGTAGGTTTCCGAAATCGTCTCGCCCAGCAGTTGACCGGGATAGCCCGCGCGCCTGACCCGGTCGATCGGCGAAGATCCGTCGGACCCGAAATGCCAGGGCCGGTTCTGAACTGCCATGTCGCGGGAATGGGTTGCCGCTGCTGCCGTCAACTCTGAACTCAGCTGGACAGGGGCGGCGCCGGCCGCCTGGCGCAGTGCATTGACGGAATCAAGCATGCGGAACTGTATTTCAGCCGAATCCCCTGCAGAGATCCGGTAGACCCGTGGCAATGGGCGGCCGTCCGGCCCAAGAGTGGGCGGAGGTGGAGCTGCACAGGCTGCCAGAAAAAGCGAAGTCGTGGCAAAAATGACGGCAAGTCTGAACATGTGTAGTTTTCCCGCGCTAACCCACCTGCTTTATCCTGCCGAAACCGCATATTAAACCCACTTCGGCGTGACTGCGCCAAATGACGCCAGTTTGATTTGCGACTGCGTCTTTCACGCAATAAGATTGCCCCGTCGACAGTTTGCCTGTCTTGGAGTTTTTGGATGACTGATAACCGCGGAACAGCCTTCAACAGGCGCGTCTTTCTTGCCGGAAGCGCGTCGCTTCTTGCAACACCGGCCTTGGCCCAGAACGTGAACGGTGCCGATACGGTCGAGGTGGAGCGTGATCTGTCGCAAGTCGTACGTCGGAACGCCTCGAGTTTCCGCACACTGGACTGGCGGCCCTATTTCTCGGATCTGCGCAACGGCGCGGTGCTGGTGGATATCAATTCGCGCGCGCTGCATTTCTGGGACGAAGATCAAACGACCTACAAACTTTACCCGTCCAGCGTGCCCTTGTCCGAGGATCTGACGCGGCGCGGTCGCACTTCCGTGATTCGCAAGGTGGAAGGCCCAAGCTGGGCGCCAACCCCCTCGATGAAAGAGCGGAATCCGGAATGGCCCGACTTCGTGCCCCCCGGTCCCGACAACCCGCTGGGTACACATGCGCTGTATCTCAGCTGGACCTATTACCGTATTCATGGAACCCATGATACGCGCAAAATCGGGCGGCGATCCTCCAACGGATGCATCGGTCTTTACAATGAACATATTGCCGAATTGTATGGAATGACCAAAGTTGGAACACAGGTGTTGCTAATTTGACGACATTCCCTTGCAGCACTGAAAACAGGTGCGTGCAGATTTGCAATTGCCTTGGATTACTGCTTTAGACAATAATACGAGGTACGTCTTGGGTGCTTGGTGTGCTTTGCACGCCAGCCGATTATCTGGAGGTTAACATGAAGAAACTCGTTCTCGCTGCTGCTGTTACCGCTGCCGCTTCCACCGCATATGCTGGCAACATGGCTGAGCCCGTTATGGAAGCGCCGGTTGTTGTTGAAGAAACCGCTGGCTCCTCGGGCGGCGGCGTTCTGGTTCCGCTGCTGATCCTGGCAGTGGTTGCAGCAGCAGTCGCAAGCTGATTTCAGCTCTCTACTGACAAAGAAAAAGGCGGTGTTTTACACCGCCTTTTTTATTTGTCTCGGGATCTGCGTCGCGCGGAGATCGCGCGCCGCCGCAGGTCAATCCAGCCAACCCTTGAGGTTGTCCTCGATCACCGCGCTCAGCGCCGCGATATGGGCATCGTCGTCGTTGAGGCAGGGAATATAGGTGAAGTGATCGCCACCGGCCTCTTCGAAGCTTTCCTTGATCTCTTCGTTGATCTCTTCAAGCGTTTCGATGCAGTCGGCTGAAAATGCAGGCGCAATAACCGCGATGCGTTTCTTGCCGTCTTCCTTGGCAAGGCGCGCCACTTCTTCGACCGTATAGGGCTTGAGCCATTCTTCCGGTCCGAACCGTGACTGGAAGGTCGTCACGATCTGGGTCTTGTCCCAGCCCAGCCGCTCCATCAACAGTCGCGTCGTCTTCTGGCACTGGCAATGATAGGGATCGCCCTCCATCAGGTAGCGTTTCGGAACGCCGTGATACGAACAGACCAGCACTTCGGGCTTGTGCTCTTCCTGGGCGTAGGCGCGCTCAACTGATTGCGCCAAGGCTTCGATGTAGAGCGGATGCTCGTAATACGGATCAACGACACGGGCTGTCGGTTGCCATTTTTCATCCATCAGCGCCCTGAAGAACTGATCGTTCGCCGTGGCCGATGTTGCGCCGGCGTAATGCGGATAAAGCGGGAAAAACAGGATCTTGCGGCATCCGGCATCCACCATCGCCCGCACCTTCGACTTGGTCGAGGGATTGCCGTATCGCATGCAGAAATCCACCATGACATTGTCGCCGTACCGGGCCTTCATCGCCTCGGTGATCTTGGCGGTCTGGTCCTTGGTGATCGTCATCAGCGGGCTTTCGCCCTTGTCGTGGTTCCAGATGAACTCGTAGTTCTTGCCGCTGCTGAAAGGCCGCTTGCTGAGGATGATGAGCTGCAGAAGCGGCTGCCAAAGCCATGGGCTGTAGTCGATAACGCGTCGATCCGACAGGAATTCGTTCAGATAACGCCGCATGGACCAGTAATCGTAGTTATCCGGCGTGCCCAAGTTGGCCACGAGAATACCAACTTTCCCCATCGCCACCTTCGGGTGATCGGCGGGTGACATTGGCGGCCTTGCGGCGTTGGTCTGTGTCGTTTCGGTCGAAGTGGCATCCAGCATCTGGGCCCTCGTTCATCTTGAATTTTGAATGGGTCAGCAGGGGACATAAAGGTTCTTGGCGGATCGTCAATCTTGCAGCTTCAATTCGATGCTTCCAAGAGCATCTGCAAGCCGTGCCTGCGCACTTCCCGGGCGCAATGGTTTGGGCTGACTGTCATCCGGCGCCCAACCGCTGAGGAATATCATTTCGAAGGTCGCGGGGATGCGACCCTCGCCATCGCCATGCTGGTCGACATAGATCCTTGCCGCTTCCTCGAGGACGGCACGGCGGGTAGGGCGGCGCAGGCGCGCCTCAAGGGCATTGCCTTCGCCCATCGCCCGCAAATCCCGCATCAAGGCAAAAGGATCGGCATAGCTGACCGTCAGGCTTACGCTGTCTGCAACTGGCAGGGCAAGGCCCGCGCGTTGCAGCAACCCGCCCAGATCGCGGATCTCGGCCATCGGCAGGATGCGCGGCGACAAACCACCAGTGATGCACGCTTCGGCCTCGGCAAGGGCGCTGCGCAATTCGTGCAGGGTCAGGCCGCCGAAAAGGGACACAAGGCACAGACCATCCGGGCGCAGCGCGCGCCTGGCCTGGATCAGTTGACCGACAGGATCGCTGGCCCAGTGCAGGGACAGGGCATGGATCACCAGATCATGCGCAGCTTCAGGCAGATCAAGGACATCTTCATCTGCGACGATTCGCGCATCCGGCATGACGGAGTGCCAAAGCTGCGACAGACCCGTCACGACAGCGGGGGACGTAAATGACCTGTTAACCAGTTCCAGGCGATCCTTGATCTCGGCGGCGGCCTCTTCCTGAAGGAACAGGGCAGGGTTCCGCCCGGCGCGGATGCGGTTGCGGGTCAGGGCGCTGCGATCGGTCAGTCTGGGTGTCTGGATCATCAGCGGGATATAGGCGGATGGCGGGTAAGTTTCAAACGGCCTTGCGCCTTGTCTACCCGCCGCGCTGCCTGTGTTGTGGTGGCATGGTCGAAAGTGATTTCGGGCTTTGCACCGGATGCTGGCGCGACACGGCCTTTATCGGCGGATTGGTCTGCGATCTTTGTGGCGTTCCGCTTCCCGGCACGGCTGATGCAGCGGATACCGTTCATTGCGACGATTGCATTTCGGTCGCCCGTCCGTGGGCGCGTGGCCGGTCCGCGCTCTTGTATCGCGACGCCGCGCGCCGGATGGTTCTGGCGCTCAAGCATGGTGACAGGCATGACATTGTCCAGCCAGCCGCCGGATGGATGATCCAGGCGGCGCAACCCATCCTGTTGCCGGACCTTCTGTTTGCGCCCGTTCCGCTTCATTGGACCCGCATGTTGCGGCGTCGGTACAATCAGGCTGCACTTCTATCGACCGCCATTGCCGCCAGGCTGGGCCAGTCCCATTGCCCTGACCTTCTGACGCGCCACCGCCGCACGGCATCGCTGGACAAGACCAGCCGTGACTCCCGCTTTGCGACCCTTGCCGCGGCCATTTCGATCACGACAGCCAGGCGGCCGATCATCGCGGGCAGAACGGTTGTTCTGGTGGATGATGTGATGACATCCGGTGCGACCCTTGCCGCCTGCAGCGAGGCCTGCCTTGCCGCCGGTGCCGCGCAAGTTTTCGTGCTCACACTGGCGCGCGTTGCAAAGGACGCTTAAATCACGGACAAGTTGGACGTGATCAAAGGACAGTCTTCGAGATGCAAACCGTTGAAATCTACACTTCACCGCTCTGCGGGTATTGCCACGCTGCCAAGCGTCTGTTGACCCAGAAGGGTGTGACGTTTTCCGAGATCGATGTCCTGGTCCATCCCGACCGCAAGCCCGAGATGATCAAGCGTGCCAATGGCGGTCGCACAGTGCCGCAGATCTTCGTGGGCACGACCCATGTGGGCGGTTGCGATGATCTGTACGCGCTGGAAAGCGCGGGCAAGCTTGACGCCCTCTTGCAGGGTTGAAGCTGAATGAAAGCCGCGCTGCTGCAACTGACGTCAGGCGATGATCCGCACGCCAACATCGAGATGGTGCGGAACATGATGCGACAGGCGGCGGGGCAGGGCGCGGGATTCATTCTGACCCCCGAGGTGACCAATTGCGTGTCCACCAGCCGCGCGCACCAAGCCGCAGTGCTCATGGATCAGGACAATGATCCATCCCTCGATGCGCTGCGCGCCGAAGCCGCTGAACTGGGTGTGTGGCTGTTGATCGGATCTCTGGCCCTCAAGACGCAGGACGCGGACGGGCGTTTCGCCAATCGCTCGTTCCTGATCGGCCCGGATGGGGCGATCTGCGCCTGGTATGACAAGATCCACATGTTCGATGTTCAGGTGACCGAAACCGAGACATATCGCGAATCCGCTGGCTACCGGCCGGGTGATCGTGCGGTTCTGGCCGATGCCGGGTTCGCGAAAATCGGCATGACGGTCTGCTACGACATCCGCTTTCCCCACCTGCACCGCGCGTTGGCCCAGGCGGGGGCACAGATCCTGACCGTTCCTGCGGCTTTTTCCCCCGTGACCGGCGTGGCGCATTGGGAACCCCTTCTGCGTGCGCGCGCCATCGAGACGGGGTGTTATGTGCTTGCCCCGGCGCAGACCGGGCTGCATCCTTCATCCACAGGCGGCCTGCGCCGCACTCATGGGCACAGCATGGTGATTTCGCCCTGGGGAGAGGTTCTGGCCGATGCGGGAACCGATCCGGGAGTCACTGTTGTTGATCTTGCGATGGGCGACGTGGCACAAGCTAGGGCGCGTGTGCCCGCTTTGACCCATGATCGAAGGTTTGTTCCACCCGATGCCTGACAACAGCAACTCTCTTGCCGTTGCCTTGTTCAGCGAGATACTGACCGCCGATCAGCTGGTCAGGAACCGCCTGTCCAAGGTACTGCCGAAGGGGATGGAAATCTCGCATTTTTCGGTGCTCAATCACCTTGCGCGTTCCGGGTCCGAACGCACCCCCGCGCAACTGGCGAAAAGCTTTCACGTCACGCGCGGTGCGATGACCAATACCCTGGGCAAGCTGGAATGGGCCGGTTACATCCATATCAGGCCGGATTGGGACGATGCGCGCCGCAAGATGGTGGCGATCAGCCCGGCGGGGCGCCGCGCCCGCGACGCGGCGCTTGATGCCATATCACCCATGATCGCCGAGCTGATCTCGGAGCTTGGCGACGAAAAGGTGCGCGCAGCCATCCCCATCCTGCGAGAGCTTCGCTTCAAGCTGGAAGAGGACTGATACCCTCAGGTGGGTTTCAGGCTGGCGGTCACGTAATTGACGCTCAGGTCCCGGTCCGAGATCGACCAACCCCAGGTGATCGGGTTGAAGACGAACCCCTTGCGATCCACCGGATCAAGCCCGGCCTTGCGCAACAGGTCGAACAATTCATCCGGCGTGATGAACTTGTTCCACTCATGCGTGCCCTTGGGCAGCCAGCGCATCACGTATTCCGCACCGACGATGGCCATGGCAAAGCTTTTGGGATTGCGGTTGATGGTCGAACAGATCTGCAACCCACCTGGTTTCAGCAGCTGCTGGCAAGCGGTCAGATAGGTCAGCGGGTCGGACACATGCTCGACCACTTCCATGTTCAGCACGACGTCGAACTGTTCACCTGCCGCGGCCATGTCCTCGGCCGTGGTATGGCGATAGTCGATGGTCAGGCCAGATTGCTCCGCATGAATTTGCGCCACGGGTATGTTGCGCTGCGCCGCATCGGCCCCCACCACATCCGCGCCAAGCCGCGCCATCGGTTCGGCCAGGAGTCCGCCACCGCAGCCGATATCCAGAATGCGCAGTCCCTGGAAAGGATCGGCCGTGTTCAGGTCGCGACCGAATTCGCCCGCGATCTGACGCGTGATGTAATCCAGGCGGCAGGGGTTCAGCATGTGCAGTGGCTTGAACTTGCCCTTCGGGTCCCACCATTCCGCGGCCATCGCTTCGAACTTGGCGACTTCGGCGGGATCAACTGTGGTCTGTCCGGCTTGCATTCTGCTCTCCATGTGCTCTTTTACTCTCAGGCGTTATATAGGACGACCATGGACAAATTCTCGGGCCAAAAAAGCGCAGTCCACTATCTGCATCCGCCGGTCGATCCTTTCGATCAGCGCATGATCGACGTGGGCGATGGCCATACCGTCTATATGGAGCAGTCGGGCAATCCTCAAGGAATGCCGGTTGTCGTATTGCACGGTGGGCCGGGTGGTGGCTGCAGCCCTGCCATGCGGCGCTATTTCGATCCCAGGATCTACCGTGTGATCCTGTTCGATCAGCGTGGGTGCGGACGCTCGCGCCCCCATGCATCCGTCAAGGACAACACGACCTGGCACCTTGTACGCGACATCGAAAGGATCAGGACCGATCTGGATATCGGGCAATGGATCGTCTTTGGCGGAAGTTGGGGCGCGACGCTTGCCCTGATCTATGCACAGACCCACCCCGATCGCATCACGGCCCTGGTGCTGCGCGGCGTCTTCCTGGCCACGAAGGCCGAGCTTGACTGGTTCTATGGCGGCGGGGCGGGGCGGTTCTGGCCCGAAACATGGGCGCGCTTCGTCGATCTGATTCCCCAGGATGAACGCGACGACCTGATCGCGGCCTATCACAAGCGGCTGTTTTCCGGCGATCTGATGGTCGAGACGAAATATGGCCGCGCCTGGTCGGCCTGGGAGAATGCGCTGGCATCGTTCCATTCCAACGGAATTGGCGGGGAAAGCCCCGGTGAATATGCGCGCGCCTTTGCCCGGCTGGAAAACCACTATTTCATGAATGGTGCCTTTCTGGACTATGACGGCCAGATCCTGGACCAGGTGGACCGGATCGCCCATATCCCCGGCGCCATCGTGCAGGGCCGCTATGACATGATATGCCCGCCGCAATCGGCCTGGGATCTTGCCGCGCGCTGGCCGAACGTGGAACTTCACATGGTGCGCAACGCAGGGCACGCCCTGTCAGAACCCGGCATCAGCGCGGAACTTGTCCGGGTGATGGACCGCATCGGCGAAGGCTAGGGCACAGGCTGGGCCCGATCACCCCTTGCAGACTCGGGTCTTGCGGCGTATACGGCCTTCAACAGCGGCGCGTTGGGGTCCACTCCCACCGCTCCACCGGGAAAGATCAACGGGCCGCGCGCCCGTTTTTTTGTGCCTGAAAGGCAAGCCTGACCAATGACCAACGACCTGATCGCAAAAGCTGCAATCGACAGACGCCTGGCCGAGATCGTCACTCCGGTGATCGAGGATCTGGGATTCGAACTGGTGCGTATCCGGTTGATGGGCGGCAAGACCTCGACCCTGCAGATCATGGCGGAACGTCCTGAAGGCGGGATTTCCGTCGACGAATGTGCCGAAATCAGCACGGCCGTCAGTGCTGTTCTGGATGTGGAAGACCCGATCGTGGATGAATACACGCTCGAGGTGTCCAGCCCGGGAATCGACCGCCCGTTGACCCGTCTCAAGGATTTCGAGACGTTTGAAGGCTACGAGGCCCGGATCGAAACCGATGAATTGATCGACGGGCGCCGCCGTTTCAAGGGCGTGCTGGCCGGCGTCGAAGGTGATGAAGTTCTGATCAACATCGAAGAAGGCACTGTCGGACTGAAATTCGACTGGCTGTCCGATGCCAAGCTGATCCTGACCGACGAGCTGATCCGCGAGATGCTGCGCCAGCGCAAGGCGGCGGGTATCATCGATGAAGACGAATTTGACGACATAGAAACAGATAACGACACCGGTTCCGAGGAGGACTGAGACCATGGCAATCACTTCCGCCAACCAGCTGGAGCTTTTGCAGACCGCAGAGGCCGTCGCCCGTGAAAAGATGATCGACCCCGGTCTGGTGGTCGAGGCGATGGAGGAATCCCTCGCCCGTGCGGCCAAGTCCCGCTACGGCTCGGAGATGGACATCCGCGTCAAGATCGATCGCAAGACCGGCCGCGCCACCTTTACCCGCGTGCGGACCGTCGTGGCCGATGACGAGCTTGAGAATTATCAGGCCGAATTCACGGTCGAACAGGCCAAGCAGTACATGGAGAACCCGCAGATCGGCGATACCTTCGTCGAAGAGGTGCCGCCCGTGGACATGGGCCGCATCGCGGCACAATCCGCCAAGCAGGTGATCCTGCAAAAGGTGCGCGAAGCAGAGCGTGATCGCCAGTTCGAGGAATTCAAGGATCGCAAGGGCACCATCATCAACGGTGTGGTCAAGCGCGAGGAATACGGCAACGTCATCGTCGACGTGGGCCGTGGCGAAGCGATCCTGCGGCGCAACGAAAAGATCGGCCGCGAATTGTATCGCCCGAATGACCGCATCCGTTGCTACATCAAGGATGTGCGCCGCGAGCAGCGCGGCCCGCAGATCTTCCTCAGCCGGACTGATCCGCAGTTCATGGCGGAACTGTTCAAGATGGAAGTGCCGGAAATCTACGATGGTATCATCGAGATCAAGGCCGTGGCCCGCGACCCCGGTTCGCGCGCGAAGATCGCTGTCATTTCCTATGACAATTCCATCGACCCCGTGGGCGCCTGCGTCGGTATGCGCGGCAGCCGTGTGCAGGCCGTCGTGAACGAACTGCAGGGTGAAAAGATCGACATCATCCCGTGGAACGAGGATCAGGCGACGTTCCTTGTGAACGCGCTGCAGCCCGCCGAGGTGACCAAGGTCGTCATCGACGAGGAAGCCGGCAAGATCGAAGTCGTGGTGCCTGATGAACAGCTGTCGCTGGCCATTGGCCGCCGCGGCCAGAACGTGCGCCTTGCCAGCCAGCTGACGGCTCTGGACATCGACATCCTGACGGAAGCCGAGGAATCCTCGCGCCGCCAGAAGGAATTCGAAGAGCGGACGCGCCTGTTCATGGATACGCTTGATCTTGACGAGTTCTTTGCCCAGCTTCTGGTGGCCGAAGGCTTCACCAACCTGGAAGAAGTGGCCTATGTGGATCGTGACGAACTTCTGGTGATCGACGGCGTTGACGAAAGCACCGCCGAAGAGCTGCAGATGCGCGCCCGCGAATACATCGAAGCCGCAGCAAAGGCCGCGCTGGAGCATGCGCGTGAACTGGGCGTCGAGGACAGCCTGGTTGAATTCGAGGGCCTGACACCCCAGATGATCGAGGCCCTGGCCGAAGATGGTGTGAAAACGCTGGAAGACTTCGCGACATGTGCCGATTGGGAACTGGCTGGCGGCTGGACCACCGTGAACGGCGAGCGTGTCAAGGATGAAGGCTTGCTTGAGAAATTCGATGTCTCCCTCGATGAGGCGCAGAACCTCATCATGACCGCCCGCGTCATGCTTGGCTGGGTTGATCCCGCCGATCTGGCCGGTGACGAGGATGACCTCGACGAAGAGGAGGCAGAGGCCTGATTTCAGGCCTTTGGTTGACTGTATGACACGTGGCGGGCAAACAGGGGATCGGCATGACGGTCCCGAGCGGAAATGTATCGCCACGGGCGAGGTACAGCCGAAGTTCGGACTGGTCCGTTTCGTGATCGGTCCGGACGGCCAGGTTGTGCCGGACATCATGGGCAAGTTGCCGGGCCGCGGCATCTGGGTGTCGGCAGAACGTACGGCGCTGGAAAAGGCCGTGAAGAAGGGCCTGTTCGCCCGCGCCGCAAAACAGGCCGTGACCGTGCCGGATGATCTGATCGCTCAGGTCGAGGCGCAACTGGTCCGTCGTGTGGTCGATCTGATCAGTCTGGCCCGCAAGAGCGGAGAGGCTGTCAGTGGATACGAAAAGGTCAAGGACTGGCTGATCAAGGATTATGCCGAGGTGCTGATCCAGGCCAGTGATGGGTCCGAGCGCGGCAAGTCAAAGCTGAGCACGCCGTCGGATGGAACTTTCATCGGATGGCTCACTGCAGACGAGCTGGGTTTGGCCTTTGGCCGACAAACTGTAATACACGTTGTGCTTGCCGCTGGAGGTTTGGCCCCGCGTGTTGTAGAGGAAGCGGCAAGACTGAAAGGTCTGCGCGCCCCGGAAGGCGGCAAGACCGTCAAAAAGGATAGAAGAGCCATATGAACGACAACGACGGTAAGAAGACACTGGGCGTACGTGGCCCCGGCGTGCGTCCGGGAAATGTGAAGCAAAGCTTCAGCCATGGACGGACCAAGAATGTCGTCGTGGAAACCAAGCGCAAACGCGTTGTGGTGCCGAAGCCTGCTGCCGGCAAGGCCGCGGCTGGCGGCGCTGCACCGAACCCGGCGCTGGGCGATCCGGCAAAACGTCCCGCAGGTATCTCTGACGCGGAAATGGAGCGCCGCCTGAAGGCGCTTCAGGCCGCCAAGGCCCGTGAAGGCGAAGAAGCTGCGCAGCGCGAAGCCGAGGAAAAGGCCCGCGAGGAAGAGCGTCTGCGCCGCCGTGAGGAAGCCGAGGCAAAGGAGCGTGAAGAGCGCGAGCGCGAAGAAGCGCTGAAAGCCAAGGCAGAAGAAGAACAGCGCAAGGCGCGTGAGACCGAAGAGGCCGCCAAGCGCGCGGCCGCTGCAGCGGCTGCGGCGCCTGACGAAGAAGCGCCCGCCGGCCGTCCTGCCGCCAAGACAGCGGCACCCGCGCCGCGCAAGAAAGAGCGTGAGGCCGATACCCAAGAGCGTGACGCCCGCGCCGCAAAGGTCCGCGAAGACAACCGTCGTTCCGGCAAGCTGACGCTGAACCAGGCTCTGGCCGGTGGCGAAGGCGGCCGCACGAAATCCATGGCGGCCATGAAGCGCAAGCAGGAGCGTGCGCGTCAGAAGGCCATGGGCGGCAATGTCGAACGTGAAAAGATCGTGCGTGACGTGCAGTTGCCCGAAGCCATCATGGTGTCGGAACTGGCCAACCGCATGGCCGAGCGCGTCGGCGCCGTGGTCAAGGCCCTCATGCAGAACGGCATGATGGTCACGCAGAACCAGACCATCGATGCGGATACCGCCGAACTGATCATCGAAGAATTCGGCCACCGCGCAATCCGCGTGTCCGATGCCGATGTCGAGGATGTGATCGCATCGGTCGAAGACAAGGCCGAGGACCTCAAGCCGCGTCCGCCCGTCGTGACCATCATGGGCCACGTCGACCACGGCAAGACCAGCCTTCTGGATGCGATCCGCAATGCCAAGGTCGTGGCTTCCGAGGCGGGTGGCATCACCCAGCACATCGGTGCCTATCAGGTGACGACCGACAAGGGTTCCGTCCTGACCTTCCTGGATACGCCGGGACACGCGGCTTTCACCTCGATGCGGGCACGCGGTGCCCATGTGACCGATATCGTGGTTCTGGTCGTGGCGGCCGATGATGCCGTGATGCCCCAGACCGTCGAGGCGATCAACCACGCCAAGGCCGCCAAGGTGCCGATGATCGTGGCGATCAACAAGATCGACAAACCGCAGGCGAACCCCACCAAGGTGCGTACCGACTTGCTGCAGCACGAAGTGGTTGTCGAGGCGATGTCCGGCGACGTTCAGGATGTCGAGGTTTCGGCCCTGACCGGACTGGGTCTTGATGAACTGCTGGAAGCCATCGCGCTGCAGGCCGAGATCCTTGAGCTGAAGGCTAATCCGAACCGTTTTGCGGAAGGCGCCGTGATCGAGGCCAAGCTTGATGTGGGCCGCGGCCCCGTCGCGACCGTTCTGGTTCAGAAGGGTACGCTGAAGCAGGGCGATATCTTCGTGGTCGGCGAACAGTGGGGCAAGGTGCGCGCCCTGATCGACGACAAGGGCGAGCGTATTTCCGAAGCTGGTCCTTCCGTCCCCGTCGAGGTGCTTGGCCTGAATGGCACGCCTGAAGCCGGTGACGTTCTGAACGTGGTCGAGACCGAAGCGCAGGCGCGCGAAATCGCGGAATACCGCGAGAATGCAGCCAAGGAAAAGCGTGCAGCGGTTGGTGCGGCGACGACGCTGGACCAGTTGATGGCCAAGGCCAAGGCTGATGAAACGGTGGCTGAACTGCCGATTCTGGTCAAAGCCGATGTGCAAGGCTCTGCCGAAGCGATCGTTCAGGCGATGGAAAAGATCGGCAACGACGAGGTGCGCGTTCGCGTTCTTCACTCGGGTGTTGGTGCGATCACCGAGACCGATGTGGGTCTTGCCGAAGCCTCTGGCGCGCCGATCATGGGCTTCAACGTCCGTGCCAACGCCTCTGCGCGCAACACGGCGAACCAGAAAGGTGTCGAGATTCGCTATTACTCGGTCATCTACGATCTGGTGGATGATGTGAAGAAGGCCGCAAGCGGCCTGCTGAGCGCCGAGATCCGCGAAAAGTTCATCGGCTATGCGCTGATCAAGGAAGTCTTCAAGGTGTCTGGTGTCGGCAAGGTTGCTGGCTGTCTGGTCACCGAAGGTGTGGCCCGCCGATCGGCTGGCGTTCGCCTTCTGCGCGACGACGTTGTCATCCATGAAGGCAACCTCAAGACGCTCAAGCGCTTCAAGGACGAGGTCAAGGAAGTCACCTCGGGCCAGGAATGCGGCATGGCCTTCGAGAACTACGACGATATCCGCCCCGGCGACGTCATCGAGATCTTCGAGCGCGAGGAAGTCGAGCGCAAGCTGGCGTGATCCCTTCGATCCGAAAATGAAAAAAGGGGCAGCTTTCGCTGCCCCTTTTTTGTTGCCTGCCGTCAGGCGGCTTTCGGGATCACCGGTAGACCGATGAATTCGCGCGATCCCACGCGCACCAGAACCCGGCCATCTGCCAAGGTACGGACATAGGTCCCCTGTACAGAAACGCAGCTTCCCAAGATGATCGTTCTCAGCATTCACATCCTCCCAAGAATGCACAGCACACATTAGATCACCTTCATCGACAAAGAGTTGAAAAATCTGATCACTGTTCGCCTGTTCAGGTCAAAAAAAGCGAAAATAGGGCTGCGGTCAACCTCGGGTAGCAGGGTTTTGGCCCTGTTGAACCGGAAAGAACCGCCTGATCAGAGCCAATCGCGGAGAATCGGGATCAGGGGAATATCGGCAGGCGGCATCGGGTAGGTTTTGAGGTCGGCCGGACGCACCCATTTGAGCGTCTGGCCTTCGCGGGGCGTTACGATTCCCTGCCACTTGCGGCATGCGAACAACGGCATCAGAAGGTGGAAGTCATCGTAGCTGTGGCTGGCGAAGGTCAGGGGCGCAAGGCAACTTTCCCAGGTATCGATTCCCAATTCCTCGTGCAGCTCGCGGATCAGGGCGGCTTCGGGGGTTTCACCGGCCTCGACCTTGCCGCCTGGAAACTCCCACAGCCCGGCCATGGATTTGCCTTCAGGGCGCTGCGCCAGCAGCACCCTCCCATCGGCATCGATCAGGGCCACAGCGGAAACAAGAACGACTTTCACGCTTCCCATCCGTCAGGACCGATAATCGGCGTTGATCTCGATATAGCCATGCGTCAGGTCGCAGGTCCACACGGTGCACTTGCCCTGACCAAGTCCCAGATCGACACCGATCCGCAAGTATTCGCCTTTCATGTATGCGGCGGCATCGGCTTCCTTGTAGGCCGGAGACACCCAACCGTTTTCGGCCACCAGAAGATCACCAAAGCGGATGGCCAGCAGATCACGATCCGCAGCGGCACCCGACTTGCCGATCGCCATGACGACCCGACCCCAGTTGGGATCCTCTCCTGCGATCGCGGTCTTGATAAGAGGAGAATTGGCGATCGCCATGGCATGGGTCTTTGCATCTGCATCGCTGGCCGCGCCCGTCACGGCAACTTCGACGAATTTCGTGGCACCTTCGCCGTCGCGGACCACCTGATGCGCCAGGTCCAGCATCACACCGTGCAGCGCTTCGCGGAACGCTGTGGTGTTGCTATCGACCTTGACGCCTGACGCACCGGTCGCGGCCAAAAGCAACGTGTCCGAGGTCGATGTATCGCTGTCCACGGTGATGCAGTTGAAGGTAACATCGGTCAGGTTCGACAGCATCGCCTGCAGTTCGGATCGTTCGGCTGCCGCATCCGTGAAGATATAGACCAGCATCGTGGCCATATCGGGCGCGATCATGCCCGATCCCTTCGCGATGCCGGCGATCTTCACCGGCTTGCCGTCGATGCTGATCTCGGCGGCGGCCCCCTTGGGGAAGGTGTCGGTCGTCATGATCGCGCGGGCCGCGGCCGCAATTGCGCCCTTGTCCAGCGTGTTGGCAAGTTCGTTCAGCTTTGCCGTGATCCGCTCATGCGGCAGGGGCTCACCGATCACCCCGGTCGAGGATGAAAACACACGCGTTTCGGGCAGACCCAGGGTTTCGGCGGCGGCTGTGGTCACTGCGCGGGTGGAAACAACGCCGTTCTTGCCGGTGAACGCGTTGGAATTGCCCGAGTTGACGATGATCGCCGCACCTTCTGCACTGTCCAGACCGATCTTGGCCTGGCAATCCAGCACCGGCGCGGACCGCGTGGCGGAGCGCGTGAAAACGCCAGCCATGGTCGTACCCGGCGAGAGACGCGCCATCATCACATCCGTCCTACCCTGATAGCGAACGCCAGCCTGAACCGCAGAAAATGCGACCCCTTCGATCACCGGAAGGTCGGGAAATGCCTCGGGTGCAAGCGGCGAAACCTTGGTGATCTTTCCCATGCCTCAGTTCTCCAGAAGATCGAGGTTCTTGATCAGCGCGGGATCGATCCCTGCACCGGGGCGCTCGACAGTTGCTGCGGCTGTCAGCTCGTCCAGACGGGCCTGGACTGCTGCGCGCTCGACCTGCGGGCGAAGTTCATCGGCCACCTGTTCAAGGGAGGGAATTTCGCGCAGGCGGGTCTCGTTCAGCATGACCACATGCCAGCCGAACTGCGTCTGCACCGGAGCCGAGACAGCCCCAACCTCAAGCGCGATGACCGCAGCCTCGAAATCGGGAACCATCATGCCGGATTCGAACCACCCCAGTTGCCCACCGCTGGCCGCGGACGAGTCGCTGGACGCCTCTTGCGCCAGGGCTGCGAATTCTTCACCTGCATCAAGCCGGGCGATCAGGGCTGCCGCCTCTTCCTCGGTCTCGACCAGAATATGCGATGCGTTCCATTCGCGGGTCGGTTCGGCATTCGCAAAAGCTTCGTCATAGGCTTTCTGCAGCGCTTCGTCCGTCACGGCATCCTTGAGGATGTCATCGACGACCGCAGCGGCAAGAAGCGCGCGACGCTCGTTCTCAAGCGCGATCTGAACGCTGCGCGGGGTGTCGTCACCCACAGTCTGGGCCAGTACGGATTGCTGAATCAGCTGGTCCAGAATCCCGTTGAACAGAACTTCGTCCGGCAAGGACAGATATTGCTGCGGCAGGGTCGTGCGGGCCATGATCATCTGGCCAAGCGTGATCTCGGTCCCGTTGACAGTGGCGATCACGCTATCCGCGTCCGGTGTGTCCTGCGCCAGCACAGGTCCCGCAGCCCACACCGCGAAAACGGCGGCTGACAGGGATGTGAAGGCATTTCGATGAAGTTTCTGCATGGATTCGTCCTTTGTATCGGGCGCATCCGGCCCCCGGCGTTGACAGTCATGAAGCCGCCCCTTACATCGCCCTGAGGCCAGGTTTGGCTGTCTTTTCCCGCCTCTTCATATGTGCTGCGGAAAGAGCGGGCAAGCAGATGGCTTGCACAACTCTGTCAACGAGCGGAACGGAACAGATATGCTGGGACTCGGAACTCTTGCCAAGAAGGTGTTCGGCACCCCTAACGACCGCAAGATCAAATCGGTTCGTCCGCTTGTCGAAAAGATCAACGCACTGGAGCTCGAGTTTCAGGCCCTGTCGGATCAGGGGCTGATCGACAAGACATCGGAACTCAAGGCGCGCCTGCAGAATGGCGAAACCCTTGACGCGGTCCTGCCCGAAGCATTCGCCAACTGCCGGGAGGGCGCGCGTCGCGCACTGGGGCTTCGCGCCTTCGACACGCAGTTGATGGGCGGCATCTTCCTGCACCAGGGCAACATCGCCGAGATGAAGACGGGCGAGGGCAAGACCCTTGTTGCGACCTTTCCTGCCTATCTGAATGCCCTGATGGGCAAAGGCGTGCATGTGGTGACCGTCAACGATTACCTGGCGCGGCGCGACGCGGAATGGATGGGCAAGGTTTACGCCGCCCTTGGCCTGACCACTGGCGTCGTCTATCCGCAACAGCCTGAAAGCGAGAAAAAGACCGCTTACGGTGCGGATATCACCTACGCCACCAACAACGAACTGGGCTTCGACTATCTGCGCGACAACATGAAATCCAGCCTGGATCAGATGAACCAGCGCGACCATTTCTTTGCGATTGTCGACGAGGTGGACAGCATCCTGATCGATGAGGCGCGTACGCCGCTGATCATCTCGGGACCCTCGCAGGACCGCTCGGACCTTTATCAGGCGATCGACAAGCTGATCCCTGAACTCAACGAAGAAGACTTCACGCTGGATGAAAAGACCCGCAACGTGACCTTCACCGACGAGGGTAACGAAGCGCTGGAAAAGATGCTGCACGACCGTGGTATCCTGCCTGCGGATCAATCGCTTTACGATCCCGAAAGCACGACCATCGTGCATCACGTGAACCAGGGCTTGCGCGCGCACAAGTTGTTCACCAAGGACAAGGACTACATCGTTCGCGACAACGAGGTTGTCCTGATCGACGAATTCACCGGCCGCATGATGGCTGGCCGCCGCCTTTCGGATGGCCTTCACCAGGCGATCGAGGCCAAGGAAGGCTGCAAGATCCAGCCCGAGAACGTGACCCTGGCGCAGGTGACCTTCCAGAATTATTTCCGGCTGTACGACAAGCTGGCCGGCATGACCGGTACCGCCGTCACCGAGGCCGAGGAATTCTCGGAGATCTATGGCCTGGGTGTAGTCGAAGTGCCGACCAACCGTCCCATCGCCCGTCTTGATGAAGACGACGCCGTCTATCGGACTGCACGCGAGAAATACGATGCCATCGTCGAAACGATCCGCGAGGCGCATGCAAAGGGTCAGCCCGTTCTGGTCGGTACAACATCGATCGAAAAGTCGGAATTCCTGTCCGGTCTTCTGACCCAGGCGGATATCCCGCATAACGTTCTGAACGCGCGTCAGCACGAAAAAGAAGCCCAGATCGTGGCGGATGCGGGCAAGTTCGGCGCGGTGACGATCGCCACAAACATGGCTGGCCGCGGTACCGACATCAAGTTGGGCGGCAACGTGGATTTCAAGGTGATGGAAGCCCTTGCCGCCAGCCCGGACGCCCATCCCGACGAATTGCGTGCGCGCATCGAGGCAGAGCATGCCGCCGAAGAGGCCCGCGTGAAAGAAGCGGGCGGCCTGTTCGTTCTGGCCACGGAACGCCACGAAAGCCGCCGGATCGACAACCAGCTGCGCGGCCGTTCGGGCCGTCAGGGCGATCCGGGCCGTTCGGCTTTCTTCCTCAGCCTTGAAGACGATCTGATGCGCATTTTCGGATCCGAACGTCTGGACAAGGTGCTGTCCAGCCTGGGCATGAAAGAAGGCGAAGCGATCGTGCACCCTTGGGTGAACAAGTCGCTGGAACGCGCGCAGGCCAAGGTCGAAGGGCGCAACTTCGACATCCGCAAGCAATTGCTGAAATTCGACGACGTGATGAACGAGCAGCGCAAGGTCATCTTTGGCCAACGCCGCGAGATCATGGAAGCAAAGGATCTTTCCGACACGATCTCGGACATGCGCAGCCAGGTGATCGACGATCTGGTCGAACAGTACATGCCCCCCAAGACCTATGCAGATCAGTGGGATACCGAAGGTCTGTATCGTGACTGCATCGAGAAACTGGGGATCGACGTGCCCGTGGTTGATTGGGCCGCGGAAGAAGGCGTGGACGACGAACAGATCACCGAACGTCTGGAAGACGCTGCGTCTAAGTACATGGACGAGAAGGTGGCCGCCTTTGGTGCCGACAACATGCGGCAGATCGAAAAGCAGCTTCTGTTGCAGACTATCGATGCGAAATGGCGCGAACATCTGCTGATGCTGGAACATCTTCGCTCGGTCGTCAGCTTCCGGGGTTACGCTCAACGCGACCCGCTGAACGAATACAAGAACGAGGCCTTCCAGCTTTTTGAATCGATGCTCGACAGTCTGCGGGAAGACGTGACTCGCAAACTGGCCCAGATCCGACCGCTGACCGAAGAGGAACAGCAGGAAATGGTGCGCCAATATGCGGCCCAGCAAGCAGCCCTGGCCGCGCAGATGAAGGCGGCGCAGGATGCCGCATCTGGTCAGCAGGGCGATGCAGCCTTGGCAGAAGGTGCGCTTGAAGGCTTTGACGAGAACGATCCCGCCACATGGGGCAATCCGGGTCGCAACGACACTTGCCCCTGCGGCTCGGGCAAGAAGTTCAAGCATTGCCATGGGCGTCTGGCCTGATGCGCCACATTTCGGCCCTGAATGAAACGGTTTCGGGACTGTAAATGAACCGTAAAGACTGATTCAGACCGGTTTTGCCTGAAACTGGTCTGAACACAGTCACAGTGATGCCAGTTTGATTTGCGATGAACGTTTCGTGTCTGTGATGATTGCGGAGCGTCTAATGATAAACTTGAAGAATGCGATTCTCTCAGGTGCCACGGTATTCGCTGCCGGTTTCACTGGTCATCTCATGCAATCCTCCCCCGTGGCGGAGATGCGTTATCCGGTGGAAACGCCGGCCCAGACACAGGATCAAATGCCGTCTTCCGATCAGACAGCAGCGGGTCCTTTTTCAGGCATCACCGATCTTGAGCTGACATCCGTTGCCTTTACCTCGGCAATTGTGACGGGTCCGGCTTTGCCCGGGCTGGATCAGGACCCCATCGCGCCCTTGCGGGACCTAATGGCCGACTCGAAAGACAAGTTCCAGATCAAGGCAGAGGCGCGCCCGTCAGGGGCGTCGGTCGTTTCCGCCAGCGTAAATGCTGCCGCACCCTGCACCGCCGCTTTGAGTGCCCGGCCGATGGCTGCTGCGATGGTTCAACTGAGCCTGACCGCCGGATGCCAACCGGACACGCGCGTGACGCTGCATCACAACGGAATGATGATAACCGAAAGCACAGACAGCAAAGGCAACCTGGTACTGCAGATGCCGGCATTGTCGCAGACGGCGGTCTTCATGGCTGCTTTTGAAAATGGCATGACCGCGATGGCCAAGGCCGACGTCACCTCGCTTGATGTCTATGATCGCGTTGTCGTGCAATGGGAAGGCCCGGGCGACATGCAGATCCATGCCTTCGAATTCGGTGCCGACTATGCGGATGAGGGACACGTCTGGAAGGCTGCACCGCGGGAAGCAGCAGAGGCCGCACTGGGGCGCGGTGGTTTCCTGACCGAACTTGGAAAGGCCATGCCTGATCAGGATCTGCGTGCCCAAGCCTATACATTCCCTTCCGGCACCGTATCGCGCAGCGGTGATGTTGCCCTGAGCATTGAAACCGAAGTCACGACCGAAACCTGCAACCGCCGGATGGAGGCGCAGACCCTGCAACTGACCGGTGGTGGGGCCCTCAGCGTTACGGATCTGACAATCGACATGCCCGGCTGTGAAGCGATTGGCGATTTTCTGGTGTTGAAAAACCTTCTGCAAGACCTGAAGATCGCGCAGAACTAGTCGACAGTAGTAGGGTATTTGAATGTACAGGATGTGTGCGGCTTGGAAGGCCGCACTTTCTATTTTTGTGATCTGGCTTGCCGTGCCTGCGGCTGCACAGGACATCACGCTGACGTCAAGGGATGGTGCCGTTCAACTGAGCGGCACTTTCCTTGGATTTGATGGCGAATATTACCGTATCGAGACTGTCTATGGTGAACTTACCGTGGATGGCAGCGGGGTCCTGTGCGAGGGACCGGCTTGTCCCAGTCTCGAGGATTATGTGGCGCGCCTGTCCTTCTCCGGGGCGGCAAGCATGATCGAACTTCTGATGCCGGCCCTCCTGGAAGGCTTCGCACTGCGCGAGGGATATGGCGTCAGGCGTGAACCGCTTGACGAGAGCCATTTCGAATATCTGATCTTCGATCGCCAAACTGGCCGTGATCTGGGACGGTTTCGGTTTCGGTCCACGAACTCTGACGAGGGCTTTGCCGATCTTCTGGCGAACGAGGCGGATATCGCATTGTCCCTGCGCGAAATAAGGGCCGAGGAACTGGTCAGGGCGCGTGAGGCCGGTTTCGGCGATCTGCGGGCGCGGGGACGGTTTCGCGTGCTTGCGCTGGATGCCGTGGTCCCCATCGTGCCCGGATCATTGCCGCTCGACCGGATTTCAACGGCTGATCTGGCGCGGGTCTTTTCGGGGCAGATCACGCAGTGGTCCGATATTGGAGGGCCGGATGTACCGATAAGCCTGCACCTCAGAAATGCGGATTCCGGCCTGATGCAGACCGCGGTGGACAAGTTGCTGGGTGCTGTCGATCTGGAACTTGCAGCCTCGGTCGAGCGTCATGACAGCGATCTTGCCCTTGCGCTGGCGGTTGTCGCTGATCCCTTCGGGATCGGTCTTGCCAATGCGGCGGAAACCGGGCTTGCCCGCAGGCTGGCGCTGTCGGGTGACTGCGGCTTTGCCCTGCGCGCCACGCGGCAGAATGTGAAGACCGAGGACTATCCGCTGACAGCGCCGATGTTTCTGTATCTGCCCGCGCGACGATTGCCAAAGCTTGCGCGTGAATTCCTGTTCTATACCCAGAGCATGCCTGCCCAGTTGGTGATCCGTCGGGCCGGCTTTGTCGATCTTGCGCCCGAAGCGATCCCACTGGCGGGTCAGGGCGAAAGGTTTGCGAACGCAATCGCCCAGGCAGGACCAGAGGTGGGACTGGAGGAACTGAAACGCATGGTCGCGACATTGGGAAAAATGCAGCGCCTCACGACAACCTTCCGGTTCGAAGCAGGGTCGATCCGACTGGATGCGCAATCGCGGTCGAATGTCGAACAGCTTGCAAGCCGGTTGGAAGATGGCACCTACGACGGTCGGCACCTGATGTTCGTGGGGTTTAGTGATGGTGATGGCGGCGCTGCGTCAAACCTGTCGATCGCACAGCGCCGGGCCGAGACGGTTCGCCAGGCCGTTACAAATGCGGCGGAAATCGCGGATTTCTCGCAAGTGGACTTGTCCGTCGACAGTTTTGGAGAGGCGATGCCCATGGCCTGCGATGACAGTGCCTGGGGTCGGCAGGTCAATCGCCGGGTTGAAGTCTGGCTGCGCTGACCCTGTTTCTACAGAAGCCCCTCTGACCGAAACGCTCACAATTCCCGCGAACGTCCGATCACTGAAGATGATCATGCCAGTTCAGTCAGGCCAAGCGCCTCAGCGCGCGGTCCTTGATTTGCTGGGTCATCATGATGTCAGCGTCTGATGGGTTGGGTCGCCCGACGGATGGCTTGATGCATTCAAGGATCAATGCCGAGGCGTTCATGGTTCAAGTAGCTGGCGCTTGACCATGCTTCGCGTTCGGGAAGACTGGCACGTGATCCACGGTTCCCTGTGTCTGCGCCGCATCCGCCGACAAGGCTACGGTGTCTTCCGATCCAGGTAAAGGAGCCCTTGAACTGAGCTCCGGTGTCCCTCTGCGCCATCGTCGTGTGACAGTAGTCGAACGAACCGACCAGGTCCGTCAACTGGCCAAGCCGATCATCGCGCGTTGCAGAATCCGCGACCGGTGTCAAGACGTTGGTCGCGGCGGCTTCATGTATTTTCATTCGGTGGAATCTGTCCGCGTCACCCACGACCTTCCACTTCGCCGGGACAGCCGCGCAGCAGGGCCGAAAGGACGCGGTTGCAACTATCACCAAAGGCGTCAAGCAACTGGTGCGCCAGCGGTTTGACATCCTGGCGCGGAATGGCGCGGAACAGGATCAGTTCCAGCATTTCATAATCTGGCAGGGCTGCGGCACCGCCAGCAAGAAACCGTTCCCGCAGTCGCTTGCGATGCGCACCGATGTAGGAGGGCAGCTTGCCACGGGGCAGGGGTGCGACCGCCTGCGCCTCGTCACAATCGAAGAGCGGCATGGGAGATTCGGAAAAGGCGCGATGCTGTTTCATCCCTGCAGTTTCGCGTGCATTGGTTGAACAACGGTTAATCCAGTATGAGATCCTGTCGATAAATTCATCTGCACCAAAAGCAGAAGGGGGCACCCGACATCATGCTGGGCGCCCCCTTTTGGACAGGATGAAAGACGGGGTTTAGCCCTTCATGCTGTCCCAGAATGTCTTGACCGAAGAAAAGAAGCTCTTGCTTTCGGGGTTGTTGTCCTCGGACAGGGCTTCGAACTCGCGCAGAAGCTCTTTCTGGCGGCTGGTCAGATTGACCGGCGTTTCAACGGCAAGTTCGATGAACATGTCGCCGGCCGGTCCACCGCGCAGCGCGGGCATGCCCTTCGACCGCAGACGCATCTGCCGCCCCGACTGGCTGCCGGCCGGGATCTTCACGCGGCTGCGACCACCATCGATCGTCGGTACTTCGATGTCGCCACCAAGTGCCGCTGTCGTCATGGACACAGGAACGCGGCAGAACAGGTTGGTATTCTCGCGCTCGAACAGATCGTGTTTGGTCACTTCGATAAAGATGTACAGATCACCGGACGGCCCCCCGCGCATCCCGGCTTCCCCCTCGCCGGCAAGACGAATACGGGTTCCCGTCTCGACGCCTGCGGGGATATTCACCGAAAGCGCGCGATCCTTGTGTACGCGACCCTGACCGGCGCAAGCCTTGCAAGGGTTCTTGATGATCTGGCCCAGACCGCTGCAGGTCGGACAGGTGCGTTCAACCGTGAAGAAACCCTGTTGCGCACGCACTTTTCCCATGCCGGAACAGGTCGGGCAGGTCTGCGGCTCGGCGCCGCCCTCGGCACCGGACCCGCTGCAGGACGAGCAGGACACCGATGTCGGGACATTGATGGTCTTCTGAAGGCCGGAATAGGCGTCTTCCAGCGATACACGCAGGTTGTAGCGCAGATCGGCACCGCGTGCGGCGCGTCCACGACCACCGCCGCGCCCACCCATGAAGTCGCCGAAAAGATCGTCGAACACATCTGAAAACGCGCTGGCAAAGTCACCCTGGTTTCCGCCGTAGCCACCGGGACGACCGCCACCGCCGCCCATGCCCCCTTCAAAGGCAGCATGACCAAAACGGTCATAGGCCGCCTTTTTCTCGGCGTCCTTCAGAACCTCATAAGCCTCGTTGGCTTCCTTGAATTGGGCTTCGGCTTCGGGGTTGTCGGCGTTGCGGTCTGGATGCAGCTCTTTCGCCTTGGTGCGATACGCCTTCTTGATCTCTTCTGCCGAGGCGCCGCGTGCCACACCAAGCACGTCGTAATAGTCACGTTTTGCCATTGGGGATCCCCCTCATGTGGAACGGTAAGGGCCGGCCCGGATTGGACCGGCCCCCGTGTTCCGCGAAACGCTTACGAGCGCTTGTTGTCGCCCAGATCTTCAAAGTCCGCATCGACGATGTCGTCATCATCGTTGCCACGCGGACCCTGCGAGGACATCGGTTCGTCGTCATCACCGTCCTGGCTGGACTTGTAGATGGCTTCGCCCAGTTTCATCGCCGCTTCGGTCACGTTCTGGATGCCCGACTTGATCTTGTCGGCCTTGTCGGTTTCCAGATCGTCCTTCAGCGCGGCAATGGCCAGTTCGATGGCTTCGATGGTCGTCGGATCCACCTTGTCGCCATGCTCTTCCATCGACTTCTCGGTCGAGTGGATCAGGCTTTCCGCCTGGTTGCGGGCTTCCACCAGTTCACGACGCTTCTTGTCCGCCTCGGCGTTCTCCTCGGCGTCCTTGACCATCTTTTCGATATCATCATCGCTGAGGCCACCCGAGGCCTGGATCGTGATCTTCTGTTCCTTGCCGGTGCCTTTGTCCTTGGCGCTGACGGACACGATGCCGTTGGCGTCAATATCGAATGTCACCTCGATCTGCGGCATGCCGCGCGGGGCCGGCGGGATGTTTTCAAGGTTGAACTGGCCCAGCATCTTGTTGTCGGCCGCCATTTCCCGCTCGCCCTGGAACACGCGGATGGTCACCGCGTTCTGATTGTCCTCGGCGGTCGAGAAGACCTGGCTTTTCTTGGTCGGGATCGTGGTATTGCGATCGATCAGGCGGGTGAACACGCCGCCCAGTGTTTCGATGCCCAGCGAAAGCGGAGTGACGTCCAGCAGAACGACATCCTTGACGTCGCCCTGAAGCACGCCGGCCTGAATGGCGGCGCCCAGTGCCACGACCTCATCGGGGTTAACGCCCTTGTGGGGCTCCTTGCCGAAGAACTTGGTCACCTCTTCCACGACCTTGGGCATACGGGTCATACCGCCGACCAGAACCACCTCGTCGATATCGGCCGTGGTCAGGCCCGCATCCTTGAGAGCCGCCTGGCAGGGCTTCATCGACGCCTTGATCAGGTCGTTCACCAGGCTTTCCAGCTTGGCGCGGGTCAGTTTCATCACAAGGTGAAGCGGCTGGCCGGTCGCGCTGTTCATCGAAATGAACGGCTGGTTGATTTCGGTCTGGCTGGAAGAAGACAGCTCGATCTTGGCCTTTTCGGCGGCTTCCTTCAGACGCTGCAGCGCCATCTTGTCGAGCGTCAGGTCGACGCCATGTTCTTTCTTGAACTCGTCCGCCAGGTAGTTGACGATCCGCATGTCGAAGTCTTCGCCACCAAGGAACGTGTCGCCATTGGTGGACTTCACCTCGAACAGGCCATCGTCGATCTCGAGGATGGTGACGTCGAACGTACCACCACCAAGGTCATAGACCGCGATGATCTGGCTGTCTTTCTTGTCCAGGCCATAGGCCAGTGCAGCGGCAGTCGGTTCGTTGATGATGCGCAGCACTTCAAGGCCTGCGATCTTGCCGGCGTCCTTGGTTGCCTGACGCTGTGCGTCATTGAAATAGGCGGGCACGGTGATGACGGCCTGCGTCACCTCTTCGCCGAGATAGGATTCGGCGGTTTCCTTCATCTTGCCAAGGATGAAGGCGGAAATCTGCGAGGGGCTGTATTTCTCGCCGCGGGCTTTCACCCAGGCGTCGCCATTGCCGCCATCGATCAACGAGAACGGCAGGTTCTTCTTGTCCTTGGCCAGATCCGTGTCATCGAACCGGCGACCGATCAGGCGCTTCACGCCGAAGATCGTGTTGTCCGGGTTGGTGACGGCCTGACGCTTGGCCGGCTGGCCGACAAGGCGCTCGTTTTCGGTGAAGGCGACGATCGAGGGCGTGGTGCGTGCACCTTCCGAATTCTCGATCACGCGCGGCTGGCTGCCATCCATGATGGCGATACAGCTGTTGGTGGTTCCCAGGTCAATACCAATGACTTTGGCCATGTTTTCGATCCCTTCTGACTTCAAGGCGATGACACGAGGTTCAGACCCGTTCCGGCATCCACACCCCGATCCTGTTTGTGATGACGGCCTGCACTTCCACAAGGTCGTTCATCACGCTTCCGAGCGTATATAAGGAGGGGTCCAAGGGCCTGCAAGCACCGTACCTGTGGCCTTTTAGGGATTCAGGGGTAAAATTGACCCGCACGCCCCTTCGCAAGGCGGCAATCATCAAGGACACAAGGATGACCGAACCCACGATGACCCTCAAGGGCATCGATATCTTCCAGGGCCATATGGACCGCGACAAGCAGATTGCATTGCTTGATGACCTGCGCGAGGTGATCCGCGCGGCGCCCTTGTTTTCGCCCGTTACCTCTGGTGGCAAGCCGATGTCGGTCCGCATGACCTCGGCCGGGCGTCTGGGTTGGGTGTCCGACAGGGCAGGCTACCGCTATCAGGATCACCACCCCCAGGGGACGGCCTGGCCGGCGATCCCCGCATCCGTCCTTGACCTTTGGCATGATCTGGTCGACCCGGTCCGCGCGCCTGATTGCTGTCTGATCAACTTCTACGGGGAAGGGGCCCGCATGGGTCTTCACCAGGACAAGGACGAGCGTGATTTTTCATGGCCGGTTCTGTCCCTGTCATTGGGCGATGATGGTCTGTTCCGTGTCGGAGGCACCCGAAAGGGCGAGCCCACGGCGTCGGTCTGGCTGAAATCAGGTGATGTTCTGCGGATGGGCGGCGCCGCGCGCATGGCGTTCCACGGTGTCGATCGCATCCGTTTCGGGTCTTCGCGGCTTTTGCCGAAAGCCGGGCGCATCAACCTGACGCTGCGGGTCGTCGATTGATCAGCGCCGCGCGCTCCAGCTGACCGAGGCGTGGCGGCGGGTGTAGAATTCACCCATCAACCCGATCATCAAAAGGACCGTGCCGACGATGATGGCATACTCATAAGAGCTGTAGCGCGGTGTGTAGTTGATGAAGACAAAGCCGCGCGCCTGGTCGATGGCGTGAAACAGCGGATTCCAGTCGAACAAGGCCAGCATGAAGGCGGGCAGCGTGTTGGCCACGAACATCTTGCCCGAGGCGATCATGTTCGCGCGCTGATAGATCGTCGTGAAGATACTGACGAAAGTGGGAAACCACGGCTTGATCGACAACAGCAGCACACCCAGCGACAGGCCCGTGTACCACGCGATCAGAAGCATCCCGAAGGCCGGAACGGGCTGATCGATCGTGATGGGTGTGAACAGCGTATGGTAGCCGAACAGGATCACCACAAGCGACAGCACCTGGATGTAGAGCGTGCCAAGCGCCGCCGCGGCAATCACGATGATCGTGTTGAGGGGCGCATGTTTCATCATGGGGGATGCCGGTCCTTCCGATCCGACTACGGCACCCAGCGTCTTGGTATGGGTCATGTACAGGAAAATGCCCGACATGATGTAGAGCATGAAATCACCACGCAGCGCCGCCCCGCGCAGGCCAAGAAGGGTAAACATGACGTAGAACGCAAGAACGAAGACCGCCGCCTGCATCATGTTGGTCAGAATCGACAGCAGCGCATTGCCATGTGACTTGCGGATGTTGCGCACGATGCTGTGGTAGATCAGTTCGGCAATCGTGACCGCGGCGCCAAGACCTGTCTGCCTGAAGTTGGAATGCTGAAACATAACCGGTTACTGCCTGCCTGATGCCTGTGTGATCCATCGGTCCGTTCCGGGACACTTGCCGATCTGCCACCGGTTCAGCATAAGGGGAGGACGTAAAGAGAACAACAATCCTGCCCGAAAGGGCACGAAGATTGTGGGAGTATGTGATTGGATTACCAGAAACTGACCGAGGTCATGCGCCGCCTGTCCATCGAGGCCGGCGAGGTCATCATGAAGATCTACGAAGCCGACGATTTCGAGGTCAAGGTGAAGTCTGACGCAAGCCCCGTGACCGAAGCGGATGAAGCGGCGGATGCCCTGATCTCAGCTGGCTTGCGGGCGGCCTTTCCCGACATAACCCTTGTGACAGAGGAACAGGCCGCCTCGCACTTGCATAAGGCTGACAGGTTCCTGATTGTCGATCCGCTTGACGGAACCAAGGAGTTTGTCAATCGGCGCGGCGACTTCACGGTCAATATAGCCTATGTGGAGACTGGTGTGCCGACACGTGGTGTCGTTTATGCCCCGGCACGCGAGCGGATGTTCTTTACCCTCGCCGACGGCACCGCGGTCGAGGAAACAGGCGCACTCGATCCCGCGAAGATGGGCGAGGTCGCCCCGATCCGGATCGGAACGCCTGACAACGCGGGGCTGATGGTGGTGGCGTCAAAGTCGCACAGGGATCAGGCGACGGATGACTACATCGCGAAATATGCGGTCAGGGACATGACCAGCGCGGGGTCATCGCTCAAGTTCTGTCTTGTCGCCACGGGTGAGGCCGATCTTTACCCGAGGGTAGGGCGCACGATGGAGTGGGATACCGCAGCAGGCCACGCTGTTTTGCGCGGCGCCGGGGGCGATGTTGTCCGCTTCGACGATCATGCACCCCTGACCTATGGCAAGGAAGGCTATGCAAATCCGTTTTTCATCGCCTACGCCCCCGGAGTTGAGTTGAAG
The DNA here is from genome assembly GCF_048006315.1 of Seohaeicola sp. Lineage (GTDB taxonomy): Bacteria > Pseudomonadota > Alphaproteobacteria > Rhodobacterales > Rhodobacteraceae > Seohaeicola. The sequence continues at coordinate 2,348,627 of NZ_CP180350.1, read as the reverse complement.
AGACCCTGATGACAGTCCTGATCGTCATTCCCGCCCGCTATGCCTCGACCCGTTACCCTGGCAAGCCACTGGTCGCACTGACCGGCGCAAACGGGGATAAACAGACCCTGATCGAACGCTCCTGGCGCGCCGCGATGCAGGTCCGCGGGGCCGACAGGGTCGTCGTGGCCACGGATGATGACCGTATCCGCACAGCCGCCGAGGCCTTTGGCGCAGAGGTCGTCATGACCTCGAGCGATTGCCAGAACGGAACCGAACGCTGCGCCGAGGCGCATGCGGCGCTGGGCCTTGGTTTCGACATGGTCGTGAACCTGCAAGGGGATGCACCGCTGACGCCGCCTTGGTTCGTCGAAGACCTGATTGCAGGCCTCGATGCAGATCCTGCGGCACAGGTGGCCACGCCGGTTCTGCGCTGCGACGGTCGCGCCCTGAACGGATTCCTCGAGGATCGCAGGAACGGTCGCGTCGGCGGCACGACGGCCGTTTTCAGCCAGAACAGACACGCATTGTATTTCTCGAAAGAGGTTATCCCCTTCACCTCGCGCCGCTATGCGCAGGACGAGGATACGCCCGTTTTCCATCATGTCGGCGTCTACGCCTACAGGCCGGCCGCGCTGGCCGATTACATGGGCTGGCCGACTGGTCCGCTGGAGACACTCGAAGGGCTTGAACAGCTCAGGTTCCTTGAAAATGGCCGCAGGATCCTTTGCGTCGAGGTCGAGGCGCGCGGTCGTCAGTTCTGGGAGTTGAACAACCCAGAGGATGTGGCGCGGCTTGAAACCATGATGGCGGAAATGGGCATGGAATGACGATGGCGGAAATGGGCATGGAATGACGCAGCCGCAGGTCAGCATTGTCATCGTCAGTCGGCAAAGGCCGGCGGCCTTGTCGCTGTGCCTTGCTGCTGTCGCGCGCCTGACCTATCCGACCTACGAGGTCATCGTGGTCGCCGATCAAGCCGGTCTTGAGGCCGTAAGCCGTCTGCCGTTTTCCGGGTTCATAAAACCGGTTGCCTTTGACGAGCCGAATATCGCAGCGGCCCGCAATCGGGGTATCGCACAGGCCGCAGGCCAGATCGTGGCCTTCCTGGATGACGACGCCGTTCCCGAACCAAGATGGCTTGATCATCTGGTCCGGCCCTTTGTCGATCCGGGTGTCGCGGCCGCAGGTGGCTATGTTCTGGGACGAAACGGGATCTCCTTTCAATGGCGCGGTCGCATCGTGGATCAGACCGGAACCGCCCAGGATGTGACACTGAACCAGCGGAATCCCACGGTCTTGACGCCGCCGCCCGGATGGGCCGTGAAAACCGAAGGCACCAATATGGCCCTGCGGCGCGAAGTTCTGGCGCGCATGGGTGGCTTCGATCCCGCGTTCCATTTCTATCTGGACGAAACCGATGTGAACATGCGTCTGGCCGCGCTTGGATTTTCCACCGCGATCGTCCCCTTGGCCCAGGTCCATCACGGATATGCGGCAAGCCCCCGACGCCGCAGGGACAGAACGGTGCGGGATCTGCGCCAGATTGCGGCCTCTACGGTTGTTTTCCTCAGAAAACATTGCCCATCGGCGCGCCATGACGCGACGCTTGGCGCAGCCATGGCCGATCAACGCAAGCGCCTTCTGTCGCAGATGATTGCCGGGCAGCAAGAACCACGCGACATTCGCCGCTTGCTGCAGGGATGGTCCGAAGGTCTTGCGGAAGGTCGCCTGCGCAACCTGACGGCACCGACGCCGATGCCGGACCCTCAAGCCGATTTCCTGCCGTTTCAGAGCCTGTTTTCATCCGGTCACCGCATTGTGCAAGGGTATCTGACACAGGAACGCACCCTGCGGGATCAGGCAAGGCGATTGGCGGAACAGGGGCACACGGTGTCGCTTTTCCTGCTGTCGCGCACGACGCTCTATCACAGGGTCAGGTTCGATCCCGCCGGATACTGGGAACAGACAGGCGGTGTGTTCGGACGCAGCGATCGGAGCGATCCGCTTTTCCGTGTCGGACGCCTGAAGACGCGCGTCGCCAGAGAGGTCGAACGGATCGGCGCTGTCCGGTTCTGAGGCACTGGTTGCCGATCTTTGGCAGGATCGGTGAAAAACGGCTGTTTCTTCACCTTTTGACGTGCCTCTCTATCCAAAAGGGTGATAATGAGCGTAGTATATATGCACCGCCTGCTGCGGTTGTTTGTCAAGGATACGAGGAATGCGGAAGAAACTCACAAAAGCCATTTTTCCTGTCGCTGGCCTGGGAACGCGCTTCCTGCCCGCGACGAAATCTGTGCCGAAGGAGATTATGACGCTGGTTGACCGGCCGTTGATCCAATACGCGATCGATGAAGCGCGCGCGGCCGGTATCAAGGAGTTCATCTTTGTGACGTCGCGGGGAAAAGGCGCGCTTGAAGATTACTTCGATCATGCGCCGCAACTCGAGTCGGAGCTGCGCAAAAAGGGCAAGACCGAACTTCTGGACATCCTCAAGACAACGAACATGGACAGCGGTGCAATCGCCTATATCCGCCAGCACAAGGCCCTGGGCCTTGGCCACGCTGTCTGGTGCGCCCGCAGGTTGATTGCAGACGAACCTTTCGCCGTGATCCTGCCCGATGACGTGATCGCGGCGGAAAAGCCATGCCTTCAGCAGATGGTCGAAGCCTATAACGAAACCGGTGGCAACATCGTCGCCGCGATGGAGGTCGCCCCCGAACGGGCCTCGTCCTACGGGATTCTCGACATCCAGGAAGACATGGGAACGGTTGTTTCGGTCAAGGGCATGGTCGAAAAGCCTGCTGCTGGCACGCAACCGTCCAACCTGGCCGTGATTGGCCGCTATATCCTGACGCCTCACATCCTGAACAATCTGAACAAGATGAAAACGGGCGCCGGTGGCGAGATCCAGCTGACAGACGCGATCGCCCAGGAGATCGAGGAAGGTCGCAAGGTCTATGGCTACCGCTTCCGTGGCCAACGCTTCGATTGCGGCTCGAAAGCAGGGTTTCTGCAGGCCACCGTGTCTTTCGGCCTGTCGCGTCCCGATCTGAGGGATGATCTGGCACGTTACCTGCGCGAGATCATCTCGCAGGATCTGGCGGCCGAGTAACAGCTTCGGGGGCTGATTGTTGAAAGCGGTTCTGGTGTCGGGTGGTGCAGGGTTTTCAGCTTCGCATGCACGCAAGGCCGCAAACCGGGCGATACAGTGACTGAACCCGCTGCGGCGCGATTGCTTGACCTGACCCGTCTGGTCAGCCGCGCCGCACGCCGTCCTACCGGGATCGACAGGGTCGAACTGGCCTATCTTGATGCGTTTCTGGCCAATTCAGTCCCTGTTTTTGGCTTGGTGCGATCAGCCTGGGGCTTTCTGCTGCTGGATCATCAGGGCCTGACAGCCTGTCGCCACAGGCTTGCGGGGCAAGAGCCATGGGGCAAGCCAGATATGCTATCCCGTCTGCGCCCTGGCCTGACCCACGCCCGTCAGAGCGCGGAATCCGATATCCGCCGCCTTGCGCTGGCACGTTCATTGCCATCGCGACTTGGCAAGATGCTGGCAAGGCATCTTCCAACCGGCACAGTCTATGTGAATGTCGGTCACGCCAACCTGTCGGATCGGGTCCTTCACGCATTAAGGTCCGAATGCGGTGTTCGGATCGTCGTGATGATCCACGACACCATCCCGCTTGATTTTCCGCAGTATCAACGAGAGCAGACCCCTGACACTTTCTTGAACATGTTGAAACGCGTGCAGCGTCACGCAAGCCTGATCCTGTGCAATTCTGCCCAGACGCGTGACGACGTCACCCGCCACATGCAACCGTTTGGCCCTGTCCCCGAAACCCTGATCGCGCATCTGGGTGTGGATGTACCCCTACCCGCGAGTGACCCGCCTTTCCCTTCCGGATTTGACAGCAACAGACCCTGTTTCATCACGATCGGGACGATCGAGCCGCGCAAGAACCATATCTTTCTGCTGGATCTCTGGGCAGAGATGGCAGCGAGATGGTCCGCAGACAGAATGCCCCAGTTGCTGATTTGCGGCGCGCGTGGCTGGAACAACCGCGAGGTTTTTGCGCGCCTCGATCAGGATCCGCTCGTGGGGCGCCATGTGTTCGAGATGCCCGGCCTGTCGGACGGGCAGATCGCGGCGCTTCTCCTGCGGTCTCGCGGCGGGCTCTTTCCCAGCTTCGCCGAAGGCTTTGGCCTGCCTCCGGCAGAGGCACTTGCACTGGGTGTGCCGGTAATTTGCAACAGTCTTTGGATATATCGTGAAATCCTTGGTGATTATCCCATTTACGCAAACGTTGATGATAGGTATCTTTGGATCAATAAGTTAGAGATGCTGACTACGGATCAGCACGACAGGCAGTGTGCAGGCAGCAGGTTCAAACCGCCCCTTTGGCAGGACCATTTCAACGCCGTGTTAAGCTGTTTGTGATTGGTTGTCAGGCGTGTGCATGGCGTCTGGCGATGTAGGGAAGGCACGGATTGGGCGTCTGGCAGTCATATCGTCTGAGGCTTCAGCGCAAGCGCTGGTTGCTGCGTGCATGGCGCAAGCGGCGCGAATTGCGGTCTGTGACCAACAGAACGGGCGCGATCAAGCCGGGTGATATCCTGCTGTTCTCGACTTTGCGGAATGAACAGCTGCGGCTGCCCTATTTCCTTCAATACTACCGTGACATGGGCGTGAACCACTTCCTGTTGGTGGACAACGACAGCACTGACGGATCTTTGGAATACCTTGCGGAACACCCCGATGTTTCGGTGTGGCATACCCGGCACGGATACAAGCGGGCGCGCTTTGGCGTGGACTGGTTGAACTGGCTGCAAATGCAACATGCCCATGGGCATTGGTCGCTTGTCGTCGATCCTGATGAATTCCTGATTTACCCGTTCTGCGATACCCGTTCTCTGAGAGCGTTGACCGACTGGCTTGATGCGTCTTCGATCAAGTCTTTCGCGGCGATGCTCCTGGATATGTATCCCAAGGGACCGATCGGCGCGCAGCCCTATCGGCAGGGTCAGGACCCGATCGAGATCGCCAATTGGTTCGACGCGGGCAATTACAGCATCACGCGCAACAAGCGGTTCGGCAATCTCTGGATCCAGGGCGGTCCCCGCAGTCGCGTGTTCTTTGCGGACAAGCCCGAAAAGGCACCGGCGCTGAACAAGATACCCTTGGTCAAGTGGGACAGGCGCTATGCCTATGTCAGCTCGACCCATATGCTGTTGCCGCGCGGCTTGAACCTTGTCTATGACGAGTGGGGCGGCGAAAAGGCCAGCGGCGTCCTTCTACATGCCAAGTTCCTGAATACCTTTTCGGAAAAGGCGCAGGAGGAACTGACACGCAAGCAGCACTACGCGGCGTCGGTTGAATACAAGGCCTATGCCGAAAGCCTGCAAGACGATCCGGACCTCTGGTGCAAGTGGTCCGAGAGGTACATCAACTGGCGCCAGCTGGAGATTCTGGGTCTCATGTCCAAGGGTAACTGGGCATGAGCGTCGGCATCGTGATGCTGGTGCACACGGCCCTTGGCCGGGCCGAACAGGTCGCCCGCCACTGGGCGGCCGGGGGCTGTCCGGTTGTGATCCATGTCGACAGATCCGTTCCGAAAAAGACCTATGCGGCCTTCGTCGATGCGCTGTCAGACCTCAGGCAGGTGCGTTTCTGCAAAAGGCATCGCTGTGAATGGGGGACATGGGGCATCGTCGCGGCCTCGCAAGCCGGGGCAGAGATGATGCTGTCCGAATTCCCGGATGTGCGCCATGTCTACCTTGCGTCCGGCTCTTGCCTGCCGCTGCGCCCCGTGCAGGAGTTGATCGACTATCTTGCCGCGCGCCCCAGAACCGATTTCATCGAAAGTGCGACCACGGCCGATGTGCCCTGGACCGTTGGCGGTCTGGACCAGGAACGTTTCACCTTGCGCTTTCCCTTCTCGTGGAAGCGTCAAAGGTATCTGTTCGATACTTTCGTCAAACTGCAGCGCAAGATCGGCCTTAAACGCAAGATGCCCAACGGGCTGGTTCCGCACATGGGCAGCCAGTGGTGGTGCCTGACCCGTCAGACCCTGTCCGCGATCTTGCAGGATCCGGAACGCCCGACCTATGACACTTTCTTCAAGCGCGTCTGGATACCCGACGAAAGTTATTTCCAGTCGCTTGCCAAACTCTATTCCGGCCATATCGAAAGTCGTTCGCTGACCCTCAGCAAGTTCGATTTCCAGGGCAAGCCGCACATCTTCTATGATGACCACCTGCAATTGCTGCGGCGGTCGGACTGTTTCGTGGCGCGCAAGATCTGGCCTCATGCCAACCGTCTTTACGAAGTGTTCCTGACCGATGCCGCTGGTGCAATGAAGAAGACAGAGCCCAACCCAGGGAAAATCGACCGCATCTTTGCTAAGGCGGTCGAGCGGCGGACCCGCGGGCGTGCCGGTCTCTACATGCAAAGCCGCTTTCCCAATCCAGGCTGGGAAAATGGTATCACATCCAGCCCCTATTCGGTGTTCGAAGGCTTTTCCGACCTTTTCGAGGATTTCGAGGGGTGGCTGGCCAAGGCGACCAGTGCGCGTGTGCATGGTCATCTGTTCGCGCCCGACCGGGTCGAATTCGCCGGCGGTCAAAGCCTGATGAACGGCGCACTGTCCGACAGCGCGGCATTGCGCGACTACAATCCGCGCTCATTCCTTTGCAATCTGATCTGGAACACCCGCGGTGAAAGGCAGTGCTTTCAGTTTGGCCCTGCGGACATACAGGATATCGCGTGGGATTTCGTTAAGGATCCGAACGCACAGGTTTCGGTCATTTCTGGCGCCTGGGCCGTTCCGCTGTTTCGGTCCAACCGGAATTTCGCGGATATCCGCAAGGATGCGGCCCTCCTCCAGCGTATTGAAAGCGAACATTTGAACGTCTTGCGTTCGCCCTACGTCAAGGCGAAAGTCCGGATATGGACGATGGCCGAATTCATCGAGGCACCGATGGAACCCTTGCAGACCATTCTCGATGAGATCGGAAATCGCAGCCTGCGGCGTCTGGCAGAGGTTCCGAAGATGGTCGATCTGGATGGCTTCGGTCAATTCCTGCAGAACCTCAAGAACCAGGGCATGCACCCCTATCTGATGGGCGATTTTCCGGTTGCGCGTGACATGCCCAATGCGCCCCAATCGCCACGCAAACCCTATCTGGTGCGCTGATGATGCAGGGGCGTTTTGACTACTTCATCGTTTTCGCGGAAATGCGGACGGGATCGAATTTCCTGGAAACCAACCTGAATGCCTATGACGGTCTGACCTGCCATGGCGAGGCGTTCAATCCACATTTCATCGGATATCCGAACCGCACCGAAATCCTGGGGATCACGCAGCCGATGCGCGACGCCAACCCGCAGCGGTTGATCGAGGCGGTCAAGCACGGCACGGCTGGCCTGGGTGGGTTCCGGTTCTTTCATGACCACGATCAGAGGGTGCTGGACATCGCCTTGTCCGACCCACGATGCGCCAAGATCATTCTGACCCGCAATCCGGTGGACAGCTATGTGTCCCGCAAGATCGCGCAGGCCACCGGACAGTGGAAACTGACCAATGTCGCCAAGCGGAAAGAGGCGCTGGCGGTTTTCGACCGAGACGAGTTCGAGGCGCATCTGACCGACCTGCAGGAATTCCAGATCACCTTGCTGCATGCGCTGCAAATCACGGGGCAGACGGCGTTCTATGTCGCCTATGAAGACCTGCAGGATGTGGCGGTGATGAATGGGCTTGCCCGGTTTCTGGGCATCGAGCAGCAGTTGGACAGCCTTGATGAGAGCCTCAAGAAACAAAATCCCGAACCGATTGCCGAAAAGGTCCGGAATTTTGACCAGATGGCCGATGCGCTGGCGCGGCTTGACCGCTTCAACCTGACACGCACGCCGAATTTCGAACCGCGTCGGGGTGCGGCCGTGCCGGGATATGTGGCCGCTGCCCGGTCGCCGTTGCTGTACTTGCCGATCAGGTCCGGGCCGGAAACCCAGGTTCTGGACTGGATGGCCGCGCTGGACCAGACCGAAAGCGCGCGCCTGCAGACCAGGTTCACACAGAAAACCCTGCGCCAGTGGATGCGCGGCCATTCCGTGCATCGTAGCTTCACGGTGCTGCGACACCCTGTTGCCCGCGCCCATGCTGCATTCTGCGAGAAGATCCTGATCCCCGGTCCCGGCCATTTTGCAGAAATCCGCAAGATCCTTCGAAAGTCCCATGGGTTGCAAATTCCTGAAACCCTGCCCGATGCAGGCTACGGGCCGGACGCGCATCGCGCGGCCTTCAAGGTGTTTCTTGATTTCCTCAAGGCCAATCTGGCGGGGCAGACCATGGTTCGGGTCGATGCCTCCTGGGCAAGCCAGTTGCAGGTTCTGCAAGGCTATGCGCAATTCACGCTGCCTGACATGATCCTGCGCGAGGACGAGATCGAGGTTTACTTGCCAGCCCTCGCCCAGCAGATGGGTCATGAAGAGCCGCCCACCCCGCCAGATGCGCCTGCTGACCGCCCTTTTGCTTTGTCCGAAATCTACGATCAGGACATCGAGGACAGGGTCAGCGCGATCTACCAACGCGATTACACGACCTTTGGCTTTGCGCCATGGCAGTCAGATACCTGATCAGGCCGCCTGAACGGTCTGCGCCTCGGTCAGGATGGTGTAGAGTGTGACGGGATCCGTATTCGCACGCAGCTTTGTACAGACAGACGGCTCGCGCAGGGTGCGGGACACCAGTGCCAGCGCCTTGAGGTGTTCGACGCCGGCATCCTCTGGCGCGAACAGGGCGAAGATGATGTCGACCGGCGCGCGGTCAACTGCGTCGAAGTCGATCGGTTTTTCCAGCAGGATGAAGGCGCCCTGGACGGAATCAAGCCCAGGAATGCGTGCATGTGGCAGGGCCACGCCATGCCCTACCCCGGTCGGCCCCAGGGTCTCGCGTTCCATCAGGGCTTCGACGGCCGTGGCGGCATTGATCTTGTAGACCGATGCCGCCAGCTCTCCCAGATCATGAAGAAGCCGCTTCTTGCTCGTTGCCGAGGTGATGACCTTTACAGCCTCGGGTCTGAGGATCGTCGAAATCTTCATGCGCGCTCAGTGCTCCGGTTGCGGTCTCCCGCAGTCGTTAACGCGGGTCAATCCAGCCGATATTGCCGTCTTCGCGGCGGTATACCACGTTTACACCGGCTTTGCCCTCATTTCGGAAAACCAGCACCGGAGCGCCTGCAAGTTCCATCTGCATGACCGCTTCACCCACCGATAGCGACGGAATCTTGGTTTCCATCTCGGCGATGATCATCGGCTGCAGCGAAGCAGGCTCCGAATCCTCGTTATTCCCCTCAGCCGCGAGGATATACGAGGACGCGCCGATGAGTTCAACAGGCTCGGTCCGTTCACGGTGATGGTCCTTGAGGCGGCGCTTGTAGCGACGCAGCTGCTTGTCCATTTTCTCGTTGCAGGCATCAAAAGCAGCATAGATCTCGTTGGCATGGGCTTTGGCGGCTGCGGTCAGGCCGCTGGACAGGTGCACCGTCGCCTCGCAGACGAACTCATGGGCCGACTTGGAAAATACGACAGTCGCGTCCGTGGGGCGCTGCGCATATTTCGCCATCACGATACCCATTTCGTTCTTCACATGGGTTTGAAGGGCCTCACCAATGTCGATTTGCTTGCCACTGATCTGATAGCGCATCATGTCTCCTTTGCATGACAATTCGGGTTTCGACCATGGCTGTCATGCCAAGGTTACGTCATGCCCGATTGCTGGATATCGACGGCCAAGCAGCGTTTCAGGCCCTGTCGCGATGATAAGGCGCCAACTGAACAAGAAGGACTCTGCGTGACTGTCATGACCCCATTGGAGGCGAAGGCATGGGGGTCTGTCAATCAGAACAAGCGGCCTCGGCGCCATGCCGCGGCACAAGACCGTTTCCAGCTCTCCGGCACCCTCAGGAGATCCGGAAGCCTTCGCCAAGATAGACGCGCCGCACGTTCTCGTTCTGCACCACTTCGTCGGGCGTGCCCGACATCAGGACCTTGCCGTCATGCAGGATATAGGCGCGATCCACGATCTCCAGCGTCTCGCGCACGTTGTGATCGGTAATCAGAACGCCGATCCCGCGTTTCTTGAGGTCCGCGACAAGGTGGCGAATATCCCCCACACTGATCGGATCGACACCGGCAAAGGGTTCATCCAGCAGCAGGTATTTCGGATCGGCCGCCAAACAGCGCGCAATTTCGACACGTCGCCGTTCACCACCCGACAAAGCCAGCGCAGGCGCCCGTCGCAGATGTTCGATCGAGAATTCCGACAGCAGTTCTTCAAGCCGCTCGCGCCGCTTGTGCCGATCCTTGACCGAGATATCGAGGATGGCGCCGATATTGTCTTCGACCGAGAGGCCGCGAAAGATCGACATTTCCTGCGGCAGATAGCCGATACCAAGCTTGGCCCGGCGATACATCGGAAGATTGGTCACGTCGCGGCCGTCGATCGTGACCTGCCCGCCCTCGGGATAGACCAGACCCGCGATGGCATAGAAGGTGGTCGATTTGCCGGACCCATTGGGGCCCAGAAGGGCAACGACCTCGCCGCGATTCAGCTCCATGCTGAAATCGCGGATCACGACACGCTTCTTGTAGCTTTTCAAAAGATGTCTGACACGCAGGCCGGATTGCCCTTCGGTCAGCGTCAGCTGGGGTGTCGCCATTCTCAATCCGATCCGCGAAGGATGGTCCTGACACGTCCATCCATCTGCGCCGTGCCCCCTTCGAGATCCACGGTCATCCGCTCCGAGGTCAGGGCGCTGTTGCCTTGGGTCAGCAACACATTTCCCTGCATGACCACCTCACCGTCATCGACATTGTAGTCGGCACGCTCGGCCTCGGCGGCATCGGGACCGCTGACCAGCGTCACGCCTCCTGTCGCCTCAAGCCGGGCGATCCGCGCCTGTTGCCCCTCGGTCGCTTCCGCATAGACGACCAGAACGCGCGGTGCGGCCAGCCGCATCTCACCCTGGATGATCACCACATTGCCGGTGAAAATGGCGGTGCCGTCCTGCTGGCTGACAGACAGGCTGTCGGCTGTCACCTCGACCGGCAGCGAGGTGTCCTGCTGGATCACACCGAAGGCCAGGTTGGTGCTTTGCGCCTGCGCAATCCCGGCCAGGCCCGTGGTTGCAATGGCAAGTACAAGGACAGCTATGATGAAGGGGGGGCGGCGGAACGGCACAGTATGGTCTTTCTCAGTTTCGCGGATCGTATATCAGTTTGACCCCATTTGTGAAAAGCAAATGGACATCACCCGTCTGCGAATCGGATGACAGAGTCATTTTCCCTGCATCCAGCTTGCCGGGGGGGCCGTTTCCGCTGATGGGTCCGTCGGATTCAGCCGCGATTTCACGCATGCTGGTCGTCAGTATCTCCGTGGTGACCCGGTAACCGGTGGAACTGGTCAGCACCACATCCCCTTCGAGAATCGCAATCCCCTGGATGTCGTCGACGGTTCCGACAACCGAGGTGATGTTGATCTGCGCCCCGCGCAAAAGGTCGATCCGCGCCGACATCGTCTGCGCAATGACACGTTCGGGTTGGTTCGGGTCGACACGGGCATTGGCCGCGACAAAGGCAACCAGATGCCCTTCTTCGGTCGCCCCTGCAAAAGACGGCTCGGTGATCTGCTGGCTGCCGGTGCGGCTTTCCAGGTCGGCGCGGCTGACCGGGATCGACTTGGTGGGATCGACCGTGCGTGACAGAAGGAACAGGGTCGACAACAGGGCAAGGGCGGTCAGCGGCAGAAGTATCTTCAGCCAGGTGATCACGCGGGATCGCAGACCGTCGCGTGAATCCATGGCTTAACCCAGACCCACGCGCAGGCAGTCGTGGATGTGCAACAGCCCGATGGCCTTGCCGGGTTGCGCGGGATCGACCACGAAAAGGCAGGTTATCTTGCGTTCGTTCATCACGCCGACGGCCGCTTCGGCCAGGGCGTCAGGCGCAATCGTGCGGGGCGCGCGCGTCATCACCTCGCCGGCATTCAGTGACAACAGACCCTCCATGTGGCGGCGCAGGTCGCCATCGGTGATGATGCCGATCAGCATCCCCTCCGCGTCGGTCACGCCGACCACACCGAAACCTTTTCGGCTTATCTCAAGAAGGGTGTCCCCCATGGACGCCATGGCACTGACAAGGGGCAGGGCATCGCCTGCATGCATCAGGTCGCGCACACGGCTGAGCTGTGCGCCCAGTTTGCCGCCTGGATGGAAATTCCTGAAGTCCTCGGGCTGAAACTGCCGATATTCCATCAGGGCGACCGCCAGTGCATCGCCCAGCGCCAGCGTCATCGTGGTTGAAGTCGTGGGCACCACGCCAGTCCCGCAAGCCTCGGTCGCGCGGGGCAGGGTAAGGGCCACGTCCGACTGCTTGAGCAGAGTTGAGTCCGCCCGGCTGGCAACCCCGATCATCGGGATATTGAAGCGGCGCGAATAGGCGATCATGTCAGCCAGTTCAGGCGTCTCGCCGGAATTGGACAACATCAGAAGAACGTCATCAGGCGTCAGCATCCCAAGGTCGCCATGGCTGGCTTCGGCGGGATGGACGAATTGGGCGGGTGTGCCGGTGCTGGCCAGGGTCGCCGCGATCTTGCGCGCCACATGACCCGATTTGCCCATGCCCGAAACGATCACGCGACCACGCGCGCCCAGCATGAGTTCAACAGCCTGGGCGAATTCGCCGCCCAGGTTGTCAGCCAGCTGCATCAATCCATTGGCCTCGGTGCGGATCACGCGGCGGGCGGTATCAAGGAATGTCTGTGCCTTGTCCATCAATGTGCAAAGATGTCCATCTCGGGCCAGCCGGCAAGGTCCAGTTTTGCGCGCATCGGCAGAAAGTCGAAACAGGCCTGCGCCATCTCGGTCCGCCCTTCGCGCGCCAGCATCGTATCAAGCGCGTCTTTCAGGCGATGCAGGTACAGAACGTCAGAGGCCGCATAATCCATCTGGGCTGTCGTCAGATCCACGGCGCCCCAATCGCTTTGCTGCTGCTGCTTGGAGACGTCCACGCCGACCAGGTCCTGCAAAAGGTATTTCAAGCCGTGCCGATCCGTGAAGGTGCGCACCAGCTTGCTTGCGATCTTGGTGCAATAGACCGGCTGCGCCAGGGCGCCAAAGGCATTGTACATGGCCGCAATGTCGAACCGTCCGAAATGGAACAGTTTCAGAACCTCGGGATTTTCCAGAAGGGCGGCCAGATTGGGCGCCTCTGTCTGGCCCTTGGTGATCTGGACGATATGCGCATGGCCATCGCCACCCGACAACTGCACGACACACAGCCTGTCCCGATGCGGGTTCAGACCCATCGTCTCGCAGTCGATAGCGACCGCTGGACCAAGGTCCAGACCGTCAGGAAGATCGTTCTTGTAGAGGTAGTTTGTCATGTCATTCCCTTCGCGGAGGGAATGGTGCCCAGGAGAGGACTCGAACCTCCACGTCCTTGCGAACACTAGCACCTGAAGCTAGCGCGTCTACCATTCCGCCACCTGGGCACAGGTGTCGTGGAGACGGCGTTTATCTGTGCCGCAAATCGGTGTCAACGTGGATTCGCAGGATTTTTTTCGCGACGTGGGTGTCGGAAGGGGCGCGACCGCATGGCGCGACCCTGTAACGCCTTGTCCCAGCGGCGCACTGGGTTTAGGAACAGGCAGGATTTCTTGGGCCGGAGGCTGCAACATGTCGAAACTCGTCACCATTTACGGCGGATCTGGCTTTGTGGGCCGCTATATCGCGCGTCGTCTTGCCAAGGAGGGCTGGCGCGTGCGCGTGGCCGTGCGCCGTCCGAATGAGGCGATGCATGTAAAGCCCTATGGCACGCCTGGCCAGGTCGAGCCGGTGCTGTGCAACATTCGCGACGATGCCAGCGTGCGGGCCGTGATGCAGGGGGCCGATGCCGTCGTCAACTGCGTGGGCATCCTGGCCGAGAATGGCAAGAATTGCTTTGACGCCGTGCAGGCAGAAGGCCCCGGCCGCGTCGCGCGCATCGCATCCGAGATGGGAATTTCCCGCATGGTGCACATTTCGGCGATCGGCGCCGACGCTGCGTCGAAAAGCGATTACGCGCGCACCAAGGCTTTGGGTGAGCAGGCGGTTCTTCAATACATGCCCGACGCGGTGATCCTGCGGCCGTCGATCGTCTTCGGTGCAGAGGATCAGTTCTTCAACCGCTTTGCGCGCATGGCGCAACTGGGCCCGATCCTGCCTGTGGTCGGTGCCGAGACGCGTTTCCAGCCTGTCTATGTGGATGACGTCGCCCGCGCCGCTGTCCTGGGCGTCGCCGGCAAGGCCGCCCCTGGCATCTATGAACTGGGCGGGCCGGATGTATCGACGTTCCGGGCGCTGATGGGCCAGATGCTGGACGTGATCCAGCGCCGCCGCATGATCGTGAACATCCCGTTTCCCGTCGCGCGCGTGATGGGCTTTGGGTTCGACATGCTGAACAAGGTGACGCTGGGGCTGGTGCCTGCGCAGATCACCCGCGACCAGGTGCGCAATCTTGCCCGCGACAACGTGGTCGCAGAGGGCGCAAAAGGCTTTGCGGATCTGGGGATCGAGCCTGTCTCGCTCGAGGCGGTGCTTCCCGATTACCTGTGGCCCTATCGTCCCTCGGGTCAGTATGCCGCGATCAAGGCTTCAGCCCGCAACTTGCGCCAGGGCTGATCCGGATCAGGCATAGGCATAGACCAGCAAGCCGATGCCCAGCACCACGCGGTAGATCACGTAGGGCGTGAAGCTGACACTGCGCAGCAGGCGCATCATCAGGCTGAGGGCAAGCAAGGCCGCGAAGAAGGCGAAGATCGCGGCGATGGCACCATCGCGCGCGGCCGGGGCATCCGCGCTCATCGCGACCTCTGCCCCAAGCAGAAGACCTGATGCCGCGATCGTCGGGATCGACATCAGCATCGACAGCTTGGCCGCATCATGGCGCGCATAGCCCAGCAAGCGCCCGCCTGTGATGGTGATGCCGGACCGTGATGTTCCGGGAATGAGGGCGATCACCTGCCACAGGCCCATGATCAGGGCATCGCGTAGCGACCATGTTTCCGCTGTCTTGATACTGGGGCCGCGCTGGTCCGCCCAGTAAAGGACAATCCCGAAGATCAGCATGGTCCAGCCGATCACGACCGGTCCGCGCATCATGTCGTCGATGCCCGTGATGTTCAGGATCAGCCCGACGATGACGACCGGAACGGTCGCGATGACCAGGCACAGGGCCAGCCATGCGCCTTGGGTGTCGATTCGACCCCGCATCAGGCGGGGCAGGCCAGCCAATCCCATCCGCACATCGGGCCAGAAGTATAGAATCACGGCCAGCAGGGTGCCGACATGTACGGCGACGTCGATCACTTGTCCCTGGTCCTGCATTCCCGTCAGCGCGGGCAAGAGAATCAGGTGACCAGACGAGGAAACCGGCAAGAACTCGGTCAGGCCTTGAATCACTGCGACCAGAAAAAGATGGAAGAGAGGCATCGGTGTCGTCCTCAGGTCTATGATGAGCACCCTATAAGGTATTGTCCTATCAATGAAAGAGTCGATTTAAGTCCGGTGTGGACCTAAAAATGATGCCTTTCGGGGCAGAATGCTGCAAAGCAGAACCGAAAATCGTATTAAAGGTCAGTAAAGCTGACTTTTAATACGAAAGCGCTTGGTTTAGAAGGGCGCGAACCAGTCCTGAACGGAGCTTTGTCGTGGCCAAGCAACCTATGTTGAAATTCGTCTCTGTGGAACGCGACATGCCGGAAAAGCGTGGCGCCGAAATGCGCAGGCAGGATTTCAACGAAATCTATGCCGAATTTGCCGATGCAAAGGCAAAGGAACAGGCCAGCCGGTGCAGCCAGTGCGGCGTGCCCTATTGTCAGACGCATTGCCCGCTGCACAACAATATCCCCGACTGGCTGCGCCTGACGGCTGAAGGACGTCTGCAAGAGGCCTATGAAATCAGCCAGGCCACCAACACCTTCCCCGAGATCTGTGGACGCATCTGCCCGCAGGACCGGCTGTGCGAAGGCAACTGCGTGATCGAACAGTCTGGCCATGGCACCGTGACCATTGGCGCGGTCGAGAAGTACATCACTGACACCGCGTGGGAAAACGGTTGGGTCAAACCAATCGTGCCCGCGATGGAGCGCGACCAATCCGTCGGGATCATTGGTGCGGGTCCGGGTGGCCTTGCTGCGGCCGATGTGCTGCGCCGTGCTGGTGTACAGGTGACCGTTTACGATCGTTATGACCGCGCAGGCGGGTTGCTGACCTATGGCATTCCCGGTTTCAAGCTGGAAAAGGATGTGGTGGTGCGCCGCAATGAGCAGCTTGAACAGGGCGGTGTGGACTTTGTTCTGAACTGCAATGTTGGTGAAGACATCAGCTTTGATGCCATTCGCGGAAAGCATGACGCGGTTGTTATCGCCACTGGCGTCTACAAGACCCGCGATCTGGAAGGCCCCGGTGCGGATGCCGACGGCATCGTGCGCGCGATCGATTACCTGACGGCGTCCAACCGCAAGAGCTTTGGTGACGAAGTACCCGAATACGACAGTGGCGAGCTGAACGCCGCAGGCAAGCGCGTCGTGGTCATCGGCGGCGGCGATACGGCAATGGACTGCGTGCGCACCGCCATCCGTCAGGGCGCAACCTCGGTGAAATGCCTCTATCGCCGCGATCGGGCGAACATGCCGGGCAGCCAGCGCGAAGTGCAGAACGCCGAAGAAGAAGGCGTGATCTTCGAATGGCTGAGCGCGCCCAAAGGTTTTGTTGGCGAACCCGTCACCGGCGTGATGGTGCAGAAGATGCGCCTTGGCGCGCCTGACGCCTCCGGTCGCCAGTCCCCCGAGGTGATCGAGGGTGCCGACTATGTCGAAGATGCGGACCTGGTGATCAAGGCGCTGGGCTTCGAGCCCGAGGACCTTCCCAAGCTTTGGGGTGTCGAAGGTCTGGACGTGACTCGTTGGGGGACGATCCGTGCGGAATACACGACCGGCAAGACCAGCCTTGATGGCGTCTACGCCGTTGGTGACATCGTGCGCGGTGCCAGCCTCGTGGTCTGGGCGATCCGTGACGGGCGCGACTCGGCGCAGGCGGTTCTGGAATACCTCAACGGCGCGCGCGCCGTCGCGGCAGAGTGACAGCATGGCGCGGGCCGCAGGGCGTCGCGCTATATATCAGATGATCTCCGACAGGGCAGGACGCCCGACCCGGCAGAAGAACGAAAGGCAGACGCCATGACCAAATATGATGAAAGCTGGGCCGCCGCCGAAGAAGCCAAGCGCAAGTGGATGGCTGAAAACGGTCTCTATGCCGAGGAGGAAGAGCATTCCTCCTGCGGTGTGGGTCTTGTGGTGTCCATTGACGGCAAGCCTTCGCGCAAGGTCGTCGAGAACGGAATTAACGCCCTGAAAGCGATCTGGCATCGTGGTGCCGTCGATGCCGATGGCAAGACCGGCGATGGCGCGGGCATTCATGTGCAGATCCCCGTCCCTTTCTTCTATGACCAGATCCGCCGGACCGGGCACGAGCCGAAGACCGACCACCTGATGGCCGTGGGTCAGGTGTTCCTGCCGCGCACCAATTTCGGCGCGCAGGAAACCTGCCGGACCATCGTGGAAACCGAAGTCCTGCGGATGGGCTATTACATCTACGGCTGGCGTCACGTGCCGGTCGATATCTCGTGCCTGGGTGAAAAGGCGAACGCGACCCGCCCCGAAATCGAACAGATCCTTATCTCCAACATCAAGGGTGTGGACGAGGAGACATTCGAGCGCGAGCTTTACGTCATCCGGCGCCGGATCGAAAAGGCCGCCATCGCAGCCGGCATTCAGGGCATGTACATCTGTTCGCTGTCCTGCCGGTCGATCATTTACAAGGGCATGATGCTGGCAGAACAGGTTGCGGAATTCTACCCCGACCTTCAGGATCCGCGGTTCGAATCCGCCTTTGCCATCTATCACCAGCGTTATTCCACCAACACATTTCCGCAGTGGTGGCTGGCGCAGCCTTTCCGCATGCTGGCCCATAACGGCGAGATCAACACGCTGCGCGGCAACGTCAACTGGATGAAAAGCCACGAGATCCGCATGGCCTCCAGCGCGTTCGGCGATCTGGCCGAGGATATCAAGCCGATCGTGCAGGCCGGATCGTCCGACAGCGCGGCGCTTGATTCCGTGTTCGAGGTCCTGGTGCGCGCGGGGCGTTCGGCCCCCATGGCGAAAACCATGCTGGTTCCGGAATCCTGGTCCAAGCAGGCGGTCGAGCTGCCGCAAAGCTGGCGTGACATGTATTCCTACTGCAACTCGGTCATGGAACCCTGGGATGGCCCTGCCGCCCTGGCCATGACTGACGGTCGCTGGGTCTGCGCCGGTCTTGACCGCAACGGCCTGCGGCCGATGCGCTATGTCGTGACCGGTGATGGCCTGCTGATCGCGGGATCCGAGGCCGGGATGGTCCCGATCAAGGAAGCCACGGTGCGCGAGAAGGGCGCCCTTGGGCCGGGTCAGCTGATTGCCGTCGACATGAAGGAAGGCAAGCTGTTCCACGATTCCGAAATCAAGGACCGTCTTGCCGCGGCCCAGCCTTTCGGTGAATGGGTCGGCAAGATCAACGAACTGGACGAGGCCCTGGCAGGCGTGAGCGAAGATGCCATGTTCACCGGCGCAGAGCTGCGCAAGCGTCAGATCGCGGCCGGCTACACGATCGAGGAACTGGAACAGATCCTTGCCCCGATGGCCGAAGACGGTAAGGAAACCTTGGCGTCGATGGGTGACGATACGCCCGCAGCTGTTCTTTCGACCAAGTATCGCCCGCTGTCGCATTTCTTCCGCCAGAACTTCAGCCAGGTGACCAACCCGCCGATCGACTCGTTGCGCGAATTCCGCGTGATGAGCCTCAAGACCCGGTTCGGCAATCTCAAGAACGTGCTGGATGAAAGCAGCGCGCAGACCGAGATCCTTGTGCTGGACAGCCCCTTTGTCGGAAATGCCCAGTGGGATGAGGTGACGCGCAACTTCAACGCGCCCCTGGTCGAGATCGATTGCACCTTCCCGGTGGGCGAGGATCATGATGCGCTCCGCAAAGGGCTGGAGCGTATCCGCGCCGAAGCCGAAGACGCCGTCCGGTCTGGTGCGGGACATCTTGTTCTGACCGATCACAAGCAGGGCACGGACAAGGTGCCGATGCCGATGATCCTGGCAACCAGTGCCGTGCATTCGCACCTGACGCGCAAGGGCCTGCGGACCTTCTGCTCGCTCAATGTCCGTTCGGCTGAATGTATTGATCCGCACTATTTCGCGGTGCTGATCGGCTGTGGCGCGACGGTTGTGAACCCCTACCTGGCCGAGGACAGCATCGCGGACCGAATCTCGCGCGGTCTGATCGAAGGCACCCTGACGCAAGCAATGCGCCGTTACCGCGAAGCGATCGACCAGGGTCTTCTCAAGATCATGGCGAAGATGGGGATTTCGGTTCTGTCGTCCTATCGTGGCGGTCTGAACTTCGAAGCGGTCGGTCTGTCGCGCGCCATGTGCGCCGAATATTTCCCCGGCATGACCAGCCGCATCAGCGGCATCGGTGTGACCGGTATACAGCGCAAGGCCGAAGAAGTTCACACAAAGGGCTGGCGCAGTGGCCTTGATGTTCTGCCAATCGGCGGTTTCTACAAGGCGCGTCGCTCTGGCGAGACACACGCCTGGGAAGCAACGTCGATGCACCTGCTGCAAACGGCCTGCAACAAGGCCAGCTTTGAAATCTGGAAGCAGTATTCGGCAAAGATGCAGGCCATGCCGCCGATCCACCTGCGCGATCTTCTGGCCATCAAGCCGATGGGCGCGCCGGTTCCGATCGAAGAAGTGGAAAGCATCACCTCGATCCGCAAGCGCTTTGTGACCCCTGGCATGTCCCTGGGCGCCTTGTCGCCCGAGGCGCACAAGACGCTGAACGTCGCAATGAACCGCATCGGCGCCAAGTCGGACAGTGGTGAGGGTGGTGAAGATCCGGCGCATTTCGTGCCGGAACCCAATGGCGACAACCCCAGTGCCAAGATCAAGCAGGTGGCGTCAGGCCGCTTTGGTGTCACCGCCGAATACCTGAACCAGTGTGAAGAGCTGGAAATCAAGGTGGCCCAGGGCGCCAAGCCCGGCGAGGGTGGGCAGCTGCCCGGCATGAAGGTCACCGACCTGATCGCGCGGCTGCGGCACTCGACCAAGGGTGTGACCCTGATCAGCCCGCCGCCGCATCACGATATCTATTCGATCGAGGATTTGGCGCAGCTGATCTATGACCTCAAGCAGATCAACCCGTGCGCCAAGGTCACCGTCAAGCTGGTGGCACAATCCGGCGTGGGGACGATCGCGGCAGGTGTGGCGAAAGCCAAGGCCGATATCATCCTGATTTCGGGTCACAACGGTGGCACGGGCGCAAGCCCCGCAACCTCGATCAAATATGCTGGCCTGCCATGGGAAATGGGCCTGACCGAGGCGCATCAGGTTCTGTCGATGAACAACCTGCGCGACCGGATCACGCTGCGGACCGATGGTGGTCTGCGGACAGGGCGCGACATCGTGATGGCCGCCATGATGGGTGCCGAGGAATACGGCATCGGAACTGCCGCCCTGATTGCGATGGGCTGCATCATGGTGCGTCAGTGCCAGTCCAACACCTGCCCCGTGGGCGTCTGCACCCAGGACGAGGCGCTGCGCGCCAAGTTCACCGGGACAGCAGACAAGGTTGTGAACCTGATCACCTTCTACGCGCAGGAAGTGCGCGAGATCCTCGCCAGCATCGGGGCCCGCAGCCTTGATGACGTGATCGGCCGCGCCGATCTGCTGAGCCAGGTCAGCCGTGGTTCGGCGCATCTGGACGATCTGGATTTGAACCCGCTGCTGATCACCGTCGATGGCGCAGGCGATATCGTCTACGACCGTGCCAAGCCGCGCAATGTCGTGCCGGATACGCTGGATGCGGAAATCGTGCGCGATGCGGCACGGTTCCTTGAAGACGGTGAAAAGATGCAGCTGTCCTATGCGGTGCAGAACACGCATCGTACCGTGGGCACACGCGTGTCCAGTCACATCGTCAAACGGTTCGGAATGCGCAACGCGCTGCAGCCGAACCACCTGACGGTGAAACTGACCGGCTCGGCTGGCCAGAGCCTTGGTGCGTTCGCGGCGCCCGGTCTGAAGCTGGAAGTGTCGGGTGATGCCAACGACTATGTCGGCAAGGGCCTGTCCGGTGGGACGATCGTGGTGCGTCCGCCCATGGCCAGCCCGCTGACCGCGTCCGAGAACACGATCATCGGCAACACGGTGCTTTATGGGGCGACGGATGGCTACCTCTTTGCGGCAGGTCGCGCCGGAGAACGTTTCGCGGTGCGCAACTCGGGCGCCAAGGTCGTGATCGAAGGCTGCGGTAGCAACGGTTGCGAATACATGACCGGCGGCGTTGCCGTGATCCTGGGTGAAATCGGCGCCAATTTCGGTGCCGGGATGACCGGGGGTATGGCCTATCTTTATGATCCGAACGGCATTGCCGCCAAGATGATGAACATGGAAACCCTGGTGACTTGCCCGGTCACCGTCGCATACTGGGAGGACCAGCTGAAAGGTCTGATCGAACGTCATCTGGCGGAAACCGGCAGTCGCCGGGCGACGGATATCCTTCAGCACTGGGAACAGGAGGTCGGCCACTTCGTGCAGGTTTGCCCGAAGGAAATGCTGATCCATATTCCGCATCCCCTGACGCTGGAAGAGCGCGCAGTACCGGCGGAGTAAAACAACCCAAAGGCGTTCAATATAAACGTTTTGAAAACCCGGTTTTAGCGAACCGGGTTTTCTTATTTTTGCCATTTGTCAGATTTATTTAAGACAAGAAAAACCGCTTAAGTTGATAAAACTTCTTCAGTGGTAGGCAGCATGCCCAGTACTTACAGCTTCAGTTTCTTCACGATGGACCCGGGGAACCCTCCGGCGCGCAATACCGTGTTGAACCCCACGACGCTGACCGTCACGGACCAGAACGACAACGGGTCCATCGGCACTTCGCAGGGGGATACTGTCGGCGGTTTCGCCGTGACGCGCGTATGGATGGGCGATACTGTGACGGTCAGGGTCGATGGACAGGATGTCCGGATCACGGGCGTCACCTTCTATCGCAGCGGTGCATCTGCCGTTTTCATGCCGACGGACGGCACAATCCTGACCAGTGTAAGTTTCCGTTCATCGACTTACGTGACCACCTCGACAGAGTATTCGCTGCCGCCGGTGCCATGTTTCACAGCCGGAACGATGATTTTCACGGCGCAGGGCGCGCGCCCTGTCGAGACCCTGAAACCGGGTGACCTGATTCTGACACGCGATAGCGGCATGCGGCCCCTGCGGTGGATCGGTCAGACAAGTGTCGGCGGACTGGATCGCTTTGCGCCGGTCAGGTTCATGCCCGGCACGGTCGGAAACACGAACCAGTTGCTGGTCTCGCCCAACCACAGGATGCTGGTGACGGGCTGGAAGGCCGAGATGTATTTTGGCGAGCAGGAAATCCTTGTTCCCGCCAAGACGCTGGTCAACGGTGACACGATCATGTCCGCACCCTGTCAGATGGTGACTTATGTCCATTTGCTGCTGGACCGCCATGAGGTGATCTTTGCCGAAGGGGCGGCCACGGAAAGCCTGCACCCCGGTGACTATCTGCTGGCGGGCGCCGATGAAACAGCGGCCGAGATCCTGGCGCTTTTCCCGGAACTGGACACTGAACCGGGCCGAAGCAAATGGAAATCGGCGCGCAGCATAGCAAGAACCCGCGAGGCGAAGCTTCTGGCTGCATGAGCGGTCTTTCCGAATGCGCGCGGCTTGCCTATAGCTGTGCCTGTGGCACGCAAGACAAAAACATCACGGTCAAAACCTGCTCCTGCCGTGCGGCGAATATCGCCTCTGCGGTTTCTCAGGCGTTGGCTGATCCGTGCCCTTCTGGGTGCGGCTGTCCTGCTTGCTGTCTGGGTGGTGTCCTACAAGGTGATCAATCCCCCGACGACGGCCTATATCCTGTCCGAGAAACGCTATCTTGGCGAGATCGATCGCCAATGGGTCGATGCGGATCTGGTTGCGCCCGTGATGCTGCGTTCTGTCGTGGCGGCGGAGGATGCCAATTTCTGCCTTCACACCGGCTTTGATCTGGACGCGATCAAGACGGCCATCGATTTAGGCGCGAACAGGGGCGCCTCGACGATCACGCAGCAGGTCGTGAAGAACGCCTTCCTCTGGCACGGGCGGAATTGGGGCCGCAAGGCGCTTGAGGCCCTGCTGACCCCAATGGTCGAGATGACATGGTCCAAGCGTCGAATCCTGGAGGTCTACCTCAACATCGCGGAATTCGACGAAGGTGTTTTTGGCGTTCATGCCGCGGCATGGCACTATTTCGGAATTGGCCCTGAAAGCCTTTCGGCACAGCAGGCGGCCAGCCTGGCCATGGTGCTGCCGGCGCCCAAGGCACGCTCTGCCTCGAATCCGACGTCGTCACAGCAGCGACGCATCGCCCTGATCCAGGATGGGGCGCAATTGATCGCCAAGGATGGCAGGGCTGCCTGTTTCGAGGATTGAAAAACTGCGCCGGGCAGGGCATGCAGGAGATCAATCCGTAATTGAAGGCAAGATCGTCCCATGGCGCGGCTATTCCACGTTCCTTTGTCCCCATTCTGCCGAAAAGTGCGCCTGAGCCTGGCCGAGAAGCGGATCGAGTGTGAACTGGTTGAAGAACGGTATTGGGAACCCTCGCCTGATTTCCTGCGGCGCAACCCTGCGGCCAAGGTTCCCGTTCTCAAGATCGATGGCAAGACGATGTCCGAGAGTGCCGCGATCTGCGAATACCTTGAAGAGGCTTACCCGGACCCTTCGCTGATGCCACGTGGCCGGGATGAGCGTTACGAGGTGCGCCGTCTTGTCTCTTGGTTCGATGACAAGTTTCACCAGGAGGTCACCTCCAAACTGCTGTATGAGCGGGTGAACAAGAAAATCATGGCGCGCGGCTTTCCCGACAGTCGCAACGTGAAGGACGGCGCCAAGGCGATCAAGTTTCACCTGGATTACATGTCCTGGTTGCTGGATCACCGCCGCTGGCTGGCTGGTGACACGATCACCCTGGCTGATTTCGCCGCAGCCGCGCATCTGTCAT
This sequence comes from Seohaeicola sp., assembly GCF_048006315.1. GTDB lineage: Bacteria > Pseudomonadota > Alphaproteobacteria > Rhodobacterales > Rhodobacteraceae > Seohaeicola. The sequence continues at coordinate 2,324,438 of NZ_CP180350.1, read as the reverse complement.
CACTTGATTATATCAGCGACGTGGATTGGAACCGGTCACAATCCGTCAAGGACTGGTACGCGACCATCAAGTCGCGGCCGGCTTTCAGGTCGATCCTTGCGGATCAGGTTCCCGGTTTCCCGCCACCTGCCCATTATGCCGATCTTGATTTCTGATAGGATCGGGACCGGCCAGGGCGCGCTGTCTATTGTGCTCGTTGCCCGAAACCCCGGAAAAGACGCGACCGCAGGCATGCCGTGGACAGGCTGAAGCAAGAATTGGTTGAACAAGCCCTCGCAGAGGGTTTTGACGCCTGCCGCATTTGCCGTCCCTGGGATGTGCCGCAGGTGCCGGACAGGTTGGCGGCATTTCTGCAGGCAGGGTATCATGGCCAGATGACCTGGCTGGAGGAGCGCAGCCACTGGCGTGGTGATCCCGCAGCCCTTTGGCCCGCCGCACGTTCGGTGATCATGCTGGGCGAAAGCTATACGCCGCAAGGCGACCCTTTGGCAGCGCTGGATGAGAAAAGCGCCGGAACAGTGTCTGTTTATGCGCAAAACCGCGACTACCATGACCTGGTCAAGAAGCGGCTCAAGCGTCTGGCCCGCTGGCTGATCGCGCAGGGCGGTGGTGAGGTCAAAGTCTTTGTCGATACGGCGCCGGTCCCGGAAAAACCCCTTGGGCAGGCTGCTGGCTTGGGCTGGCAAGGCAAGCATACGAACCTTGTCAGCCGCCAGCTGGGCAGCTGGTTTTTCATAGGATCGGTTTTCACGACGCTCGAATTGCCAGCCGATCCCGCCGAGGTGGATCACTGCGGATCGTGCCGGAATTGTCTTGATATCTGCCCGACCGGGGCGTTTCCGGCCCCCTACAAACTGGATGCGCGGCGGTGCATCTCTTATTTGACGATCGAGCATAAGGGGCCGGTCGACCCCGAATTGCGGCCCCTGATGGGAAACCGCATTTACGGCTGCGATGACTGCCTGGCTGTTTGCCCATGGAACAAGTTCGCGGTTGCGGCACGCGAGATCGGATACAAGGCGCGACCCGATCTTCAATCTCCACCCCTCGCGGATCTTGCGGCCCTGGACGACGCCAGCTTTCGTGCGTTCTTCTCAGGCTCGCCGATCAAGCGGATCGGGCGGGACAGGTTCGTGCGGAACGTTCTTTACGCCATCGGCAATTCCGGCGATGTCGCGCTGATGGGGTCTGCACAGTCTCTGGTGGATGATCCCGCCGCAGAGGTGGCGGATGCGGCGCGCTGGGCTGTGAAGCGACTGCAAGATGACGCAAATGGAATGGTTTAGTCGCCAGACTGGGCTACACCCTGACAGACGATTGTGAAGGAGAGACCCATGGCGTTGTTGCTGGGTGTGGATACTGGCGGCACCTATACCGATGCCGTGCTGGTGCGCGACGAACGCGAGGTTGTGGCCAGCGCCAAGTCCCTGACAACGCGGCACGACCTGGCGCTTGGCATTGGTACAGCCGTGCGCGCTGTCCTCGGGCAGGCCGGGGTCGAACCGGGCGCCATCGCCATGGCATCACTGTCCACCACGCTGGCCACAAATGCGCTGGTAGAAGGGCAGGGGGGGCGTGTTGCACTTGTCTACATCGGGTTTGAGGCGCGGGATCTTGAAACCCATGGCCTTGCCGACGCCTTGCGCGGGGATCCCTTCGTCGTCCTGAAGGGCGGCCACACCCATGCCGGAACAGAGTTGGCACCCTTGGATGTCAAGCAGCTTGAGGCATGGTTAGACACTGTTTCCGGGGTGTCAGGCTTCGCGGTTGCGTCACAATTTGCAACCCGGAACCCCGCGCATGAGAACCGCGCCGCCGAGATCATCACGTCCAGAACAGGCCGGCCAGTCAGTTGTTCGCATCATCTGTCAGCGCGGTTGAACGGCCCCAAGCGTGCCCTCACCGCTGTTCTGAATGCGCGGTTGATCGGCATGACCCATCGTTTGATCGGCAGGGCCGAAGACGTATTGAAGGAAATCGGCATTCACGCGCCGCTGATGGTGGTGCGCGGGGATGGCGCGTTGATGTCCGCAGCGCAAGCCAAGGCGCGGCCGATAGAAACCATCCTCAGCGGTCCGGCGGCCAGTATTGTCGGGGCGCGCTGGCTGACGGGGTCGGACATGGCGATCGTCTCGGATATCGGTGGCACGACAACTGATGTCGCGGTCCTGCGCAACGGAAAGCCTGCAATAGATCCGAATGGCGCCCAGGTCGGTCCATACAGAACCATGGTCGAGGCTGTTGCCATGCGCACGCATGGTCTTGGTGGCGACAGCGAGGTGCATATCGTCTCTGACGGTCTTGATGGCGGGGTCACCCTGGGGCCAAGGCGTCTGCTGCCGATCAGCCTGGTTGGTCATGACGCGCCGGATGTGGTGCATGCCGCGCTTGATACGCAGCTGCGCAGCGCGGTGCCGGGCGAACATGATGGTCGCTTTGTCCGGGCGGTTCAGGGGATCGAGGCCGGGGGGCTGTCAGACCGCGAACAGGCTCTGTTGCAGCGCATTGGCGACATGACGCATCCCCTGGCCGCCGTTCTTCGTACCAGGCTGGATGGGCAGGCGCTGCAACGGCTTGTCGCACGGGGCCTGGTGCAGGTGGCGGGGCTGACCCCGTCTGATGCAAGCCATGCACTGGGCGCGCTGCGCACCTGGGATCACGAGGCCGCTGAAAAGGCGCTGATCCTGATGGGGCGCAGGCGTACCGGGTCGGGCGAGGTGCTGGCGCGTGATCCGGGCACGATGGCCCGGATGATCGTTGACCGCCTGACAGAGCAAACAGTTATTGCTTTGCTTGAAACCGCCTTCGCCGAAGAAGATCAGGGCTTCGGTCTGCCGCCCGCGGAACTGGCCCGGCATGTCCTGATGCATCGCGGCCTTTCCGGGCATCGCGGGCTGGTTGCCTTGCAGGCCGGTCTTGCGGTGGACGTCATCGGTCTTGGGGCGTCCGCATCAAGCTATTACCCCGCTGTTGGTCAACGCCTGAATACCCGGATGATCCTGCCGGAACATGCCGGTGTCGCCAATGCAATCGGTGCGGTTGTCGGACAGGTCAGTTTCCGCAAGACAGGCACTGTTACGGCGCCTTCCGAGGGGAAGTACCGCGTCCACCTGGAAACTGGCCCCGAGGATTTCGGTGATCCTGAACGTGCCATGGACCGGCTTGAAGCAGCCTTGCGCGCGGACGCGGAGTCAGAGGCCCGCATGGCCGGCGCGGCAGATATCCTGTTGCAGACCGCCCGCGATGTGCGCTGCGCCGAGATCGAAGGGCGGTCGGTCTTCATCGAAGCGGTCCTGACTGTGGAGGCAAACGGCCGGCCGCGCGTTGCCACTGATGTAATCGCCATCTGACCGGGCGCTGAATGCGGGATGAGCATCGCGCCACGGCATGCTATGCTCGAAAGATATCAGCAGGAGGACAAACAGGATGCGCGCAGCAGACAGGTTCGATGAAGACCTTGCCGAACGGCTTGACGGTCTGCGCGACGAGGGGCTGTACAAGGTCGAGCGCGTGATCGCCTCGCCGCAATCGGGGGAAGTGTTGGTCGAGGGTGACGGTTTGGCCATCAACCTGTGCGCCAACAATTACCTTGGCTTGGCGGATCATCCCGACCTTGTCGAAGCAGGTCGCGCGGCGCTGGAGCGCTATGGATACGGCATGGCCTCGGTCCGTTTCATCTGTGGCACGCAGGAAGAACACAAGGCGCTGGAGGCACGGATCGCGGGCTTTCTGGGGATGGAGGATTCCATACTCTATTCAAGCTGCTTTGATGCCAATACAGGCCTGTTCGAGACGCTTCTGGGACCCGAGGATGCGATCATCTCGGATGCGCTGAACCATGCCAGCATCATTGATGGTGTGCGTTTGTGCAAGGCGCAGCGCCTGCGCTACGCCAATTCGGACATGGCCGACCTCGAGGCGCAGTTACAGGCCGCCTCGGGTGCGCGACACCGGCTGATCGCGACGGACGGGATATTCTCGATGGATGGCTACATGGCCAAGCTGGAGCAGATCTGCGATCTGGCCGAGCGTCATGATGCCATGGTGATGGTGGACGACAGCCATGCCGTCGGATTTGTCGGCCCGACCGGGCGTGGCACCGCCGAAGCCTGTGGCGTGCTGGAGAGGGTCGATATCATTACGGGTACCCTGGGCAAGGCGCTGGGCGGGGCCTCGGGCGGTTATACGGCCGCCAGTGCGCCTGTCATCGACTGGCTGCGACAGCGGTCACGTCCCTATCTCTTTTCCAACACCTTGGCGCCGGTGATCGCGGCAACCAGCCTCAAGGTATTCGACATGCTGGAAAACGGTACGGCCCTGCGGGCCGCCTTGTGGGAAAACGCCGCCTATTTCCGCGCCCGCATGGGTGCCTTGGGGTTCGAGCTGCTGCCGGGTGAGCATGCGATCATCCCGGTCATGTTGCGTGATCCCAAACTGGCCCGCGATATGGCTGCGCGTCTGCATGAAAAGGGCGTGTTTGTGACTGCTTTTTCGTTTCCCGTGGTCCCGCGCGGGCAGGACCGCATCCGCACGCAGATGTCGGCGGCACTGAACCGCGACATGCTGGATCGGGCGGTCGATGCCTTTGCCGAGGTGGGGCGTGACTTGGAGGTGATCAGATGAGCAACCAGATGAAAGCACTGGTCAAGGCGCGCGCTGAACCGGGACTGTGGATGGAGCGGGTTCCCATGCCGGAACCGGGGCCGACCGATGTGCTGATCAAAGTGAAGAAATCGGCGATCTGCGGCACGGATGTGCATATCTGGAAATGGGATGACTGGGCCAAGGCGACGATCCCGGTCCCCATGGTCGTGGGCCATGAATTCGTGGGCGAGATCGTGGAGACCGGCGCGGCGGCAACCAAATATGCGGTCGGAACGCGGGTATCCGGCGAGGGGCATATCGTCTGCGGCATCTGTCGCAACTGTCGTGCGGGGCGCGGGCATCTGTGTCGGAACACGAAGGGCGTGGGTGTGAACCGGCCTGGAAGCTTTGCGGAATATCTGTGCATCCCGGAAGCAAACGTAGTCCCTATTCCGCCTGAAATACCTGATGAAGTGGCCGCGATCTTTGATCCCTTCGGCAATGCGGTTCATACGGCCCTCAGCTTCGACCTGGTCGGCGAGGATGTTCTGGTGACGGGCGCAGGGCCCATCGGCATCATGGGTGCGCTGGTCGCACAGCGCGCCGGGGCGCAGCGGGTGGTGATTACGGATATCAACCCCTATCGGCTGGATCTGGCCCGCCGTCTGGGTGTGCAGCACGTGGTCAAGGCCGATGAGGAGGGACTTGATTCCGTGATGGCCCGGATCGGCATGACCGAAGGTTTCGATGTGGGGCTGGAGATGTCGGGCGCCCCCCCGGCGATGCGCGACATGATCCACTACATGAACAATGGCGGCAAGGTCGCGCTTCTGGGGATCGCGCCGCAAGGCTTTGCCGTCGACTGGAACGAGGTGATTTTCAAGATGCTCCACATCAAGGGCATCTATGGCCGCGAGATGTTCGAGACATGGTACAAGATGATCGCGCTGGTTCGTGGCGGATTGGACCTTTCGGGTTTGATCACGCATCGCATCGGTATCGACAACTATGAGACCGGCTTTGCCGCGATGATTTCCGGGGATGCGGGCAAGGTCGTGATGGACTGGGGATCGACCGGTTGAGGCGATCTCGGTATTTTGACTGCGAGAAACGGGATGAAAAGCCGGATGTGCCTTGAAAGCAAGGCTGTGAGATGCAGCTTTCATGTCAGATCAGGCCAGCACGGAGACTGTTATGCCGAAATATGAAAGAAACCCCGATGTGGTCGCAAGCCTGACGCCGGAACAGTTCTGGGTCACGCAGGAAAGTGGTACGGAACGGCCGGGATCGGGCAAGCTGCTGCGCAACAAGGAGCCGGGGATTTACGTCGATGTCGTCTCTGGCGAGCCTCTTTTTGCCTCGTCCGACAAGTATGAAAGCGGGTGTGGCTGGCCCAGCTTCACCAAACCGATCGAAGCTGCGCATATCCAGGAACTGACCGATACCACGCATGGCATGGTCCGCGTCGAAGTGCGCAGCACTTATGGTGACAGCCATCTTGGCCATGTCTTTCCCGATGGTCCCCGCGATCGGGGTGGCTTGCGCTATTGCATCAATTCGGCCTCGTTGCGTTTTGTGCACCGCGATGACATGGAAGCCGAAGGCTATGGCGCCTATCTGGACCAGGTGGAGGATCTGCGATGACTGAAGAACGCGCGGTGCTGGCGGGTGGCTGTTTTTGGGGCATGCAGGATCTGATCCGCAAACTTCCCGGCGTTCTGCGTACGCGGGTGGGCTATACCGGCGGCAACGTCCCCAACGCCACCTATCGCAACCACGGCACCCATGCCGAAGGGATCGAGATCATCTTCGATCCGGCGCGCATCACCTATCGGCGTCTGCTGGAGTTCTTTTTCCAGATCCACGACCCGACCACGCTGAACAGGCAGGGCAATGACATCGGCCTGTCCTACCGTTCGGCCATTTACTACGTGGACGAGGCCCAGAAGGAAGAGGCGTTGCAAACCATCGCGGATGTCGAGGCCTCGGGGATCTGGCCGGGCAAGGTCGTGACCGAGGTAGAGCCGGTTGGTGATTTCTGGACAGCCGAACCCGAGCATCAGGATTACCTTGAGCGTATTCCAAATGGTTACACCTGTCATTTCCCGCGGCCCAACTGGGTCTTGCCACGCAGATGACGCGCGCTGATCCAGCCAAGGGCGGCGCAAGTTGAGCCAGCAAAAACCGCAGCGCAAGACAGGCTTTGCCCATCTGATCGCCGCCACCGGCTATTCCATGGCCGGATTGCGCCGGTTGTGGCAGGAATTGGCGTTTCGCCAGGAAACCCTTGGCGGTGTCCTTGTCTTGCTGCTGCTTCTGGCACTGGGCGCCTCGGCGGGCCAGATCGGATTGATGGCGATTCTGCTGCTTGCGTTGCTTGCAGTCGAGGCGTTGAACACCGCGATCGAAGCGATCGTGGATCACCTCTCGCCGGACTGGTCTGTTTTTGCGAAACAGGCCAAGGATATCGCATCCGCGGCGGTGTTCCTGATGATCCTTGCGAACGGGATATGCTTGTCGGTGATATTGCTTGATCTCGCGCTGTCGGCTGCCTGAGCCACAGCCCGACGCAAAGAAGAAGGGCGCCCGGTGGGCGCCCTTTTCGTTGGTCTGGACAGATCGCCGGATCAGAAGCGATAGTTCGCACGCACCTGGAAGGTGGTGGCTTCGATGTCTGCGGTGCTCTTGAAGTTGTCGAACTCGTGATACAGAACCTCGCCACCCAGCGAAATGTTGTCGGTCAGCATGTGCTCGTAGCCGGCACCGACGAAATAGCCGGTGTCGTAGCCCAGGCCGTCGATGTCCGCGCCAACGCCGCCAGCGGTTGCGTAGATCAGGCCATTGCCCAGATCATAACCACCGCGCACTTTCAGGCGGTACACGCGCTCCAGCGTCAGAGCGGGGGAAACAGCCAGATCAGTGATGTCCGCGTCCAGACCGACACCCAGGACATAATTGCCCAGATCAAAGTCATAACCGGCGGTCAGACCACCGATGACATCATCGCCGCCAACACCGGCGAGGTTGGTGCTGACATCGGCATAGCCAAGCTGCAGACCGGCATAGCCACCGGTCCAGTCGCGGCCGGCTGCGATAGCAACAGGCGCGGGTGCTTCGATCATCGGCTCCATGGCTGCGGGCGCAGCCGAACCGGCGAATGCAGGTGCTGCCAACGCGGAAGCGCTGAGCGCAGCAATCAGAGTACGTGTCGTTTTCATGGTCCCATCCTTTCGTTACGGGGTCGCTACCGTCTCGGCCGTGCAAGTCCTTGCGAAGCAGTCCGTCAGCGATCCCGGCACAAATGAGTGCGAATTCATTGTATCGCAAGAGTAGTGCAATGAACTTTCGAACAATAAAATGTGAGCGAAATAAGCAATAAATAGCCGATCTTGCGGGCATTTTCCGCCGATCGGCCATACGCTCATAAGTAGAATTGATTTTGGCCTCTGATTGGTGTCCCGATCGGGCGGCATTGACCTTTCCCGTGCGGCGGGCAAGCATCCGGTGACATCGGCAAGGATCGGGATTCATGCAGCCATTACGGGGTATTATCCTCAAACTGTGTTCGGTGGTCCTGTTCATCACCATGGCGTCCTTGATCAAGGCCACGGCGGATCACGTTCCTCCGGGACAGGCGGTTTTTTTCCGATCCTTCTTTGCGATGCCGGTGATTCTGGTCTGGCTCTGGATGCGGCATGATCTGCACACCGGTCTGCGGGTCAAATCTCCGCTGGGACATTTCTGGCGCGGTTTCGTGGGAACCGCGGCGATGGGCCTTGGATTCGCGGGTCTGGGGCTCTTGCCGCTGCCCGAGGTGACAGCCATCGGCTATGCCGCTCCGCTGCTTGTGGTGGTTTTTGCCGCAATGTTCCTGAACGAAGAGGTTCGCGCCTTCCGCCTTTTTGCCGTCGCATTGGGTCTTGTCGGCGTGTTGGTTGTGCTGGCCCCGCGCCTGACGCTGTTGTCGGGGCCCACGGTCGATACATCGGCCGCCTTCGGCGCGATGTTGGTGCTGATGGGCGCTGTCTGTGCGGCACTGGCACAGATCTATGTCCGTAAACTTGTCCAGACCGAACAGACCTCGGCCATCGTATTCTTCTTCTCGCTGACGGCGACCGGGCTGTCGCTGCTGACATTGCCCTTCGGTTGGGTCGTACCCCAACCCTTCGAAGCTGGTCTTCTGGTGGCTGCTGGCCTTCTGGGTGGGCTTGGGCAAATCTTCCTGACCTCGGCCTATCGCTTTGCCGATGCCAGTGTGGTGGCGCCGTTCGATTATGCCTCGATGCTGTTCGCGATCCTGATCGGCTATTTCATCTTCGACGAGGTTCCGACCTATCAGATGCTGATCGGCGCGGGCCTTGTGATGCTGGCAGGGGTCATGATCATCTGGCGCGAACATTCGCTGGGCCTGAAGCGCGAAAAGGCGCGGTCCGGCATGACACCCCAAGGCTGATCCGCGCATTGACCACCAAGGCGCATCGAATACTGTAACCTCGAACTGAAAGAAGCAGGGCATCAAGATGAGCAAGCCGCGCGCCCGTGACCTTGGGCTGCCTTTTCCGGGCACACCGGGTCCGTTCAACGCCATGACCGATGTTCCGGGTGTGCGGGTCGGGTTCAGCACCTTGACCGATCCGCAACGCGGCATGCGGACGGGCGTCACGGCAATCATCCCGCGTGAGGGTGTCACGCCGCAACCTGTCTGGGCTGGTCACTACGCGCTGAATGGCAATGGCGAGATGACGGGCACCCACTGGATCGACGATGCGGGTTACTTCATCGGGCCGATCATGATCACCAACACGCATGGTGTGGGCGCGGCCCATCATGGCGCGACCCGCTGGATGATTGACACCTATGCCGATTATTTCCGGGATCAGCACGCCTGGGCCATGCCCGTTGTGGCGGAAACCTATGACGGAGTCCTGAACGACATAAACGCCATGTTCGTGACGCCGGATCATGCGATCGGGGCGCTGAATGCAGCCAGGGGCGGACCGGTGCCTGAAGGGTCTGTCGGGGGCGGCAACGGCATGATCTGTTACGAGTTCAAGGGTGGAACCGGTACCGCATCGCGCAAGATCCGGATCGGCGGGATCGAATACACGATCGGCGCGCTTGTGCAGGCCAACCACGGCATACGCCCGTGGTTGTCGATCCTGGGTCGCCCAGTTGGTGAAGCCATGCCGGAAGACACCCTTATGGAGTCCGAGCAGGGATCCATCATCGTGATCCTTGGCACGGATGCGCCGCTTTCCGCATTGTCGCTGCGCGCCGTGGCCAAACGTGCCGCCATCGGAATCGGACGGAACGGCACGCCCGGCGGCAACAATTCGGGCGATATCTTTCTTGCCTTCTCGACTGCGAATGCAGGCTCCATGCCGCCCCAACAGGCGCCTGTCATCATGCGGAGCGAGATCAACCAGGACTACCTTGATCCGTTCTACCTTGCTTCTGTGCAGGCCGTCGAAGAGGCGGTTGTGAATGCCCTTGTCGCGGGCGAGGATGCACCGACGGTCAAGCCGCCCGGCAAGACCGTCATGGCCATCGATACCGCGCGGCTGGCAGCGATGTTCCGTGACTGATTTTCAGAGGTCAGCCAATCCGGCCAGTGCATAACCCGCTGGCAGCAGCGCACGGCGAAACCGCCCAAGCGGAAAGCGCGGCGCATTCGCGCGCATGACATCGGGATAAGGCAAACGGGTCGGCTTGCCCTGCACAAGATCCGCAAGCAATGCGCCGGTATAGCTGCCCATGGCCACGCCGTTTCCGTGAAAGGCGAAGCCGGCAAATGCCCCCGCCAGGTCAGGGATCGGGCCGCAATAAGGGGTACGGTTCGACGAAAAGCAAACCATCCCGCTCCAGCCATGGGGCGTTTCGACGTCGCGCCACGCGGGAAACATCGCCTCGAAGTGGCGCCTTGCGCGGGCAGTAATGACAGCTTCGGCCTGCGGCGAGGCCAGAAGCCCGCCGCGCATCCCGAAAAGGAAACGGTTATCGGGCATCAGGCGGAAATAATGCAGCAGGTTGCGCGTGTCATAAGCCATCTGGCGGCTGGTCCAGCCAGCGGCATCCAGTTCGGCCTGCGTCAGCGGACGGGTGACCAGCACGTTTGATTGTGCCGGCAAGTAGCGTCCCGCCATCCAGGGCGGCAGATCCTCGGATGAATAGCCATTGGTCGCCACGATCAGTCGCCGCGCATGCACGCTGCCCAGATCGGTCGCGAGGGTGAAGCCCCCGCTGTCCTGCGTGATCCGCAACACCGGGCTGTGCCCATGCACCCGTGCCCCTGCGGCCAGCGCCGCGCGCAAAAGCCCGGCGATGTATTTGCGCGGGTTCAGCGCAAAACCCACGGGTATCGTCAGCCCGGCCTTGAAAGGCCCGGCCATGCCTGTGTCCTTCAACTCATCCGGGCTGTGCCACGCGGCATCCACCCCATACTCGGCCTTCACGCGGGCGACATCCTGTGCCAGCTCCCGCGCGGATCGGTCATTATGCGCCAGTATCGCCTCGCCCTGCGAATGCGTGTCGGCGGCGATGCCATGGTCCTGCAACAGCCGGGCGACAAGGGCAACGGCATCCTGTTCGGCCCGTCGCCACCCTGTCAGCGCATCCTGTCCGAACCTATCCGCAAGCTCGGCACTGCTGGCCTTGGCGCCCCCAAGGCAGCAAAAGCCGCCATTGCGCCCGGACGCGCCCCACCCCGCGTGCATGCTGTCCAGGACAACGACATCGACACCGTCCTGCGCCAGATGAAGGGCTGCAGACAGGCCGGTGAAGCCTGCCCCGATGATCGCGACATCCGCGGTGATCCTGCCGCTTGCAACAGGCGTGGTCGCACTGTCATCCGGCACTGTTCCGGCCCAATAGCACCCTGCGACGGGGCCATCCCCATAGGCATAAGCCGGAAAGATGCGGGTCATGCTGTTCGTGCTGCGGCCTGTTCGTCGCGCTGCTGGGCCAGGCTGTTGCGCTTCGTGATGATCGACGCGGTGATGACCCCGATCGTGACGATCGCGATCATGATCGTCGACAGCGCGTTGATCTCGGGCGAGACGCCCAGGCGCACGGCTGAAAAGATCCTGATCGGCAAGGTCGTTGCCGATGGCCCTGCAGTGAAGGACGCGATCACCAGATCATCCAGCGAGAGTGTAAAGGCCAGCAGCCAGCCGGAAATCACCGCAGGCGCGATGATCGGCAGGGTCACAAGGCGGAACGCATCGAAGGGTGTGCAGCCAAGATCAAGTGCCGCCTCTTCCAGCGACTTGTCGAAACTGACCAGACGTGACGACACCACGACAGACACGAAGCACATCGAAAAAGTGGTATGCGCCAGAACAATGGTGAAGATGCCGCGATCAAGACCGATCCCGATGAACAACAGAAGAAGCGAAAGGCCGGTGATCACCTCGGGCATCACAAGGGGTGCATAGATCATGCCGGAAAATACCGTACGCCCCATGAAACGCCCGCCGCGCACAAGCACATAGGCCCCCATCGTGCCCAGTATGGTCGCTATCGTCGATGACGCGACTGCAACCTGCACGGTGACCCAGGCCGCATCCAGAAAGGACTCGTTCTGCAACAGGGTTCCATACCACTTGGTCGAGAACCCGGCCCAGACAGTCACCAGGCGCGACTCGTTGAAGCTGTAGATGATCAGGATGATCATCGGCAGGTAAAGAAACGCAAACCCGAGGGTGAGGGATGTGGCGTTGAACCAGGAAAAGCGCCTCATTGATCCATCTCCCGCTGTTTCTGCTCGTTGCGCTGGAACAGGACAATGGGAACGACCAGGATCAGCAGCAGGATCACCGCCACTGCAGAGGCTACGGGCCAGTCGCGGTTCGAGAAGAACTCCTCCCACAGGACCTTGCCGATCATCAGCGTGTCGGACCCACCCAGAAGTGAGGGGATGACGAATTCACCAAGCGCAGGGATGAAGACCAGGAAACAGCCCGCAATGATGCCGGCCTTGGACAATGGCACCGTGATCAGCCAGAAGGCCGACAACCGCGAGCATCCCAGATCCTCGGCCGCCTCAAGAAGCGAGCCGTCCATCTTCTCGAGGGCCGAATAGATCGGCAGGATCATGAAGGGAAGGTAGGTATAGACGATCCCGATATAGACCGCGGTATTGGTGTTCAGGATCGTCAGCGGTGTCGAGATGATGCCGGTCCACAGCAGGAACTGGTTCAGGAACCCTTCGTTCGACAGGATGCCGATCCACGAATAGACGCGGATCAGGAAGCTGGTCCAGAACGGCAGGATCACCAGCAGCAGCAGGGTAGGCCGCCACTCATCCGGGGCCTGCGCCATGCCATAGGCAATCGGGTAGCCGACCAACAGCGTCAGCACGGTCGAAATGGCCGCAATCTGAAGCGATGATACGTAAGCCTTCCAGTAAAGCGGGTCTTGCGTCAGGAAGGTAAAATTCTCGAAATCAAGCTGTGACAGAAAGCTTTTGATCCCATCCCATCCGGTGGACAGGTCAAGTTGCGGCGTATAGGGCGGAATCGACAGCGCAATATCCGAAAGCGAGATCTTCAGCACGATCAGGAACGGCACAAGGAACAGTGCCAGAAGCCAGAGATAAGGAACCGCGATGAGGATGAAGCGCCGCATCGCCTCAGCTCTCCAGAATGACGGCGGCGGTGTCCGTCCAGGACAACCAGACGCGATCTTCCCAGGTAAATGTGCGCCGCGACAGGCGGCGCGTGTTCGCGGCCTGTGCCTTAATCATCTGCCCGTTGGTCAGCTTGACGTGATAGGTCGAGATATTGCCCAGATAGGCGATGTCGATGATCTGCCCTTCGACGGCATTTGCCATATCATCCGGGCGCTCGGCTGAAATCGCCACTTTTTCGGGGCGGATGGCTATATGGCAGCGCTGCCCGGCGGAAAAGCTGTTGGCCGTCTTGGCAAAGAACGGCTCCTGCCCCTCAGCCCAGGCGATCCGATAGCCATCGCCGTCGGCCGTTGCCGCACCGTCGATGATGTTCACATCGCCGATGAAATCCGCGACATAGACGCAATTGGGCGCTTCATAGATCTGTGCGGGGGTAGCCACCTGGATGATGCGCCCCTCGTCCATCACCGCAACGCGGCTGGACACGGTCATCGCCTCTTCCTGGTCATGGGTCACGATCACGAAGGTCGTCCCGGTCTTTTCCTGGATGTCCATCAGCTCGAACTGGGTGTCCTGACGCAGTTTCTTGTCCAGTGCGCCCAGCGGTTCATCCAGCAGCAGCAGTTTTGGGGCCTTGGCAAGGCTGCGCGCCAGCGCCACGCGCTGCCGCTGTCCGCCCGAGATCTGGTGCGGTTTGCGCTTGGCGAATTTCACCAACCGCGTCAGGCGCAGCATTTCATCCACGCGGGCGTCGATCTCGGCCTTGGGTTTGCCTTCGCGCTTGAGACCGAAGGCGATGTTTTCCCAAACGCTCAGATGGGGAAACAGGGCGTAGGACTGGAACATCATGTTCACGGCCCGCTTGTTGGGCGGAACATTCGCCATGTCTTGTCCGGCGATCAGGATCTGGCCTTCGGTCACGTTCTCGAACCCGGCCAGCATCCGCATCAGGGTGGTCTTGCCACAGCCGGACGGACCCAGCAGTGAAAAGAATTCCCGTTCGTAAATATCCTGGGTCAGGTTTTCGATGGCGGTGAAATCGCCGAACCGCTTGGTCACGTTCCGGAACTGGATGAGAGGCTTTGCCTGCGGATCATCCCATGGGGCGAAGACGGTCTGTGCCATGCCGATCCCTGTCCTTTGTCATGAAAGGACCCGCGCAGATACTGCGCGGGTCCATGGCTTCGGGTCTCAGGTGCCCGATTTGATCTTTGTCCAAAGACGGGTCACTGTCCGCTGAACGCCAGCATCCCAGGGTGTCGTGGTGAACAGGTTGTTCAGTGCTTCCTCCGACGGATAGATCGCCGGATCGCCGATCACATCCTCGACCAGGAACTCCTTGGACGCCGCGTTGCCATTGGCATAGTAGACGTAGTTCGACGCCGCTGCCATGTTCTGCGCATCCATGATGAAGTTCAGGAATGCATGTGCGCCTTCCACGTTCGGTGCATCGACCGGAATCGCCATCTGGTCGAACCACATCTGCGCACCTTCCTTGGCGGCATTATATGCGATTTCCACACCGTTTTCGGCCTCGGCGGCACGATCGCGCGCCTGAAGGACGTCACCCGACCAGCCCAGAGCCACGCAGATGTCACCATTCGCAAGCGCGTTGATATACTCGCTGCTGTGGAATTTCTGGATGTAGGGGCGGATCGCCATGAAGACCGGTTCGGTCTTTGCGATCACGTCGGGGTCATGGCTGTTGGGGTCTTCGCCCAGAAACTTCAGTGCGGCAGGGATCATCTCGGCAGGCGCATCCAGCATCATGATGCCGCAAGCCGCCAGCTTTTCGGCATTCGCAGGGTCGAAAATCAGCGAAAGGCTGTCGATCGGCGCGTCCGGCCCCAGGATTTCGGTGACCTTGCCGACGTTTACGCCGATGCCGGTCGTGCCCCACATGTAGTTGATCGAGTAGGCGTTTTCAGGGTCGTACTGCTCAGTCCGCGAGGACACAACATCCCACATGTTCGAAATGTTGGGCAGCTTCGACTTGTCCAGCTTCTGGAACGCGCCCGCCTGGATCTGCCGCTGCAGGAAGGTCCCCGAAGGCACAACGACATCATAACCAGAGCCGCCGGCCAGCAATTTGGTTTCCAGAACCTCGTTGCTGTCGAAAACGTCATAGATCAGTTTCAGGCCGGTTTCGGCCTCGAACTTCGCCAGAAGCTCTTCGTCGATATAGTCGGACCAGTTGTACACACGGACTTCTTGCGCCGCGGCAGCCCCTGCCATGAGCGCGATGGTGGCGGTCATGGTCAGCAGTTGATGTCTCATCAGGTAACTCCCTATGATGGATACGAGGATCTTCTGTCCCTTTTCCGGAATTTGATCAAAGTTTCTGCCTTATGGCAATATGGTAATATTTTCACGACCTCGCTAAACTCGCAAGGAGGTGTCTTGGAGGAACGCGGGGAAAAGCGGCAAAATGGAAGATGGTGCCCGAAAAATGAACACCCTTGTGGATGCGTCCGTGAACCCTCCAGCCCATGAGGTGATCTATCGCAAATTGAGAGAGCAGATCCTGTTCGGAGAGATCGCGCCGGGGCAGGCCTTGACGATCCAGGGGCTGGCAGATCGGCTGAACGCGGGCATGACCCCGGTCCGCGAGGCGATCAGGCGCCTAACGGCCGAGGGCGCACTTGTGTTTCAAGGCAATCGCAGGGTCTGCGTGCCGCAACTGACAGCCGAGAATATTTCAGAAATTATATATGCCAGACAGTGGCTTGAGTCGCATCTTGGGCTGCGCGCGACCGAGCGGGCCAGCCCCGCGGACCTGGTGCAACTGACCGAGATAGACAGCGCCCTTGATCGGGCCATTTCGGCGGGTGATCTGCGCGCTTACCTCGAGAATAACTACCGTTTTCATGCCATGCTCTATGATCTGGCCAGCGCGCCGATCCTTGCGGAGATGGCGGAAAGACTATGGCTGCGCTTTGGCCCCTCGCTGCGGGTGGTGATCGGTCGGATCGGCACGCAAAATCTGCCGGACAAGCACAAGGACATGCTGCATTGCATCCGAACAGGCGATTCCGAGGGGGCTGCCAAGGCGATGCGGGAAGATATGCTTCAGGGAATGGAGCAGATCCGCGAAATGCTGGATCTGGACCATCCCGAAAACTGATTCGATTGACAGTCTGAAATTTGATCATATTCTGGGGGCGTTGAGGAAATCGCCCGCTAGTGGTGTTCCCGTCTCGATTCACGACCAGCATGAGGCCCGTCATGACCCTGATTACCAATCACATGCCTACGCAGGAGTTGCAGGCTCTGGATGCTGCGCATCACATGCACCCTTTCTCGACGCAGGAGGCATTGGCCAAACGCGGTGCCCGTGTCATCACGCGCGCTGACGGTGTCTGGATCACCGATAGTGACGGCAACCGCATCATCGACGGCATGGCAGGGCTGTGGTGTGTGAACGTGGGTTACGGGCGCGATCGCTTGGCCGATGTTGCGTCGCGCCAGATGAAGGAACTGCCCTATTACAACACCTTCTTCATGACGACCCATGTGCCTGCCATCGCGCTCAGCCAAAAACTGTCCGAGGTGGCGCCGGGTGACCTGAATCACGTATTTTATGCCGGATCAGGGTCTGAAGCGAATGACACCAACATTCGCATGGTGCGCACCTATTGGGCGCAGAAGGGCAAGCCCGAGAAGAAGGTGATCATCAGCCGCAAGAATGCCTATCACGGATCGACCATGGCAGGCGCTTCGCTGGGTGGCATGTCCGGCATGCATGCGCAGGGTGGCCTGCCGATCCCCGACATTCACCATATCGACCAACCCAACTGGTGGGCCGAAGGCGGGGACATGTCACCGGAAGAATTCGGGCTGGAGCGGGCGCGCCAGCTGGAACAGGCCATCCACGACCTGGGCGAGGACCGCGTTGCGGCCTTCATCGCGGAACCCGTGCAAGGCGCGGGCGGTGTGATCGTTGCCCCCGACACCTATTGGCCGGAAATCCAGCGGATCTGCGACAAGTACGAGATCCTGCTGATCGCGGATGAGGTGATCTGCGGCTTCGGGCGTACCGGAAACTGGTTCGGAAGCCAGACGCTGAATATCCGTCCCCATATCATGACGATCGCAAAGGGGTTGTCGTCCGGCTACCAGCCGATTGGCGGCTCGATCGTCTGCGACGAGGTGGCCGAGGTGATCGGCGCCTGCGAGTTCAATCACGGCTATACCTACGCGGCCCATCCCGTTGCGGCCGCCGTGGCGCTCGAGAACCTCAACATCATCGAGGAAGAAGGCATCATCGATCACGTCAAGACCGATATCGGGCCCTACATGAAAGAGCTGTGGACCGGATTGACGGATCACCCGATGGTGGGCGAGGCGAAGATCGTCGGCATGATGGGGTCCATCGCCCTGACGCCGCACAAGGAAAGCCGCGCCAAGTTCGCGTCCGAAGCCGGCACCGTGGGCTACATCACCCGTGAACGGTGTTTCGCCAACAACCTGGTCATGCGCCACGTGGGCGACCGGATGATCATCAGCCCGCCCCTGGTAATGACGCGGAATGAGGCCGATATCCTGATCGAGCGTGCCCGCAGGTCGCTGGATGAGGCCTATCGCCAGATCAAGGACGAGGGTCTGCTGGTCGCCGCCAGCTGAGCCAGTATCGACACTGATCCGGCCTGATTGCATCTTGTACGGGCCGGATCTGGATATTTGAGGCAAGAAGAAGCAGCGCGATCTCAGCGGCGCGCGGCGTTGACCCGTGCGATGCACAAGGAGATATGTGCGCGGCGCACATCCGCTGCGGCCTGCGCATCGCGCGCTTGCAGCGCTTGTAGACTGTCGCGCAGTTCGGCCACGAAGATCGCGGTCTCTTCGACCAGATCCAGATGCGACGTGGCCTTCAGCCAGATCCGGGCCGTGCGGTAATAGAGCCTTTCCGAGGTGTCGCGCAGCGCTTCGTTCATCGTCAGCGATGTGCCGAAATGGAAATACTCCATATTCAGCCGCGCGAGTGCCCGAACCTCGGGGTTTGTCAGCAGCGCCTCTCCGCGCGCCAGAAAGTCCTGACCCATCGCCACGATTTCATCCGTGATCGCAACCGGTGACAGCCGCCCCACAAGCCCTGCCAGTTCACGGCGCAGATCATAGGTCCGCGCCATTTCGCCAGGGTCTACATCGGTGACGATGGTGCCCACACCGTGCTGCGATATCACCAGCCCTTCATCTTCAAGACGGGCCAGAACCCGGCGCAAAGGCGTGCGGGAGGTGCCGAATTCAGCAGCCAGTGTTTCTTCCGAAAGGCGGGTGCCCGGCGGGTAGTCAAGCAGGCAGATCCGCGTGCGAAGGGCGTCATGCAAGCGCAGGAAACGGGCGCGCGCATCGGGTTGGTCAGACATGGCGCGTCAGCCTTTCCCCAAGGCCATGCAACATCCCCAGGCACTGATCAAGCTGGGACAGAGCCACATATTCGTCAGCCTTGTGCGCCTGCTCGATACTGCCGGGGCCGCAAAGGACCGCGGACATTCCCATCTGCTGGAACAGCCCGGCCTCTGTGCCGAAAGCCACGACATCCGCACCGTTCGCGCCGGTCAGTTCGGCCACCAGGCGGCGCGCGGCGTTCTCTTCCATCGGTTCCAGCCCGCACACCTCGCCGATGACATAGGTGGTGATCCCGGCATCCGGGCTGACCGCCTGCATCTGCGGCAGCAGCACGTCATTGCAATAGGTGGCAAGGTCCGCCCGCACGAAATCGGCATCCGAGTCCTGCACGGGCCGCATTTCCCAATCAAGCTCGGCCCGGCCGGCGATGACGTTATGCGCAACACCGCCTGACAGGCGGCCCACGTTGATCGTGGTCCAGGGTGGTTCGAACCGGCCGCCCACGGGGGCGCGGTGGCGCAACTGATGGCGCAACTCCATCAAGCGCGTGACATAGCTTACGGCATATTCCACGGCGTTGACGCCGCGATCGGGGTTGGAGCCATGTCCCTCCAGCCCGCGAAACTCGACGGTATATTCGCAGCAGCCCTTGTGCCCCTCGATGATCCGCATCTCGGTCGGTTCGCCCACGATCGCCATGGCGGGGCGGATACCACGGGCCTGCAGCGCAGGCACAAGTGAACGCGCCCCGAGACACCCGACCTCTTCGTCATAGGTGAAGGCGAAATGGATCGGCCGCTTGAGGTTGCGCCGGGCGTAATCGGGGGCCATGGCAATCGCGGCGGCGATGAACCCTTTCATGTCACAGGCACCACGGCCAAAAAGCAGCCCATCCCGTTCGATCATCTGAAACGGGTCGCTGCTCCAATCCTGATCGGCGACGGGCACGACGTCCGAATGACCGGACAGGACGATCCCGCCCTCACGTTCCGGGCCGATCGTGGCGAAAAGATTTGCCTTGGCGCCCGTCTCGTCATGAAACAGGTCGACCCGCGCGCCCGCGTCGGACAGCAGGTTGGCGATGTGGTCGATCATTGCCAGATTGCTGTCGGACGAGACCGTGGGAAAGCCGATCAGATCGCCAAGAATGGCCTGTGTTCGGGTCACATCGGTCATGATTTGACAAAGATCCGGCGCGGGCGGTTGCAGAAGGTTTCCGCCGGACCATCAGCGGTGATCAGGATCGATTCCGTGATCTCGATGCCCCATGTGTCCATCCACAGACCGGGCATGAAATGGAAGGTCATGCCCGGTTGCAGCACCGTCTGATCCTCGGACCGCAGGCTGATCGTGCGTTCGCCCCAATCGGGGGGGTAGCTGATCCCGATAGGATAGCCGCAGCGCGCGCCGCGCTGGATGCCGGCAGCCTCCAAAGGACGGGCCAACGCATCCGCAATGTCACAGGCGCGGTTCCCCGAACGGGCGGCTTGCAACCCGGCCTCAAGCCCTTCGATCAGCGCGGCCTCGGCGCGCTTCACCTCGTCCGGGGGAGTGCCAAGATAGACGGTGCGGCAGAAGGGCGTGTGATAGCGACGATAGACGCCAGCCAGCTCGAAGAAGGTGCATTGATCATTTTCGAACTCGCCCCCGTTCCAGGTGATATGCGGGGCCGAGGCATCTGCGCCAGACGGGCACATGGGCACGATCGCGGGGTAATCGCCCCAATCCTCGCCAACGCCGATGATCGCCTCGCGCATGACCTCGGCGACCAGATCGTTCTTGCGCACACCGGGGCGCGCGCGCTCGATGGCTGTATCCACCATCTTTTCGGCAATGCGCGCGGCACGGCGCATGAAGGCGATTTCCTCGTGTGATTTTACGGCGCGTTGCCAGTTCACCAGGGCTGTCGCATCCACCAGCGTGGCGCGCGGCAGTTCGGTCATCATGGTGACATAGGCCTTGGCCGAGAAGTAATAGTTCTCCATCTCGACACCGATACAGGACGCCTCGAACCCCATGTCGCACAGCAGCGCCGACAGATGCTGCATCGGATGGCGCTCGTTCGATTGCACATAGGTGTCGTCATAGGGCCGCAGGTGGTCATGCGGCAGCCAGGCGGTCCGCTTGGCGCCATTCGCATCCATGTTGCGCCCCCACCAGACCGGATCGCGGTCATGGGTCACGATCACGCCCTGATGCACGTAGAAGGACCATCCGTCATAGCCGGTCAGCCATGCCATGTTCGACGGGTCCTCGACAAACAGTACGTCTATGCCGCGTTCGGCCATCGCAGACCGGGTCAGCGTCAGGCGGCGGTCGTATTCTGCCTTGCTGAACGGCAGGTCGGCCAAGGGGGGCGGAGGTACGGACATGGGCGCTTTCCTTGCTGGCGTTTGGCCGAGTTGACCAAATTTGTGCACATCTTTTCCGTTCCAAAAGCGAATTCAGGTGTCGCATTTAGGAAATACCCAAATTTTATGGGTTGTATGGTTGACCTCTGACGCTGCCGCATAAAGGTTGTGCACAACTAGGATTTCACATCACCGCCAAAAGGGGCTGCAGATGCTGACCAACGATCAACTGGCCCAATGGGACCGCGAGAATTTCTTTCATCCTTCGACCCATCTGGCCGAATTCGCGCGCGGCAATGTCGCGCAACGGATCATCAAGACAGCCGAGGGATGCCACATCACCGACCGCGATGGCACGCGGCTGCTGGATGCGTTCGCGGGCCTTTACTGCGTGAACGTCGGATACGGACGTCAGGAGATCGCCGAGGCCATCGCCGATCAGGCGCGCGAACTGGCCTATTACCACGCCTATGTCGGTCACGGGACCGAAGCCAGCATCACCCTGTCCAAGATGATCCTTGATCGCGCGCCAACGGGCATGTCCAAGGTCTATTTCGGGCTGTCCGGGTCCGATGCCAATGAAACCAACGTCAAGCTGATCTGGTATTACAACAATATCCTGGGACGGCCCGCCAAGAAGAAGATCATCAGCCGCTGGCGCGGGTATCACGGATCGGGTCTGGTGACAGGATCGCTGACCGGGCTGGAGCTGTTTCACAAGAAATTCGACCTGCCTTTGGCGCAGGTCATTCATACCGAGGCGCCCTATTACTTCCGCAGGCCGAAGGACGACATGACCGAGGCGCTGTTCACCGCCCATCTGTTGGCCGAGCTTGAGGCGCTGATCGAACGGGAAGGGGCCGATACCATCGCGGCCTTCATCGGCGAGCCTGTTCTGGGCACAGGTGGCATCGTGCCGCCACCCGAGGGCTACTGGCCCGCTATTCAGAAAGTGCTGCGCAAGCATGACATCCTGCTGGTCGCCGATGAGGTCGTCACTGGCTTTGGCCGTCTGGGCACCATGTTCGGGTCTGATCACTATGGGATCTCGCCTGATCTGATCACCATCGCCAAAGGACTAACATCTGCCTATGCGCCTCTGTCCGGGTCCATCGTCGGGGATCGGATGTGGAAAGTGCTTGAGCAGGGCACGGATGAGAACGGTCCGATCGGCCATGGCTGGACCTATTCCGCGCATCCGGTTGGCGCTGCCGCGGGCGTTGCCAACCTGAAACTGCTGGATGACCTCAAGCTGGTGCAGAACGCAGGCGAGGTGGGCTCTTACTTCAACGCCCAGATGCGTGCGGCACTGGCCGACCACCCGCATGTCGGCGAGGTTCGCGGTGAGGGGATGCTTTGCGCGGTCGAGTTGGTGAAGGATCGCGACACACGGGAGTTCTTCGATCCCTCCGAGAAGGTCGGACCGCGGGTCGCAGCGGCGCTTTTGGGCCATGGCGTGATCGCGCGCGCCATGCCTCAGGGCGATATTCTGGGATTCGCGCCACCATTCTGTCTGACCCGTGCCGAGGCGGACGAAGTGGTCGAAAAGACCGCAAAATCTGTATCCCAGGCATTTTCTTGACAGTGATGTCAGGAACATTTCCTGAATTGGGAATTTTGAAAAGCCATTTCGCCTGTCAAACTTGGATTTGGCGATTTGACACAGCAAAAGGGTTGCAACCTGCAGGACGCCGCGTTTTAGTCTTGGGTAAATGCGCGGCAAAGATTGCGCAGTAACAACGAACGGGGAGCCGACATTGGCTGGATCAAGTGCGAACGACGCGTTCGTAGCTTTTGAGCGCGTGCAAAAAAGCTACGATGGCGAAACACTGGTGGTCAAAGACCTGAACCTGACGATGCCCAAGGGTGAGTTCCTGACGATGCTGGGGCCATCCGGGTCGGGCAAGACGACTTGCCTGATGATGCTGGCCGGGTTCGAGACCGCCACCCATGGCGAGATCCTGCTGGACGGCAAGCCGATCAACAACATCCCGCCGCACAAGCGCGGCATCGGCATGGTGTTTCAGAACTACGCCCTGTTCCCCCATATGACCGTTGCCGAAAACCTGTCCTTCCCTCTGGAAGTGCGCAAGATCGGCAAATCCGAACGCGAAGAGAAGGTGCGGCGCGCGCTGGATATGGTCCAGATGGGCAAGTTCGATGGACGCCGCCCGGCACAATTGTCGGGGGGGCAGCAGCAACGCATCGCGCTGGCCCGCGCCTTGGTGTTTGAACCCGAACTGGTCCTGATGGACGAGCCGCTTGGCGCGCTGGACAAACAGCTGCGCGAAACCCTGCAGTTCGAGATCACGCGATTGGCCCACAACCTGGGGATTACGACCGTTTACGTGACCCATGACCAGACCGAGGCGCTGACCATGTCGGACCGTGTTGCCGTGTTCGACGATGGCCGGATCCAGCAGCTTGCCCCGCCTGATGTGCTTTATGAACAGCCGCAGAACAGTTTTGTCGCGCAGTTCATCGGCGAGAACAACACGATGGACGGCGTCGTCCAGGAGATCAAGGGCGATACCTGCATCGTCAAGCTGGACGGCGGCGAGGTGATCGACGCCAAGCCTGTCAACGTGTCCAAGCCGGGCGAACGTACGCGCGTGTCCATTCGCCCGGAGCGGGTTGAATTCAACAAGGATCGTCTGAAGCCTGGTGCGCACACACTCAAGGCTGAAGTGATGGAGTTCATCTACATGGGCGACATTTTCCGCACGCGTTTGCGGGTTGCCGGCAACGATGAGTTTATCGTGAAAACTAGAAACGCACCCGATCAAGTGCGCTTGAGGCCGGGTCAGCAGATCGACATTGGATGGTTGCCACAGGATTGCCGGGCGCTTGACGCTTGATGATCGTTTGGAGGGCAACCTCTGAAAAGGTATCCAGGCAAGTAGAGAAGCGGATGTGACGCCCGCAGCACCGCCTCTTTAATAACAATACGGGTAACAATGGGAGTTAACTGAATGAAAATCAAAACAGCTCTGATGGCGACCGCGCTGAGCGGAATCGCATTCTCTGCAACGGCGCAGGAACTGACAGTGATGTCGTGGGGTGGCGCCTATACGAAAAGCCAGGTTGAGGCTTACCACAAGCCGTTCACCGCGACGACCGGCATCAAGATCAACTCTGTCGATGCGGACAACCCTGCAACCCCGATCAAGGCGCAGGTGGAAGCCGGCAACGTCACTATTGACGTCGCGGACGTAGAATTCTCGGATGCCGTACGGCTTTGCGACGAAGGTCTGCTGGAGCCCATCGATCTGTCGATGCTGCCTGCAGCACCCGATGGAACGCCTGCAACCGACGACTTCATCGAAGGCGCGCTTCAGGATTGCGCAGTGGCAAACATCGTTTGGTCCACCGTGTTCGCATACAACAGCAACAGCGTTCCCACCGCACCGACCACGATTGCCGATTTCTTCGACACCGAGAAATTCCCCGGCAAGCGCGGCTTGCGCAAGTCGGCCAAAGCTACTCTTGAAATGGCCTTGATGGCTGATGGTGTGCCGGCCAGCGAAGTCTACAGCGTGCTGGACACTGATGAAGGCGTGGATCGCGCATTCGCCAAACTGGACAGCATCAAGTCGGATATCGTCTGGTGGGAAGCCGGCGCTCAGCCGCCGCAGCTTCTTGCTGATGGCGAGGTCACCATGTCCACGGCGTACAATGGTCGTATTTTCAACGCAGCCATCGCCGAGAAGCAGCCGCTGGTTGTCGTGTGGGATGGTCAAATCCTCGATTTCGACCTGTTTGTTGTACCGAAAGGTGCTCCGAACAAGGAAGCAGCCATGCAGTTCATTGCGTTTTCGACCGACACCCAGCGTCTGGCGGATCAAGCCAGCTGGATCTCCTACGGTCCCGCACGTAAATCGTCGGGCGCTCTGGTGGGGACGTATTCGGATGGTGTGACCGAAATGGCGACACATATGCCGACCGCAGCAGAGAACCTTGGCAATGCACTGGTCAACAACTTCGAGTTCTGGGTCGACAAGGACGCAGAGCTGAACGAGCGGTTCAACGCCTGGCTGGCAAACTAATTCCAGCCGGATCAGCCGGTATACGGCTGTTTGCCTTGAAAATGGGATCGGGCTCTCCTGGGGCCCGATCCACTGGATAAAGGGATTGCTCTATGACAGACGGATTGGCCAATCAGGGCACTGGCAACGCGTCCAACGAGTTGTTGCTGACCACTGTAGATGGCAAGCCTCTGAAAGAGGCCCTGATCCATGCAGAGGCACGGGCGAAACGCCGAGCCTTCTTTCTTGTTTTGCCTTTGTTGTTGTTCATCCTGATCACGTTTGTGGCGCCCATCGGCCAGATGCTGCACAGATCCGTGCACAATGACGGCTTTATCGTGACCGAGGACTTCGGAACGGGTGTGCGTACGCCGATCATGGTGAACCTCACCGAGTGGTTCAACGAAAACCCCCCTGGATCCGAGATCGACGAAAGCGCTTATGCCGCGCTGGCGGCAGACATGGTTGTTCTCAAGAAAGAGCGCGCCGCGGGACAGGCTGGTACGCGCATCAATTATGAGATTTCCGGCTCTCGTTCACTGTTCACGAAAACAGCGCGGAACGCTGACAAACTGGCGCCTCCGTACAAGGAAGCGATTATCGCGATCGACCCTGACTGGGAAAATCCAGAGCTTTGGACGGTCATGCGATCTGCTTCCAGCGCCTATACGGCAACCTTCTATCTTGCTGCGATCGACATGACGCGAAACGCGAACGGCGACATAGAAATGGTGAACGAGAACCGTCAAGTCTATGTCAAGCTGTTCCAGCGCACCTTGATCCTGTCGCTTGTCATCACCTTCCTGACATTTGTTCTGGCTTATCCGGTTGCGCATCTGCTTGCGACGTTGCCCCTGCGCTATTCCAACCTGCTGATGATCCTGGTTCTCTTGCCATTCTGGACATCACTTTTGGTGCGTACAACAAGCTGGATGATCCTCTTGCAAAGCCAAGGTGTTCTTAACGATGCAATGGTGGGATTGGGAATTCTGGACGACGAGAACAGAATACAGATGATGTATAATCAGGCTGGGACAGTGATCGCCATGACCCATATCCTGTTACCTTTCATGATACTGCCGCTGTATTCGGTGATGCGTCCGATAAATCCCAGTTATGTGCGCGCCGCGCGCAGTCTTGGTGCGACCAGTTGGACCGCTTTCCGGCGGATTTACTTTCCACAAACCGTGCCCGGCATAGGTGCGGGAGCACTCCTGGTCTTCATCTTGGCCGTTGGCTACTACATCACGCCCGCCCTTGTCGGTGGCGCCGATGGACAGCTGATTTCAAACCTGATCGCGTTCCACATGCAGAAATCGTTGAACTGGTCGCTTGCTGCCGCTTTGGCCGCCCTGCTTCTGGGTGGAATTCTGATCCTGTACTGGCTCTACGATCGCCTTATCGGGATCGACAATCTGAAACTAGGGTGAGTCTCATGGCACTTCCAAAACACGCAGATACGCTGGAACGCATATGGCACTACGCCTACTTGGTAATTTGCGGCCTTATCTTTCTGTTCCTGATCGCGCCGATCCTTGTCGTGATCCCGCTGAGCTTCAACGTGGAGCCCTATTTCACGTTCACCGAAAAAATGCTGAAACTGGATCCGACCGGCTATTCGATGCGCTGGTACGATTTGCTTTTGACGTTTGGCATGGTCGATCCGGACGTGGTCCGGGATGGCGCCTGGTGGGCTGATGCCTGGGCGAACTCGAACTGGATCAACGCAACAAAGAACTCGATCATCATCGGCGTATTCTCGACGCTTCTTGCCACGGCTTTGGGAACATTCGCAGCCCTGGGACTGAGCCGCCCGGAAATGCCATATCGCCGTACAATCATGGCTGTGCTGATTTCGCCAATGATCGTGCCGATCATCATTACGGCGACAGGGCTGTTCTTCTTCTACTCTGCAATAGGCATCGCGGATTGGTCGATCTTTGGATGGAAAATTCCATATCTCGGCGTCGTCCTTGCGCATGCCACGTTGGGTATCCCCTTCGTGATCATCACTGTAACGGCTACTCTTGTGGGGTTTGATCACTCCTTGACGCGGGCTGCGGCGAGCATGGGGGCTGATCCTGTCACCACTTTCTTCAAGGTACAGATGCCTCTCATCTTGCCGGGTGTGATTTCCGGGGGCCTCTTTGCTTTTGTAACGTCATTCGACGAAGTGGTCGTGGTTCTGTTTGTTGGCGGACTGGATGAGCAAACCATTCCTCGCCAGATGTGGAACGGGATCCGAGAGCAAATCAGTCCTGCTATTCTCTCCGTGGCCACGATCCTTGTCGTGATCTCGATCGCGCTTCTGACAACAGTCGAATTGCTGCGGCGGCGGTCTGAACGTCTGCGCGGCATGAGCCCGGGTTAACAGCATGGACATCGCCGGCAAGGTCGCCCTCGTCACGGGTGGCGCACAGGGGATCGGCCTTGCCTTGGCGCGGGCGCTCAAGCAGGCCGGTGCCCGTTCCGTGGTCATCGCGGATCTGCGTGTGCCCGAAGAAACCCCGGAAGGGGTGGATGAAGCGCTGATTTGCGATGTGTCGGATCCGGCGCAGATCGTCGCTGCAATCGACCATGTCGAAGCCACCCATGGCCCCATCGACCTCATGTGTTCGAATGCCGGTATCGCGACGGGCATGGATACCACATTCGACAATATCGCCTTTGCGGATCCGCAGGTCTGGGACCGTGCCTGGGCTGTGAATGTCATGGCGCATGTCCATGCCGCGCGCGTTCTGATCCCGCGGATGAAGGCGCGGGGCGGTGGCTATTTCCTGCACACGATCTCGGCGGCGGGCCTGCTGTCGCAGGTGGGTTCGGCGGTCTATTCGACGACGAAACACGCGGCTGTCGGTTTTGCCGAAAGTCTGGCCATCGGACACCGCGATGACGGCATCCGCGTCTCGATGCTCTGTCCGCAGGGCGTGGCGACCCCGATGCTGGAGGGGATCCCCGAAGGCCCGCAACTGGGCGACGGCGTGCTGAGTGCCGAAACCGTGGCGGACGCTGCGATCGAAGGAATCCGGTTGGAACGCTTTGTTATCCTTCCACACCCTGCCGTCGCGGATTACATGCGCGCCAAGGTCGAGAACTACGACCGCTGGATCGGTGGCATGGCCAAGTTGCAGCGGGCGATGAAACCCGGCTGATGCCGGTGCGGGCTGCACCGGTGGAATTTGGATATTTTTGGCAAGAAGAAGCAGGGAAGGGGCGTGCATGTCCGACGCTGAAAAGCACAATGCCGAGATGAAAGCGTTGCAAAAGGTGCAGCGCGCAAAGATTGCAAAGTCAGGCGACCCCGAACGCGGGCTTGTCCTGGTGCATACGGGCGATGGCAAGGGCAAGTCCAGCTCGGCCTTCGGGGTGGTGATACGGGCGCTTGGCTGGGGGCAATCCGTTGGGGTCGTCCAGTTCATCAAGGGCACTTGGATCACCGGCGAGAAGCAGTTTTTCGACAAGCTGGGCGGTGTCACCTGGGCCACGATGGGCGAGGGGTTCACCTGGGACACACAGGACCGCGACCGTGACATCGCGGCAGCCGAGGCGGCTTTTGCCAAGGCGCGGCACATGATGGAAAGCGGTGATTTCGATCTGATCGTCCTGGACGAGATCAACATCGCGCTGCGCTATGACTATTTGACGCCAGAGGCGGTGATCGCGGGGCTTGAGGCGCGCCACCCGCGTTGCGGCGTGATCTTGACAGGGCGCGACGCGCCACAGGCGCTTTGCGATTACGCCGACCTGGTCAGCGAGATGCGCGAGGTCAAGCATCCCTATCAGGCCGGGATCAAGGCGCAGCGTGGTGTCGACTTCTGAAATGCGAAAGGGGCCGCACAAGGGCGGCCCCCAGTCTGGGATCGGGTCCGGTGATCAGCTGCGAACCAGTTTTTCGTAGCTTTCCGCGATGTCACGGGTCAGCGCGCCCACTTCGAAACTATAGGTGCCGATCTGGCCCACGGGCGTCACTTCGGCGGCGGTGCCGGTCAGCCAGCACTGCTGGAAGCTTTCCATCTCTTCGGGCATGATGTGGCGCTCGTGCACGGTGATGCCCTTTTCCTTGAGCATCCCGATGACCGTCTGGCGCGTCAGCCCGTTGAGGAAGCAATCGGCCAGCGGGGTATGAACCTCGCCATCCTTCACGAAGAAGATGTTTGCGCCGGTCGCCTCGGCCACATAGCCGCGATAATCCATGAACAGCGCATCCGAACAGCCCTTGGCCTCAGCGGTATGCTTTGACGTGGTGCAGATCATGTAAAGACCTGCCGCCTTGGCATGAACCGGGATCGTTTCGGGAGAGGGGCGCTTCCACTTCGAGATGTCGAGCTTGGCACCCTTCATCTTGGCATCGCCATAGTAGTTGCCCCAGCCCCAGACGGCGATGGCCAGATGCACCGGGTTGCGCGCCGAGGACACGCCCATGTCTTCACCCGCGCCCCGCCAGGCCATAGGGCGCACATAGGCGTCGGTCAGGCCATTCGCCTCGAGCGTGGCTTTCTTGGCGGCTTCGATCTCATCGACCGAAAAAGGGATTTCGAAGTCCAGGCAGCTTGCCGAGAAGTGCAGACGTTCCGAATGTTCGCGGCTTTTGAAGATCTTGCCGTTGTAGCAGCGCTCGCCCTCGAAGACCGAGCTGGCGTAATGCATCGCATGGGTCAGGATGTGCACATTGGCGGACCGCCAGTCTACCAGCTTGCCATCCATCCAGATCTTGCCATCGCGGTCATCATATCCAGCCATCGGTCACTCCCCTGCCTCGCGTGCTTTGCGAATATTGCGTTCAAAATGTCCGGTTCGGACATAAAGTTGCGTGGAAACTGCGATTCGCTACCAGTTACATCTTGGAATGTCAACAAGACTGACTTAAACTGCCTTGATCTGAGGCAGTCTGTCCATACGGGCTGTCGCGCATGACGGAACATTACCATACTGAACCGAAGGGGGAAGGCATGATGTCGGACGCGCCGGGCGGTGAATCTCTTCTGTTCCTGACAGATGAGCAGTTGCGCCAGGGAATCGAGGCGATGTTCTTCGCTTACCGTGGCTTCACGGCTGATCCCGATCGGATCCTCGCAGGCATGGCATATGGCCGGGCCCACCATCGGGCGATCCACTTCATCAATCGCGCCCCCGGCACTACGGTGAACAACCTGCTGGTTCTTCTTGGCGTGACCAAGCAGTCGCTGAACCGGGTCCTGCGCACGCTGGTCGAAGACGGGCTGGTGGAAAGCAAGGTCGGAAAGGCCGACAAGCGCGAGCGGCACCTCTATCTGACAGAGGGTGGCGAAGCGCTGGAGCGCAAGCTGTCAGATGCGCAGAGGGCCCGCATGCGTTCGGCCTACCGCGCTGCGGGGCCACAGGCCGTGGCGGGTTTCCGGCAGGTTCTGGAGGCGATGATGGATGGTGATCTGCGCCGCAAGTATCAGGCGCTGCGGGATAGCGGGACATGAGCCGACAGGATTCCCATCTGCTGATCGTCGATGACGATGAACGCATCCGCGGGCTGCTGCAGAAATTCCTGATGCGGCACGGTTTCATGGTCTCGGCTGCGCGTGACGCGGCACATGCCCGGCGCATTCTTTCGGGGCTGGAATTCGATCTGATCGTTCTGGATGTCATGATGCCGGGCGAGGACGGGATCAGCCTGACCCGTGCCCTGCGGGAAACACGGCAAACCCCCATCCTGCTGCTCACGGCCAAGGGCGAGACATCGGATCGGATTGCCGGGCTGGAGGCTGGTGCCGATGACTACCTGGCAAAGCCTTTCGAGCCCAAGGAGCTCTTGCTCAGGATCAACGCGATCCTGCGCCGCATGCCCGAGGCCGCGCCGGTGAATACCGCACCGAAGGTGCTGCAGATGGGTGCTGTGCGTTATGATATCGAGCGCGGAGAGATGTGGCAGGGTGACAGCCTGATCCGCCTGACGGCGACCGAGGCACAGTTGATGCGCATCTTCTCGGCCCGCCCGGGCGAGCCGCTGAGCCGGATGCAACTGGTCGAGGATCTTGGACGCGATCGCGACCAGGCGCAGGAACGTGCCGTCGATGTGCAGATCACGCGCCTGCGCCGCAAGATCGAGGCGGATCCGAAGCAACCGCGCTATCTGCAGACGGTGCGCGGCGCGGGCTATATGCTGGCACCGGACTGAGAAGGCCGGGCCGGGAACTTGAGGATTCCGGGAAGATGAAGGAAAGAGGTGGCGCATGACCACAGGGCTTTGGACGCACGACGCCTTTTCGGGGCACGTGACCCCGCCGGGCCATCCCGAGCAGGTGGCGCGGCTGACCTATGCAGAGCGCGCCCTGTCTGCTGACCGTTATGCCGGTCTGGCCCGCTTCCATGCGCCACTTGCCGATGATGCGGCGCTGCTGCGGTGTCATCCACAGTCCTATATCGATCGCATCGTTGCGGCCGAACCGGCAAACGGCTGGCGGCAACTGGATGCCGATACGCATATGTCGCCCGGATCTGTCGAGGCGGCACGCCGGGCGGTCGGTGGGGCGATTGCGGCAGTCGATGCCGTTCTGGCCGGTGATGTGGGCAATGCCTTCGTGGCGGCACGCCCGCCCGGTCACCATGCCGAGCGTGAGACGCCGATGGGCTTCTGCCTCTTTGGTACGGTGGCGATCGCCGCGAAACATGCGCTTGATCACCATGGCTTGTCGCGTGTTGCCGTGGTCGATTTCGATGTGCACCACGGCAACGGCACGCAGGACCTTTTGTGGGAGGAGCCGCGCGCGGTCTTCTTTTCCTCGCATCAGTCGCCACTTTGGCCGGGGACAGGCGCCGAAACCGAGCGCGGCGCCCATGACACGATCTTCAACATTCCGCTGGAGCCCGACAGCGGGGGTGCCACGATGCGCGCCGCCTATGAGGGTCGCGTCTTTCCGATCCTGTCCGCGCTCAAGCCCGAACTGATCCTGGTCTCGGCCGGTTTTGATGCCCATCTGGCGGATCCGCTGGCGCAGTTGCGGTGGCGGACCGAGGATTTTGCCTGGATCACCGGACGCTTGTGCGATCTGGCCGAAGAGATGTGTCAGGGCCGCGTTGTATCGGTCCTGGAGGGTGGCTATGATCTGGACGCGCTCGCGGCTTCGGTTGCCGCGCATGTGGATGTGTTGATGGAGAGAAGCGCATGACTGACAGGCCCGTAGCCGAATTGAGCTTTGAGGAGGCGATGAAAGAGTTGGAGGGCGTCGTCAGCCAGCTGGAACGTGGCGATGTGGCGCTGGACGAGTCGATCCGTCTTTACGAACGCGGTGCCGAATTGAAGAAGCGCTGCGAGGCCAAGCTGAAGGAAGCCGAGGAAAAGGTGGCCGCCATCACCCTTGATGGCGAAGGCCAGCCGGCCGGCCTGAAAACGGTCGAAGGCCTGTAAGTGTTTCAAGTCCGGCTGCAAGAGGTGGCGGCACAGGTGCAGGCGCATCTGGATACCGTGATGACCCCGCTTGAAGGGCAGATCGCGGATGCGATGCGCTATACCTGTCAGGGTGGCAAGCGTTTGCGGGCTTTCCTGGTGATGGAGGGCGCTCGCCTGCATGGGGTCGATCCGGCCCAAGCCATCTGGCCCGCCGCAGCGATCGAGATGATCCATGCCTACAGCCTTGTGCATGATGATCTGCCTTGCATGGATGATGATGATCTGCGCCGGGGGCGCCCGACCGTGCATGTCAAATGGGACGAGGGAACCGCCGTCCTGACTGGCGACGCCCTGCAGACGCTGGCCTTCGAATGTCTTGCGCATCCGCATTGTCACACAGATCCTGCGGTGCGTGCCGACCTGGTGCTGAGCATGGCGCAGGCGGCCGGGGCCCAGGGCATGGTTCTTGGGCAGGCCCTGGACATTGCCGCGGAAACTGCGGACCAGCCCCTGAGCCTGGATCAGATCATCGCGTTGCAGAACGGCAAGACCGGCGCCTTGATCCGGTGGTCGGCCATGGTCGGTCCGGTCATGGCGCGTGCCGATGCGGACCCTTTGCGCACCTACGCGCAGGCCCTTGGCCTTGCCTTTCAGATTGCGGACGACATCCTTGACGTGACCGGGGACGAAGCCGCCGCCGGAAAGCGGCTGCAGAAGGATGCAGAGGCCGGCAAGGCCACATTCGTCAGCCATCTGGGTCTGGACGGGGCGAAACGCCGCGCCGAGGCCTTGGTGCAGGATGCCTGCGACGCGCTATCTGTCTATGGCGGGGCAGCGGAAAACTTGCGGGATGCGGCGCGGTTCGTTATCTCGCGCGATAATTGAGACGACAAAACCCCCGGAGGGGTCACCGATGACCGACAGACCCCAGACCCCCTTGCTGGATCAGGTTCACCTGCCATCCGACCTGAAGCGCTTCTCTGACGAGGAATTGCACCAGGTGGCACAGGAACTGCGCGCCGAGACGATCTCGGCTGTATCCGTCACGGGTGGTCATCTGGGTGCAGGGCTGGGCGTCGTGGAGTTGACCGTCGCACTGCATGCGGTCTTCGACACGCCGCGTGACAAACTGATCTGGGACGTGGGGCATCAATGCTACCCGCACAAGATCCTGACTGGCCGGCGCGAGCGTATCCGTACCCTGCGCCAGAAGGACGGGTTGAGCGGCTTCACCAAGAGATCCGAGTCGCCCTATGATCCGTTCGGGGCGGCGCATAGCTCGACCTCGATCAGTGCTGCATTGGGTTTTGCCGTGGCGCGGGATCTGGGCGGCAGCATCGACTCCGGGCTTGGCGACGCGATCGCGGTAATCGGCGACGGGTCGATGTCGGCGGGCATGGCCTTCGAGGCGATGAACAACGCGGGTCACCTGAAGAAGCGGTTGTTCGTGATCCTCAACGACAACGAAATGTCGATCGCCCCGCCGGTTGGTGCGCTGTCCTCATACCTCAGTCGTCTTTACGCGGGCGAGCCGTTCCAGGAATTCAAGGCCGCCGCCAAGGGTGCGGTCAGCCTGTTGCCGCCACCCTTCCGCGAAGGGGCAAAACGCGCAAAGGATCTTCTCAAGGGTTTTACCGTGGGCGGCACCTTGTTCGAGGCGCTGGGCTTTTCCTATCTGGGGCCGATCGACGGGCATGATCTGGACCAGCTTTTGCCGGTGCTGCGGACCGTCAAGGCGCGTGCGACCGGGCCGATGCTGATCCATGTGATCACCAAGAAGGGCAAGGGCTATGCCCCGGCTGAAACCGCGCGCGACAAGGGGCACGCCACCGCCAAGTTCGATGTGTTGACCGGCGTGCAGAAAAAGGCGCCGTCGAACGCGCCCAGCTATACATCGGTGTTCGCGCGCGCGCTGCTGGATCAGGCCACCGGTGACAGCAGGATCTGTGCGGTGACCGCAGCCATGCCCGATGGGACCGGGTTGAACCTCTTTGCCGAGCGTTATCCATCGCGCTGCTTTGACGTGGGGATTGCCGAACAGCATGGCGTCACCTTCTCGGCCGCGCTCGCGGCAGGTGGGATGCGGCCATTCTGCGCGATGTATTCCACCTTCCTGCAACGCGGGTATGACCAGGTCGTGCATGACGTGGCGATCCAGCGCCTGCCGGTGCGCTTCGCAATCGACCGTGCGGGTCTGGTGGGTGCCGACGGGGCAACCCATGCAGGTGCCTTCGATGTCGCGTTCCTGGCGAACCTGCCCGGTTTCGTCGTGATGGCTGCGGCGGACGAGGCTGAACTGGTGCATATGGTCGCGACTGCGGCGGCCCATGATGACGGCCCGATTGCCTTCCGGTTTCCGCGTGGCGAGGGGACTGGCGTCGAGATGCCCGAACGCGGCGAGCCTCTGGAAATCGGAAAGGGCAGGATGATCCAACAGGGCGCGCGCGTCGCCATCCTGTCGTTCGGCACACGCCTGTCCGAGGTCATGACCGCATGCGAGGCGCTTTCGGCGCGCGGCATCACGCCCACCGTGGCCGATGCCCGCTTTGCAAAGCCGCTGGACCGCGACATGATCCTGGCTCTGGCGGCGGATCACGAGGCGCTGATCACCATCGAAGAAGGTGCCGTTGGCGGTTTCGGCAGCCATGTGGCGCAGCTTCTGTCCGATGAGGGCGTCTTTGATCGCGGGTTCCGGTTCCGGTCCATGGTGTTGCCCGATACCTTCATCGATCACTCCAGTCCCGAGGATATGTATGCCATGGCCGGTCTGAATGCGGCGGATATCGAAGCCAAGGTGCTCGAGGTTCTCGGTGTCGAGGTTCTGGCACGGCGCGGATAGATCTGCCTGTCAGAACACCCGCGCCAGCGCCACGCTGACACCGGTCACCAGCAACCCCAGATAGGTGTAACCCAGCATCACGAAGATGCCGTCCCGCAGCGTCTGTCCTGCCGCAAGAAGCGACAACCCCACGGCGCTGAGCGTTGTCGAGAATGGCACAAGCGACAGCGGCGGCCAGGTCAAGGCGACGGCAATGATGACCAGGTAGGCCAGCAGCGAAATCGGCTGACGTGTCAATGCCGTCCAGCGCCCGCTGCGGTGCGCATCGATCCAGGCGGCGGGTCGTTCAAGGCTGTCCAGCGCCCGCACCAGCTTGGATGCGGAAATGCGGCGCCGCATGATGGTATCGGGCAGCCAGAGGTGATGCCGCCCCATCACCGCCTGACCCGCGATCAGCAGGATCACCACTGCCACCAGCGAGGGCAGAAAAGGGATGGCCGAAAGCGGCGAGACCATCAGCAGCCCCAGTACCAGCAGTGTCGCTGCGAAGGACCGTGTCCCGATCCGCGACAGGATGTCCCGCAGGCTCAGGGTTTCTTCGCCCTCCGAGGGTCTTATGCTTGCAAGCAATGTGGTCAGGGTCGGAGGGACCTCCTGTTCCGGCGACTTGACGATGCCCCGGACGCGCGCATCGAGTGTCACGCCGCCTCTCCTGCCAGAAGGGCGCGCAGCCCGTGACGGTAATCGGGATGAAGCAGCTTCACGCCCAGTTCGGTCTTGATCAGGTCATTCCTGACCCGCTTGCTTTCCGCGTAGAAGCTGCGCGCCATCGGGGTCAGATCGGCCTGATCGAAAGGCACTTCAGGGGGCAAGGGCAGTCCCAGAAGTTCGGCTGCATGACCGATCACATCCTGCGGCGGGGCGGGATCATCGTCACACAGGTTATAGATCGCACCGGGACGGGGCCGGTGGATCGATGCTTCAAGCACCTGCGCGATATCGTCGACATGGATGCGGCTGAAGACCTGGCCGGGCTTGATGATACGCCGCGCGGTGCCGTTGCGGACTTTTTCGAAAGGACCGCGACCCGGTCCGTAGATCCCGGCAAGGCGAAAGATGTGCAGGGGCAACCCGGGCATCGATTGCCAGGCCTGTTCAGCCTCGACCCGCATCCGCCCACGCCGGGTAGATGGAGTCAGAGGTGTATCCTCATCGACCCACCCCCCCTCATGATCGCCGTAGACGCCAGTGGTGGACAGATAGCCGACCCATTCCAGCCGAGGTGCGGCCCGCGCGATCTGATCACGCAAAAGGGCAAGAACCGGGTCGCCATCGGCCTCGGGTCCGGCGGAGCACAGGACATGGCTGGCTTTGGACAGCGCGCCGCGCAAATCGCCATCCGGCCAGAGAATCGGGGTGATGCCTTCAGCCTTGAGCGCCCGCGCCTTGTCCGGGTTGCGGGTGGTGCCCAGCACGGTCCAGCCTTGCGGCAGCAGCCGCCGCGCCAGCGCGCGGGCCGAGTAACCATGACCAAAGGACAAAAGTGTTTTTCCCATGCGCGTTAGATGTGTCTGGCCCGAACGGAAAGCAATAGGGAAGATGTGTTACAAAAAATGCTTTGAGATTCAATTTTTGTAACTTATAACATGTGAAGCGAACGGAGGAGTCTTCCATGTACTCACAAGGACTGATCGGGGCTGATGGCCGGACCGAGGAAACACCCGAATTTCTGGCCCGCTTCCAGAAGCGGATCGACGCCGAGGAAAAGATCGAACCCAAGGACGAGATGCCCGAGGGCTATCGCCGGACGCTGATCCGCCAGATCGGCCAGCACGCGCATTCCGAAATCGTCGGCATGCTGCCGGAAGGCAACTGGATCACCCGCGCGCCGAGCCTGCGCCGCAAGGCGGCCCTTCTGGCCAAGGTGCAGGATGAAGGCGGGCACGGCCTTTACCTGTATTCCGCCGCTGAGACGCTGGGCGTCAGCCGCGAGGAAATGACCGAGGAGCTTTTGTCCGGCAAGGCCAAGTATTCGTCGATCTTCAACTACCCCACGCTCAGCTGGGCCGATATGGGCACCATCGGCTGGCTGGTGGATGGTGCGGCAATCATGAACCAGATCCCGCTGTGCCGTTGTTCCTTTGGTCCTTATGCCCGCGCGATGATCCGTGTCTGCAAGGAAGAAAGCTTCCATCAGCGCCAGGGCTACGAGATCGTGATGACCCTGGCCCAGGGCACGCCGGAACAGAAGGCCATGGCACAGGACAGCCTGAACCGCTGGTGGTGGCCCTCACTGATGATGTTTGGCCCGCATGATGCGGACAGCCAACATTCCGACCAGTCGATGGCCTGGAAGATCAAGCGCTTCACGAATGACGAACTGCGCCAGAAGTTCATCGATGCCACTGTGCCGCAGGCCGAATACCTGGGCCTGACGATCCCTGACCCGGACCTGAAGTGGAACGAGGACAAGGGCGGCTATGATCATGGGACCATCGACTGGGACGAGTTCTGGCGTGTGGTCAAGGGTCATGGCCCGATGGCCAAGGACCGGATCAAGGCCCGCAGGAAGGCATGGGACGATGGAGCATGGGTGCGCGAGGCCGCGCTTGCCCATGCCGAGAAACGCCGCGCCCGCAAGATCGCGGCCGAGTAAGAAACAAGGGGGGCGCTGCCCCCCGTCCCTGCGGGACCCCCCCGGGATATTTCATGCAAGAAGAAGGAGCAGGCGATGACTGCTACAACACCGCTTTGGGAAGTCTTCATCCGTCCGCGCAATGGTCTGGCGCATAAACATGTCGGCAGCCTGCACGCCGCAGATGAGGTGATGGCCCTGCAATCGGCGCGCGATGTCTACACGCGGCGCGGCGAGGGGAATTCGATCTGGGTCGTGCCTTCGGCCGCGATCACGGCATCCGATCCCGATCAGACGGCCGAGAATTTCGAACCGACCGCCGACAAGATCTATCGTCACCCGACCTTCTACGACATCCCCGAAGATGTGGGGCATATGTGATGGCTGTCTGGGAAGCGCTGCTGGAACTGGCGGATGATCACCTGGTGCTGGGTCACCGGATCAGCGAATGGTGCGGTCACGCACCGATGCTGGAAGAAGACCTGGCCATGCCGAACATGGGGCTGGACCTGATCGGTACGGCACGCACGCTTTATGATCACGCGGGCAAGCTGGAAGGCAAGGGAAGGTCCGAGGACGATCTGGCCTATCTGCGTGACGAGCGGGAGTATCGCAACTGCCTGCTGGTGGAACGTCCGAACGAGGATTTCGCGCATACCATGCTGCGGCAGTTCTATTTTGCAGCGTTCATGCGTCCCTATTGGCTGGCGGCCCTGAACAGCGCGGATGAGACCGTGCGCGGTGTTGCGGGCAAGGCGGAAAAGGAAATGGCCTATCACATTCGCCATGCGGGTGAATGGGTCATCCGTCTGGGTGACGGGACCGAGGAAAGCGCCGCACGGATGCGCGATGCTGTCGAGGCGCTTCACATCTATGTGGATGAACTGTTCGACAGTTCCGACGCCGCGCGCATGGCGGAAGCAGCCGGTGTTCTGCCGGTGCGCGCCGATTTGCGCGACACATGGGAACGCACCGTATCCGAGGTTTTTGCCGAGGCGCTGCTGGAACAACCCAAGGCGGCCTATGCGCAGCGTGGCGGGCGCGAGGGTATCCATAACGAGGCGCTGGGCCATCTGCTGGCCGAGATGCAGGTTGTGCACCGCGCCCATCCGGGGGCCCGCTGGTGACTGTCTGCTGGCAGGGCAGCGCCGAGGCGGCCTGGGAGGCGGCAGCCGCCGTTCCCGACCCCGAAGTGCCCTGCGTGACGGTGGCGGATCTGGGCATCTTGCGCTGGGTCAGGGTCGAAAACGGCGTTGCCGTGGCCGGAGTCACACCGACCTATTCGGGCTGCCCGGCCGTGCTGGCGATCGAACTGGCGGTCGAGGCCGCCTTGCGCGATGCTGGTTTCGAGGCCCGGATAGAGCGGGTTCTCAGCCCGCCCTGGACCACCGACTGGATCACCGAGGCCGGGCGCGAGAAGCTGCGCGATTACGGCATCGCGCCACCGGTCAAATCCTCGGGATCAATCCGGTCCCTGTTCGGCGAGGTGACGGTCGCTTGCCCCAAATGCGGCAGCACCGATACCGAGAAGGTGAGCGAGTTCGGCTCGACGGCCTGCAAGGCGCATTACCGTTGCAGGTCCTGTGCCGAACCATTCGACTATTTCAAATGCATCTGACCACGGAAGGACACCGCCCATGTTCCACGATCTGACCATTCGCGAGGTTCACCGCGAAACACCGGACGCCGTGGCGATTTCCTTTGATGTGCCGCAGGCGGCGACCGAGGCGTTCCATTGGGTGCCGGGGCAATACCTGACCCTGCGGGCCAATGTGGACGGGCAGGATATCCGCCGCTCGTATTCCATCGCCAGCTTGCCGGGCAAGCCGCTGACCGTTGGTATCAAGCATGTCGAAGGCGGAGCATTCTCGGGCTTTGCGCAGGGGCTGAAGGCTGGTGATCACCTGCAGGTCATGGCACCGGAAGGACGTTTTGTTGCCAAGGGCGAAGCGCGGATGGTGCTTGTTGCCGCAGGATCTGGCGTGACGCCGATGGTCGCCATGGCCGCTGATGCACTTGCGCGCGGGGCCGAGGTGACGCTGATCTATGGCAACCGGAATACCGGTTCGATCATGTTCCGCGAGGCGCTGGACGGCCTCAAGGATCGATATGTCGACCGTTTCACGCTGATTCATATCCTCAGCCGTGAACCACAGGACGTGGCGCTTCTGAACGGCCGTATCACGGGCGAAAAGGTCGCGGCCCTCGCGCGCGCCGGCGCGGTCGACCTTGCGGGCGCGGATGGCGTGTTCCTGTGCGGTCCGGGTGACATGATCGACGACGTGGCGGCCATGCTGCAAGAGCAGGGCATCCCGCAGGAGCGTATCCATTTCGAGCGGTTCTTTCAGGCAGGTGATGTCCCGCGCGCACCCCGTTCGGCTGCTGCCGAAGCTGCGGCCGCCCATGGCGTGACGGTGGAGGTCGTGCTTGATGGAACGCGCCGGCAGTTCACCGTCGAGGCGGGTGATGACAATGTCGTTGACGCAGCCGAACGCCAGGGCCTGGAACTGCCCTATTCCTGCAAGGGCGGGATGTGCTGCACTTGCCGCTGCAAGGTGGCCGAAGGAAGCGCCGAGATGGCCGTGAACTACTCGCTGGAACCTTGGGAACTGGAAGCCGGGTTTACCCTGGCCTGCCAGGCGCGGCCGACCAGTGACAGGCTTGTGCTGGATTTCGACGCGGCCTGATCAGTCCGGCAGGGGGCGCGAGGCGACCCAGACATAGCCGTCGGGATCCATGATATAGGCCTCACGCAGCCCGTGGGGCTTGTCGGTGGGCGGTTGCAGGATCATGCCGCCTGCCGCATCGACCCGTGCGGCGGCCTGGTCGGGGTCCGATTGAAACAGGCGCAGTTCTGCGCCCGCCCCGCGCGGGCCGGATTCGGGCAGCAGCGACAGCAACGGGTTGGCATGATAGGTCACGTCGGCATGCAGTTGCAAAAGCTGTCCATGATAGCTGATGATCGCGAAATCTTGGCTGAGCCGATGTGCCTGCATGCCGAACACATCGACAAGAAAGCGGGCCTCTCGCGGGACGTCGCGGACCAGCAGGTTTAGCCCCAGACCGGACAGGCTGCGCCCGAAATCCGCTGCGGTCACGCTGTCGAAATCCATGGTCACCCCCCTGCATTTCCTGCGGCTTTGCCTGACGTCCCGTCGCAGCTTGATCCTTGTCCTGTGGGGTGTCAACGTGGGCCAGGGACTGCGGCACAGCGGTCTGTCATAACAGAGCGAGCCGTGATGCGTAGACAGGATGATTTGCCGCTGAATACACCGGATCAGCCAGAGCCACGGGCGTTTACCGATCCGAAGCTGGCCGTTGCGCATCTGATTGCCCTTTATGACGGCGCCACGGGGTTTCTGTGCGACCGTTTCGCCCAGACGATGCAGTCCGGCCATCCGGGTTGCCGGTACCGCGCCTTTTACCCCGAAATCCGGATCACCACGTCCAGCCATGCCAAGATCGACAGCCGCCTGAGCTTTGGCCATGTCGCGCGTCCCGGTGCACATGCGACCACCATCACCAGGCCGGATCTGTTCCGCAATTATCTTGAACAGCAGATCGGCCTGCTGCTGATGAACCATGATGTGCCGGTGCAGATCGGTCTGTCGGATACGCCGATCCCGGTGCATTTCGCCGTGGCCAATGACCCCGGCATGACCGTCCCGCAGGAAGGTGCGGCGGATTTCATCCTGCGTGATGTTTTCGATGTGCCCGACTTGAACACGATGAACGATGACATCGTGAACGGAACCTACAAGCTGCCGCCTGACGGAACCGAACCCCTGGCCGCCTTCACGGCACAGCGGGTGGATTACTCGCTGGCGCGGCTGGCCCATTACACGGCGACGCATCCGGTGCATTTCCAGAACCATGTGCTGTTCACCAACTACCAGTTCTACGTATCGGAGTTCGAAGCCTATGCCCGCAAGGTGCTGGCCGATCCCGAAAGCGGTTATGTGAGCTTTGTCAGTACCGGCAATGTCGAGATCACGGACCCCCAGACGCCCTTGTCCATCGTCGAGAAGGTGCCGCAAATGCCGGCCTACCATCTGAAGCGAAAAGACGGCTCGGGCGTGACGCTTGTGAATATCGGGGTCGGACCTTCGAACGCCAAGACGGCAACCGACCATATCGCTGTGCTGCGTCCGCATGCCTGGATCATGGTTGGTCATTGCGCGGGTCTCAGGAATTCGCAATCGCTGGGGGATTTCGTTCTCGCCCATGCCTATCTGCGCGAAGACAAGGTGCTGGACGATGATCTGCCCGTATGGGTGCCCATCCCTGCGCTGGCCGAGATCCAGATCGCGCTGCAGCAGGCGGTGGCCGAGGAAACGCAACTGCAGGACTACGATCTCAAGCGGGTCATGCGGACAGGGACCGTTGCGTCGGTGGATAATCGCAACTGGGAATTACGCGACCAGACCGGCCCGGTGCAACGCCTCAGCCAGAGTCGGGCCATCGCGCTGGACATGGAAAGTGCGACGATCGCGGCCAACGGCTTTCGCTTTCGCGTGCCCTACGGGACGCTTCTGTGTGTCTCGGACAAGCCGCTTCATGGCGAGCTGAAGCTGCCCGGCATGGCCTCGGATTTCTATCGGACACAGGTTTCACGGCATCTGATGATCGGCATTCGGGCCATGGAACGCTTGCGGGACATGCCGCTTGCGCGTATCCACAGCCGGAAATTGCGAAGTTTTGACGAAACGGCCTTCCTGTGAACCGGGCGAATTCGCGCTATCACGGGGAAAAAAGCGTATATTCGCACGTTTTGATCTTGTGTTGGCCCACTATTCGTTGTGTTTAGACACGAGATACAGTTAAATCTAACAAATGAGCCCCAACAGATCGGGCAGTTGAAGGAGACCAAGAAATGGCAAAACCGATGACCAAGACCCAGCTTGTTGCCGCTCTGGCCGATGAAATGGGCGCAGACAAGAAAACCGCAGGCAGCGCGCTGGATGCTGTCGTGGCGATCATCACCCGTGAAGTGGGTGCCGGCGGTGCAGTGACCCTGCCCGGTATCGGCAAGATCTACTGCCGCGAGCGTCCCTCGCGCATGGTGCGCAACCCCGCCACCGGCGAGCAGATGCAGAAGGACGCCGACAAGGTCGTCAAGATGACCATCGCCAAGGCCCTCAAGGACAGCGTGAACGGCTGATCTTGCATCCCTGACGAAATTCCGAAAGGGTCGCCCCTGTGGCGGCCCTTTTGCTTTGGGTGTCATCGCAACCCGGCAGACAGGCAGAAACAGACTTGAATATTCGCGCAATCGCCATGGGTTTGATGTTTGCCCTGATGTGGTCCTCGGCCTTCAGCTCGGCGCGGATCATCGTCGCTTATGCGCCGCCTCTGGCCTCTCTGTCGCTGCGGTTCTTTCTGTCAGGGCTCATCGGCGTCGGTATCGCGCTGGCGCTGGGCCAGACCTTCCGGCTGACCCGTGCGCAGTGGCGCGCGACGATCATCTTCGGCCTCTGCCAGAATGCGCTTTACCTGGGCTTGAACTTCGTTGCGATGCAGACGGTCGAGGCTTCTGTTGCGTCGATCATCGCATCCTCCATGCCGCTGATGGTGGCCTTTGCGGGATGGGCGATCTTTCGCGAAAAGCTGCCGCGTCTGGGCCTTGTCGGCCTTGTTCTGGGTTTTCTGGGTGTGGGTCTGATCATGGGCGCGCGGCTGGACGCCGGGGTCGACCTTTATGGTCTCATGCTTTGCATCCTCGGCGCCGCAGCGCTGACCGTGGCGACCCTGTCCGTGCGCGGGGCTTCATCGGGTGGCAATGTCATGATGATCGTCGGGCTGCAGATGTTCGTGGGTTCTGCGGTTCTTGCGGTCAGTTCCGCCATGTTCGAGACGATCGAAGTGACCATGAACTGGAAACTTGTCGTGGCCTTCCTTTATACCACGCTGGTTCCGGGACTTGCGGCCACCTGGGTCTGGTTCACGCTGGTCAACCAGATCGGTGCGGTCAAGGCGGCGACCTTTCATTTCCTCAACCCGTTCTTCGGTGTGGCCATCGCCGCCGTCCTTCTGGGTGAGGCGCTGGGACTCCTCGACATTGTCGGTGTGGTGATCATCGCCGCCGGCATCCTTGCCGTACAGCTTTCGCGTCAGAAACCGGCGGCTTGAAACAGGGCCCCACGGTCTCGTGATGGTGGTTGAAGGCAACGTGTGATGACAGGCGCGCAGCGACCCGTCTAGACCGTTGGCAGGAAACTTGACCCAGCCCGTTCACCCGAAGGATTCTCCATGAA
This sequence comes from Seohaeicola sp., assembly GCF_048006315.1. Taxonomy (GTDB): domain Bacteria; phylum Pseudomonadota; class Alphaproteobacteria; order Rhodobacterales; family Rhodobacteraceae; genus Seohaeicola. Next base: position 2,280,472 of record NZ_CP180350.1, on the reverse strand, counting down.
CCGCCGCGCTTTCCTGATCAGGTCAGAAGCGCCAGCAGCCCGCTGAGTGTAAAGAAAGCACCCCCCGTCGCACCCAGAAGCGCGATTGATGCGATACCCTCATGCCCGTAATCCTGGGCCAGAAGCGTATAGATTCCAAACATGGGCATGGCCGTCGAAAGGATCACGGCCACGGCCATGTCACCGGACAGCAAGGGCAGGCCGATCAGGGGCAAGGTCATCAGGACCAGCGCGGTCATGGCCGGGCTGATCAGCAATTTTCCGGCCACGATCTGTGCTGCCAGCGACCGTTGCCCGACAATCGGAAGGCCCACAAGCGATCCGCCTATCACGAACAGGGCAAGCGCGCTGGACGAGGCGGCCAGCACCTCCATCAAGCGCATGATCATCTGTGGGACAGGCAGCCCCGACAGCATCACCAGAAGGCCCAGTATCAGGCCGATCACCATGGGCCGACGCACGACCCCCAGGATGATGCCTCCCGCGATCCGCAGCAGCGATTTGCCCTGCCGGTCACGTGACGATTCCAGAAGCATCAGGCAAAGCGGGATTAACAGGAAGTTTTCAACCACCATGTTCAGTGCCAGCACCACACCCGCCAGATCGGGAAAGACCAGCAACATCACCGGATATCCCACGAAGCCCGAATTGGGGCATGTCGATCCCATGACGGCGATCGCGCGCCGGGCGGGGCCCGTACCCTGAAGGGTGAACCACAGGAACGTCACGCCAATCGTCAGCAATCCACCCAAGGCGAACACGGCAAGATACCCAAGGTTCAGCACCTCGCCCAGATCGCGCGTTGCGATGGCGTTGAACAGCAGTGCCGGCAAGGCGATGTTCAGAACATATTTGCCCAGCGTCTTCATGTCGGACTGCGTGAACAGGCCTGCGCGTACCGCCCCGTATCCAATCGCGATCAATGCGAAGATCGGAAAGGTGATGGTCAGGATCGCGCCCAAGGTCTACCCGATGTGCCCACGGGTCTCGCCGACAGCACCGCCGATCTGACCTCGGTGCAACAGGATGTGATCAAGGATGACGCAGGCCATCATCGCCTCGCCCACCGGAACGGCGCGGATGCCGACGCAGGGATCGTGCCGACCCTTGGTGATGATCTCAGCGGCCTGACCGCCCTTGGTGATGGTCTGCCGCGATTTCAGGATCGACGATGTCGGCTTGACCGCGAACCTGACGACAACGTCCTGCCCGGTTGAAATGCCGCCTAGGATGCCGCCGGCATGGTTCGACGAATAGACCGGCTTGCCGTCATTTCCCAGGAAGATCTCATCGGCGTTTTCTTCGCCGGTCAGCATCGCCGCGGCCATGCCTTCCCCGATTTCCACGCCTTTGACTGCGTTGATAGACATCATCGCCGCAGCCAGATCAGTGTCTAACTTGCCGTAAATCGGTGCGCCAAGCCCAGCTGGCACGCCTCGCGCAACCACCTCGATGATCGCCCCGACCGAGTTGCCCGACTTGCGCAGACCGTCAAGGTAATCTGCCCATGCGGCGGCGGCCACGGCATCCGGTGTCCAGAATGGGTTCTGGTCGATCTGGTCCCAATCGAAACGGTCGCGGTCGATCCCGTGCGGGCCGATCTGTGTCATGTAGCCGGTGATCTGGACCTCGGGGGCAAGTGTCGCCAGCGCCGCCCGGGCAAGGCCACCTGCAGCCACCCGTGCGGCTGTTTCGCGCGCCGAGGACCGCCCGCCGCCACGATAGTCCCGCACCCCGTATTTCTGCCAATAGGTGATGTCGGCATGTCCGGGGCGGAATTTCTCGGCGATGTCGCCATAGTCCTTGGACCGCTGGTCGGTATTCTCGATCATCAGCTGCACGGGCGTGCCTGTTGTCTGCCCGTCGAACACACCCGACAGGATGCGCACCTCGTCAGCCTCGCGCCGTTGGGTCGTATATTTGTTCTGCCCCGGTTTGCGCTTGTCCAGCCAGTGCTGGATCATGCCTTCGTCGATTGCGATCCCCGGCGGGCAGCCGTCAACGGTCGCCCCCAGCGCAGGCCCGTGGCTTTCGCCCCAGGTGGTCACGCGGAACAGATGGCCAAAGCTGTTCATGCTCATGTGCAGCACTCCTTTGCGGCTGGTCTAGCGGGGCGCTTGCCCTGTCTCAAGCGGTTTTGCCTTGATGGGGCTGTCCTGCGGCACTAGGGTCGCGCTGACCTCGGGGTGCATGGCCTGCCGCCACGCTGAGATGCCGCAAGGCGAACCCGTTGAACCTGAACCGGTTAGACCCGGCGGAGGGAAGGTATGGACGCCCTCCACACTGCCCCGAAGCCCGGATCGTTGGAGGATAGAATGAAGCCCCATCTCGTGATTGCCACCGTCCTGGCTGCAGGTCCCGCACTGGCCCAGACCCCGGAACTGACGGTTTATACCTATGACAGTTTCGTCTCTGACTGGGGACCCGGGCCTGCTGTGAAGGAAGCCTTCGAGGCGGAATGCGGCTGCATCCTGAACCTGGTCGCTGCGGGCGATGGCGCGGCTCTTCTGGGGCGTCTTCGTCTGGAAGGGGCGCGCAGCGAGGCCGATATCGTGCTGGGCCTCGATACCGGCCTGATCGCCGCGGCGCTGGAAACCGGCCTCTTCATGGCGCATACGATCGAAACCGATCTGGACCTGCCGGTGGAATGGACCGACCCGCTGTTCCTGCCCTATGACTGGGGTTACTTCGCCTTTGTCGGGAACCGTGGTGCGGCACAGCCCGCCGATTTCCGCGAACTGGCAGCCAGCGACCTGAAGATCGTGATCCAGGATCCACGGTCATCCACCCCCGGTCTTGGCCTGCTGATGTGGGTCAAATCCGCCTATGGCGACGAAGCCGCCGCTATCTGGGAGGGGCTGGCCGACAATATCGTGACTGTCACCCCCGGCTGGTCCGAGGCTTACGGCCTGTTCCTGGAAGGTGAGGCCGATCTGGTCCTGTCCTACACGACATCGCCCGCCTATCACCTGATTGCCGAGGAAGACGACAGCAAGGTGGCCCTTCCTTTCGCCGAAGGGCACTACATGCAGATCGAGGTTGCGGGCAAACTGGCGGCCACCGATCAGCCCGAACTGGCCGACCAGTTCCTGCGCTTCATGTTGGGCAACGCGTTCCAGTCGATCATTCCCACGACCAACTGGATGTATCCGGTCGTCATGCCGGAAGGCGGGTTGCCTGATGGATTTTCGACCCTGATCCAGCCTGAAAAGGCGATTTTGGCACCGATCGACCAAGCCGATGCGCTGCGCGATCTGGCGCTGGACGAATGGCTGCGCGTCCTGTCCCGCTAGGACGGCACCCGGCGGGCCCATGGGCCGGTTGGGCTGCGGCAACGCTGCTGGTGGCCTTTGTCGTGCTGCCCTTGCTGGCGGTGTTCTGGCGCGCAAGCGGGGCAAGCCTGCCTGGCCCGGCCGATTGGTCGGCCGTCCGTTTCACGGTTTTCCAGGCGGTTCTGTCTGCCATCTTCAGCGTGATCCTGGCCATCCCTGTGGCCCGGGCCCTGGCGCGTCGCCAGTTTCCGGGCCGATCCGTCCTGATCACGCTCATGGGCGCGCCCTTCATCCTGCCGGTCATTGTCGCGGTTCTGGGGCTTTTGGCGGTGTTCGGACGGTCCGGGATCGTCAATCAGGCACTGGCATGGATCGGCCTGCCGCCTGTGCAGATCTATGGGCTGCATGGGGTCGTTCTGGCGCATGTCTTTTTCAATCTGCCACTGGCCACCCGTATCCTGTTGCAGGGGTGGCAGGGGATTCCGGCCGAGAGATTCCGCCTTGCGGCAAGTCTTGGCTGCCAGCCGCGCGATGTGTTCCGTCTACTGGAATGGCCGATGCTGCGCGCCACATTGCCGGGTGCGCTGCTCTTGATCTTTGCAATCTGCCTGAGCAGCTTTGCCGTGGCGCTGACCCTTGGCGGCGGGCCGCGCGCGACGACGGTCGAACTGGCGATCTACCAGGCATTCCGGCTTGATTTCGATCTTGGCCGCGCTGCGGTTCTGTCCGTTTTGCAGATGGCGATCGTCATGCTGGCCGCAGGTCTGGCCTTGCGTCTGAGCCTTCTGGACGGATTTGGACGTGGCATGGATAGGGTGCCGCGCCGCTGGGAAGCCGAGCAGTGGCCGCTGCAGATGCTGGACTGCCTTGTTCTGCTGATTGCGGCGCTGTTTCTCTTGTTGCCCCTAGGGGCGGTTGTCTGGCGTGGTCTGTCAGGGCTGGACGCGGTACCGATACAGGTCTGGCGGGCGGCATGGGTATCGGTGGTCATGGCCTTGTCATCGACTGTTCTAACGGTGGCAATGGCCCTTGCGCTGGCTCATCTGGCGCTGCAAAGGCGCGGGGTCGAAGCGCTGGGGCTGCTTGGCATCGCGGCGTCCCCGCTGGTGATCGGCACCGGGCTGTTTCTTCTGATCAATCCGGTCAGCGATCCGGCACGCTGGGCCTTTGCGGTGACGGTGCTGGTCAATGCGATGGCGGCGCTGCCCTTTGCCCTGCGGGTCATGGCCCCCGTCTTGCGGGATATCGAGCGCGATTTCGGACCATTGGCCGACAGTCTTGGCATGACCGGTCTTGCGCGATTGCGGGGTCTGACCCTTCCCCGCATGCGCCGCCCGCTTGGGTTTTCAGCCGGGCTTGCGGCTGCGCTGTCGATGGGTGACCTTGGTGTGATCGCCCTTTTTGCCGATCCTGATCGCGCGACCTTGCCGCTTCAGATCCTGCGGCTCATGGGGGCCTACAAGATGGACGCGGCGGCAGGAGCAGGGCTGATTCTGCTGGTGTTCAGCCTGCTGCTGTTCTGGCTGTTTGATCGGGGAGGGCGGCAAGATGCTGACACTTGAAAGCCTGGTAATCCGTCAGGACACCTTTGTCCTGCGCGCCGATCTGTCGCTGCAGGCAGGGACGGTGGCGGCTGTCATCGGTCCCTCCGGTGCCGGCAAGTCAACTCTTCTCAATGTCATCGCGGGGTTCTTTGCACCGGTGCAGGGCCGCGTCCTGTGGCAAGGGCAGGACATCACCACCCTGCCACCGGCGAAACGCCCCATTTCCATGCTCTTTCAGGACAACAACCTTTTTCCGCACCTGACTGCGGCGCAAAATGTCGGATTGGGGATCCGGCCTGACCTGCGTCGGAGCCAAGGGGACGAACAGCGCGTATCCGATGCCCTGCGACGGGTGGGCCTTGACGGCTATGGTGCGCGCAAACCTGGTGCCTTGTCGGGGGGGCAGCAGGGGCGCGTGGCCTTGGCGCGGGTCTTGGTCCAGCGTCGCCCCCTGATCCTGCTGGATGAGCCGTTTGCGGCCCTTGGGCCGGCCCTCAAAGCCGAGATGCTGGACCTCGTCGCGGATCTTGCCCGCGAAACTGGTGCGACTCTTCTGATGGTCAGTCACGATCCCTTCGATGCAAGGCGGATCGCGCCATTGACGATCCTTGTGGCCGAAGGCACTGCCCTGCCGCCGCAGCCCACGGATGCCTTGCTGGACAACCCACCTCCATCCCTGGCGGCTTATCTGGGCGACTGAGGGGCACGGCAAAGAAAAACCCCGCACAAGGCGGGGTTTTCCACTTCGACTTGTCCGAAACGGATCAGGCGTTCTTTTCCTTGCGCTTCACTGGCATCCAGATCCGCTTGTTGGTCAGGTACAGCAGTACGGTGAGGACCGACAGGAACAGCACGGCGATAAAGCCGGTCTGCTTGCGGGCCATCATCTTGGGCTCTGCGGTCCACATCAGGAAGGCGGCGACATCTTCCGCGACCGCCTCCATCTCGTTGCTGTGGCCGTCTGCATATTCCATTTGATCCTCGTAGAGCGGCGGCGCCATGCCGATCCAGCCACCGGGGAAAGCCTTGTTCTCATACAGGGTTGTACCGGCCTCGACCTTTTCCTCGCCCGTGTAGCCCATCAGCAGCGAATGGATATACTCCGGTCCGCCCATCCCCTTGAACAGCTGGTTCAGACCGCTGCCATAGGGCCCGTGGAACCCTGCGCGCGCTTTCGCCATCAAGGACAGGTCCGGTGCGTTGGACAGGTTCGATTCCGGGAAATGGTCGGTTTCGGTGCGCGGGCGGAAATCGTCCAGCTCGGGATCGAAAATCTCGAACTGGGCCGCATAGGCACGCACTTGGTTTGCCGGCAGATTGGGTCCGCCTTCATCAGCCAGGGTGCGCAGCGGCACGAATTTCAACCCGTGGCATGCCGCACAGACTTCGGTATAGACCTGAAGTCCGCGCTGCAGCTGGTTCTGGTCGAAGGTACCGAACGGCCCTTCGAACGAGAAGTCCACATCCTCGACATGGCCAGCAGCCCCGGCTGCCATGGCCGCCCCACCCGAAAGGGTCAGGGCAGCAACTGCGGCAATCGCAATCTTTCTCATCATGATCCCTATTCCTTTCTTATTCGGCAGGGGTGCCGGACGTCGCACCGTAATGCGCGTTGAAGTCTTCCTCGATCGTCGCGGGCGCAGCCTGCGGCTTTTCGATGACACCCAGCAGCGGCAGGATCACCAGGAAGTAGGCGAACCAATAGGCCGAGGCGATCAGCGAGATCGTTGCATAAGGCTCCTCCGCGGGCATTGCGCCGACCCAGGTCAGCACCACGAAGTCAACGCACAGCAGGGCGAACCACCACTTGAACATCGGACGATAGCGGCCCGAACGGACGCGGCTGGTGTCCAGCCAGGGCGCCAGCGCCATGACCGCGATCGCACCGAACATCGCCAGAACACCGAAGAACTTGGCATCGATGATGCCGCCGGTGATCCAGTCCGCGAACATCACGACCCACACATCTGCGGTGAAGGCGCGCAGGATCGCGTAGAACGGCAGGAAGTACCATTCCGGGACGATATGCGCCGGCGTCGCAAGCGCGTTCGCCTCGATGTAGTTGTCGGGGTGACCCAGGTAGTTGGGCATGAAGCCGACGATCGCGAAGAAGATGACCATGATCAGGGCCAGCGCGAACAGGTCCTTCATCACGAAGTAGGGCCAGAACGGAAGCGTGTCCTTTGCGGCGTCTTCCTTGGACGTGCGGCGCACCTCGACCCCGGTGGGGTTGTTGTTGCCCGTCGTGTGGAAGGCCCAGATGTGTACGGCCACCAGCGCTGCGATCACGAAGGGCAGCAGGTAGTGCAGCGAGAAGAAGCGGTTCAGCGTTGCGTTGTCCACGGCCGGTCCGCCCAGCAGCCAGGTCTGGATCGGTTCGCCGATGAACGGGATCGCGCCGAACAGGCCGGTGATCACGGTTGCACCCCAGAACGACATCTGACCCCAGGGCAGAACGTAGCCCATGAAGGCGGTCGCCATCATCAGCAGGTAGATCAGCATGCCGATGATCCATGTGATCTCGCGCGGGGCCTTGTAGCTGCCGTAGTAGAGACCGCGGAAAATGTGCAGGTATACGGCCACAAAGAACAGCGATGCACCGTTCTGGTGCAGGTAGCGCAGCATGTGCCCGCCATTCACGTTCCGCATGATGTGTTCGACCGAGGCGAAGGCCAGATCGACATGCGGCGTGTAGTGCATCACCAGGATGATGCCGGTCACGATCTGCATCGCAAGACAGAAGGTCAGAACGATACCCCAGATCCACATCCAGTTCAGGTTCTTGGGTGTGGGGATCATGATCGTGTCATAGATCAAAGCCACGATGGGCAGGCGCGAATGCAGCCACTTCTCTCCACCGGACTTCGGTTCGTAATGGTCGTGAGGAATTCCAGCCATGTTGCTTTTCCTTTAACCCAGCTTGATCGTTGTTTCGTCTTCGAAGGCGGCAACGGGGATCCACAGGTTCTGTGGTGCCGGGCCGCGGCGGATTCGACCTGCGCTGTCATAATGCGAGCCGTGGCAGGGGCAGAACCAGCCGCCAAAATCGCCCGAACCGTCACCGATGGGCACGCAACCCAGGTGCGTACAGACGCCGATCATCACCAGCCATTCGCCGGCTTCGTCCAGCGTGCGGTTCTGGTCGGATGCGTCCAGGGACATGTCGTTGCGGTTCTGCGCGTTCTGATCGGGAAGCTGGCTCAGTTCGACGGCGCGCGCCTCCTCGATTTCGGCTTCCGTGCGGCGACGGATGAACACGGGCTTGCCCAGCCATTTCACGGTCAGCTGTGTTCCGGGCTCGACGCCCGACACATCGACACGAATCGATGAAAGGGCCTGAACGTCTGCCGAAGGGTTCATCTGGTTGACCAGCGGCCAGATGGCTGCACCTGCGGTTACGGCACCGGCGCCAGCGGTGGCGTAATAAAGGAAATCTCTGCGGGTGCCTTCGTGATCGTCTGCGTGTGACACGAGGTTTTCTCCATTCCAGGGCCGAACAGGCCGTATACAGGTTCTGGCCGCGCCGAGCGCAGCCTTTCCGACGCGGTATGTAGCGGGGCTACCCCGTCTCGTCCAGCGCACAATGGCCTCATGTGACAAACTGCGACTTTTGGTGCAACCTTGTGATATTGTGACGCCGGACGCGCGCCGCTATGGTAACAAACTTGCGGTTACAATATCGTAAGCATCCGGACACCGCCCGAGGCCTGAAAGATATCACCATGCTGAAAAAGATCGTTGCCGCCGCTGCTGCCCTTGTCCTGACGTCGCTGCCGCTGATGGCGGAGACCGAGATCAGTGTCTACGGGGGCTGGCAGACCGCCCCGCACAGCACCGTCAGCGGCGAGCGCGCCGATGGCTCTTCCTTCGACGAAAACATCGGATGGGATGGAAAGTCTTTCTCGATGCCGCCCTATTACGGCCTGCGCGCAATGTGGTGGCAACCGAACAACATCGGCTACGGGATCGAAGTGACCCATGCCAAGTTCTATGCCCCCGCCGACGAGATGCCGGCAGGGTTCTCCCGGCTGGAGTTCACGGACGGGCACAACATCGCCACGGCAAACGTGATGAAGCGCTGGCCCGGCCAGTGGGCCGACCGGTTCTCGCCTTACCTGGGCGCGGGTATCGGCATCGCCGTGCCCCATGTCGATGTGACCGAGAATGGAAACCGGACCTACGGATATCAATACACCGGACCGGCCCTGCGTCTGACGGCGGGCGCGTCCTATGAGCTGAACGCCCGTTGGGCGGCCTTCGGCGAATACCAGTTCACCATTTCGGACAACAAGGTGGACCTGGAAGGCGGAGGCACCTTGGACACCCGGCTGATCAGCAATGCGCTGAACCTTGGTCTGTCGTTCCGCTTCTGACCAAACGTTCCACCCGGAAGACATGACAAGGCCCCGCGCAATCAGCGCGGGGCCTTTTGCCTGGCCTGACACGCCATCTGTTGGCGCATGAAGGCTTAATCCGTCGGCGCGGTCGCCAGCATCGAGGGGCGCTGCGAGAAGGCGGCATACCAATCGTCAAGCGCGCCGCGATCCTTGCGCCACTGGCGCGCATCATGCCGGAAATCAAGATAGCCAAGCGCGCATCCCACGGCCAGCTGCCCCATGCACAGCGGCCCTTCCAGGTGGCTCATCCAGCGCTCGTTCAATGCATCGAGCGCGCGCGACACCTTGGACCACTGCGCCTCGATCCAGGGTTCGTAGACCTTGTCTTCCGGGCGGATGCGGCGCTCGTATGTCATCGAGACGGCTGCATCCATGATACCGTCGGCTGTTGCCTCAAGGGTCAGAACCTCCCAGATGCGTGCCTCGGGATATAGCTTGCCACCGGCGCGGGCATCGAGGAACCGGGTGATGACGCGGCTGTCATAGATCGCGGGGCCGTCCTCGCGCAGCAGGGCCGGGATCTTGCCCAGCGGATTGGCTGTCGCGACCTCGGCGGCGGTGGCCACGGGCGAAGTCTTGACGCCCATCACCGTGACATCGGCAAGCTGGCCGGTTTCATGCAGCACCGCATGCACCTTGCGCACAAAGGGCGAGGCGGGGGACGAGACGAGTTTCATGGTGATGGGTCCTTCCTGACTGTTCCGCGCGACACTAGGCCCAGTTCGGGGCGGCTGTAAACTGGCTGCCGGGCAAGGCGGGGGGCTGTCTGCCCCCCGGTCCCTGCGGGACTCCCCCCGAGGATACTTGCGGCAAGAAGAAACTGGTCAGACCCGGGCGAGCAGTTGCGTGCCGCGTACCCCGGTGATCGTCGCGGTGACGATCCGGCCTTCGGCCTGTGGGGTGTCGAATGCCACTTCGGTAAACTGCTCTGTCCGGCCCATATGCGGGTTTTCCATCAACACGTGATGGGTCAAGCCGATCTGCTGCTGCAGATGGGTCATGACCCGCGCATCGCCCGCCGCGCGCAGCCTGGCGGCGCGGTCCTTGATCGCCGCGCCCTTGACTTGCGGCATGCGCGCGGCCGGTGTGCCGGGGCGTGGCGAATAGGGAAAGACATGCAGCCAGGTCAGGCTGCAATCTTCGACCAGGCGCAGTGAGTTCTGGAAATGCTCTTCGGTTTCCGTGGGAAACCCTGCGATTATATCCGCGCCGAAGGTCATCTCGGGGCGCAGGGCAAGGGCTTGCCGGGTGAACCTGATCGCATCGTCGCGCAGGTGCCGCCGTTTCATCCGCTTGAGGATCAGGTCATCGCCATGCTGCAAGGACAGGTGCAGATGCGGCATCAGGCGCGTCTCCGTGGCGATGGCCTGCATCAGGTTCTCGTCGACCTCGATGGAATCGATGGAGCTGATGCGCAGCCGAGGCAGGTCGGGGACAAGGCGCAGGATCCGCATGACCAGATCACCCAGCTTGGGTGTTGCCGGCAGATCGGCGCCCCAGCTTGTCAGGTCGACCCCGGTCAGCACGACCTCGTTATAGCCCGAATCGACCAGACGCTTGATCTGGTCCACCACCACACCTGCAGGCACCGAGCGGGAATTGCCGCGCCCGTAAGGGATGATGCAGAAGGTGCAGCGATGATCGCACCCGTTCTGCACCTGCACATAGGCGCGCGAGCGGGTGCCGAAACCGTCGATCAGGTGACCAGCGGTTTCCGTCACGCTCATGATGTCATCGACCTGCACACGCTCGGTCTGTCCGATGAAATCGGGGGAAAGGCGCATCCATGTCTCGGGCTGCATCTTTTCGGTATTCCCGATGACCAGATCCACCTCCGGCATGGTCGAGAATGTCTCGGGCTCGGTCTGCGCGGCGCAGCCGGTGACGATCAGGCGCGCATCCGGGTTTTCGCGGCGCAGGCGTCGGATCTCCTGGCGTGCCTTGCGCACGGCTTCCGAGGTGACGGCGCATGTGTTCACGATCACCGCACCTGACAGGCCCGCCTGGGTCGCCAGATCCTTCATCGCCTCTGTCTCATAGGCGTTCAGGCGGCACCCGAAAGTGGCGAATTTCGGCGGCTGCAAGGTCATTGCGCACTGTCCAGGAAAGCCTGGGTCAGATGGCCGGAGGCGACATGCATGGTCGCACCGGTCATCCAGACGCCGTCCTCGCGCCATTCGACCACAAGGTCGCCGCCATCCAGCGAGATCGTGACGCGCCGCCCCGTCAGTCCGCGCCGCCCCGCAGCCACCGCCGTGGCGCAGGAGGACGAGCCCGAGGCCAGGGTGACCCCGACGCCACGTTCCCAGACCCGCATGCGCAGATGGTCGGGCCCCAGAACCGAGGCGAACTGCACGTTCGTCCGTTGCGGAAACAGAGGATGATGTTCCATCCGCGCGCCTTGCGCGGCAAGATCGACCGCTTCGGCGTCGGCGACGAAAAACGTGCAATGCGGGTTGCCCATGCCCGTGGCCGTCGGCGCACCGTCGATGGGCAGTTCCAGCGTGTCCATCGGACCGGCCAACGGAATCTCGGACCAGTCCAGTTGCGGCTGGCCCATGTTGACAGAGGTCAGGCCCTGTCCGGCATCCACGGCCTGCAGCACACCGCGGTCCGTGGTCAGGGTCAGCGCCGAGACCCCGGTTTCATCCATGAGAAAGCGCGCGATGCAGCGTGTCGCGTTGCCACAGGCGGCCGATGTCGATCCGTCGGCATTGTAGAAGGTCAGATGTGCGTCACCGGCCCCGGTGTCCGAGATCACGGCAAGCTGGTCGAAACCGATGCCGCGATGGCGGTCCGCGATGGCTGTGACCAGTGAATTCGACAGTCCATCCCCACCGCCGCCGGAATTGCCGAGACCATGACGGCGCGCATCGAGAACGACAAAGTCGTTGCCCAACCCGTGCATCTTCATGAAGGGCAAGCCCGTTGTCATGTCCGCTTTCATGGCGCGCATATACTCTGGCCCGCAGCGTTATTCCAGTATGCTGGAAAGAAAGGTCGATTTTCGGGGTTGACCCTCTGCCCGGGTCTTTCTAGAAGCGCGCCTTAGTGGGCCGTTAGCTCAGTTGGTAGAGCAACTGACTTTTAATCAGTGGGTCGCAGGTTCGAATCCTGCACGGCTCACCACTGATCCTCGAATGTAGCTGTTGGGCTGGATCTGCGGGCGACTGTCCGGCATCGCCTGTCACCGCCCGGCTGAACAGGGCATTCTGCCTGACGAGGCGCGAACACATCCCGATGGACGGTCAAAGCGCGGCATGGTTGCGACGTTTTCAGATGCCCTGCGCATTTTTCGCACCTGTGCCAAGCTCGATGATCTCGGCTGTGATGTCTTCCTGTCGCACCTGGCGCAGCAAGGCCTGAAAGGTTTCAAGCTCGCGCGCGATCTGGCTGCCTGCTGCAGACATGGCGTCCATTCGCGCTTCGTTTTCGGCGGCAAAGGCATGAAGCGCCGCCTTGCAGATCAGCGCATGCAGATATTCCCGGCCAAGCGAATCGATCAGCCCGTCAATCGGGACCTGCATCAGCGGGCGTTCCCCGGTTGCCTTGGGAAAATGCGACATGTCGACGGGAAACAGGGATTGGCGCTTGATGGTCTGACGCCCTCTGTCCGATCCGGTAAACACCACATCAAGCCGGTCGATCCGTTCCGTGCCGACCATTGCAAAAATGGCTGTCGTGATCCTGTCGGCAAGCTTGGGAATGCCGGGGCTGTGCGAGGGCATGGCCGTGGTCCAGGCAGGCACAATCCCGCGCGCCGCAGCGATGGAAAGGCCGCGTGTTCCGATCAGGAACATCCTGTCGGGATCAAGCTCCGGTCCGATGCTGTCGATCACACGCTCGGAAAAAGCCCCGGCAAATCCCTGTTCGGCGCAAAAGACCAACAGGCCAGGCTTGCCGGACCCGGACATGGACCTGGCCTGCACCATCGAGATGTCAGGCCCCAACGCATGCGCCATCGCCGATGAAATCGTGGCGGCATAACCGTCGACTGCCTGGACTTGCATGCGTGCAATCCGCGCGCGGCCGGCCGCGATACCCTTCATGGCATTCACGACTGTCCCAAGCTGGCGGACCGCCGTGATCCGCGCGCTGATTTCTGCCAATCGCGCGGTCATGTCACCGGACCTGACGGGTCGCTGTCGCCCGGCGTTTCGCTGGCCAGAGAACCGGCAAGTCGGTTGATCACCGCGACAAGCGCTTCGCGTCCTGCTGTCTCAAGCGTTCCGGTTCGCGCAATATCTGCAAGGATATCTGCCGCCTCGCTGTCCAGCGCTGCGGCAAGCCGCGCCTGAAATGCGGTCACAGCTTCGGGGGGCAGCGCATCCAGTGCGCCGGTTTGCACGGCCAGCAGCAATGCGACCTCATCCGCCAGGCGGAAAGGGTGATGCGGGGGCTGGCGCAGAATCCTGCGGATCCGTTCGCCCCGTGTCAGTTGTTGGCGTACGCGGTCTTCGGGTATTCCGCCGAAGCGGCTGAACACTTCGAGTTCGAGGAATTGCGCATAGTCCAGACGCAGCGATCCTGCGGCCTCGCGCAGCATCCGTGTCTGTGTCTTGCCACCGACGCGGCTGACGCTCAGCCCCACATCCACGGCGGGTTTCTGACCCTGATGAAACAATGGCGCATCCAGCACGATCTGCCCGTCGGTGATCGATATCAGGTTGGTCGTGATGAAGGCCGAGAGGTTGCCGGCAACGGTTTCGGCAATGGGCAAGGCCGTCAGTGACCCACCGCCGCGGGCCTTTGACAGTTTCGCCGCGCGTTCCAGAAGGCGGGCGTGGATGTAGAACACATCGCCCGGATAGGCCTCGCGCCCCGGTGACTGGTGGGTCAGCAGGGCGATTTCACGATGGGTCGCCGCATGTTTCGAAAGATCGTCGATCACGACCAGAGCATGTTGACCCCGGTCCCGGAAGTATTCGGCCATGGTCATGCCCGCGTAGGGGGCGATCCATTGCAGGCCCGGCGCAGAGGCCGCACTGGCCACAAGGACGATACAGCGATCGAACGCGCCCTCTGCCTGCAAGGCATCGATGGCCCGCCGCACGCTGGATGTCTTTTGCCCGACAGCCACATAGATGCAGATCATGTCGCTGTTGCGCTGGGCGATCAGCGTGTCGATGGCCAGGGTTGTCTTGCCGGTCGAATGGTCGCCCACGATCAACTCTCTCTGGCCCCGTCCAAGCGGAAAAAGGGTGTCCACCACGACGATCCCGGTTTGCACAGGTTCGGTCACAAGATCACGTTCTATGACGGAAGGGGCGGGGCGTTCGATGGGCCAGCGCGTCTCGGACAGCACCGTGCCCTTGCGATCAAGCGGGCGACCCAGCGGATCGACGATCCGGCCCAGCAGGGCGTTGCCGACCGGAACGCTGACAACCTCGCCTGTGCCGAAAACCATGTCACCGGCCTCGACCCTGCTCGCCGCGTCCAGAAGCACACAGCCCACCAGATCCGGGTTCAGCACCCGCGCAAACCCGAACTGCCCACCCTCAAAGCGCAGAACCTCATCGAGCCGCACATCCCGCAGCCCCGAGATCATCGCGACCCCGTCGGCGATCTCTTCAACGCGGCCCCTGTGCTCTGCCCTGGGGCCAAGCGTCGTGCGCGCCAGAACGCCGCGAGCGCCGGTCAGCCAGTCCTTTGTGTCAGGCCGCATCCTTGAGGTCCCTCAGTATGGCGTCGAGATCCGCCGCCCAGCTGCTCTGCAGCACGAAATGCCGTGTTCGCAGTTCGAAACCGGCGATCAGTGCGGGGTCCGTGTGGAAATTCAACTGCGGCTGACCATCAAGTGCCGCCGCGACGGCTGTTTCGATCCGCATCCGTGTGGCGCTGTCCAGTTCTGACGCACTGATCAGATCGACACCGCCCGTCGCCCCCGCAAGCGCCGCCTTGTCCTTTGCCGGCAGCGTATCGAGAGCGTCGATCAGCTGATCCAAAAACGGCTCCTTGGCCTTTCCGGCATCAAGCCGCGCCAGCAGCTTGCGGGCAATGTCCACGGCAAGCTGGGCCGATTGCGCCGCCGCGACCATGCGGTTGGCCTCGTTGATGTGCACGCTTTCAAGCTGCGCCGCTTTCAGCAGGGCTTCGGCCTTGCTGGCGGCCTCCTGCAAGGCGGCCTTGGTCGCACCCTCGGCCTGAAGGGCGGCCGCGCTCAGCAGCGTGTTGCGTTCCGCTGCCATGCCTTCGCGCGCGGCCAGGACCTCGGCCAGCATGTCATCGGCTTTGGCTTGCGTGGCCTTTGCATCTTTCAGCATGCCCTCGACCGTGTCCTGCCGCCTTGTGATGGCTGCTGCCACCGGCCGCCAGAAAATCCGTGACAGCAGCCAGACAAGGATCAGGACGTTGACCGCCTGCAATCCAAGGGTCCACCAGTCGATCGTCATGTGGTCACGCCAGAAGCGGGTTGGCGAACAGCAGCAGCAGCGCGATCACCAGGCAATAGATTGCCGTTGTCTCGATCATGGCCAGGCCGACGAAAAGCGTGCGCGAGATCGTGTTGGCCGCTTCCGGTTGGCGCGCGATGGCGTCCATCGCGGCGGCAACGGCGCGACCTTCGGCCAAGGCGGGGCCTATCGCGCCGAAAGCCACGGTAAAGGCCGCACAGACGATGCTGACATGGCTGAGATAGTCCATCAGGTTTCCTTTTCGGTTGGGAAGGTGGTCGGACCCGCATCGGTGCCGGGGGCCTTGCCCGGCTCGACGGCGGCGGCAATGAAGACCATCGCGAGGACCGCGAAGATATAGGCCTGTACCAGCCCGGTCAGCAGATCGAGCGCCATCAGCGGGATCGGCACCAGAAGCCCGGCCAGCGAGGCAACGATTCCGATGACGAAAACACCGCTCATCACATTGCCGAACAGGCGCACGAACATCGAAAACACGCGGGTCACGCTGGACAGCATGTTGAGCGGAATCATCAGCGGGTTGGGCGCGGCGAACGACCGAAGGTAGCCGCCGACACCGCCGCTGCGCACGCCGAACCAGACCACCGAGAAAAAGACGAGGATCGCCAGCGCTGCATCGGTTTCAAGTTGTGCCGTGGGCGGGGCGACCCCCGGCACGAGGGATGACCAGTTGGCCACCAGGATGAACAGGAAGAGCGTGCCGATGAACCCCCGGTAGGGCGCAGGCCTGGCCCCCGTGGTTTCGGCGATCTGCGTGTCGAGCGTGTCGACCAGCAGTTCAAGCGCCGCTTGCCGCCTGTCTGGCAGCGCATCGAGCCTGCGGGTCAGAAGCGCCGCGCCTAGCACCAGAACGGCCATGATGACCCATGTCGTGACGACGGATTGGGCGATCGGAACCGGGCCAAGCTGGAACAGGATGGTGGAGTCGAGCGGTGATTTCATCGCTGCTCCTCCTTGTGCTGGCCCAGCATCACGGCTTTCACCGTCAGAACGCCTGCCAGTGCCGCCAAGAGGGCAAGACCGCCCAGCAGCACCGCAAGATAGAAGCCTACCCCGATCATGATCAGCCGCCCCAGCGACAGGGCCAGCGCCAGCGCCGGGCTGCCGCCGTTGACGATCAACGCGGTTGTCCAGCGCAGGGCACGGAAATAGGCGAGGCCCAGAAGCAGCCCACCTGCGAAGCAAAGTGGCAGGATCAGGACAAGGGGAAAAATCTCGGCCATGGTCATCGCGCGTTCATCCATTTCCAGGCGGTCCAGCCGCCAAGGCAAAGACCCAGCAGCATGAATGGTGCGGTCCAGAAGATCCCGCCGGACAGGCGGGCATCCATCCAGCGTCCCACGAACAGACCGGCAAGCGTCGGGATGACCAGGATCCAGCCCAGGATCCCGATCTGCGCCAGCCTGCGGCCCACGGACATGTCACCCTCGCGCAGCCAGCGCGCGCGCCTGTCGCGCCGCAACTGGGTCTCGCGTACAAGGGGGTCGTCCTCGGGTTTTGGCGGGGGGGCCTGCGTCATTGGAATTCACCCGCGTTTGCGCTGGGCTTCAGGCGGCTGATCATGCGGCGTATGGCATGCAGTTGCAGGCGGACGGTTTCGACATGCTCCACCCGTTCCTCGTCCTCTTCCGTCTGGAACCGCGCCAGCACCTGGCGGTCCAGAATGCCCAGGTCGTCCCCGGTCACCGCCTCGCGCGTGGCGATGTTGACCATGGTCTCTTGGTTGTCTGCACGGCTGACGGTCATCACCCCGCCGCGCAGGGCACAGAACCGTTCTGTATCGTCTTGTCGCCAACTGACAATCGACACCGCGAGGGCCGTCAGAAAGGGGGCATGGCCGGACAGCACACCAAAGCTTCCGGTTGCATCCTCGGCGCGCAGGCTGTCGACCTGAGCATCCACGATGACGGACAGGGGTGTCATGATCCGCAACCTCATGCCGCATGCCCGGTGCTGGAATCCGTCTGCGCGGCGTTCTTTCGTCTTGCGTCCTCGATCGTGCCGACCATGTAGAGCGCGCTTTCCGACCAGTCGTCAGCCACCCCGTCCAGGATGGCGCGGCAGCCTGCCAGCGTGTCGGCCAGCGGGACAGTTGCCCCCTTGGTGCCGGTAAAGGCTTCGGTCACCATGAAGGGCTGCGTCAGGAAGCGCTGCAATCGTCTTGCGCGCTTGACCAGCAGCCTGTCCGCCGTGCTCAACTCCTCGACCCCCAGAAGCGAGATGATGTCGGCCAGTTCGCGGAACCGGGCCAGAGCCTGGCGCACTGCCTCGGCGATCTCGTAATGGGTCTGTCCCACGACCAGCGGATCCAGCAGGATCGAGGATGAGGCCAGCGGGTCGATGGCCGGATAGAACCCTTCGGCGGCCTGCGCGCGGCTGAGGACGATCACGCAATCCATATGGCTCGAGATGGTGGTGACGGCCGGATCGGTGAAATCGTCCGCCGGTACATAGACCGCCTGTATCGCGGTCACCGCCGACCCGGCGACCGAGGCGATGCGCTCCTGCAGGCGGGCAACCTCGGTGGCGAGCGTCGGCTGATAACCCACCCGCGACGGCATGCGGCCAAGCAGGCTTGATACCTCGGCCCCGGCCTGGACAAAGCGAAAGACATTGTCCATCAGCAGCAGGACATTCCTGTGCTGATGGTCGCGGAAATATTCCGATATGCTCAGCGCCGTCAGCGCCACGCGCCAGCGCGCGCCGGGCGGTTCGTTCATCTGGCCGTAGACCAGAACGGTACGTTCCAGCACGCCGGACCCCTGCATTTCGGTCAACAGCTCGTGGCCTTCGCGGGATCTTTCCCCGATACCCGCAAAAACCGATATCCCCTGGTATTTTTCGACCATGGCGCGGATCAGTTCCATCACCAGAACTGTCTTGCCCACACCCGCGCCACCGAACATCGCGGCCTTGCCGCCCTGCGCCATGGGGGTCAACAGGTCGATCACCTTGATCCCCGTTTCAAACACATCCGTGGTGCGCGTCTGGGACTGCAGGGCTGGTGGCGGGGCATGGATCGATCGGCGCGGCGTGTCGTCCGGCAGCGGGCCGCCATTGTCCTGCGGCGCGCCCAGGACATCCAGAACCCGACCAAGCACGGCCTTGCCGACCGGCACGGTGACGGGCGCGCCCGTGGCCGTGACCGAAACGCCACGGGCCAGACCGGCCGTGGATTGAAACGCGACGGCACGGACCGTGGTCTGATCAAGATGGCTGTGCACTTCGAGGATCAGCGCCGCAGGCTTATCCCACGCGACGACCAGCGCCGAATTGATCGGCGGCAGATCGCCCGCCGCAAAGACGACATCGACCACCGCGCCGCGCACCGCGTGCACGACCCCTTGGGGTGTGGGCGACATCAGTGTCTGTTCCGGCGGATTCTTCATGTTTCGGACCTCCGAGCAGGGGAACTCGTACGTACCTCACGACATGAAGCTAGGAGAGCGGGGGACGGGGTGCCTTGATCTGTGTCAGTCTTGGGAAAGGGTCAGACAGGGGGCGGCGCCACGGGATCAGGCGAAGCGCCGGTTCGGCGAGAAGGCCGCGATCGGCAGATTGGGCATGCGCCCTTCTGCCAGATCCGCCACGATCCGCCCTGTGATGCCGCCCAGCGTCAAGCCCAGGTGCTGATGCCCGAAGGCATGAATGATCCGGTCTGAATGCGGGGCATGCCCGATGACGGGCATGCTGTCGGGCATGGTGGGCCGAAACCCCAGCCAGTGGCTGTCCGGCTGTGGCAGCGGGCCCAGCAACGCGGCACCCTTTCGCGCGATATAGGCCAGTCGACCTCGGTTTTCCGGTGCGCGAAGGCCTGCGATTTCGACGGTTCCGGCCAGCCGCAGACCTTGCGCCATCGGCACGGCGTAAAAGCCCCCTTCGGCCCAACCCACGGGCCGGGTGATCCGATGCGCATCATTGGAAAAGATCAGGTGATAGCCCCGTTCGGTCCCCAGGGGCAGGTTTTCCGCGCCCGAACCCCTGATCGATCCCGCATGGGCCCCCGCGGCGATGACCACGCGCGTGGCTTCGACCTGGGTATCGCCAAGCATCACCTCGACAGATGTGCCATAGGCGCGTGTTTCGCTGACCCGGGCTTGCCGCCATTGGCCGCCAAGCGCCAGAAAGCGGCGGTGCATCCGGTTGATCAGCTCTTGCGGGTCCCGGACCGAGCGCGCGGCGGTATAGTGAACCGCCCCATGGATCGGCAGGCGTAGCCCCGGTTCCAGGGCAAGTGTGTCTTGTGGCCCAAGGACCTCGAAGGGAATGCCGAGCGTCTTGCGAAACGCCAGTCCGGCTCTTTCACCTTCTGCGGCGTCCTTGGTGGACCAGACCGTCAGTTGTCCCCGGTTGACGATCAGATCCTCGGCCCCCGCTTCGGCGATCAGCGGGTTCAGGCCCGCATCCGCATGGCCCATGATATCGGCCAACTGCCGCGCGATGTGATCGGAGCGGGCCGGACGGCAGTTGGCCAGGAATGACAGCATCCACCGCGGATGGCGCAGCGCATGCATCAGGTCAACCGACAGCGGGCTGTCGCCGCTTGACAGCAGCCGGGGCAGGGCGCGCAGCACGGCGGGGCTGTTCACCGGCATGACGGCATAGGTCGCCAGCGTGCAGGCATTGCCGAAACTGGTCCCGGATCCCGGCGGGTTCGGATCGCAGAGCATGACCTTCAGGCCGCGTTTCTGCGCCCAAAGCGCCGAAGCGGTCCCCACGATCCCCGCGCCGACGACCACAAGGTCGAAATCCTGCATGCCCTACCCCCCTTGCTGTGCGCCGAGGTGGCCATGGGGCATCCGCCTTGTCAATCTGCCCGGCGTCTTTCAGGTGTGTCCGCGCACAAAAGCTGCTGCCCTGCGCATGCAGAATTGCGATGCGCCGAAACTGACTTTAGGGTTCCGGCATGTTCGCATTCGTCGCCGCCGTCTTCTTCCTGATCATCACCCCTGGTCCCGGCGTCCTGTCCACGGCGGGGGTCGGATCGGGCTTTGGCTTCAAGGCAGGTTCGCGATATGTCCTGGGCCTGTTCCTGGGCACCAACCTTGTGGCGATCGCTGTCGTCAGTGGACTTGCCGCACTGGTCCTTGCCGATCCCCGCATCCGCACCATCCTGTTTGCGCTTTCCTTTTCCTACCTGGCCTATCTTGCGTTTCGCATCGCCTTTGCCGGAAACCGGGTGGCCTTCATCGAACGGGCCCGCCCGCCCGGTGTCGGGGGCGGTCTGCTGCTGCAGATCGTCAATCCCAAGGCCTATGCCGTGAACACCGCCCTGTTCACCGGATTTGCCTTCCTGCCGGGCAACTATGCCCTTGAGGTGGCGATCAAGTTCCTGATCATGAACGCGATCTGGATCCCGATCCATTTTCTGTGGCTGATGGCGGGGGTCACGCTGCACCGGCTCGACCTGTCCGAGCGTAGCCATTCCCTGATCAATATCGCGATGGCCCTGTCGATGCTTGCGGTGGTCGCGATCGCGGTGATCGCCCAGCTGCGGTAGCAACCCGCCATGCCTGATCCGTCCCCCACAGCTTGCGCCCCTAGGGGGTGTTGGCCGCCCCGCAATGCAGAAGATGCGCCATCATCCGGCTGACCGCTCCGGTGCGCCGCGTGCTTCCCGGTGCAACAAAATAGGCCCATGGGCTTTCGGGGCGCAGGGCGAATGGTTCGACCAGCAAGCCCCGATCCAGATAGAGCCGTGCCAGCGATGTAACGGCAATGGTGACACCCAGACCCTGAACCGCCAGTTCAAGCGCGACATTGGAACTGTTCGAGCGGAACTGCGCGCCTGCCGCCAGATCGACCTGACCCAAGGCCGGATCGTTGCCGGCCTCGGCCATGAGTGACCAGTATTCCTGCCGTCCCGACACCAGAATGCGTGGGAGCGCCGCAAGATCCGCCATATGCCCGCAGCGGTCGGCCCAACCGGGCGCACAGACCAGCGAAAGGGTTTCAGGCCACAGGCGTCTTGCGCCCGGGGGAACCTCGTCATGACGACAGACCGAGATGGTCAGATCGGCGATCGGATCCTCGCCCGTTTCCCAGACAGTGCCGTGGATCGTGACCTCGATGTCGGGATGCGCGGCATGAAAGCTGGCGACGGCCTGCGGCAGCCAGTTTTCGGCAAGGCTGACGGGGCAGGCCACCATGACGGTCCGGTCCCGACCTCCCGAGGCGATGGCGTCGGTTGCCGCGTCGATCTGGGCCAATGATTGTCGCAGTGTCGGCAGAAAGGCCGAGCCCACCTCGGTCAGTTGCAGGCTGCGCGCATGGCGCAGGAACAGATCACGCCCGACATATTGCTCAAGCGCCCTGACCTGACCGCTGATGGCCGCCTGGGTATAGCCCAGTTCGCGCGCTGCTTTCGTGAAGCTCAGATGCCGGGCCGAAGCTTCGAAGGCGCGGATCAGGTTCAGGGGTGGTGGCGGTCTTGTCATGATGCCTTCGTCGCCAGTGCCGTGGTCGGTGCAGGCATCCTTCACGTGCCATGATGCCCATGACAACGTTTTATTTATGGCAAGACCCCGAAACATCCACATGCACCCCTGCATGCCTCCGTCTATCTTGGGTCTTGCCTGCGGCGCGCCGGTGCGTTCAAGGGCCTACAGGTCAAGGAAAGGACCCTCGATGACCGAAGAGCGGCGCAGCGGCGGGCGGCGTGGGAAGGCGGCGCGGACGGGCGCCGGACTGGTCCAGTTGCCCTGGCGCAACGTGGAAAATCCCTATGCTCCGCTAGAGATGGCCGACCCCGAGGCCATGGACAGGCTGCATGCGACCTCGATCCGCATTCTGTCGGAACTGGGCATTCGTGTTGTCGGTGACAAGATCATCACCTTGTTTGAAAAGGCGGGCGCGCTGGTCGATCGTGACAGCGGGATCGTACGGATCGACGAAAGCATCGTGACGGCGGCCCTGGCCACCGTGCCGCGCGCCTTCACCCTGACCCCGCGCAACCCTGCCAGACGTCTGACATTCGGGGGGCGGGCGCTGAACTTCGGTCTGGTGGCGGGGCCGCCCAATGTCCATGACAGGCTGCGGGGGCGGCGTCCCGGCAACATGGCGGACTATGCCGATTTCATCCGCCTCGCACAGCATTTCAACGCGATCCACATGATCGGCAACCAGGTGGCGGCACCGCAAGAGTTGCCGACAAACACCCGCCACCTTGATTGCTACCTGGCCAACCTGATGTTGTCCGACCGGGCCTATCACTGCACGGCGATCGGGCGCGGCCGCGCGATGGACGGCATTCGGATGATGGCGATATCGCGGGGGATCACGCTGGACCAGATCGCCGCCGATCCCGGCGTGATCACGATCATCAGCGTCAACTCGCCCCGCTTGTTCGACCAGGAGATGGGCGAGGGGCTGATCGCCATGGCCGAACATGGCCAACCGGTCACGATCACTCCCTTCACGCTGATGGGGGCCATGACCCCGGTGACCCTGGCCGCAGCATTGGCCCAGCAGAACGCCGAGGCGCTGTTCGGGATCACGCTGACGCAACTGGTGCGCCCCGGTGCGCCGGTGATGTACGGGGCTTTCACCTCGAACGTCGACATGCGCTCGGGCGCGCCGGCCTTCGGCACACCGGAAAACACGCGGGCCAATGTGATCGCGGGGCAGTTGGCGCGGCGCTATGGCTTGCCTTACCGCAGTTCGAATTCCAACGCCTCGAACGCCTGCGATCTGCAGGCCGCCTATGAAACCTCGATGGCGACCTGGGGCGCGGTGATGGGGGGCGCAAATCTGATCTATCACGCGGCCGGCTGGCTGGAGGGCGGTCTGACGGCCAGTTTCGAAAAGCTGGTTCTGGATGTCGAGATCCTGCAGAACATGATGGAAATCCTGCGTCCCTTCGATGCCTCGGAGGCCGAGCTTGGCTTTGATGCCATCGCAGGCGTTCCCACGGGCGGGCATTTCTTTGGCAGCCCCCATACGATGGAACGCTACGAGACCGCCTTTTACCGTCCTCTCCTGTCGGACTGGACCAACCATGGCGCCTGGGAGGCGGCGGGATCGCATGATGCGCTCGATCGGGCGACAGGCATCTGGCAGCAGGCGCTGAAGGATTACGAAGAACCCGCCATAGACCCGGCCATCCGCGAAGAGCTGGAGGCCTATGTCGCCAACCGCAAGCAGGACATCGGACAGGACGAACCATGAGCACGACCCAAGCCAACACCACGGCAAAACCCTTGCCAACCCATGCCCCTGCCGTCGTGATCGGTGGCGGGCTTGTCGGCTGTTCGATCCTGTATCACCTGGCGCAGAAAGGCTGGACCGATGCGGTCCTGCTGGAGCGGTCCGAACTGACATCCGGGTCGACATGGCATGCGGCGGCCAATATCCACGGGCTGCACGACATCACCAACATCAGCCGCATCCAGCACTACACGATGCAGCTTTACAAGACGCTCGAGGCCGAAACCGGCCAGGGTTGCGGCATCTTCCAGCCGGGCTCGCTCTATCTGGCGCAGACCGAGGCGCGTGAACACCAGCTGCGCATCCAGGCAGCCCGCGCGCGACGCTATGGCATGAACTTCCACGAGGTATCGCGCGACGAGGCCGAGCGTCTGCATCCTCTGGTCGATTTCGAGGGTATCCGCTGCATCATGTACGAACCCGACGGTGGCAACGTGGATCCCTCGGGCGTGACCCATGCCTATGCCGCCGGTGCGCGGGCGCTGGGCGCGTCCATCCATCGCTTCACCCCCGTGACGGGCACCGAGGCGCAACCGGATGGCACATGGATCGTGCGGACCGAACGCGGCGATATCCGCACGCCATGGGTGATCAACGCGGCGGGCCTGTGGGCGCGCGAGGTGGCGCGGATGGCGGGGCTGACCCTTCCGCTGGTGCCGACGGAGCATCAGTATTTCGTCACCGAAACCATTGCCGAGGTTGCGGCCCTGGGGCGTCGCCTGCCGTCGGTCGCGGATCGCGACGGCGAATATTACCTGCGCCAGGAAGGGCTTGGCCTGCTGGTCGGCGCCTATGAGCGCGACATGCGCTTCTGGGCCGAGGACGGCACGCCACAGGGGTTCGGTCACGAGCTTTTCGCCGATGATCTGGACCGGATCGAACCGAACATGCTGCGCGCGATCGCGCGTGTTCCCGCCGTGGGGCAGGCCGGGATCAAGCGGGTCATCAACGGTCCGATGATCTGGTCACCCGACAGTTCCGCGTTGTTTGGTCCCGTGCCGGAAATGCGGGGATACTTCTGCTGCTGCGGGATCATCCCCGGTTTTTCCCAGTCGGGCGGTCTGGGCAAGCTGGCCGCCGAATGGATCGTCGAGGGCGAGCCGGTGCTGGACATGTTCAACTGGGACATGGCCCGCTTTGGCCATTGGGCGGACAAGGCCTTTACCCGCGCGCGGGTCGAGGACCAGTATGCCCATCGGTTCAAGATCCATTTCCCGACCGAAGAACGCGCGGCGGGCCGCCCCGTTCGCTGCCGACCGGCCTATGCCATGCAAAAGGAAATGGGCGCGGTCTTTGGCCTGAACTTCGGCTGGGAACATCCGCTGTGGTTCGCCGAGACGGGCGAACCGAACGAAGAAACCTATGGCTTCACGCGCCAGAACTGGTTCGGCCCCGTTGGCCGCGAGGCGCGGATGCTGCGCGACAGGGCGGGGATCATCGACATCTCGAATTTCGCCAAGTACCGCGTGGCCGGTCCGGGGGCGGAACCATGGCTGAACGCCTTGTTTGCCAACCGCATGCCGGTGCGTGTTGGCCGGTCCTGCCTGACACCCCTTATCGGCGCACGTGGCGGTATCGCGGGTGATTTCACGGTCACCCGTCTGGGCGAGCAGGAATTCTGGGTGATCGGGTCCGGCATGGCCGAAAGGTTCCATCAGCGCTTTTTCCGCGCCATACCCCTGCCGGAAGGCACGACATTCGAAAGCCTGACCGACAGCACTTGCGGATTCAATGTCGCAGGCCCCAAGGCACGCGACCTTCTGGGTCGGCTGACAAATGCGGATCTGACGAATGCCGCCTTTCCCTTCATGACCTCGGCCCGCATTACCGTGGCGGGCGTGTCCTGCGTCGCGCTGCGCGTCAGCTTCACCGGCGACCTGGGGTGGGAACTGCACTGCGCCGACCGGGATCAGGTCGCGCTCTACACCGCACTTCTGGATGCCGGCAGGCAGATCGGCGCAGGTCCGGTCGGAAGCCGCGCCTTGGCCAGTTTGCGGATCGAAAAAGGCTACGGCTCCTGGGGGCGTGATTACAGCCCAGAATACTGGCCCCAGGAGTCGGGGCTGGACCGCCTGGTGAAGACAGACAAGGCGTTTCTGAACAAGACGGCCTGGGAAGCGATTGCCGCCAAGCCGCCGCGCGATGTGATGACGATGCTGGAGATCCAGTCCGACGGTGCCGATGCATGGGGTGGCGAGCCGGTCTTCCTGGCCGACGGCAGCCCGCTGGGCCAGGTGTCATCGGGTGGCTATGGCTTTTCCGTCGGCAGGTCGCTGGCCATAGCCTATCTCAAGGCTGGCATGGTCGGGCCGGGCGACAGGGTCATGGTCTCGATCCTGGGACAGGACACGCCCGCGACCGTGTTGGAAAAACCACCCTTTGATCCTGAAGGCCTGCGCCTGCGTGCGTAAGGGGGAAAACGGGCCGAGGGCATGTTCGTGGTGGCACCGCACTGCGCGATCGGGGCTTGCCTGTCCCGATTGCAGCCCTAGGGTTGCGAGGTCTGAACACCTGCAATTTCCAGCAACGGAACCCCCATGATCGCAGCCGCCCTGGCCGTTCCCGGCGACATCAATACAGTGACTGGCGGCTATATCTATGATCGGCGGCTGCTGGAGGAATTGCGCGCTGCCGGGCGCGGCATGCAGCTTGTCACCTTGCCCGACAGTTTTCCCTTTCCGTCGCCGCAAGAGATGGACGCGGCCATGCCAGCCTTGCTGGCCCTGCCCGAGACCTGCCCCGTGATCATCGATGGTCTGGCCTTCGGGGCGCTGGACCCGGCAAGGGTGGGGCTGATCAAGGCGCCGATCGTGGCGCTTGTGCATCATCCTCTGGCACTGGAAAGCGGGCTGCCGCAGGATGTGCAGGATCACCTCTGGCGAACCGAGCGCGACAACCTGCGCCATGCAGCGCAGATCATCGTGCCCAGCCCGCACACGCGGGAGATCCTGTCCGAACGCTACGATGTTCCTGCCGCGCGCATCCATGTGGCTTTGCCCGGAATCGATCTGCCGGTGCCGGACACGTGGGACGCGACTGTCGCGCCGCAGGGCGCACCCTTGATCCTGTCGGTCGGCATTCTGCATCCGCGCAAGGGCCATGATGTGCTGATTGATGCATTGGCCCTTGTCGCCGATCAGGAATGGCATGCCGAAATTGTCGGCAACCCTTGGGAAAAGGGCCATTACGACGCGCTGCAGGACCGCATTCGCCAAGCCGGGCTGTCAGACCGGATCAATCTGGCCGGTCGCGTATCGGATGAAGCGCTTGAGCAGCTTTACCGGCGTGCGTCGATCTTTGCCCTGGCGACGCGCTACGAAGGATACGGGATCGTATTCAACGAAGCCCTGGTGCATGGCTTGCCCATCGTGTCCTGCCGGACAGGCGCTGTGCCCGACACTGTTCCCGCAGCGGCGGGCCTTCTGGTTGCGCGGGACGATGCCACGGCCTTTGCGGGGGCTTTGCGGGCGCTGCTGACCGATCAGTCCTTGCGCACAGACATGGCCGAGGCCGCGCGGCAGGCCGGGGCGCGCTTGTCATCGTGGGGCGAAACCGCGCGGATTGCCGGTTTTGCCCTGGATGCCGCCATGGCGGGCCGCACATGAAGGAAAGGCCGTTGCAAGACGATCTTGCCCTGGCGCAGCGCGCGGCATGGGCGGCGGGCGATATCCTGATGGATCACTGGTCCCGCAGGCAGAACCTGCGCGTGACACAAAAGCGCGCGGGCGATTTCCTGTCACAGGCCGATCTGGACGCCGAGGCCTGCCTGCGCGATGCTTTACTGTCTGCCTGTCCCGGCGATGGCTGGCTGGGCGAGGAAACCGGCGCAAGCGCTTCCGGTGCGCAACGCCGCCGCTGGATCGTGGACCCGCTGGATGGAACCACCAATTTCCTGCGTGGCATTCCGCATTGGGCGGTGTCCGTCGCGCTTGAGGTCGATGGCGTTCTATGCGTCGGTGTTGTGCATGATCCGGCCAAGGCCGAAACTTTCTGCGCCAGTACCGGGTCAGGCGCCTGGCTGAACGGTGCACCGATCGCGGTTGCGGATACTGCCAGCCTGTCAGCGGCCCTGTTCGGCACGGGTATTCCCTTTGGCGGGATGGATCACATCGAAGATCATGCCGCCGATATTGCCCGGCTGATGCCCGCCTGTGCCGGTGTGCGCCGCATGGGGGCTGCGGCGCTTGATCTGGCTTACGTGGCGGCCGGGCGGCTGGACGGTTTTTGGGAACGCCGTTTGCGCTCCTGGGATATCGCGGCCGGTTTGGTGCTGCTGCGTGAGGCGGGCGCGACCGTCGGCGCGCTTGATCCTGCGGAAGCCCCCGAGGATCAGGGCACCGTGCTGACCGCATCGCCAGCCCTGTTCGATGATTTCGCCGCGCTGTTGCGCAATCAGCCGGCGGATTCCGGGCCGGCAAGACGCGCGTAAAGGTCACCCGATCCTGCGGTCGCGGGCAGGCTGTCCAGCCAGGCCCGCGTTTCCGCCGCATCGCGCCATTGCGGCCAGAGGAATGCGCCGCTTTCCCCTTTCACCGGGTTGAACAGGTAAGGCCCCAACTCCATCAGCCGGTCGATCACCGCGTGGGTTAGACCCGGCAATCCGGGCAGGTATTCAACCGACACCATGTCCACGGGCTGGGTCAGGCCAGACAGCACCTCAAGCTCGAACCCTTCGACGTCGATCTTGATGTAGCGCGGAAGCCCTTCTTCCGCGATCAGCCGGTCAAGGGTCGTCACCTGCACCTGCTGGGTGCGATCCCACCGTACATGTTCGAACCCGTGGGTGGCGCTTGCATCCTCGACAAATCCGGTCTTCAGGGACGAGACAGTAGGGTGCAGGGACGAGACCGCCATCTCGGCCATCGTTTCGGCGCCGCCGGCCGCGGCTGCGACAAGCCGGATATCGCGCGGCAGCGTCAGGCGCAAAAACCCGGTGAATGGCGCCTGCGGTTCCAGCGCCACCACGCGGGCCCCGGCGGCCCGCATCGCCCGGGCCCGCGTGCCCACATGCGCGCCGACGTCGAAGACAAGATCGCCCTTGCGCAGCAAATCACGATAGAACCGCCGCAAGGGCACTGTCCTCACCGGATTGTGATAGATCACGATCGACCTCAGTAGGCCTATCCAGACACCCAATGCCAAGCTCTCTCTCCTCGGGAAACAAGCAACGATCACGTGCAAGACGCAGATAGTGCAACTTTCCAATGATTCAGCCCGTATGCGCAGAAGATTGCCCAAGCGGGTCAAACCATCACGGAAAACGAATGCGTGGTCTTGTCTGCATCCGTGCAATGCTAGTTTGAGGGGGATAGAATTGAATTTTGGTTGTCAGATGAACGCACTCCGCCCGGCCCTGGCCTCTGCTCGCATTGATCAAGACCTCTTGTCCCCGTTCCTTGCACCCAGCCTGCTGGAGCTAGTGATGCGGACGAAGGGCGACATGCGCATGGGTCTGCCCGTCCTGATCACCCATGAGGCAGAGGCCTGTCTGGTCGTCGCTGTCGAAACCCTCAGCCAGGAGCGGCTTGATGCGGTCATCGCCTGTGGCGCGGGCGCGGGTCTGGTGCTGACGCGCAATCGTGCGGCGATCCTGGGGATCCTTGATGCAGAGGCCTTGCCGACCGATACGCTGGTCTTGCCGGTGCCGCAGGGCGCAAGCCTGACCTGGCTTCTGGCGATGGCGGATCCGACCCGCGCGATCCTGCGTGACGCATTGCCACTGCCCGATGCCCATGCGGACGGGGTTGTGCCGGGGACGATGATGCACAAGGCGGGCGTGGCGCTGGCGAAAGCGGCCCAGTTGCTGCCGGCCGTCGTGGCGGTGCCTCTGGCGCCCGGCGCGCAAGCCGACGCTTTGACCCGGACCGATCTGAACGGTCTGTCGGCGCTGCGGGCGCAGGACATATTGGTCGAGCTGTCAAAGGAACGGATGCAGCACCCCGTTTCCTCGGCAAGGCTGCCGATGGCCGTGCATGACACGGGGCGCGTGCATGTGTTTCGGCCCGATGACGGCGGAATCGAGCATTACGCGATCGAAATCGGCACTCTCGATCCCGCTGGTCCGGTGCTGGTGCGCCTGCATTCGGCCTGTTTCACGGGTGATGTGCTGGGCAGTCTGAAATGTGATTGCGGTCCCCAGTTGCATGCCGCGACAAAGGCGATGGCCGAAGCGGGCGGTGGCATCCTGCTCTACCTCAACCAGGAGGGGCGCGGGATCGGCCTTGCCAACAAGATGCGGGCCTACGCCCTGCAGGATCAGGGTTTTGATACGGTCGAGGCCAACCATCATCTGGGGTTTCAGGATGACGAACGCGATTTCAGGATCGGTGCTGCGCTGTTGTCACGACTGGGGGTCGACCGTGTGCGCCTGCTGACCAACAACCCGGCCAAGCAGGCGATGCTGGACAAACAGGGCATTGCGGTCACGCAACGCGTGCCGCTTGTCGTGGGCCAGACCCCGCAGAATGCAGCCTACCTGGCAACCAAGGCCGCGAAATCCGGACATCTTTTCAAATGAATGCACTTGCCCTCTGGTGTGTGGCCCCCGACCGCGCCGAGATCAGGCCCGGCCATGTCGCTGCGGATGGCGTCGCGGTCGAGGCCCTGTTTTCCGGCATCAGTCGGGGAACGGAACGGCTTGTCGCGGCGGGGCGCGTGCCCATGTCCGAACACGAGCGGATGCGCGGACCGGGCATGGAGGGCGACTTTCCCTTTCCGGTGAAATACGGCTATTGCAGCGTCGGCCGCGTGACCGAAGGCGCGCTGGCCGGGCGCTGCGTCTTCGCGCTTTTCCCGCATCAGACCACCTATCGTCTGCCCGAAAGCATGCTGTCGCCTTTGCCCGATGGTCTGCCACCGGAACGTGCGATCCTGGCCGCGAACATGGAAACTGCGCTGACGATCCTGTGGGATAGCGGTGCCGGTGCGGGTGACCGGATCGCGGTGATCGGTGGCGGTGTGGTCGGCGCGCTGGTGGCGTGGCTGGCCGGGCGCTTGCCCGGCGCAGATGTGACACTGGTCGATATCAACGCGTGCCGCGCGTCTTTGGCTGGTGCCCTCGGGGTCGCCTTCGCGCAGCCCGACGCGGCGCCGCAGGAATGCGACGTTGTCATTCACACCAGCGCGACCCAGGCGGGGCTGGCGCTGGCGCTGTCGCTGGCCGGGCAGGAAGCCACGGTTGTCGAGGCCAGCTGGCACGGCGACGCCCCCATTCAGGTGCCGCTGGGCGGTGCGTTTCACAGCCGCCGCCTGCGGCTTGTCAGCTCGCAGGTCGGCCACCTTCCTGCGGTCCGGCTGCCGCGCTGGACCTATGCGCGCCGGATGGGCAAGGCGCTGGAATTGCTGTGCGATCCAGGGCTGGATGCCCTGATCTCGGGCGAAAGTGCCTTTTCCGATCTGCCGAACGATTACGCCCGTATCCTGTCGTCACCCGATACCCTGTGCCACCGCATTCGCTACTGAAATCACACCCGGAATACCCCTCAAGGAGCCCAAATGTACGCCGTTGAAGTCCGTGACCACATCATGATCGCCCATTCCTTTCCCTCGCCGGTCTTTGGCCCGGCGCAGGGCGTGCATGGCGCCACCTTTACTGTCGATGCCGCATTTTTCGCCGATGATATCGACGAGCTTGGGCTGGTCGTCGATATCGGCCTCGCGATCGAGGCATTGGCGGCCGTGCTGGAACCCCTGCGCTATAAGAACCTGGACGAGGTGCCCCAGTTCAAGGGCATCTTCACCACCACCGAATTCCTGTCAGGGCATATCTTCCGGGAAATGGCCGCCAAGGTCCGATCCGGCGCACTGAAGGACAGTGGGCGGGTCAAGCGGTTGCGCATTACTCTGCACGAAAGCCACATGGCGCGTGGCTGGTTCGAGGCGGAGATCTGAGGGATGGGGTTCAGCGCCGCCTGGCTTGCCCTGCGTGAACCGGCCGATCATGCGGCCCGGGACGCGGCGCTGTTGCGCGCGGCCGCAAAGACCGCGGGCCCGCAGGCGGTGATTGTCGATCTGGGGTGTGGAACCGGGTCGACCATTCGCGCTTTCTCGGGTCTCATGGCCGAGGGGGCGGCATGGCGGCTTGTGGACAATGATCCCGAACTTCTGCGCCATGCCTCGGCGGCGGCACCGGGGGGCGCGTCCACGCACAGGATCGACCTGCGTGATCTGGATGACCTGCCGCTGGATGGGGCCAGCCTTGTGACGGCTTCGGCCCTGCTTGACCTGTGTTCCCTTGACTGGGTCGAACGCCTTGCAGCTCGGCTGGCGGATCACCGACTGCCGCTCTATGCCGCGCTGAGCTATGACGGCGTCATGCATTGGACGCCGTCCCATAGCGCCGATGCGCCGGTGACCAGTGCATTCAATCGCCATCAGGTTGGTGACAAGGGCTTTGGACCCGCGCTTGGGCCGGGCGCGACAGACGCCATGGCAGCGGCGCTGGAACGCCGTGGGTATGCGGTGCACCGTGCCGACAGCCCCTGGCAGTTGGGGCCCGACCAGTGCGCGCTGCACCGTGAACTGATAGCGGGTATCGCAACGGCGGCGGCGGAAGCGGGCGAAGAGCAGGCCATGGCATGGGGCGGCGCCCGCGTCGCTGCCGCAGAGACGGCGCTTTGCCACATCGGCCACACCGATTTTCTGGCCTTGCCGCCAGGCGCGCCATGACCGGCCGGAAAGGAGGACAACGATGCACAATGTGACCGTTACCCCCGAGGTGTGGGAGCGTATCCTCGCCATCCGGTCTGGCCGGGCCTGTTCCTGCTGCGGTACATGGTCCGATGGTGAACGCGCAGCACTTGACCTTTACGGACCACTTGCGCGCCGCGATCTTGGTCCTGTCACGATCGCGCAGATCGGTCAGTCCCTGGACGGTCGAGTTGCGACCGTGTCAGGCGATGCGCGCGATGTGTCCGGCCCCGACGGTCTGGCGCATCTGCACCGGATAAGGGCGCTTGTGGACGGGGTGATGATCGGTGTCGGCACGGCGCTGCATGACAAACCACGCCTTGACGTGCGGCTGTGCAGTGGCCCCAACCCGGCGCGGATCGTGATCGACCCGAAGGGTCGCCTGCCCGATGACGCACCGGCTCTGCGCAACGATGGGGCCCGCCGCTTCGTGATTCAGGCCGTTGATCGCAAACGCCCCGCCGGGGTCGACGTGATCCGCCTACCGCTGGAAAACGGCGTCTTTGCGCCCCAGGCCATTCTGACCGCATTGCATGAGGCGGGATTGTCCACGCTGTTGATCGAAGGTGGCGGGATCACGATTGCCGGCTTTCTCGAGGCGCAATTGCTGACCCGGCTGCAGGTTGCCATCGCCCCATTGCTGATCGGGGCAGGGCGGGCGGCCTTGACGACACCCACCGCGCCGCTGACCCTTGCCGAATGCATCCGGCCTGAAACACGTGTCTTCGGTCTGGGTTCGGATGTGGTGTTCGATTGTGGCCTGACGCCTCTTGCCAATGCGGCGGCGCTTCCCTTGCATGACCGGGCCAAGAGCGGTGCATGCCAGACGGCGTCCTACCTGTCCTGATGATAGGCTTTGGTGGATCATCCGGGCCCGGCGCGCTGGACTGCGTAAGCTGGAACATCCATCGCGGTCGCGGTCAGGACGGTCGCATCGACCCGGATCGGACGGCGCATGTCCTTTTGTCCGAAGTGCTGGTGCCGCGTACTGCCGTTCTGGTCCTGCAAGAGGCGGATGAAGAGTGTCGCCCGCATCGCGGCGTCCTGGATATCGGACGAATCGAGGATCAGAGCGGGCTGCGCCATGTGCACAGGACAGAGGCATCACGCTGGGGTCCGGACAGCCACGGCTTTCTTGGCGTGATCGTGTTCCTTGCCCCCGATATCGAGGTGCAGGATATCGCGCTTCTGGATCTGCCGGGACATTGCCACAGAGGCGCGGTCGTGGTCGACGCAACGCGGGGCGGGCATGCCTTTCGCGTGATCGGCACGCATCTGTCCCTTGGGCAGCCGTTGCGTATCGCGCAGATGCGGGTCATTGGCCAGCATCTGCGCCGCCGGTCCCCGCGCCAGAACCTGTTGATCGGTGATCTGAACGAATGGCGCCCCTGGGGCGGTCTGGCCATGTCGCCACGGCTGCTGGGGCAATCCCTGTTCGGCACCGCCAAGGCCAGCTTTCCGGTGGCGCGGCCTATCCTGCCGCTGGACCGGATCCTGACCTCCGCGCCGGGCCGCGTTGAAGACATGCGCGCGCTGGACGGTCCGGGCATTCGTATCGCCTCGGATCACCGCCCGGTCGCGGCACGTGTCACGCTTGGCCCTTCGACATGATGTGCAGCGGGCGCAAGGAACCTGCCAGTGCGTCCTCAGCGATGTGGGGGCCACATCCGGCCCATGATCCCGTCGCGTTTGATCAGGCCATGTTGCAATGCTGCCCCAAGATGCAGTGCCAGCAGAACCACCAGCGCAAGGGCACCCGCGTAATGCAGCGACTTCGCCGCATTGGCCAGCGCTTCGGACCTTGGCAGAAGGCTGCCAATGCCAAGCGCATCAAGCATCTCGATCGGAAAGCCCCCGGCCCGCACCCGCACATAGCCGGATACCGGCATCAGCACGATCAGCGTGTAGAGCAGCCCATGCACCCAGGCCGAGACACGTTTCTGCCAGGAGGGCAGCGATGCGGGCAGCGGCGGTGGTGGATTGCGCCACCGATAGAGCAGCCGCACCAGAACCAGCAGGGCCACGACAACGCCCATGTTCTTGTGAAACAGGAACAATGCGTTCTGCAAAGGCCGGCTGAGCCCCTGCTGGACCATCAGGAATCCGACCGGCACCATCGCCAGCACAAGCGCCGCAACCAGCCAATGCAGCCAGCGTGCGGGCGCCTTGTAACGATCCTGTTGTGGCAGCATCCCGACCTCGCATATCACCTTGTTTTCAGTTAGCCGGAAACGGCGCCTGGTCAAGCGCGGCCTGACCAGCCACAGCGCCCGCATCCCTTGACTGCCTGGCCTCTACACTAACTCTGACGGATGAAACCCATGTCGCATGATGCCTTGATGCCTGACCGCGCGCGCGTGATGACGCCACGCCTGGGCCTGTTGATCTGGGCGGCCTGCACGGCCCTTGCCATGCAGGCGGTGAACATGGCCCTGTATGCTGCCCCGGCTTTGGCGGTAATGCCCGCATTCGCGCTTTTGGCCGCAGGGGTGCTGCTGCTGTGGTGGCAACTGCCGGCCCATTATCCGCATCCGCGGTTTGGAGGATGCAACGGGGTCACCTTGCTGCGGGCCGGGCTTGGTGCCAGCCTGTTGACCCCGCTGCTGTCCGGTGATGCGGGTCAGGCGGCTTGGGGCGGATGGGCCGTGGCCCTTGTGGCGTTGTTTGCCCTTTTGCTGGATGGGGTCGATGGCTGGCTGGCGCGGCGTCAGGGTCTGGCCTCGGGTTTCGGGGCGCGTTTCGACATGGAGATCGACGCAGGCTTGGCCCTGATCCTGGCGCTGCATGCCTTTGCCGATGGGATGGGCGGTGTCGTGGTTCTTGCCCTGGGTGTCATGCGCTATGTCTTTGTTGCGGCGTCATGGGGACTGCCCTGGATGGCCGCGCCCCTGCCCGACAAATTCGGGCGCAAGGTGGTATGCGTGATCCAGATCGCGGCGCTGATCGCCTTGCAGGTGCCAATCCTGGGAAGCGGCCCGGCGCTGGGCATTACCTGGGCCGCAGTTGCGGCCCTGATCTGGTCCTTCGGGCGCGACACCCTCTGGCTCTGGAGGCACCGATCGTGACCCAAGCCCCCTGGCGCCGCTTTGGCGCCCTTGCCCTGTCGGCGGTCTTTCTGCACCTGGTCCTGATCCAGCCAAACCATCCTGCGGCCATGACATGGGGGGCGTTGGGCAGTTTTGCCCTTGAATGGCCCTTGCTGCTGCTGGCCCTGCCCGTGATCGGTGACGGGCGCGCAGGGCGCCTGTTGCGCGCGGTGCTGACATTGACCCTGACCGTGATCGTCGTCCTGAAAGCAGCCGATTTCGGCATGTTCACGGCCTTTACCCGTGGCTTCAACCCGGTGGGTGACATGCCCTTGATCGCGGCGGCCTTTCGCCTGACCTGGGGATCGATCGGCCTGCTGCCTGCGATTGCGGCCGTGCTTGGCGTTGCAGCTTTGATGATTGCCATTGCCGCCTGCCTGTGGTGGGCGATGGGCGTCTGGGCCCGCCTGTCGCTGCCGCGCCCGGCGCAGTTTGCATCCGGGTTGGCGGCCTTTGTCGCACTTGGTCTTGCCGTGGCCGATGTCGGATCGATCATGGCGCGCTGGCCTGTTCCATTCAATGCGCCGGGTACTGCCTTCACCGCCCGCGTCGGGTTGGAGCGCGCATTCCTTGTGCGGGACACGCTGGCCGATCTGCGCACTTTCAACGATCTGGCGCGCGCCGATCCCTTTGCCGCGCGCGGCGGGCTTCTGGACCGGATAGATCGGGATGTGCTGGTCGTGTTCGTCGAAAGCTACGGGCGCACCAGCATGGACACGCCTTTTTACGCGCAGCAGCATCGCCCCCTGCTTGAACGCGCAACGCAAGACCTGCGGGACGCGGGTCTGGCCATGCAATCGGCCTACCTGACCTCGCCCACCCGCGGGGGGCAAAGCTGGCTGGCCCATGCCACCTTTGCCAATGGAATGCGGGTCGATGGGCAGGCGCGCTATCAGGCGGCGCTGGCCAGCGGGCGCGAGACACTGTTCCATATCGCGGCCAGGTCAGGGTTTCACACGGCGGCGGTGATGCCAGCGATCACGCTGGACTGGCCCGAGGCGGCCTTCATGGGGTTTGAAACGGTGCTGCCCGCAGCCGACCTCGGGTATCGGGGCCTGCCCTTCAATTGGGTCACGATGCCGGATCAGTTCACCTTGGCTGCACTGGACAGGCTGTTGCGTGAAGCCCCGTCCGACCGCAATCTTTTTGCGCAAGTAGCCCTGATTTCGTCACATGCGCCCTGGGTTCCGATCCCGCAGCTGGTTCCCTGGGAAGACCTGGGCGATGGCACCGTCTTTGACGAGATGGCCCAATCCGGCGACCGGCCCGAAGTGGTCTGGCGCGATCATGACCGGGTACGCGATCAATACCGCCAGTCGATCACCTATGCGCTTGAAACCTTGGTCGCCTATGCGATCCGCCATGCCGATGATCCCCCTTTGCTGATCGTTCTGGGCGATCACCAGGCGGCGGGTTTCATCGCGCTAGATGAAAGGCCGGATGTGCCTGTCCATCTGATCGGTCCGCCCGACTTGCTGGCGCAGGTTGCCGACTGGGGGTGGACGCCGGGATTGATCCCGACGGATAGCGCGCCGATCCTGCCGATGGAGGCGATGCGCGATCTTCTTCTCAGCGGTTTCAGCACGCAGCCCCGTACCGGGGCATCCCTGCCGCTGTCCGCAAATGGGGGCTAGCCCATGTTTGGAAAAGCGGGGATCATCAGACTGCTTCGGGTGGCGGTGACGCTGGCGGTTCTGGCGCTGCTCTGGCGGACCGTCGATGGACCCGGTGCGATGGATCTGCTGCTGGCCGCCAATCCCGTCTGGTTGCTTGCGGCGGTTCTGGCCCTGAACGGGCAGACCGTGCTGTCTGCCCTGCGCTGGCGATTGACAGCGCGTCGCCTTGGCCAGTCGATCACCGTGGGTCGGGCCATCCGCGAATATTACCTGTCGCAGATCGTGAACCAGTCTTTGCCCGGTGGTGTCGTGGGCGATGCTGGTCGCGCTGTGCGTGCAAGGCATGAGGCCGGATTGAAGCGTGCGGGGCAGGCCGTGGTGTTCGAACGCCTTGCAGGGCAACTGGCCCTCTTCGGCGTGACGGGTGCCGCTGTGCTGCTGGTCTGGATCAGTCCCGGTGGGACCGGCTTGCCGGCGTGGGTGCTGCGCCTGGTGGCGATGACTGGTGGCGCCCTGCTGGTCGGGGGGCTTGTGCTTTGGGCGGTCAGTCGCCGTGCCCATGTCTGGGGCCATCATGTCCGCGAATGGTTTGACGCCTTCGCGGTCTCTGTCCTGGCGCCGGATGTGCTGCCGCGCCAGATCATCCTCAGCCTTGCAACGACGGCGCTCAACCTTCTGGCTTTCGCCCTGTGCGCGCGCGCCACGGGCACCGGCCTGCCGCTGACGGCCGTCATGATCATCGTGCCCCTGATCCTTTTGACAATGCTGATCCCGATTTCGGTCAGCGGCTGGGGTCTGCGGGAAGGCGCGGCGGCCGCGCTTTTCCCGGTGATCGGGGCCACCGCCACCGAAGGCTTTGCCGCCAGCTTTGCCTTTGGCCTGATGTTTCTGGTCAGCGTCCTGCCGGGGGTGGTGTTCCTATTGATCCATCCCAGGCCGCAATCGGCCTGATCAGTCTCTGTTTCAGGGCAATTCGGCCGAGGGGATGATTCCAAAGAATACGCCATCGGACCAGATGCCAAACCATGTGACCCCATCGACAACATGATCGGTTCCCAGATCCACCAGCCTGTAAAAGCTCTTGCGGTCGATCAGCGCCTCAAGCCCGGCGCGCACCATGACATAGGGCGAGGGTTCGCCCGTCTCGGGATCGCGCACGAATTGCAGCGGTGTGTCAGACGCGGCGGTCACGCTGTCACCGACATTGGTATGAAATGTCAGCTTTTGCGCCTGTCCTTCGCCTTCGGCTTCGAAATCCACGGCGACAAAGGGGGCGTCATCGACGGTGATGCCCACCTTTTCAACCGGGGTTACAAGGAAATACTTGTCCCCGTCCTTGCGCAAAATGGTCGAGAACAGGCGCACCAGCCCCGGCCTGCCGATCGGTGTGCCCTGGTAGAACCACGTGCCGTCCCGCGCGATCCGCATGTCCAGATCGCCGCAGAAGGGCGGATTCCACAGATGCACCGGCGGAAGCCCCTTGCCCTTTGCTGCCCTGACGGAGGCAGCAATACCTTCTGCTGACGGGGTCACGATCATTTGTCCGCTCATTGCTTTTGCCATTTCTCTTTGCCGAGATACTATCATCATAATGACCTAGGGTTCAAAGGAGGCATTGCCATGTCCGATCACGCCGATCTGGTCGCCGGTATCGAGGCGCTGGAGGAAAAGCTGGCACAGGCGCGGGCCTCGATCACGCGTCGTTTCATCGGGCAGGAAACGGTCGTCGACCTGACCCTGTCGGCCCTGCTCTGCGGTGGGCATGGCCTGCTGATCGGCCTGCCGGGCCTTGGCAAGACGCGACTGGTGGAAACCCTGTCGACCGTGATGGGTCTGCAGGGCAACCGGGTGCAGTTCACGCCGGACCTGATGCCTGCAGATATCCTGGGGTCGGAAGTTCTGGAAACCGATGCTGACGGACGCCGCGCCTTTCGCTTCGTCGAAGGCCCGATCTTTTGCCAGTTGCTGATGGCCGATGAAATCAACCGCGCCAGCCCCCGCACACAATCCGCGCTGCTGCAGGCGATGCAGGAACGGCGCGTGACCGTGGCGGGGCAGGATCGCCCGCTGGGCAAGCCCTTTCACGTGTTGGCGACCCAGAACCCGATCGAGCAGGAGGGGACCTATCCCCTGCCGGAAGCGCAGCTTGACCGTTTCCTCGTGCAGATCGATGTGCAGTATCCCGATCGTGCAACAGAGCGCGATATCCTGCTGGCCACCACGGGCGTGGCCGAGGACGAGGCGCATCAGGTCTTTACCGATACAGAACTGCTTGCAGCGCAGACCCTTCTTCGGCGGATGCCGGTGGGTGATGCCGTTGTCGAGGCGATTCTCGATCTGGTCCGCGCCTTCCGACCGGATGACGACAGTGCCGATGACCGTGTGCGCCAGACCGTGGCCTGGGGTCCCGGCCCGCGCGCGGCACAGGCACTGATGCTGACGGTGCGCGCGCGCGCCCTGTTGCAGGGGCGCCTGGCGCCATCGGTCGAGGATGTCGTTGCCATGGCGCGCCCGGTGCTGACGCATCGCATGGCGCTGAACTTCGCGGCACGTGCCCGCGGTGACACGCTGACAGGCCTGATCGAGGATACGGCTGCCCGCATCACGCGGATCGAGGCGGCGGCGTGACCCAACCCCATCCCCTGACCCTGCGCGCCAGGGCCGAGGCCGAAGCCGCCCGGTTCCCGCCTTTGCTGGCCCGGGCCGAGTATCTGGCAGGTACCGTGCTGCTGGGCGAGCACGGACGCCGGCGCGCCGGACAGGGGGATGATTTCTGGCAATACCGTCCGGTACGGCAGGGCGATCCCGTCAGGATGATCGACTGGCGTCGCTCGGCGCGTGGCGACATGCAATTCGTGCGTGAACGTGAATGGCAGATCGCGCAAAGCGTCATGCTCTGGGTGGATCAGGCGGCGTCGATGCGGTTTGCATCAGACCCTAACCTGCCCGAAAAGGCCGATCGCGCGCGTTTGCTGGCCTTGGCGGTGGCCGTCCTGCTGGTGCGCGGCGGCGAACGCGTGGGCCTGACAGGGACTGCCTTACCGCCACGCCGCGGCAATGCGCAACTGCTGCGGCTGGCCGAGATGTTCAGCCGAGATGAGGACATGGATTACGGGATCCCCGAGGCGCGCGCGATGATACCGCAGGCGCGTGCCATGTTCGTATCCGATTTCCTGTCCGACCTCTTGCCGGTTCAGGCCGCCCTGACCAAGGCCGCGGATCGTGGGGTGCGTGGTGTCCTGATCCAGGTTCTGGATCCCAGCGAGGAAGCATTTCCGTTCCAGGGGCGCACCATCTTTCAAAGCATGGGTGGAACACTGGCGCATGAGACGCTGAAAGCGGGCGATTTGCGTGGCCGCTACTTGGAGCGGCTGGCGGAACGCAAGGCTGCCCTGGCCGATCTGTGCGCGGCCACGGGTTGGCAGTATCAGTGCCATCACACCGATGCCGCCGCGCAATCGGCGCTTCTGTGGGTCTGGCGCGCGCTGGAGCGGGGAGCTGGCACATGATGATCGGCCCCATCGGTTTCGCGGCCCCCTGGCTGCTGCTGGGCCTTCTGGCCTTGCCGATCCTGTGGATCATCCTGCGGGCTGTGCCGCCCGCGCCCATCCGTCGCCGCTTTCCCGGTGTTGCCTTGCTCTTGGGCCTCAAGGACGATGAAAGCGTCACGGATCGCACCCCCTGGTGGCTTTTGCTTCTGCGG
Source organism: Seohaeicola sp. (assembly GCF_048006315.1). GTDB lineage: Bacteria > Pseudomonadota > Alphaproteobacteria > Rhodobacterales > Rhodobacteraceae > Seohaeicola. The sequence continues at coordinate 2,239,548 of NZ_CP180350.1, read as the reverse complement.
ATGCTGGCCGTTGCGGCCGTCATCATCGGTCTGGCGGGGCCTGTGCTGAACCCGCAGGCGGATCGCCAGCCGGGTAACGGTCCTGTTCTGATCGTGATGGATGGCGGCTGGGCAGGCGCGCAGGACTGGACCGGGCGCGCCGAGCTTGCGGATCGCATGCTGGCCGAAGCCGGTCGCGAGGGGCGAACCGCCGCGATCCTGCGGCTGAGTGCGCCGGAACAGGCGGCCTTTCAATCCGCAGACCTGTGGCGCAGCCGCATTGCCGGGATGACACCGCAACCCTGGACGCCGACCCCGGATATGGTGGCGCGGGCCATCGATCTGCTGCCCGACGGCGGGTTCGAGACGCTTTGGTTCACCGATGGCCTGGCGATCGACGGTCGTGACGACCTGCTTGCCGCCCTGGAAGCGCGGGGCACGGTGCGCGTCTTTGCTTCGGGCCGCAGCCCCGTCGCGATGGTGCCTGCAACTTATCAGGAAGGCGTGCTGCAATTGGCCGCCCGCCGCGCCAGTGGCGGCCCGGCGCTGGATCTGACGGTGGCCGCGCACGGGCTGGACCCCTCCAGAACACCGCGTGTTCTGGCCAACCTGCCATTGCAGTTCGAACCGGACGCGACCGAAGCGATGACGCAGGCAAGCCTGCCTTCGGAACTGCGGGCGCGCATCACGAGGTTCGAGATCGAAGGCCTGCGCAGCACCGGGGCCGTGGCCTTGTCGGATGACAGTCTCAGCCGTCGCGAGGTTGCGCTGATTGCCGGGCGCGAGGACCGCGAGGGACTGGAGTTGCTGTCGCCGTTGCATTACCTGCGTCAGGCCCTTGCCCCGAATGCCGACTTGCTGGAGGGCGAGCTGCTCGATCTGCTTCCGGCCAATCCCGATGTCATCATCCTGGCGGATATCGCGACGCTGTCGCCTTCGGAAGAGGATGCGCTGCTGGACTGGACAGAGAATGGCGGTCTTCTGCTACGCTTTGCCGGGCCGCGCCTTGCGGCCAGCGAAGTCAGCCGGACAGACGAACATCCGTTGATGCCGGTCAGGTTGCGGGCCGGTGGCCGGACGGTCGGCGGCGCCATGAGCTGGGGTGACCCCAAGACGCTGGCACCCTTCACCGAAGACAGCCCGTTCTTCGGCCTGCCGATTCCCGATGACGTGACGGTGACGGCGCAGGTCATGGCGCAACCTGATCCGACGCTGGCAGATCGCGTGATCGCGCAGTTGACCGACGGAACACCCCTTGTGACGCGCAAGCCGGTCGGACAGGGGCATGTCGTGCTGATGCATGTGACGGCCAATGCCGAATGGTCCAGCCTGCCGCTGTCTGGGTTGTTCGTGCGCATGCTGGAACGGCTTGCCGTGTCATCTGTGGGCCAGGGTCTGGTGGGCGAGGATCTTGAAGGCACCTCGTGGCAGCCCGTGACGGTGCTTGACGGGTTCGGCCGCGTCCAGGACGCGCAAACCCTTCCGGGTGTGGATGGGGCGGCCTTGCTCTCGGCTCCGCTGGGCCCGGATTTGCGGCCGGGTCTTTATGACGGCAATGACCGTCGCATCGCGCGCAACACCATATCCGCCGATACCGTCCTGTCGCCCGCGACATGGCCGGCGCGCATCCCGGTCGAGGGGTTGTCGCGCCCGGCGGAAACGCCGCTTGCCGGTTACCTTCTGGCGGCGGCGCTGGGCCTTCTGCTGGCTGATGTGATCGCCTCGCTTGCCCTGTCCGGTCGCCTGATCGGCGCCCGCGCCGCCGTGATCCTGCTGGTTGCGTTGTCCGCGCTGCCGCGTGATGCGGTGGCCGATGATGCCTTTGCCATCGCCGCGACATCGGAACTGCGGCTTGGCCATATCGTCACCGGCGATGCCCGCCTTGATGACATGGCGCAGGCCGGTCTGAGGGGCTTGTCGGAGACACTGTTCTTCCGTACCTCGGTCGAACCGGGTGCGCCGATGGCGGTCAATCTTGAAACCGATGAGATCGGGCTTTTCCCGTTCCTCTACTGGCCGATCACGCCGGAACAGCCCACGCCCTCGGTCGAGGCCTATGAAAAGCTGAACCGTTATCTGCGCTCGGGCGGCATGATCCTTTTCGACACGCGCGATGCCGATGTGGCCGGTTTCGGTGCAGCCAGCCCCAATGGCCGCAAGCTGCAGCAACTGGCGGCCCCGCTGGATATTCCCGCGCTTGAGCCGATCCCCGAAGATCACGTCATCACCCGGACCTTCTATCTCTTGCAGGATTTCCCCGGTCGCCACACAGCCCGCGACGTCTGGGTCGAGGCGGCACCCGCGGATGCGGAACGGATCGAAGGCATGCCGTTCCGAAACCTCAACGATGGTGTCACGCCCGTTGTGATCGGTGGAAATGACTGGGCTGCCGCCTGGGCCATGGATGAACGGGGCAATGCCCTGTTTCCGGTGGGGCGTGGTTTCGGTGGCGAGCGGCAGCGCGAACTCGCGTTCCGATTTGGGGTCAATCTGGTGATGCATGTGCTGACGGGCAACTACAAATCCGACCAGGTCCATGTGCCCGCGCTTCTGGACAGGTTGGGCCAATGACGGGACAGATCATCTTTGATCCGCTTCTGCCCTGGGCCGTTCTGGCGGTGCTGGCAGCAATTGTCATGCTTGCCGCCGGGTTGGCGTTGACGCGTGGCCTGTCGGGCTGGGCCTTGCGCCTGCTGGCCGGGCTGGTCGTGCTGGCCGCGCTCAGTGGGCCGAACTGGCAGGAAGAAGACCGCGCCGCGCTGTCTGACATCGTGCTGATGCTTGTCGATCGCTCGTCCAGCCAGGCGCTGGGTGACCGCGCGGCCCGCACTCTTGAGGCAGCGGATGCGCTTGAGGCCGAACTGGCCGCGCGTCCCGATACCGAGGTGCGCCGGATCGAGGTGCCCGATGGTGATGGGGACAGCGGCACCCAGATGATGACCGCCCTGAACGAGGCATTGGCGCAAGAGCCGCGCGGGCGTATCGCCGGGATCGTGGCGCTGGGCGATGGCCGCGTTCATGACATGGACCGCGCGCCCGAACTGCCCGCACCCCTGCATCTGCTGCACACCGGTCTGCCGGATGACTGGGATCGCCGCCTGATCGTGGAAAATGCCCCGGCCTTTGCCATTCTGGGTGAACCGGTGATGCTGTCCCTGCGGGTCGAGGACATGGGGGCCGCGCCCGAGGGTGTGACCCGCGCGCCGCTTGAAATCTCGGTCGATGGCGGTGAGCCGCAGCGCTACGAGATCGAGATCGGCCGCACCTTCGAATTGCCGGTGACCCTGCCGCACGGCGGGCGCAACGTGATCCAGTTCACGGTGCCTCAGGCCGAGGGCGAACTGACCGATCGCAACAACACCGCCCTTGTCCAGATCAACGGCGTGCGCGACCGTCTGCGCGTGTTGCTGGTGTCGGGCCAACCCCATGCAGGCGGGCGCACTTGGCGTAACCTGCTGAAATCGGACAGTTCGGTCGACCTGGTGCATTTCACGATCCTGCGCCCACCCGACAAGCAGGATGGCGTCCCGGTGTCCGAACTGTCGCTGATCGCCTTTCCCACGCGCGAGTTGTTCATGGAGAAGATCGAGGATTTCGATCTGATCATCTTTGATCGCTACAAGCGGCGGGGTATTCTGCCCACGCTCTATCTTGAAAACGTGGCCGACTATGTGCGCAAGGGTGGCGCGGTGCTGGTTGCGCCCGGGCCGGACTTCGCAACGGCCTCGTCTCTCTACCGCTCGCCGCTGTCCACGGTTCTGCCCGCGCGCCCTACCGCCCGCGTGATCGAGGAAGGGTTCGTGCCCCGGATCACCGACATGGGCCAACGGCATCCTGTCACGGCGGGGCTTGCCCCACCGGAAGGCGAGGATTGGGGCCGCTGGTTGCGCCAGATCGACCTTGAGACCGAGCGTGGCAATGTCGTGATGTCCGGTATCGACGATCGCCCGCTGTTGATCCTGGATCGTGTGGATGAAGGGCGCATCGCGCTTCTGGCGTCTGATCAGGCCTGGCTCTGGGATCGGGGCTACGAGGGTGGTGGGCCGCAGCTGGAACTGCTGCGCCGACTTGCCCATTGGATGATGAAGGAACCCGAGCTTGAGGAAGAGGCGATTTGGGCCGAACCCACGGGGCAACGCATGCGGATCATCCGCCGGACCCTGAAAGACAGCGCCGGACCGGTCACGATCATCACGCCGGGTGGCGAGGAAGTCGAAGTGCCCCTGACGGAAGTCAGCCCCGGTCAGTTCGAAGCCGTTTATGACGGGCCCGAAATCGGGCTTTATCGCCTGACGGATGGCGATCAGTACGCCGTGATCGGCCTTGGCCCCGCCGCACCGCGCGAGTTCGAGCAGACCATCGCGACAGGTGAGGTGATGCAGCCCGCAATCGACACGCTGCGCGGTGGCGTTCTGCCGCTGGCCGAGGGGCTGCCCGCGATCCGCGAGGTCAGCGCAGGCCGTCCCGCCGCCGGGCGCGGTTGGATCGGCCTGACCCCGCGCGATGCGTTCGAGACGCGCGATCTGCGCCAGATGCCGCTGTTGCCGGCTTGGTTGGTGCTGTTGCTGGCGTCCGGTCTGATCGTGGGGGCTTGGCTGCGCGAAGGCCGGCGCTGACGCCTCAGCGCCGCAAGGGCACGCGAAATGTCTGCTCTGACCACCCATCGCGATTGCAGCTTGCCCTGATGAAAACCTCGGTCGTGCCGTCGGGGACCATCACGTTGTTCAGGCTGCGGGTGAAGGGTTGTTCGTCAACATGCGGATGGAACAATTCGCGATAGCCAAGGCGCTTGCCCGTGGCATCCAGCACTTCCCACCCATCGGCATAGTGATCCCAGCCTGTATCGGGGTGGCCGATACTGACATCGAATCGCCATCCCATGCTGGCATGGGTGGCGGTGACCCCCACGATCCGTGGCGGATCTGCCCTTGCGACTGTGCCGGACAGGCAGAGAAGGATGGAAGACAGTGCTGCAAACCTGAATGTCATGCCTCTACCCTATCAGTCCGGAATGCGATGCCTGCTCACGTCTGCGTGTGGCCCATGCCGTCCGTCTGGGCCACCAGGATCGCACGGGATTGCGAGGCGAACTCGCGCCGCCACAAAACGAAAAGGGTGATCATCGTGGCGGCGATCAGCGGCAAGGTTCCCAGGAACCACGCGGCGCTGCCCAACGCGAAATAGACCGAGCGCAGGCCGCGGTTGAAGCTGCGCGCCGCGGTGATGTTGACCTCTGCTGCCTTGGCGGCGCGCGGTAAGGCCGCCGCATCCTCGGCATCATTGGGCACGGCCGCGATCAGCACGGCGCAGTAACCGAACAATCGATGCGACCAGACGAATTTCAGAAAGGCATTGGCCAGGAAGGCCAGTGTGACCAGCAGCTTCACCTCCCAGACAAAGATCGGATCTTGCGTCATCGTCAGATCACTTGCCAGGCCTTGCAGACGTTCGGCATTGCCGATCAGGGCAAGCCCGCCACCGATGGCGATCATCGTGGCCGAGGCAAAGAACGAGGCCCCTTGCCGCAGGGCGCTGAGAACCTGCGCATCGAACATCCGCGTCTGACGCGTCACCATCATGCGCATCCATTCCCGCCGATATTCCGCCATCAGCACCGAGACCGAGGGGCGGGCGCTGTTCAGTGCCTCGATCCTCCAGCCAATCACGATCCAGCCCACGAAGAGCAGGGCAAGCCCCGCGATATCCAGCGGGCCGAACAATCCTAGGCGATCTGTCCAAGTCATGCCAAAATCCTAGTGCGGCATATCTTGACTTGCCAGACGTATAAATTGGTTATATTTTCTTACCAATAATCAGGAGGAGATCAGACATGGACATGCCAAGCCCGAATCCTGCGATCCTTGCCAAGAAACCTCGGCTGATCGAGCGGCTGTTGCAGGTTCTGCCGGCAGATGCGGTGATCCATCTGGAATCCGAAACCCGTGCCTATGAGTGCGACGCGCTGACCGCGTACCGTTGCCCGCCAATGGCGGCTGTGCTGCCTTCCAGCACGCAGGAAGTATCCGATGTGCTGCGGATCTGTCACGACATGGGGGTGCCCGTGGTGCCGCGCGGGTCGGGCACATCGCTGGCGGGCGGCGCGTTGCCGACAGCGGATAGCGTGATCCTGGGCGTGGCGCGGATGAATGCCGTTCTGGAAACCGACTATGACAACCGCTTCGTGCGCGTGCAGTCGGGCCGCACCAACCTGAGCGTGACCGGCGCGGTCGAGGAAAATGACTTTTTCTACGCGCCTGATCCTTCAAGCCAGCTGGCCTGTGCGATTGCCGGCAATATCGCCATGAATTCCGGCGGGGCGCATTGCCTGAAATACGGCGTGACCACCAACAACCTGATGGGTGTGACCATGGTGCTGATGGATGGCACCGTGGTCGAAATCGGCGGCGCGCATCTGGATTCTGGCGGTCTGGATCTGCTGGGCGTGATCTGCGGATCGGAGGGCCAGCTTGGCGTGGTGACCGAGGCGACGCTGCGTATCCTGCGCAAGCCCGAAGGCGCACGCCCCGTCCTGATGGGCTTTGACAGCAACGAGGTGGCGGGCGAATGCGTGTCCGACATCATCAAGGCGGGTGTGCTGCCTGTTGCGATCGAATTCATGGACCGTCCCTGCATCCGCGCGACCGAAGCCTTTGCAAAGGCCGGGTATCCCGATTGCGAGGCGCTGCTGATCGTCGAGGTCGAAGGCTCGGATGCCGAAATAGACGAGCAGCTGGAGCGGATCGTCGCCATTGCCCGGCGCCACAATCCGGTGGAGCTGCGCGAAAGCAAATCGGCCGACGAAAGCGCGCGGATCTGGCTGGGGCGCAAGTCGGCTTTCGGGGCGATGGGGCAGATCAACGACTACATGTGCCTCGATGGGACCATCCCGGTCAGCCAACTGCCCTTCGTGCTGCGTCGCATCGGCGAGATGAGCAAGCAATATGGGCTGGATGTGGGCAACGTGTTCCATGCCGGAGACGGCAACATGCATCCGCTGATCCTGTTCGATGCGAACAAGCCCGGCGATCTGGAACTCTGCGAGGCTTTCGGCGCCGATATCCTGCGTCTCTGCGTCGAGGTGGGCGGTTGCCTGACCGGTGAGCATGGCGTGGGCATCGAAAAGCGCGACCTGATGGTGGATCAGTTCGCCCCTGACGATCTGGATATCCAGATGGCGGTCAAGGATGTATTCGATCCGCAATGGCTGCTGAATCCGGCCAAGGTGTTCCCGCTGCAAGCCTCGGAAGCCCGTCGCGCGGCATGACATTGCCGGGGGCACTGTCCCCGGACCCTCAAGGCATTTATGGAAGATGAAGATGATGACCCCCCGGACAGAGGCCGAATTGGCCGACATGGTCGCAGGTGCGACCGGGCGCTTGCAGATCATCGGCGGGGGCACACGCTCCGTCGCGCAGGCGCGTGAGGCCGAGGTGCTGACGGCGCGGGGCCTGTCGGGCATCACGCTTTACGAGCCCGGTTCCCTGACCCTTGTCGCGCAGGCCGGAACGCCTGTGGCAGAGATCGAGGCCGCGCTGGCCGCGGAAGGTCAGCGCCTGCCCTTCGAGCCGATGGATCATCGGGGATTGCTGGGGACCAGTGGCACTCCCACCATCGGTGGCGTGGTCGGCGGCAATGTCAGCGGTCCGCGCCGCATCCAAGTGGGGGCCGCGCGCGATTTCCTGTTGGGCGTGCGCTTTGTCGACGGGACGGGACGTATCCTGAAGAACGGTGGCCGGGTGATGAAGAACGTCACCGGCTATGACCTGGTCAAGTTGATGGCGGGCGCGCGCGGGCGCCTTGGTGTGCTGAGTGAGGTATCCTTCAAGGTGCTGCCCATGCCCGAAGTGGCCGTGACCCTGGTTTTGCCGGATCTGGATGACGCGGGCGCGGTGCAGGCGATGGCCCGCGCGCTTGGTTCGCCCTACGAGGTGACGGGTGCCGCCCATTGGCCGGGGCAGGGGACCTATCTGCGGATCGAAGGTTTTGCCGGTTCCGTGGCCTATCGCGCCGGAAAATTGCGCGAGATGCTGGGTGGCGAGGTCGAAGACAGCGTGGAGCGGTGGGCTGCGATCCGCGATGTCACCCCGTTCCAGCAGGTCGACGGGGATATCTGGCGTCTGTCCGTCAAGCCCAGCGATGCGCCGGGTCTGGTGGCGCGTGCAGGCGCGGATGGCGCGCTTTATGACTGGGGCGGCGGGCTTGTCTGGCTCAGGATGGCGCCGGGCACGGACCTGCGCGCGCGCCTTGGGGCCTTCGATGGGCATGCCACGCTTGTACGCGCGGGCGCCGACACGCGCGCACGCCTGCCCATGGAGCAACCCGAACCGCCGGCCTTGGCAGCGCTGTCCGCCGGCATTCGCGCCCGGTTCGATCCGCGCGGCATCTTCGCGGCTGAAACGGACATGTCACCCGTGGTGGTGTCATGATCTTTTTTCTGCTTGTGCCTGCGGTTGTGGCCCTGTCGCTGTGCCTGTTGCAACCGGGTCGCCAGGCGGCGGCGGGCATCGGCATTGCAGCCGTCTTTCTGGCTGTGCTTTGGTTTGCCACGGGTGGCATCGTGGGCGAGGGTCTTGGCGGGACCTATGCCTTGATGGCCGCGCCCGGCGTGGCCCTTGCGGGTCTGGCGCATCTGACGCACCGCGTACTTGGTCCGCGCCTGCCGGTCTGGGGCTATGCCCTGGCGGCGGTTCTTCTTCTTGTGGCCCTTTCGGCCTTCTTGCGCGCACTTGCGGGGAATTGACATGCAGACGACATTTACTCCCGACCAGTTGAAAGACCCGGCCATCGCGCGGTCGAACGAAATCCTGCGATCCTGCGTGCATTGCGGTTTCTGCACGGCCACTTGCCCCACCTACCAGGTGCTGGGCGATGAACTGGACAGCCCCCGTGGGCGCATCTACCTGATCAAGGACATGCTGGAGAACGAGCGCGTGCCCGACGCACGGACGGTCAAGCATATCGACCGTTGCCTGTCCTGCCTCGCCTGCATGACGACTTGCCCGTCGGGTGTGCATTACATGCACCTTGTCGATCATGCCCGCGCCTATATCGAGGATCATTACAAGCGCCCGCTGTCCGACCGGTTGCTGCGCTGGGTTCTGGCGCGGATTTTGCCCTATCCGATGCGGTTCCGGGTGGCCTTGCTGGGTGCGAAGATCGGGCGTCCCTTCGCCTTTCTGATGCCGGATGCGCGCTTGCGCGCCATGCTGGAGATGGCACCGAAAGAGATCCCCCCGGTCAGCCGCAACGACGACCCGCAGACCTTTGCCGCGCAGGGTGCGCGGCGCAAGCGGGTGGCGCTGATGACCGGCTGCGCGCAAAGGGCGCTGAACACCGACATCAATGATGCGACGATCCGCCTGCTGCAGCGTCATGGCTGCGATGTGGTGATCGCCGAGGGGCAGGGCTGCTGCGGCGCGCTGACCCATCACATGGGCAAGGAAAAGGAAAGCCACGCCACAGCCGCCCGCAACATCCGTGCCTGGGTCGCCGAGATGGATCGCGGCGGGCTGGACGCGATCGTGATCAATACCAGCGGCTGCGGCACAACGGTCAAGGATTACGGCCACATGTTCCGCAACACCGATCTGGCCGAGGATGCCGCGCGCGTGTCCGCCATCGCCAAGGATGTGTCCGAGGTGCTGATGACCCTTGATCTGCCCAAGGGCGATGACAAGGGGATGACCGTGGCCTACCACGCGGCCTGTTCCCTGCAGCATGGGCAGAAGATCAAGACCTATCCCAAGGACCTGCTGAAGAACGCGGGTTTCGCGGTGGTCGAACCTGCGGACAGCCACCTTTGCTGCGGCTCTGCCGGGACCTACAACCTGATGCAGCCCGAGATCTCGAAGCAGTTGAAGGACCGCAAGGTGCGTACGCTCGAGGCGCGCAATCCGGATGTGATCGCGGCCGGGAATATCGGCTGCATGATGCAGATCGGATCGGGAACGCAGGTGCCGATTGTCCACACGGTCGAGTTGCTGGACTGGGCCACGGGTGGGCCACAGCCGCCCGCACTGACCGCACCGGGAAAAAGACAGCCCGAGATCCCGATTCTGCGCTGATCCCTGTCGCATTTTTGCCTTAATCTGCGCCTATCCCTGTTCCCAATTCTGAGGGACCATGATGAATTGCAGGTTTTTCCGGGCTTTGGGCCTGATATGCGCGGGCATTTTCCTGACATCCGGCGTGGTTTCCGCGCAGGACGCGCGCCTGACTCGACTGGATACCGGCGATCAGACCCGCGGCTGGGAGGCCGTTGGCCGTCTGGATATAGATGGACGGGGTTTCTGCACGGGTGCGCTGATCGCGCCCGATCTGGTTCTGACCGCAGCGCATTGCCTGTTTGACCGAACGACAGGCCAGCGGATCGACCATAGCAAGATCGAGTTCCGGGCAGGATGGCGCAACGGCCGTGCCGAGGCCTATCGCTGGGTGCGGCGCGCGGTGATCGACCCTGACTATACCTATGATGAAACAGTGGTTTCGACGCGCGTGCGCAATGACGTGGCCCTTCTGGAACTGCAGCAACCGATCCGCACAACCTCGGTCGTGCCCTTCGATACGGACTCGCGCCCGCGCACCGGTGACAGGGTCGGCGTCGTGTCCTATGCCTATGACCGCGCCGATGCGCCATCCTTGCAGGAAATGTGCGGCGTCATGGGCCAGCAGGACGGCGTGCTGATCATGTCCTGTTCGGTGGATTTCGGATCTTCCGGTGCGCCGATCTTTTCCTTTGGATCCGAAGGGGTGCGCATCGTATCCGTTGTTTCCGCCAAGGCCGAAGTCCGGGGAACCAAGGTTTCGCTGGGCACGCAGTTGCAGGAACCCCTCAACAGGCTGAAGGCGCAGCTTGCGGCGGGCGACGGGGTCTTTCTGCACGCCTCGCCCGACAGCAATCGCGTGACGCCCGGTGGCGTACAACGCGATACCGGGGCCAAGTTCGTCCGGCCCTGATCGGGCCTGCCCCGTCTTGAAACTCTCTGAACCGCTTCCCACATCTGGGGTATCGGGGTGCCACCAAGGGCCCTGACCACATGGCCTGTCCCGGATGGGAAGGCGTTTTCAAGTTGTCGCTCAGATGGAGGATGACCCATGCGAAACTTCGACCTTGCACCGCTTTACCGTGCAACCGTTGGCTTTGACCAGATTGCAGACCTGATGGACCGCGTGTTCGCCAGCGATATGCCGCAGCCGACATACCCGCCCTACAACATCGAGAAAACCGCAGAGAATGCTTATCGCATCTCGCTGGCCGTCGCGGGTTTCGCGGCCGATGACCTGACCGTCGAGGTCAAGGAAAACGCGCTTGTCGTAGCAGCCCGAAAATCGGATGAGGCCGACGAAAGCAGGACCTACCTGCACCGTGGCATTGCCACCCGTGCCTTTGAACGGCGCTTCACGCTGGCCGATCACGTGCGCGTCACGGGTGCCACCCATGCTGACGGTATGCTGCACATCGATCTTGTGCGCGAAATCCCCGAAGTGCTGAAACCCCGCCGCATCCAGATCGCAAGCCCGGCCACGTCGCGTCAGGCCGACAAGGACGTGGTCGAGGCGCAAGCCGTAAACTGACGGGCACGCCCTCTGCCCTGATGTCGGACCCGCAGGAGCGATCCTGCGGGTCCCTTTTCGTCAGCCCGCCCAAACGGCATAGCTGCCCGCAACGGCAAGATAGCGACCTGTCTTGCCCAATCCGACAAGCAGGATGACAAGCGCGATCCTTGTACGCATGGCCCCCGCGACAACCGTCAGCGGATCCCCCACGATCGGAACCCAGGCCATCAGCAGCGACCATCGTCCATATTTCTCATACCAGGCCTGCGCGCGGTCATATTGCGCAGGCGACACCGGGAACCAGCGGCGATCCCGGAACTCGGACGCATAGCGGCCCATCCAATAGGTCAGGATCGATCCCAGCAGGTTGCCGACCACCGCGACTGTCACCAGGGTCACAGGGTCGCCGATCTCTGTCGCCAGAAAACCCAGCAGCACCGCCTCTGACGATCCGGGGAGAACCGTGGCCGAGGTAAATGCGCTGAGGAACAGCGTGGCATAGGCCGAAAGCGGGGTCATGGGCACCTTCATGTGACTGGCCCTGCCCCTTGATGGCCAAGCCCTCGTGCCTTGCAGATAGGCATGGCCCCGGGCCAAGGCAATCCTTCACGGATAACGCCGGGATCATCGCTGTCCGATGCGAAAAAGGCGGGCCGTTTGCGCGGCCCGCCCTTTCGCTGTCTCTGGATTCGGTCTCAGACCGCCATGCAGATATACTTCATCTCAAGGTAATCCTCGATCCCGTGGCGGCTGCCTTCGCGGCCGAGGCCGGATTGCTTGACCCCGCCGAAAGGTGCAACCTCGGTCGAGATGATGCCCGTGTTCACCCCCACGATTCCGTATTCCAGCGCTTCTGCCACTTTGTAGACGCGGCTCAGGTCGCGGGCATAGAAATAGGCGGCCAGACCAAAGATCGTGTCATTCGCAAGGTGGATCACCTCATCCACATCGGTGAACTTGAACAGCGGCGCGAAGGGGCCGAAGGTCTCTTCTGTCGCGACGATCATGTCGCGGGTCGCACCGGTCACGATGGTGGGGGGCAGGAAGTTGCCCGGCCCCTGCATCGGCTCGCCGCCCATGATCACGGTGCCGCCCTTGGCGGTGGCATCGGCCACATGGGTCTGGACCTTCTTGATCGCATTGGCGTTGATCAACGGACCAAGGGTGGTTCCCGCCTCAAGCCCGTCCCCGACCTTGAGCTTGCCGACGGCCTCTTTCAGCTTGGCGGCGAAGGCGTCATAGATCCCCGCCTGCACATAGATCCGGTTGGCGCAGACACAGGTCTGCCCGTTGTTGCGGAACTTGCACATGATCGCGCCCTCGACGGCGGCATCCAGATCGGCATCGTCGAACACGATGAAAGGTGCGTTGCCGCCCAGTTCCATCGAACATTTCATCACCTGATCCGCGGCCTGACGCAACAATATGCGCCCCACATTGGTCGAACCGGTAAAGCTGAGCTTGCGCACGGTCGGGTTCTCGCAGAACTCCTTGCCAGTCTCTGAAGCGTTGGTGGTGGTCACGATGTTCAGAACACCCGCCGGAATGCCGGCGCGTTCCGCCAGCACGCCCATGGCCAGCGCCGACAGCGGCGTCAGTTCGGACGGGCGGGCGACAAAGCCGCAACCGGCGGCCAGCGCGGGCGCCACCTTGCGGGTGATCATCGCGGTCGGAAAGTTCCAAGGCGTGATGGATGCGGCGACCCCGATGGGCTGCTTGATCACGGTGATGCGCTTGTCGCGCTGATGGCCGGGGATCGTCTCGCCATATATGCGCTTGGCCTCTTCGGCGAAGAATTCGATGAAGGCGGCGCCATAGGCGATCTCGCCCTTGGCTTCGGCCAGCGGCTTGCCCTGTTCGGCGGTCAGGATCGTCGACAGGTCATCCGTGTTCTCGATCATCAGGTCGAACCAGCGGCGCAGGATCGTGGCGCGTTCCTTTCCGGTGTATTTCGCCCATTCCTTTTGCGCTGTTTCCGCAGCGGCGATGGCTTGTGCCACCTGATCGCGGCTGAGGTCGGCGACATTGGCGATCACGTCGCCGCGTGCGGGGTTGGTCACCTCGAATGTGGTTCCAGTCTCACTCTCGACCCATTTACCACCGACATAGGCCTTTTCGGCCAGCAGCGACGGGTCCTTGAGCAGGGATTTCAGGTCTGTCTTGCCGTCCAGCATGGCGCATCCTCCAATTATCCAGTGGCACAGGGAAAGCATCTGGCGCTAGGCTTGTCCAGAGCAGGAGGAGAGATTGCCATGGCCGAGCTGGACGATGCCTACGCCAACGCCGCCCATATTCCGGGGTCGGCGGATTATCCGCCACGCTGGGGACGCGCGGCCGAGGCGCTGCGGGAAGGCCTGATCGAGCAAGGTCTGGCCGATCTGGACCTGTCCTATGGCGACAGCCCGCGCCAGCGCTTCGATCTGTTCCACCCCGGTGCCGAGGCCAAGGGGCTGCTGGTTTTCGTTCATGGCGGCTATTGGCTGCGTTTCGACAAGAGCGTCTGGTCGCATCTGGCAGCGGGGGCCTTGTCGCATGGCTGGGCGGTGGCCATGCCATCCTATGACCTGTGTCCGCAGGTAGGGATCGCCGATATCACGCAACAGATCGCCAAAGCCGTGACGACCGCTGCCGCCATGGTCGCCGGGCCCATCGTGCTGGCTGGGCATTCGGCGGGTGGTCATCTGGTGACACGGATGCTGCAACCGGGCCTGCTGCCCGATACCGTTGCGGCGCGCCTGCGCCATGTGCTGTCGATTTCACCCGTGTCGGACCTGCGTCCGCTGATGCGCACCAGCATGAACGCCGACTTCAAGCTGAACGATGCCTCTGCCAGGGCCGAAAGCCCGGCCTTGATGGTCGAACGCCTGCCGGTGCCCGTGACCGTCTGGGTCGGCGCTGACGAGCGCCCGGTGTTTCTGGATCAGGCGCGCTGGCTGGCCGAGGCATGGGGCTGCGGGCATGTGGTGGAAGAGGGCAAACACCACTTCGATGTGATCGATGCGCTGGCCGAAGCGGATAGCCCTATGATGCAACGCCTTCTGGGCTGAGCCGGCGTCATCCAGGCATTTTGGGAACAACGCAGGGGGCGGGCGCAACGACCTGCTTAACCGTGCAGGTCCTGCCAGCTGGGTTTGACATCGCCCGGCAGGGATGTGGCCGCGAACATGGCGCGTGCGATGGCCCGTGCCATGCAGGTGGCGGCGGCATGGCCCAGTTCCAGCGTGTCGATGATCGGATGGCCCAGTGCGCGCGCGCCTGTGGCAACCGCAAAGATCAGGTCGCCATCCATCGGCGTATGCGCAGGCACAAGCGCACGGGCAAACCCGTCATGGGCGGCGGTGGCCATGCGCGTGCATTGCGCCTGGGTCAGGTCGGCATCGGTGGCCACGATACCGATCGTTGTATTGGCGTGGCTGGCGATCTTGGTCACGGCGACATGCGGATCGGGATAGGTCCGCGCCACGCCCATGCCGCCGAATTCATCGCCCCACTCGAAGGGTGCGGCCCAGAAATGTGCACTGTCCCCGACAGTGGCCGACCCCAGCGCATTGACCGCGACCAGCGCGCCCACGGTATGGCCCGAAGGCAGGATGACCGAGGCCGATCCCAACCCGCCGCGCAGGTTGGCCGTGATCGTTCCCGTGCCAGCGCCGACGCTGCCGATCCCGAAGGCGGCGTCGGCATTGGCCAAAGCGTCATGGCCCAGCGTCCGGTAGGGGTTTGCCTCCCAATCCTTGGCGCCGCCATTGTTCAGGTCGAACAGGATCGCCGCAGGCACGATCGGGACGGTATGCGCGCCGACCCGAAACCCCCGCCCTGCAAGCCGCAGCGCATCGGCCACCCCGGATGCTGCATCCAGACCAAAGGCCGACCCGCCCGACAGCACCAGCGCATCGACCTGCTGCACCGTCTTGTCAGGGGCCAGAAGGTCGGTTTCCCGCGTGCCGGGCGCACCGCCCATCACATGCACGCCAGCCGTGAAGGGCGCATCGGCCACCAACACGGTCACACCGGTCTTGATCCGCGTATCGGTGGCATTCCCAACCCTGAGGCCTGCCACATCGGTGATCAGGTTCATCGGGCCGGGGCGTGTGGTCTTGGTCATGCGGGTCTTTCCGGGTTCTGTTGGGCCGAGTGGATCACAAACGGATCACGAAATCCTTGCGGGTGGTTTCGACCACCTCCCATACGCCGCGAAACCCCGGCCGCAGCACGAAACTGTCGCCGGCCCGCAGGGTCACGGGCGCGCCGCCTTCCTCGGTCAGGATGCTGACACCCGACAGGATCCGGCAATATTCCCATTCGTCGTAGAAGACGCGCCACGCTCCCGGCGTCGATTGCCAGATGCCGCAGAACAGACCGTCCCTCTCTTCGAGCGTCCATGAGGTGAAGACGGGATCACCCTTGACCACACGGTCCGGGGCCGGTCGGTCCACCTCGGCCGGGCCTTCCGGGGTGACGGGAAAGAACAGGTCCGACATCGGGTCACTTCCTTGCAAAACTCACCGCAGGCTAATGCGGGCGGGTCGGCAGAGGCAAGGGGCAAGCGGCAGGGTTGAAACCGGGGCGACCCGCCCACAGTTCTACAAGATGGGTGCACTGCCTGTCGTGTTGGGGCATGATGGGCCCGTTGCAAGGAGATGGGTGCATGGTAGTGGCATTGGCGCGGCTGATTGTTGTGGGCTTTGTCGTCCTGACCGTGATCTATCTCTCGCTGTCGTTCTATTCGCGTTCCGTCCGCCGGGCCAAGCTGCGCCGCAAGTGGGAGGAAGATATCCGGCGCGGTGACCGCGAAGAATACGTGCGGCGCGGGCTGAAGATCTATGACCGCTCGCTGCGCCGCAAACTGCTCTGGGGTGTCTATATCGTGCCTGTTGTGACCATCGCAGTGGTGATCTATCTGGTAAACTTCAACTGACCGCGAAGGAAACGGTATCATGCGTTACGTGAAATGGACCTTTATCGGAAGCTTCTGGCTGCTGGTCGCGTCCTTTCTGCACTATACCCTTCCACAGCACGATGTGGTGCGGATCACCGATACCTACCTGGAGCGGATCGACTTCGGCGAGAACTCGATCTTCTGGGCCAATGCGCCCACGGGGGATGCCGTCAATCCGCAGAATCGCGATGTGTTCTTCATCCAGACCTTCCGCACGAACGAACGGCCGATGATCTATCGGAACGAGGATACGGGCTGGGGCTGGCCGCCCTATTTCAAGTTCAACACCTCGAACCTTCAGGCGCAGGCGGCCGATCTGGAAAGCCGCTCGACCAGTGGCCAGCAGGCCCAATGGGTCGTGATCCGGCACTACGGGTGGCGCAATGAATTCCTGTCGATCTATCCCAACGCGATCAAGATCTGGCGCGTGGACAGCCCGGATGTCACCATCATTCCCTGGATCAACATCATCATCCTGACGCTGCTGACCGCGTTCTTCTGGGCAATCTGGGTGCGCTGGCGGCGGTTCCGCGAGGCGCGGATCGATCCTGTGCTGGAAGACATCGGCGATAGCCTTGAGGCAGCGACCGACCACGTCGTCGACCGGCGCGGCAAGGTGCGGCGCTGGTGGGACGGCGTGCGCGGCAAGACCTAGGCGCGCTGATCAGCGTTTCCCGTAATAGAGGCCGACGACATGTTCGGCCTCGGCGAAGAACAACCAGCGCGAGGCAAGGATGCCCGCGATATGGCTGATCACGGCCAGCAACCCGAAGACATGCGCAAATGGCAGCACCAAAAGCGCAACGGGCAGCACATAGCCCAGCAGAAGGGCGATCATCCGCAGCTTGATCGCATGCTTGCGCCCCACGACATGCACCATCTCGCGCAGCAGGTAATTGGGGCCGGTATGGGGTGGCTCGAAGGCGCGTACCGACCCGATCCCGCCAAGGCCCGTGGCGCTGGCCATTGTCGTGCCGGAGGCGGCAAAGGCGCGGTCACCCTGCCACCACCATGCCAGCTGCAGCATGCCGGCCAGCGGCAACAGGATCAGCGCCCAGCTCACCTGACCGGCCAGCAGCGCGCCGCCCCCAAGCGACAAGGACAGGAACAGCGCCGGCGTCAGCAGGCTGCGCCAGCGCGGCACGGTCTTCATCTGCGTGTAGATCATGGATGTCGTGAACACTGTCCCCACGGCCAGAACCGCGCCCAGCCACCCCAGGGGTACCCAGTCGGCGGCAAGGAACACACGCCCGATGGCGTAGGCGGCCATCACGGCCAATGTGACCACCGCGCAGATCGCCTCGCGGCTCAGCCAGCTTGACCGCCACTGCGTGAAGGCCAGCAATCCGCGTTCCGGGTGGCCCAGGTGAAAAGCCGAAGCGATCAGCCCGCCCCCCGCCAGCGCATAGGCGATGGCGAAAAATACGAAAGCCACCAGCCCGGTTGATCCGGGCATGCCGATGCCCAGCCAGAACATCAGGCCAAAGCCAAGACCGGACAGCGTCGTGAAGGCGATGATCGAAGGTGCCGGATGCATGTCAGAGCCTGTCCAGTGCTTTGTCGAGCCAGCCGAGGAAGCCCTTGGGCTGATCGGTCACCGGCGCCAGAAATGGTGCCAGAACGTCGATCTCCCCGGTTTGGTCCAATCGATCCTTGGGGCGTGGGGGCAGGTACTTGTTGACGGGCGCCGTACCCTGTTCCGGCATCAGGTCCATGCCGCCGCGCGCTGCCACCAGCTGACTGACGTCGCTGTCCGGGTCGGACAGATCCCCGAAATGCCGGGCATTGCTGGGGCAGGTGCGCACGCAGGCAGGCACGCGATCCACCTCGGGCAGGTTTTCATTGTAGATGCGGTCCACGCAGAGGGTGCATTTCTTCATCACCTTGGCGGCCATGTCCATTTCCCGCGCGCCGTAAGGGCAGGCCCAGGCGCAAAGGCCGCAGCCGATGCAGGCATCTTCGTTCACAAGGACGATCCCGTCCTCGCGCCGCTTGTAGCTGGCCCCGGTCGGGCAGACGGTCACACAGGGCGCATTGTCGCAATGCAGGCAGGATTTCGGAAAATGCACCAGTTGTGCGGCCCCGGCCTCTGGCTGCACCTCGTAGCTGTGCACGCGGTTCAGGAAGGTCCCGGATGGGTCGGCCCCGTAAGGATCCTGATCCGACAGGGGTGCGCCGTAGTTCTGGGTGTTCCATCCCTTGCAGGACACGACACAGGCATGACAGCCCACGCAGGTATCCAGATCGATCACCAGCCCCAGCTTGCGTTCGGTTCTGTCGGGAAGCGTGGTCATGCCAGATGCTCCGCGCTGGGCTGTGCAGGTAGGCGCGTCACGGGCTCTTCCTTCGAGGGGTCCCATGTGGCGATGAACCAGATGAAACTGCCGACGATCAGCGCCACGAAGACGGCAATCACCAGAAGGGTGCGCTGCGTCGGGGTCATGTCTCTACCTTCCAGGCAAGTGTGGCGGGGCCTTGGCCCACGGGCGATGTGATCGGGGGATAGGCGGGTTGGCTGCGCAGGGGTGCGGCGACCTTTTCGATCCTGACGCGCAGGTCGAACCAGGCGGCCTGTCCTGTCACCGGATCGGAATTCGACCAGCGCAGACCATCGCCGCGTGGCGGCAGCAATTCATGGATCAGGTGGTTCAGCAGGAACCCCTTTTCCGCCTCTGGTGCTTTCTGGTCCAGTGCCCATGCGCCCTTGCGCTTGCCGATGGCGTTCCAGGTCCAGACGGTATTGGCGTTCAGCGCCGCCATATGCGCCACGGGCACGGTGATCACCCCATGTGCCGAGGTCACCTGCGCCCAGTCCCCGTCGGCAAAGCCATGCTGGCGCCACAGCGCAGTGGGTACGTAAAGCGGGTTCACCCCATGGATCTGGCGCAGCCATGCATTCTGCGTGCCCCAGGAATGATACATCGCCATCGGGCGCTGGGTCAGGGCGTGGATCGGAAAGGCCTCGGGGTCGGCATGGCCATCCTCAAGTGCTGCATACCAGACCGGCAGCGGGTCCAGCGTGGTCTTGATCCGCGCGCGCAGGTGGTCGGGCGGCTGGCGCGTTCCATGCCCCTCGGCCGCCAGCTGGAAGCGGCGCAGCGGCTCGACATAGAGCTGGAACAGATAGGGTTGCGGGCTGTCGTAGAAGCCCATGCCGACCGCCCAGTCCTGGTAGGCGCGGTTCCAGGGTTTGAAATAGGCGGCATCTTCCGGCACATGCGCCACGAAGAAGCCCCCGTTAGCGATATACTGGTCCAGCTGCGCGGCATTGGGGCCGCCGCGCCCATGGGTCAGACCCTTGTCACCCGTGCGCCATCCCGCCAGGGGGCCGATGCCCGGCTTGCGCTGATGGTTGACCATGTAATCGGCGTAATCGGCATAGGTCGGGCTTCCGTCGGGTTGCGCCATGCCGGGCAGGCCCAGCCGCGCGCCAAGGTCTAGCAGCACCGATTGAAACCCGCGCACGTCGCGATCCGGTTCGATCACGGGCCAGCGTATCGCATCGGCGGCGCCGTCGGCCTCGGCGATGGGACGATCCAGCAGGCTGATGCAGTCATGCCGTTCCAGATAGGTGGTATCGGGCAGGATCAGGTCGGCATAGGCCACCATTTCGGAACTATACGCATCCGAATAGATGATCCGTGGGATCACGTAATCGCCGTTTTCATCGGTGTCCGTCAGCATCTGCATCACGCCACCGGTGTTCATCGACGAATTCCACGACATGTTGGCCATGTACATGAACAGAGTGTCGATCCTGTAGGGATCGCCCGCATGGGCGTTGCTGATGACCATATGCATCAACCCATGGGCCGACATCGGGTTGTCCCAGGTGAAGGCCTTGTCGATGCGGGCCGGGCTGCCATCGTCGCGCAGGCACAGGTCGTCCGGCCCCTGCACATAACCCAGATGCGGGCCATCCAGCGGCGCGCCGGGGGTCACCTTGCAATGCGGCTTGGGATGGGCGGTTGCGGGCTTGGGATAGGGCGGTTTGAACCGCATGCCACCGGGCGTTTCCACCGCACCCAAGAGGATCTGCAGGACATGCAGCGCGCGGGCGGTCTGGAAGCCGTTGGAATGGGCCGAGATCCCGCGCATGGCGTGAAAGGCGACGGGGCGACCCACCATGGTCTGGTGCGTTTCGCCACGGAAATCGGTCCATTCGCGGTGCAGGATCACCGGATCGTCAAAGGCCGTATGCGCGATCTCGGCGGCCAGCGCGCGGATCTTGGCGGCGGGAATGCCGGTGCGACCTGCAACCGCTTCGGGCGCGTATTGCGCATCGAGATAGCGTTCGGCCAGCAGATGCATCACCGGGCGATGCGTCACGCCTGCATGCCGATGCGAGGCGGCCAGATCGGGGCGTACGCCGGGTTGGTCGAACGGCGTCAACTTGCCGGTCACGCGGTCGATGACAAGGGGCTTGCCCGCCTCATCGCGCAGGAACAGGCCATGCTCGGGCGATTTCGGATCGCCATTCACCAGCACCGGCGCATTGGTGTAGCGCGACAGGTAATCCAGGTCGATCTTGCCCGCGCGCAGCAATTCATGCACCAGCGACAGGATCAGCAGACCATCGGTGCCCGGCGTGATGCCCAGCCAGTCATCGGCCACGGCGTTGTAACCGGACCGGATCGGGTTCACGCCGACGACCCTTGCACCACGCGCCTTGATCCGGCCGATCCCCATCTTGATCGGGTTGCTGTCATGATCCTCGGCCACGCCGAACAGGATGAACAGCTTGGTATGATCCCAGTCGGGCTGGCCGAATTCCCAGAAGGCCCCGCCCATCGTGTAGATGCCGGCGGCTGCCATGTTGACACTGCAGAACCCGCCATGGGCGGCGAAATTCGGCGTGCCGAATTGCTGCGCCCACCATCCGGTAAAGCTTTGTGACTGGTCCCGCCCGGTAAAGAAGGCAAGCTTCTCGGGTGCGGTGTCGCGCAATGGCTTCAGCCATGAGGTGGCCAGCGTCAGCGCCTCGTCCCAGCTGATTTCTTCGAACTGGCCTGACCCGCGCAGACCCACGCGTTTCAAAGGCGCACGCAGGCGCGAGGGCGCATTGACCTGCATGATCCCCGCCGATCCCTTGGCGCAAAGAACACCCTTGTTGACCGGGTGGTCGCGGTTGCCTTCGATATAGGCAACCTTGCCGCCTTTCATGTGCACGTTGATGCCGCAGCGACAGGCGCACATGTAGCAGGTTGTCTTGCGGATTTCGTCCGACACGGGTGGCGATGTATCCAGATGCGGCTGGGTCATGCTGCGTGCTCCTGCATCAGGGAAAGGGCGTCGCGGGCGATCTGACGCTCCTCATCCGCGGGCACCACATGGATGGGCACCACGCCGAAGCAGGCCAGATGCGCAAGGATACCGTCGCGTATGGGCGCGGCATTCTCGCCGATCCCGCCGGTAAAGGCGATGGCATCCAGTCCGCCCATGGCGACGATGGCGGACCCTGCATGGCGCGCGGCCCAATAGCAGAAATGATCGGCGGCAAAGCGCGCCTCGGCCGTGTTCGTCGCCAGAAGCTGGGCCATGTCATTGGTTCCCCCAAGAGCACGCAGGCCGCTGTCCTGGTTCAACAGCTGCGCCGTGCGGTCAATGCCGTGATCTGCGGCGATCCGCAGGACCGCCATGCCGTCGATGCTGCCGGCGCGGCTGCCCATGACCAACCCCTCCAGTGGCGAATACCCCATCGAGGTCGCAACCGACCGACCTTCGAGGATCGCACAGAGGCTTGCCCCGTTGCCCAGATGCAAGGCCAGCAGGCGGCGCGGCAGATCAGGGCGCAGCGCCTCGACCAGCCCGGCGTAGCTCAATCCATGAAAGCCATAGCGGCGGATACCCTTGTCCCGTTCCGCCTGCGGGATCGCATAGGTGACGGCAACCTCGGGGTTCGTTGCGTGAAAGGCCGTGTCGAAACTGCCGAATTGCGGCAGATCGGGTGCAAGGCGGCCAAGGGCCGTGATGCCCGAAAGGTTATGTGGATTGTGCAGCGGCGCAAGCGCATTGCAGGCCGCGATCTGCGCCAGGATATCGGGGGTCAGGCGCGCAGGTGCGGTCAGATGCGCCCCCCCGTGCACGATGCGATGGGCCGCGGCGGTCAGCCGGTCCAGCGTGATGCCCTTGCCCGCCAGCGCATCCAGAAGATGCGACAGGGCCGCCGCGTGATCCGCAGCATCGACCACTTGCTGCTGCCCTGCAAACCTGATCCGCGCCTTGCCGCCGATCTCGGAGACCGCACCCTCGATGACCGACCCGAGCGCCTGATCGAACACCTCGATCTTGATCGAGCTTGAACCGGCATTGACGACGAGGATCATCTGCGCACCCCTGCGGCGATCACGCCTAGAGCAGCCGAGGCGATGCGCGCCGGTGCACCCTGCGCCCGCGAGGTCAGCAGGATCGGCACCTTGGCCCCCAGAACAAGCCCCGCCGCACAGCAGCCCATGCCCAGCGACATCAGCTTGAACAGCGCGTTGCCGGTGGTGATGTTCGGCGTCAGGATGATGTCGGCATCGCCCGCCACCGGCGAGACATAGTTTTTGGCCGCCGCTGCTTCTGCCGAAAAGATCAGGTCCAGCGCCATGGGGCCTGCCACCTCGGCTTGCGGCAGGGCGGTTTTTGCCCAGGCGGCGATCACGGCGGCATCCATCGAGTTCTGAAGCGATGGCAACGGATCCTCGTTGGCCGACAGGATGCCCGCCTTGGGCCGTTCGATCCCGAGTTGCTGCGCCAGGCGCACCGCATGGGTCAGGCAGGCTTGCCTTGTGGGAATGTCCGGGTCCACGTTCAGCGCCCCATCGGTCAGCAGAAGCGGGCGGTCGGAATGGGGGGCCGTGATGTGGAATACATGGCCGCAGCGAGTATCGGCATCGCGCAGCCCTGCCGCACGTGGCAACAGGCTTTGCAGAAACACCGATGTGTGCACCTGGCCTTTCATGATCGCGTCGACTTCGCCCTTGCGGGCCAGTTCCGCAGCCCTCTGGCCCGCCGCCGCACCGGGGGCATGGATCAGGCGCAGGACAGCGATATCCCAGCCGATCTGTTCGGCCACTTGCCGGATCTTGGGCGCGTCCCCGATCAGCACCGGATGGGCAAGGCCCGCCTCGCTGGCTTCCCGGATCCCCTCGAGCGCGTTCACGCTGCCGGCATTGACCAAGGCCACGCGTGGCACGGGCAGCCCGCGCGCCTGATCCAGAAGGCGGCGCGGTGCATCTGCGGCAATCGCGGACAGGAAGGGAAAAGGTTCTCTCATCACGGGCTCAATCGAGCATGGCTTTGCGGTTTAGGCAAGCGTTCAGGACAGACGTTCCGCGCGCCTGGCACCGCGAACGCGGCCCCCCCGCCGGGGATGCCTCCGGCGGGGATATTTGCAGCAAGAAGAAACGCGGTTGCGTCCTGATGTGGCACCGGCGATCAGGCGGGTTGCTGCGGCCGCATGTCGGCAGACGAAATGCCTGCCACCGCGACCGGTTTCTTCATCGCGTCGCGGCGGAAGGGCTCGCCCAGTTCCTGGTTGATCAGGGCCTCGATCAGGGTGGTCTTGCCGTGCTGCATCTGGTCCTCGATCGCGCGGGTCAGGGCTGCGCGCAGCTCGTCCATGTTTTTCGCCTGTACGCCCTGCAAGCCGCAGGCGCGCGCGATACCGGCATAGCTGACCTGTTCATCCAGTTCGGTGCCGACGAAATTGTCCTCGTACCACAGGGTCGAGTTGCGCTTTTCCGCGCCCCACTGGTAGTTGCGGAAAACCACCATGGTGATGGCGGGCCATTCCGGGCGACCGATGGCCGTCAGTTCGGTCACGGCGATACCGAAGGCACCATCGCCCGCAAAGCCCACGACGGGCGTATCCGGGCAGCCGATCTTGGCGCCGATGATCGAGGGCAGGCCGTAGCCGCAGGGGCCGAACAGACCGGGCGCGAGGTATTTGCGCCCTTCCTCGAATGCGGGATAGGCGTTGCCGATCGCGCAGTTGTTGCCGATGTCGCTGCTGATGATCGCCTCGCGGGGCAGCGCCGACTGGATCGCGCGCCAGGCCATGCGCGGGCTCATCCAGTCCGGCTTGTCGGCGCGGGCGCGCTGGTTCCAAGTGGTGCCGGGATCGTCATCTTCGTGATCCATCGAGGACAGTTGCTGCGCCCATTGCGATTTGGTCTGCGCGATCAGCGCCTTGCGGTCGGCGCGACCCTCATCGCCCGCTGTGTGGCTGAGTTTTTCGAGGATCGAGGCCGCGACCTTTTTCGCGTCACCCACGATTCCGACGCTGACCTTCTTGGTCAGGCCGATCCGGTCGGGATTGATGTCGACCTGGATGATTTTTGCATCCTTGGGCCAATAGTCGATCCCGTAGCCCGGCAATGTCGAGAACGGATTGAGGCGCGTGCCGAGGCAAAGCACCACATCGGCCTTGGCGATCAGTTCCATGCCCGCCTTGGACCCGTTGTAGCCCAGCGGCCCGGCGAACAGCGGATGCGAACCGGGGAAGGCATCGTTATGCTGATAGCCCACGCAGACCGGCGCATCCAGGCGTTCGGCCAGCGCCATGGACGCGGGGATCGCCCCGGCCAGAACCACGCCGGCCCCGTTCAGGATGACCGGAAACCGGGCGGAAGACAGCAGGTCGGCGGCGCGTTGCACGGCATCTTCGCCGCCGCCGGGGCGCTCGAACGTGACCATCTCGGGCAGGTCGATATCGATCACCTGGGTCCAGTAGTCGCGCGGCATGTTGATCTGGGCGGGGGCTGACATCCGCCGCGCGTTCAGGATCACGCGGTTCAGCACCTCGGCCACGCGGGACGGGTCGCGCACTTCTTCCTGGTAGGCGACCATGTCCTTAAACAGGGCCATCTGTTCGACCTCCTGAAAGCCACCCATGCCGATCGTCTTGTTGGCGGCCTGCGGTGTCACCAGCAGCAAGGGTGTATGGTTCCAGTAGGCGGTTTTCACGGCGGTCACGAAATTGGTGATGCCGGGCCCGTTCTGGGCGATCATCATCGACATCTTGCCGGAGGCGCGGGTGTAGCCATCGGCCATCATCCCGCCCGAGCCTTCATGCGCGCAATCCCAGAAGGTGATTCCCGCGCGCGGGAAAAGATCGGAAATCGGCATGAAGGCCGAACCGATAATGCCGAATGCATGTTCGATCCCATGCATCTGCAGGGTTTTCACGAAAGCTTCTTCGGTTGTCATCTTCATGGGACAGCTCCGGTCATGGGGAAGGGGCCACTGCGGGCCTTTGGGGCAGATTAGGCGGCAGGCCAAGGTGGCAATAGGGCCAGTTGAGGTTGGCAGTTAGGTCCAGGATGGGTTCCGTGCAGCCTCTTGCATCGCTGCCGCGACAAGGCGCACGCCCTCGCCGATCCGTGCTGCCGGGATCGAGGAATAGGCAAGCCGGTAGAATTGCGCCGGTGGGACGGCGTCCGCGAAGAACGGCGCACCCGGCTCGATCAGAACGCCTGCGCCCCGCAGGTCAATGGCGACCTGCCCGGTATCGACCCCTTCGGGCGCACGCATCCAGATGCTGGATCCGCCGAAGGTGCCGCGCCCCGCAATTGTCAGGCCCTGACGCTGGATCGCCTCTTCCAGCACCTTGCGGCGCTCGGCCAGGGTGCGGGCCATGCGGCGGATCTGCGCATCGTAATGACCCAGTGACAGGAAATAGGCGGCCGTGCGCTGAATATGGCCGGGCGGGTGGCGCAGCACGCTGGCGCGCAGGGCGCGCGCCTCGCGGATGAAAGCCTCGGACCCGACCAGGTAGCCCAGCCGCAGCCCCGGAAACAGCGACTTCGAGAAACTGCCGACATAGATCACGCGCCCTTCCCCATCGAGGGATTTCAGCGCTGGCGACGGGGGCGAGAGATAGGACATCTCGAACTCGTAATCATCTTCGACGATGATCGCATCCAGAGCGCGGGCGCGATCCAGCAGTGCGGTGCGGCGGGCCATCGGCATGGTGGCGGAGGTGGGGCATTGGTGGCTGGGTGTGGTGAAGATGACATCCGTACCATCCGGGATGGCATCGGGCGGCAAGCCGTCGGCATCGACCGCAACAGGGGCCAGCCGACAGCGCGATTGCGTCAGGATATCGCGCAGCGCGTGGTAGCAGGGGTTCTCGATTGCGGCGAGCCGCCGCTGGGTCAGCAACACCTGTGCCGTCAGCCACAGGGCGTTCTGTGCGCCCAGCGTCACAAGGATTTCAGACGGTCGCGCCACGATCCCGCGGCGGGGCAGGGTGTGGCGGGCGATGAATTCCACCAGCTTCGGATCGTCCTGATCATAGTAATCCGTGGTCAGCGCGGTGAAGTCCCGCGCCCCCAGCGCCTGCAGGGCGCAAAGCCGCCAGTTGGCATGATCGAACAGCGACGGATCGGCCTGGCCGTAGATGAACGGAAAGCGGAAACTGGCCCAGTCCTGTGGTTTCACAGGGGTGGAGCCGCCGGTGAATCGCTGCCCGATGGCGCGGGTCCAGTCCACGGTGTCACCGCGGCTGGGTGCGGCGGGCGACGGTGGGGGCTCCGGCGCATTGTCGGACACGAAATAACCGGACCGGCCCTTGGCCGCCAGGTAGTCATTGGCCAGCAACTCGGTATAGGCCAGCGTCACCGTGATCCGGCTGATGCCCAGATGCGCCGCCAGTCTGCGGGTCGAGGGCAGCTTTTCCCCTCGCCGGAAGCGCCCCGAAAGGATGCCGCCCGCGATCATCTGCTGGATGCGCGCCTGCAATGTGCCCTGGGAGGCCGGATCCAGGAAGAAGGTTTCGACAGGTATGACCATCCATACACTCTATGCTGGACTTAACGGGCAGGTAAACTGGTCTTATCTTTGGAAGGCTTGTCCAAATTGTGGTGAAAGGGGATGCTGCCCCGGCGCAGGGATCACAAGAGGGAACGCCGAATGATTGCCGTGATATTCGAGGTAACGCCGAAAGAGGGAATGAAGCAGCCCTATCTGGACATGGCCGCGCAGATGCGCCCGCTGGTCGAACAGATGGAAGGTTTCATCAGCGTCGAGCGGTTCCAGAGCCTGACCAACCCCGACAAGCTTCTGTCGATCTCGTTCTTCGAGGATGAGGCCGCGCTGGACCGGTGGCGGCAACTGCCCGAGCATCGCGGCGCGCAGAAAGCCGGGCGCGGCCAGATGTTCGCGGACTACCGGCTGAAGGTGCTGCAGGTGTTGCGCGACTATGGCAAGACGGACCGGGCGCAGGCACCGGATGACAGCAAGGCGATGCATGGATAGCACCATGCGAAAGGGCGCGGGATGGTCCCGCGCCCCTCTGGCATCTGCGTGATCAGGCTCAGCCGAAGACGCGGGTCAATGCGCCGTCGACACCTTCGATGATCTGGTCGATATCGTCCTTTGTCGCGATCAGGGCGGGGCTGAAGCACAGGGTGTTGTTCAGGCCGGGCAATGAGCGGTTGGTCGCCCCGATGATCAGACCCTGCGCCATGCAGTCGGCTGTCACCATCTGCACCCGCTTTTCCGCCATCGGTTCGCGCGTTGTGCGATCCGCGACAAGTTCCGCGCCCAGGAACAGGCCCTTGCCGCGCACATCGCCGATCACGGCATGCTTGTCCTTCAACTCGGCCAGACGGTCCAGCATGTAGTGACCCATCTTGGTGGTGTTTTCCAGCAGGCCCTCTTCCTCGATGATCGCCATGTTTTCCAGCGCCGCGGCGGGACCTGCCGTGCAGCCACCAAAGGTCGAGATGTCGCGGAAATAGTTCAGCGGATCGGTTGCGTCATCCTTGAACATGTCGAACACGGCCTCGGTGGTGACAAGGCAGGCGATCGCGGCATAGCCCGAGGCGACGCCCTTGGCCATGGTCACCATGTCGGGCTGGATGCCGTAGTGCTGATAGCCGAACCATGTGCCGGTACGGCCCACGCCGCAGACCACTTCGTCGATGTGCAGCAGAACGTCGTACTTGCGGCAGATCTCCTGAACACGCTGCCAGTAGCCTTCGGGCGGGGTGATGACGCCGCCACCTGCGGTCACCGGCTCAAGGCAGATACCGCCCACGGTGTCCGGTCCCTCGGCAAGGATCACGGCCTCGATCTGGTTGGCGGCCCATTCGCCGTAATTCTCGACCGGGGCGCCCTGATCGGCAGCGCGGTATTCAAGGCAATGGGGCACACGGATGAAGCCTGGGGCGAAGGGGCCGTATTGCGCGTTCCGTTCGTCCTGCCCACCGGCGGACAGGCAGCCGATGGTCGTGCCATGATAATCGCGATCCCGGTACAGGATCTTGTGCTTCTTGCCGCCGTAACGCTTGTGCGCGATCTGGCGGATCATCTTGAAGGCTTTCTCGTTCGCCTCGGATCCCGAGTTGCAGTAATAGACGCGGCTCATGCCCGGCATCTTTTCGATCAGCCGCTCCGAGAACATCGCGCCGGGGATCGACCCTGCGGACCCGGCAAAGTAGTTCAGCTTGATCAGCTGGTCGCGCACCGCATTCGCGATCCGCTCGCGGCCGTAGCCCACGTTGACGGTCCAGACGCCACCGGACACGGCATCCAGATGCTCCTTGCCCTTCTGGTCCCAGACGCGCATGCCCTTGCCCTCGACGATGATCCGGGGATCTGTCGTCTCATAGGGTTTGTGCTGGCTCAGGTGGTGCCAGACATGGGCGCGGTCGGCGTCCACAACAGCCTGAATGTCATTGTCGAACTTGCCGTCCATCATCTTGGCGCTCCATCTGTCTTCATGAGAAACAAGCCCGCGGAAAGGCGAGCCATCAGGTGCAGTATCACACGCAAAGGGTGGTAAAGAAATAGGGCCAATCCAGCCAGTTCATTAAGTCCAGATGGCATGCATTCTCATGCCTGCATTTTGGGCGCTTGTGTCAAAATGTTGAAGATAAACTGAAAACTTCGTTCCGATTGACTTAAAAGGCTTCGCCGGAAAGCCGGTCGCCGGTCTGACGCCTAGAAAATCATTGATCGGAATCGGCTTTTCCAGTCCGATGATCATGGCGGTCGGGTGCCCCGGTTTTCGGCATTCCGCACCCGGCGCCAGAATCGACAGACCACCGCAAACAGGTGGCGTAACCGACAGGAGATATGGATGACACCGAAAGCAAGACTGATGGGAGCCGTCGCCGGCACCGCCATGAGCGTCATGGCCACAGCCGCCATGGCCGAGGAAATCACCGTGGCCTATTTCACCGAATGGCCGATGCCGTTCCAGTATGCCAAGGAAATGGGAACCTATGACGAGGTCATGGGCGTCAAGGTCAACTGGCGTGCCTTCGATACCGGCACCGCGATGAGCGCCGCGATGGCCTCGGGCGATGTGCATCTGTCGGTCAGCCAGGGCGTGCCGCCCTTCGTGGTCGCAACCAGCGCCGGTCAGGACCTGAAGATCGTGGACGTGGCCGTATCCTATGCGGACAATGACAACTGTGTCGTCGCCAGCGCGCTGGAGATCGACAAGACCAGCGCCGCCGATCTGGCCGGCAAGAAGGTCGCCGTGCCGCTGGGAACGGCAGCACACTATGGTTTCCTCAAGCAGATGTCCCATTTCGGCGTCGATCTTGCCAGCCTCGAGATCGTGAACATGGCCCCCCCGGAAGGTGCCGCCGCCATCGCGCAGGGCGCGGTCGACATGTTCTGCGGCTGGGGCGGTTCGCTGCGCCGCGCCAAGGAGCATGGCAATGTCCTGCTGACCGGAGCCGAGAAAGAGGCGCTGGGCATCCTGGTCTTCGACGTGACCAGCGCACCCGCAGCCTTCGTGGCAGAGAACCCCGACATGGTGGCCAAGTTCCTGAAAGTCACGGCTGATGCCAATGCCATGTGGGCAGACCCTGCGAACCGCGACAAGATGCTGCCGGTCATCGCCAAGGATGCGGGCATGGATCTAGACGCAACCGCGGCCACGATCGACACCTTCGTGTTCCCCACCGTGTCTGAACAGCTGGATGCCAAGTGGCTGGGCGGCGGTGCGCAGGAGTTCATGAAAGGCGTGGCACAGGTCTTTGTCGAGGCGGGCAGCATTCCGACCGCGCTGGACGACTACTCTGACCGGGTGGCGACAGGACCTCTGGCGGCTGCACAGGGCATGTGATCCGAACCCGGGGCAAGGCGGGGCCTGTCTTGCCCCTTTCGTGCACCTTGCGGGGCATGCTCTGCTTGGTCCACGCCGGATGCCTCCGGCGGGGATATTTTCGGCAAGAAGAAACCGGTCGGTTGAAGTTCCCTTGCGGGAGGCAGCACGGAACCGGACCTGAACACAGGAAGGGGCGGAAGGTGTCGACACTTTCCATCGACAATATTTCGATGCGGTTCGATCTGCCGAATGGCAGTCATGTGCAAGCGCTGCGGGATGTCAGCCTGACGTTGAACACCGGTGAACTGCTGAGTGTGCTGGGCCCATCGGGGTGCGGCAAGACCACGTTGCTGAACATCGTTGCGGGTTTTCTGGCCCCCACCGAGGGTCAGATCACGCTCAACGGGACGAGGGTCCGGGGGCCAGCAGCGGAACGCGGCATGGTGTTCCAGCAAGGAGCGCTGTTCGAATGGATGAGCGTGCGCGACAACGTCAGCTTCGGCCCGCGCATGGCAGGCCAGCGCGAGGCGCAGTGGAAAGCGACGGTGGACCACCTGCTGGATGTGGTGGGCCTGCGCGATTTCAAGGAAAAATCGGTCTATGAACTGTCGGGTGGCATGCAGCAGCGCGTGGCGCTGGCCCGTTGCCTTGCCAATGATCCCGACGTGATCCTCATGGACGAGCCGCTGGGCGCACTGGATGCGCTGACACGCGAGAAGATGCAGGGCCTTGTGCTGAAGCTGTGGAAGGAAACCGGCAAGACGATCATCCTGATCACGCATTCCGTCGAAGAGGCCCTGCTGCTGGGTGAGAGGCTTCTGGTCATGGCGCCGCGCCCCGGGCGCATCCACCGCGAATACAGGTTGCCCTTTGCCGAAATGGGCGTGGGCCAGGACCTGCGCGCGGTGAAGAAACACCCCGATTTCGCGACCAAGCGCGAGGAGATTCTGAGCATGATCTGGGACATGGAAGAAGAGATCATGGGCCGCAGCGAGGAGGCAGGCGCATGATCCCGCTGCTGATCTATCTGGCCATCTTCATCGGCAGCTTCATCCTGATCCGGGTGGGATTGCGCCGCCTGCGCGAGCGGCATGATTTCACCTCGCTCAAGACCGTGACATTCGGCGACGAAAGCGCCGTGCGCGCCGACCGCGCGGCCAGCATCGTTTCCGTCCTCGCGATCTTCCTGCTGTGGGGGGCGTTCACGGGCAGCAAATGGGTGCCGGTCCATGCGCCTGGCCCATTCACCGGCGAGGCGCAGTTCACCTATACCGTCGAAGGCCCGGATGGCGCACGCGACGACGCGACGGTATTTGCCCGTGTGAATCCCGTTGGTGAAAGCGCACCCGCACCCGAAGCGGCACCCGGCGACGGCTTTGCGCGCAACGATGCCGTGGCCGTGGGCGCCTGGCGATCCGTACTGGTGACATGGGATGACAATGACGAAATCACCCGTGCAGACGGGGCCAGCATCGTCGCGATCGAAGGTGTGCCGGTCACCGTCGGCGGCACGGTCGACACGCAGGCCGGTCGCGTCACGGTCACGTCGCGCGGCACGCTCAACTACTCCCCGCCGCGCGGCCTGCAGATGGAGCCGATCTGGTTGCCACCGCCCGAGGCCGTGGTGGCCCGGGTCGCGGAAATCGCTGCCAGCGGGTACCAGAATTTCACCCTTTGGGAGCATCTGGGCTGGTCGCTTTTCCGGGTGATCGCAGGCTTCGTGCTTGGGGCGCTGGTCGGAATTCCGCTGGGCTATGCCATGGGCCTTTCAGACTGGTTTCGCGGCTGGTTCGACCCGATCGTCGAATTCATGCGCCCGGTGCCACCGCTGGCACTGATCCCGCTGGTGATCATCTGGGCGGGCATCGGCGAGGCGGGCAAGATCATCCTGCTGTTCCTGGCGGCGCTCTGGATCATGACCATTGCGGCGCGGGCGGGCGTCTCTGGGGTGGCAATCTCCAAGGTGCATGCGGCCTATTCGCTGGGCGCCAGCAAATGGCAGATCCTGCGCCATGTGATCGTGCCGAATTCCCTGCCCGAGATCTTCACCGGCGCGCGCGTGGCGATGGGGGTGTGCTGGGGCACGGTGGTGGCCGCCGAACTGGTGGCCGCCGAAAAGGGCGCTGGCATGATGATCATGGTCGCAAGTCGGTTCCAGCTGACGGATGTGGTGATCATGGGGATCATCCTGATCGGCGTCATCGGCTATGGTATCGACATCCTGATGCGGATGGCGGAAAAGTGGCTGGTGCCCTGGAAAGGGCGCGCGTGACAACGCAGCCTTGATGAAAGACCCGCAATGACCCCGCAGGACCGCGCATTTCTGGCGTCCGTGTTCAACGCCGCCGTGGCGGCCGCAGATCCCCGCAAGGCGCTTGCCGCGCATCTGCCCGCCCGCCCCAAGGGGCGCACCATCGTGATCGGTGCCGGAAAGGGCGCGGCGCAGCTTGCCGCCGCATTCGAGGATCTGTGGCAGGCGCCGATCGAGGGGGTCGTTGTC
The DNA here is from genome assembly GCF_048006315.1 of Seohaeicola sp. Lineage (GTDB taxonomy): Bacteria > Pseudomonadota > Alphaproteobacteria > Rhodobacterales > Rhodobacteraceae > Seohaeicola. The sequence continues at coordinate 2,206,521 of NZ_CP180350.1, read as the reverse complement.
ACGCGCTATGGCTATGCTTGCCCCACGCGCCACATCCGGGTCCTCGAGGCGGCGCATCCCGTGCCTGACAAAGCGGGGCTGGCCGCGTCCGAGGCGCTGTTCGATGCGGTCACCGGGTTGGGGCCGGATGACCTGGTGGTGGCGCTGGTGTGCGGTGGCGGCTCTGCTTTGCTGGCGGCACCTGCTGAGGGTTTGACCCTTGCGGACGAGGTTGCATTGAATGAAACCTTGCTGGCTTCGGGCGCGCCGATCGGGGCGATGAACGCGATCCGAAAGCAGTTCAGCAGGATCAAGGGCGGACGGCTTGCGATGGCCGCGCATCCTGCAAGGGTGGTCAGCCTGATCGTGTCGGATGTCCCCGGTGACGACCCTGCGCAAGTGGCCTCTGGTCCGACAGTCGCCGACAGGGTGGACCGCGCCAGGGCGCGGGCGGCGCTGCGGGATCATGGCATTGTCCTGCCCGAGCGGCTGGCGCGTTTTCTGGATCAGACCGCCGAGGATGCCCCCCTGCCCGACGATCCGAAACTGGCAGGGAACGAGGTGCATGTCGTCGCCTCTGCCGCGCGCTCCCTGGAGGCCGCGGCCACGGTCGCGGAGTCCGCAGGTGTCGCGGCTGTCATCCTGTCCGACGCGATCGAGGGCGAGGCCCGCGACGTGGCCCGCATGCATGCCGCCATGGCGCGCGAGGTGGCAAGCCGGGGCCGCCCTTTCGCGCCGCCCGTGGTCATGTTGTCGGGGGGCGAAACCACTGTCACGATCCGCGACAAGGCCGGGCGCGGGGGGCGCAATACCGAGTTCCTGCTGTCATTCGCCTTGGCGGTCGAAGGCTGTGCCGGTATCAGCGCGCTGGCGGCGGATACTGACGGTATCGACGGTTCCGAGGATAACGCGGGCGCCTTTGCGGATGGCCATACGGCGGCGCGCATGCGTGCGGCGGGGCATGATCCTGCCATGACGCTGGCGGCACATGATGCCTGGTCTGCATTCGAAGCGATTGACCAGCTTTTCGTGACCGGGCCCACGGGCACCAATGTCAACGATCTGCGCGCGATCCTGATCCGGGGCTGAGGCGTATCGCAAGAAAAGTGGTGGTGTCGGGGCGTCCGGGGGAATCCCCTGGCCGCTATTCGGTGTTCAGAAGAACCGCCTCGACCCGGCGGTTTGCTTCGCGCCCCGCGATGGTGGTGTTGGGTGCGATCGGAGAAAGGTAGCCCATCCCCTCTGCTTCCAGTTGCCGCGCGGGAATGCCGTAGTCCTGAACAAGGCGGTCGCGCACCGCAGATGCGCGTTGACGTGACAGTGCGATATTGCCCGACAGGGCACCGACCGCATCCGTATGCCCCACCAGTGCCACGCGGCGCGACGGATCTGCCCGCAGGAACGCCGCAAGGTTTTCCAGCGATGCCGTGCGGCCCGGTGCCAGCTGTGATGAACCCGTCTGGAAACTCAGGTCGGACAGGATGACATGTCCCCGCTGGTTCAGGCTTTCGGCCAGCGAAAAGGGTGCAATTGGCGTTCCAAGGGTGCCGTCTTGCACAGGACCCGCAGCTGCAGGCGATGACGTCCCAGCGGGCGGCATGGCCCCGGACTCGTCCGGACGCAGGACGCGCATGGCTTCCGAGGTAACAGCGGATGTGACGCGGATCATCTGCACGAAGCCGGCATTCGACGATGCGCTGACCAGCAGGCCCAGATGATCCTGCGTGTTCCGCGCGGCCGAGAGGAACCGGAAATCGGTCAGATCCACATACATGTCCGGCGCGGGCAGAACCTCGGTCGCAAAGCGGAAATCAAAACCGCCACAGGATGCCGCATGACATTCGAAAATCGTCTCATACCCGGCGGCGATGATCTGCTCGCGGATCGGCGCGAAGATCTGCAGCGTCGTCAGGGCCTGTCCCGGAATGCGAAAGACCTGCCGTTCGACCTGCCCCTCAAGCTCCATCACAGGCAATGCGCCGTCAGCGAAGGGGCCTGTGGCAAGCGCATGGCTGTCGGGGGCCGTGACGACGCGGGTGGTCAACTGACTGCTGAAGGGCAAGGTCAGGTCCAGCGCTGCCGCCGGACCGGCCAGGGCCAGCCCGAGGATCAGCGCCATTCCTGCAATGGGCCGATGGGACAGGCGGATCATCCTCATCCCGTCATGTTACCTGGCCTGCGCATGATACTCGTCATTGGGGCGCATGTCCGTGGCCGACGCGACCCGGTTCGTCATGTTGTAGAAGGCCGCGACATTGGCGATGTCCCAGATGTCGCGATCCGTGAACCCCACATCGCGCAGGGCCTGGCGGTGATCTTCCTCTATCGTGGCCGAGGCGGTCGTGACCAGCGCCGCGAAATCCAGCATCGCGCGTTGCCGTGCATCCAGCGGCGCCACCCGGTAGTTCATCACCAGCATCTCGCCCAGCTTGGGATCGCCGGACAGTTGCCTGACCGCCGCACCATGCGCCGTCAGGCAATAGAAGCAGCGGTTGATGGACGAAACCGTGACCGCGATCATCTCGCGCTCAAGTTTGCTGAGGCCGCTGTTTGCCAGCATCAGGTCATTGTAGAGGGCGGAAAAGGTGTTCAGCTTGTCGATGTCGAAGGCATGGGCGCGCAGCACGTTCGGCACCATGCCCAGCTTGTCCTGACAGATGTCGAAATACTTCTGCGTGGCGGGCGGCAGCGGATCGACTTGCGGCAGGTCGAGGGCGGTGGGCTGGTCTTTGGTGCTCATGCTTGGCTCATTTCACGTCATCTGGATGTTTGCGGTAGTGATACTGTCCCACAAGCGCCATCCCGAGGGAAGCATAGAGCGCATTCGCCGCCGTGTTCGCCTGTGTGCAGACCACGGCAATATGGCTGGCCCCGTTGTCGCGGGCCCAGAATGCGGCAAGCCGCATGAACCAGCCTGCCATCCCCTGCTTGCGTTGATGCGGCAGTACCTCGACCGCGTGGACCATGGCGATCCCGTCATGAATCGCGACAAACGCGGTGCCGCCGGGATGATCATTTAGCCGTCCGAGGATCGAGATTTTCGGCCCCTTCGCCCTGTGCATGACGGCAAGCCGACCGGATCCGATCCCGCCCTTGGCCCAGATATCGATCTGGATGGCCAGTGGCTCCCATACGCAGAAGGCCGTCACGGGTGGTGGACTGCGTGTGGCCAGCACATCGACATGGGCGACATAGAGATTGACAGGGTCGACGATCACATGGCCGCGCTGCGCCAGCAGGTCATCCAGCGCCCTGTCGCCTGCCCTGATCTGGAACAGCCGGGGCTGTCCCATGGCCTGCATCGCCGCTTCGGCGGCATCGACATCCTGCGGCGTGACGTGGCCAAGCGCAGTCGCTGCCGACACGCGTTGCCCGCCCCCTTCGCCACGCCGCAGCAGCATATGTCCCTGACGCCGCGTCTCGGCTGCGGGCCAGGTCCCGTCGATCACGTCATAAAGCTGCGCCAGATCCGGCGTCATGCGGGAAACAGGGCCGACAGTTCCGCCATCGCGGCATCAACCTGCGCACCATCCTGTCCCCGGATCACGATATTGGCGCCGTAGACCCCGTTTTGCTGGAACGGATAGGACCCCATCGACAGGTCCGGATAGCGTTGCGCCAGATCGGCCAGCGGACCGGCGATATCGCCTTCGCCGCGCTGAATGCGCAGGGTCTGCGACAGCAGCGGCTTGCCGCCTGTCAGAGTCGGCAGGATCGAGGCGACCATGGCCTGAAAGACCGAAGGCACGCCCGCCATGACATGCACGTTTTCGACTGTGAAGCCCGGTGCGGTCGAGACCGGGTTTTCGATCAGGCTGGCCCCATCGGGAATGCGCGCCATCCGCAGGCGGGCGGCGTTCAGCTCGCTCCCGGTGCGGGCATAATGCGCCGCCAGAAGCGCGCGGGCATCGTCACGCACATCGATATGCCGGTCGAAGGCCTGCGCGATGCAATCCGCCGTGATGTCATCATGGGTCGGCCCGATCCCGCCCGAGGTGAAGACATGGGTATAGGTCCCGGACAGGGCCCTGACGGCTGCCACGATGGCGGGTGCGTCATCGCTGACCACGCGCACCTCGCGCAGGTCGATACCGACCTTGGTCAGCTCGCCCGCCAGGTAATGCATGTTGCTGTCGCGGGTGCGACCCGACAGGATCTCGTCCCCGATCACGATCATGGCGGCGGTTGGATTGGTCATGGCGCTGTCCTTGAAACATCAGATGCCTCGGTATAGGCCCAAGCCCATGCGCTTTCCAACCCCTCTGCTGCCCGCCCGGCTGATCCGCCGCTATAAACGGTTTCTTGCCGATGTGGTGCCTGAAACCGGCCCCGATGCCGGTCAGCAGGTCGTGGCCCATTGCCCCAATCCCGGCGCGATGCTGGGGTTGGCGACGCCGGGCACAAGAATCTGGCTGGAACGCAACGAAGACCCGAAGAAAAAGCTGCGCTACGGTTGGCGGCTGGTGGATCATTGCGATGGCCATTTCACCGGGATCGATACCGCGCTACCCAACCGGATGCTGCGCGCGGCATTGGAGGCACGTGCGATACCTGCACTTGCGGCCTATGGGACAGTCCTGCCGGAACAGGCCTATGGCACCTCAAGCCGCGTCGATTTCCTGCTGCGCGAACCGGGTCTGCCTGATGCCTATGTCGAGGTTAAAAGCGTCACCCTCAGCCGGCAGGAGGGCCTTGCCGAATTCCCCGACAGCGTGACCGCGCGTGGGGCCAAGCATCTTGGCGAACTGGCCGACATGGCGCGGCAAGGGCATCGCGCGGTGCTTTTCTATCTTGTGCAGCGCAGTGATTGCACCCGTTTTGACCTGGCCCGCGACATCGACCCGGCCTATGCGGCCGCGGCATCGGCCGCACATGCGGCCGGTGTCGAGGTGGTTTGCCAAGCTTGCAGGCTTGACCCCGATGGGATCGGATTGTCACATCCGCTGACGCCCGCCCTTGGCTTGACTGGCAACTTCGGATAAATCGGCCTAAATAAAGACAAAACGGATTTTCAGGACGGAGCCCCGGTTTGAACGATCAGCATCGCGGCCGCCTTACACGGGATGGCATCCGAATTCACGAAGACGGTGACTTTGCCGGAATGCACCGTGCCGGACAGGTTGCGGCAACCATCCTGGACGAGATCGCGGAATTCGTGCAGCCCGGCATCACCACCGGCGAGCTGGACCGGATCATCGAGGACAAGGTCGAGGCCGCAGGCGTGAAATCGGCCACGATCGGCTACAAGGGCTATCAGCATGCCAGCTGCATCAGCCTGAACCACGTGGTCTGTCATGGCATTCCCGGCGACAAGAAGCTGAAGGATGGCGACATCCTGAACATCGATGTCACCGTGATCGTTGATGGCTGGTTCGGCGATACCAGCCGCATGTATGCCGCGGGTACCCTGTCCCGCAAGGCAGAGCGCCTGATCCAGGTGACCCATGATGCGCTGATGCTGGGGATCGAGGCGGTCAGACCGGGCAACACGTTTGGTGACATCGGCCATGCGATCCAGTCCTTCGTCGAAGGGCACCGCATGAGCGTGGTGCGAGACTTCTGCGGCCATGGCCTGGGGCGCGTCTTTCATGCGCCACCGAATGTGCTGCATTATGGCCGTCCGGGTACCGGACCGGTGCTGGAGGAAGGGATGTTCTTCACCATCGAGCCCATGGTGAACCTGGGACGCCCCGAAACCAAGGTCCTGGCCGATGACTGGACAGCCGTGACCCGCGACAAGTCGCTGAGCGCCCAGTTCGAGCATTCCGTGGGTGTCACGGCGACCGGGTGCGAGATCTTCACACTCTCGCCCGCAGGACGGTTCCACCCCACTTACGGCTGATGCCTTTGTCCGCGATGGCGGAATGCGCTCCGCGCGGGGATATTTGAGGCAAGAAGAAACAGCCGATGCCGCGCCGGTCAGACAGCGGGCAGGCGGATGCGTGCGCGCCCCAGGCGCGGATGCAGGCGCCCCGCGATACCCCATGCCAGCCAGAGCCCGGCACCGCAGGCCATGAAGACCCCCGGCAAGGGGGCTGCCAGCAGGACCAGCCAGGCGATGCCGGGGGTCAGGATGCCCGATACATCGCGGAAGCTGGAATAGACGGCCGACATCTCGGTCCGTTCCGAGGGTTTGACCGCCATCAGGAAGGGCAGACCGCCGCAGACATCCAGCAGGATCAGGCAGAAAGACGCCAGCATCAGCAAGGCCACCGCCCCCCATGGCAGCCACTGGCCAACGCCGGCCGCGATGAACAACGCGCCTGCCGCGAAAAACCCGAAACGCACCGCCGTGCGGATCGAACTGGCCTGAACGAAGCGCAGCATCAGCGGCGTCAAGAAAAGCGTGCCATTGGTGATCGACAGGACGATCCCGCCCGTGGCTTCGCCCAGCCCGGACTCGACGGCGAAGATCGGCAGGTAGACGACATAGACCCACCAGCCGCAGGACCGGATCACCGCGAACAGCCAGCCCGCGATCAGGCGCGGTTGCGCGAAGAAACGCCCCAGAAAGGCCAGCGGGTTGGGGGCGGGCGCGCGCGCCCGGCTGATCAGCTTGCCATTGCCCAGCCGCATCGACCAGAAGACCGACAGCATGCACAGGGCCGAGACGCCGGCGACCACGAAAGGCGCTGGCCGCCAGAGCGCCATCAGGGTCACACCCAGAACCGGCCCCACCGTCCAGCCAAGAGCGGAATAGAACATCCGCATCGACTCGGCCCGCCCCAGGTCGACCCGCGCGATATAGTCCAGCACATAGGCATTGAAGCAGACGAAGGTGATCACCGTCGCCAGCGTGTTGCAGAGCAGGGCGAACATGATCATGTCGGTGCCCCCCAGAACCGCCACGATCGAGCCCAGCACATAAAGCGAGGCACCGGTGGTATACATCCAGCGGCGTGGCAGGAAGCGATTCAGCCAGGGCACCATCAACCCGCCCAGCAGGGATGTGATCCCGATCATGAAATAGACCTGGGACACGGTCTGCGCATCCTGAAGGGCGCGGTACATTTCGAGCGGAAAGACAGAGATCAGGATTCCGCGTGTGATGGCCTCGAATCCCTGGAGGGTCGCGAAACCTCGAACGCCGGGCGTGGGGGCAAAGCGGGTCCAGATGGGTATGTAACGGGTTGCCATGGATATTCCGGATCAATGTCCCGGCAAGCTGAACCCGCATGTCCTGCCATGCTTTCCCGTTTCCGACCCCATGGTGCGTCGTCTTTTTGCCGCGTCGCGGGCGCGACCGTGAATGGCACCCCCGCAGGGGCCGGGCCATCTGCCAAGCGCCGGTCGGGTCAGTCTGCGCGCAGCAGGCTGATCACCGTATCGCCGTAGCGGCGGCTTTCCAGCAGGGTCACGCCCTCGGGCGGCAGGATCGCGGCACTTTCCTCCCAGACGATCAGCGCCTCGGCGGCTATCCAGCCTTGCGCCAGGGCCTGACGCAGCGCCTGTTCCCCCATGCCCTTTGCATATGGCGGATCCAGAAAGATCAGGTCGAAAGGCAGGCCGTCATTCGGGGGAAGGCGACGCGCATCACGCTTGATGATCCGCGTCTCTGCCCCGGCCTCGCAGATCGCGACATTCTGCCGGATCAGCGCCAGCGCCTTGGTCCCGTCGTCCACGAAAACGGCATGTGTTGCCCCGCGCGACAGCGCCTCGAGCCCCAGCGCGCCGGTCCCTGCGAACAGGTCCAGAACGCGCGCGCCGTTGATCGGGTCGCCGAAACGGCCACCGGCCAGCATGTTGAACAGGCTTTCGCGGGTGCGATCCGTTGTCGGCCGCAGATGCGCGCCGGGATCACCTTTGCCCAGGGCCGCAAGGGCACGGCCCCGAAACCGCCCGGCAACGATCCTCATGCGGGAAGCAGTGATTTCAGCGGGGTTTCCGGATCGGCCACAGCCGCCGGTGCGGGCGATTGACCCGCCTCGATCAGACGCTTGCCGATCATGTAGGCGCGCGGATCGTTCATCGCGTCCACAGCCAGCAGCGCATCGCCCCGATAGTACCAGACGGACTGGCTGCCCGGCTTGTCGCCCGGCCGCACCACTGTTCGGTCATAGCCCGTATTCAGCCCGGCGATCTGGAGCTTCACGTCATACTGATCCGACCAGAACCAGGGTTTCGCAACATAGTCCTTGCCGGCGCCCATGATGTTCTCGGCCACGCATTCCGCCTGTTCGATCGCGTTCGGCACGCTTTCCAGCCGGATCCGCCCATCCTGCCAGGGAAACGAGGCGCAATCCCCGGCGGCCCAGATCGCCGGGTCCGATGTGCGGCCCTGCGCATCCACCTTGATCCCGTTCTCGATCTCGAGGCCAGCCGCCTCGGCCAACGCGGTACCAGGTGTGATGCCGACACCGACGATCACCAGATCGACCGGCAGCTCGGTGCCGTCGCTCAGCCGTGCGCCGGTGACATGCCCTTCGCCCAGCAGGCGGTCCAGCCCGATACCCTCGCGGATGGTCACACCATGCCCTTGATGCAGGGCGCGGAAAAAGTCGGATGTCTCGGGGGCTGCGACCCTTTGCAGGATCCGGTCCGCCATTTCGACCAGTGTCACATCAAGCCCCCGCTTGGCGGCCACCGCTGCAGCCTCAAGCCCGATATAGCCGCCGCCCACGATCAGCGCGCGTTTGCCCGCCACGACATGCGGGGCCATGGCATCGACATCGGCCAGGTCGCGCACCACGAAGACGCCTTCCAGCGCCCCGCCGATGCTGGCGGGCAGGCGGCGCGGCTCAGACCCGGTGGCAAGCACCAGCTGATCATAGGGCATGACCTCGCCATTCAGGGTGACGGTATGCGCGGTGCGGTCAATCCCGGTGACGCGGGTATTCAGGCGCAGGTCGATCCGGTGTTCGGCATAGAAACTTTCAGGCCGCAGGAACAACCGGTCCAGCGCCATGTCACCCAGCAGATAGGCTTTCGACAAGGGCGGGCGCTGATAGGGGGGCACGGGTTCGGCGCCGATAAGTGTGATGGATCCGTCAAAGCCGGAATTGCGCAACTTTGCAACAAGTGACGATCCGGCTTGTCCGGCTCCGACGACGACAACATGCATCATCCCTGTTCCTTTTCGAAAGTATTGGCCTCGGATTGCGCGGCACCCTATATCCACGATACCGGATAACGCAAACCCAAGGTGAGGAACAGGATGACGATTTCGACCGGGGCAAATCTGCCCGATGCAAAGCTTGTGAAGATGGGTGACAAGGGGCCGGAAGCGGTGGCCCTGGGCGAAAAGCTGAAAGGTCGCAAGGTTGCGATCTTCGCGGTTCCAGGGGCATTCACGCCCACATGCCACTCTGCCCATGTGCCGAGTTTCATTCGCACCAAGGATCAGTTCGCCGCCAAGGGCGTGGACGAGATCATCTGCATCAGTGTCAATGATCCCTTCGTCATGAAGGCATGGGGCGAGGCGACAGGCGCCACCGCCGCCGGCATCACCATGCTGGCGGATGCCTCCAGCGCATTCACCAAGGCGATCGGCATGGACTTCGATGCGCCGCCCGCAGGGCTTGTCGCGCGGTCAAAGCGTTACGCGATGCTGGTCGAGGATGGTGTGGTCAAGGTATTCCACCCCGAGGAAAGCCCCGGCACCTGCGAGATTTCGGGCGGCGAGGCGCTGCTGGCCGCGATCTGAGGCTGTGACTGAACACAAAACCCCCGCCTGGCATCGCCCGGCGGGGGTTTTTTGTTGTCGGATGCGATGGTCGTCACGCGGCGTTAATCATCGTCCGTGTCGGGAAAGGAATGTCGATGCCGCCTGCATCAAACGCTTCCTTCACGGCGCGCTTCATGTCCGCCTGATACTGGAAATAGTCGCCCGAGGCGCACCAGACCCGCACAAGGAAATCGACCGAAAAATCGCCAAGGTTGTTGACCTGGAAGAAGGGCGCGGGATCGGTCCTGGACCGTGGATCGGCCATGATCGTGTCGCGGATGATCGTCTCGGCCTTCTTCAGATCCGCGTCGTAGGACACGCCAAAAATCCATTCCGCACGGCGCGTGTCATAGGCAGAGTAGTTCACGATGACATTGCCCCAGACCTGGCTGTTGGGAATGATCACCTGGACATTTCCCACCGAGGACAGTTCGGTAAAGTTCAGCGAGATCTCCTGCACCGTGCCCGATTGGCCGGCAACCTCGACGAAGTCACCGTTCTTGAAGGGGCGGAACAGGATGATCATCACGCCCGCCGCCACGTTCGACAGCGTGCCCTGCAAGGCCAGGCCAATGGCAAGACCGGCAGCACCGATCACGGCGACGATTGACGTGGTCTGGATTCCGAAGGTGTTCAGCACGAACAGCGCCGTAAAGGCCAGGATCACATAGCGCAGGATATTGCCGAGAAAGCTGAACAGCGTGATGTCCAGCCGCTTGTACCGCCGCGACAGGCCGATGACCCGGTTGCGCGCCCAGCCCGCCAAGATGAACCCGCCCAGAACCAGCGCCAGCGCGCCGACAACCGATCCGGCAAGCGAGGCCAGGAATTCAAGGGTCAGAACGTCCGCCAGCGTGGTTCCGTTCCAGATGTCGGTGTTCATCAGCTCTTGCATGGGTCCTCCTTGAAGCAGCGCCAGCAGAGGGTCACAGGCTGTCCATCTTGCGCGCCAGCTTTGCATCCAGCGCCGACAGCCCATCGACGTCATGTGTGGTCAGAACCACCGTCACGGTCTTGTAGACATTTGACCATTCGGGGTGATGGTTCCATTTTTCGGCCCAAAGAGCCGCCTGCGTCATCCAGCCAAAGGCTTCGGTGAAATCCTTGAACTGGAATGTCTTGATGATGGCGTCGCGGTCTTCGACCATGCGCCAGCCCGTTTCGAACAAGGGCTCCAGCATGGTCTTGCGGCCTGTATCGCTGAGGCGTTCGGTCATTCCTGTTCCTCCATTTGGGTCTTTCTGAACGGACCATAGGCCGTCAGAACCTCGATGTCTTCGGTGACGGCGCGGCGTTCCGCCTCGAGGTAGCGGGCGACGGCATCGGCAAAACCGGGCTGGCGGATCCAGTGCAGGGAATGGATCGGGACCGGCAGATAACCGCGTGCCAGCTTGTGTTCCCCCTGCGCGCCGGCCTCGACACGCGCCATCCCCTTTGCGATCGCGACATCCATGGCCTGATAATAGCACAGTTCGAAATGCAGGCAGGGATGATCCTCTGTGCAGCCCCAGTAGCGCCCGAACAGGGTCTGCCGCCCGATGAAGTTCAGCGCGCCCGCCACCGGTACACCGTCACGCAGGGCCAGAACAAGCAGCATGTCGGGGCGCATCGTGTCATGCGCGATATCGAAGAAGCGGCGCGTCAGGTAGGGTGTGCCCCATTTGCGCGCGCCCGTATCCTGGTAGAAACGCCAGAAATGGTCCCAGTGCCACGGCTCGATCTGATCGCCCGTCAGGGCCACGATCTGCCCGCCGAAGGCCTGGGCGCGCTCGCGTTCCTTGCGGATCATCTTGCGCTTGCGCGATGAAAGAGAGGCAAGGAATCCGTCGAAATCGCGATAGTCCGCGTTCTCCCAGTGGTATTGCTGGGTGACGCGATGCATCAGGCCCATCGTCTGGCCGGCCTCTGCCTCGGACCGGGTGCAGAATGTCACGTGAAGCGAGGACAGGCTGTTCTTGTCCGTCAGCTCGACCGCCCCTTGCACCAGTGCGGCCTGTCCGGCTTCCTCGAATCCGGGGCGGGTCAGGAAACGCCGTCCCGTGGCGGGCGTGAAGGGCACCGCGATCTGAAGCTTGGGATAATAGCGCCCGCCCGCGCGTTCATAGGCATGGGCCCAGTTGTGATCGAAGATATATTCGCCCTGGCTGTGCGACTTGGCATACATCGGGGCGCAGGCGATCACCTGACCGTCTTGCCGCGCGACCAGGTGGCGTGGCTGCCATCCCGATCCGGCGCCCACCGATCCGCTGTCTTCCAGTGCCTTGAGAAAACGCCAGGTGGTGAAAGGGTCCAGCGGCGGACCACCATCCGCGGTTTCGGGGCAGGCACATGCGTCCCACGCGGTCTGCGGGATCTCCGACAGGCTGCCCAGCATGTCGATCTCGATCATGTCGTCACTCATGGCGGCGTGCCCCCTTCATGCGCCCTATAATCTGGATCGGTGGATGGGCCGATCAAGCCGGGATCGCGGCGGGATAACCTTCGAAGGTGACATTATGCGCAATCTGTCGTGCCGCGGCCTCGGCCTCGGGGGAACGGATCGTCCAGCACAGGATCGCGGCACCGCGCGCCTTGAGATCGGCTACACGCGTCGCCCCCAGATCGCTGGCCTGGTGGCTGATGAAACAGGCCCCCGTTGCGTCGTAATCGGGGATATCGCGCAATCTGGCGCGCGTGCCGGCCGGCAAAAGCGGCCAATCCTCTGCCGTATAGTCGCAGGTCGTCAAACCGCGCGGCAGATCTGGGGCCAGTCCGGCCATCGCCGTCATCGAATGAGGGTTGAACGACATGACGGCCACGGGCCCGTCATAGCCTTTCAGGGTCCTTGCCGCCGCCGCCTCGAGCGCGCCGACACCGGCGCCCATGGCACCGTCCTGATCCTTGATCTCGATCAGCAGGGGAACGCGCCCCGCCACCTGCGCCAGAACCTGGTCAAGCCGGGGTATCCCGTCCGTCCCGCCCCTGAGGCAGATTTGCCCAAGTGCTTGCGCGCTGCGCTGGCGCACTGGTCCGACCTCATGTGTCAACCGGTTGAGGTCGTAGTCATGGAACACCATGGCCTGACCGTCCGAGGACAGTTGCAGGTCGATCTCGATCCCGTATCCGGCCCGGCAGGCGGCCTCGATGGCGGAGGGCGAGTTTTCCGGCCGCCCGGCCGCAAGGTCGTGCAGGGCGCGATGTGCGATCGGCGCCCCCAGGAATTGCGCGGGAAGCCGGCTCATTTGATCTGGAAGATCGCTTCGATTTCGACGGCGACACCCAGGGGCAGGGCTGCGGCGGATACCGCGGACCGCGAATGCCGCCCCATGTCGCCCAGCGCTTCCACCAGGAAGTCCGAGGCTCCGTTGATCACCTTGGGCTGATCGGTGAAATCCGCGGTCGAATTGACGAAACCCGTCAGCTTGACCACACGCTCCAGCCGGTCGATGTCGCCGCCACATGCGGCCTTGAGTTGCGCCAGAAGACTGATCGCGCAGGCCTTGGCTGCCGCGGCACCTGCCTCGATATCCATTGTGTCGCCCAGTCGTCCCTTGATCAGCCCATCGGGCCCGTTCGAGATCTGTCCGGACACGAAGACAAGGTTGCCCGCCTGGACGAAGGGCACGTAATTCGCCGCAGGAGCGGGCGCGGAAGGCAGGGTTACACCAAGTTCGGCAAGACGGGTTTCGATGGCGCTGGTCATGGGTAGTCTCCGTGTCGCGGGTGATTTGCGCCGGACGCTACCGGGCTTCGCTGCAGAAGGAAACCGCAAACGGATCACGGGCAGGATCTCCCGTTATCGAACGCCGCCCTATTCCTCGCGCAGGGCCAGGTTGACACCATCCGCCAGCGGTTTCAGCAGGTATTGCAGAACTGTCCGGTCGCCTGTGTGCAGGAAGGCATCGACCGGCATGCCGGGAAGCAGAAGCGGTCCCTTTGGCAGGCCCTCTGTTCCGGAAGCATCCGGTACGATCGCCGCACGGTAGAAGAACCGTCCTGATGTTGGATCGGCAAAGGCGTCGGCCGATATGTGCGCGACCTTTCCGACAAGATCGGGAATGTCTTCGGTCTGAAGCGCGGGAAAGCGCAGCGTGACTTCCTGGCCGGGAAAGACGCTGCCCACATGCAAAGGGTCGATCTGCGCCGCAACGATCAAGGGCTGGTCCTGCGGTACGATCGACAGGATCGGATCAGCGGGCCGCAGAACCGCGCCTTTCGAGTGGACCTGCAAGCCATGGATGATTCCCGCGACCGGCGCGCGGACCTCAAGGCGGTTCAACCGCTCCAGCAGGGCGCGCCGTTTTTCCTGCATGTCCAATTCGCGCGGTTGCAGATCACGCAGGCGGGTGATCGCCTCTTCGCGCCGGCCGTCGCGCAGTTGCAGCAACTCAAGCCGGATCTGCGCAACCCGGCTTTCGGCCTCGGCCCTCTGCGCGTCCACCGCGCCGATGACCCCGGTGAGCGCGGCCAATTCCCGTTGCAGGTCAAGAATGCGGCTGGCCTGGGCAAGGCCGCGGTCAAGCAGGATCCTTTGATTGGCAAGCTCCTGCGTGATCAGATCCTGCTGGATTTCCACGGCCTCGCGTTGTGCGGTCAGCCCCTCGATCTGCCTTGCGATCTGCTGGACACGCAGTTCAAGCTGGTCGGCCTGAAGCTGCGCCGCGTCACGCCGTGCCGCCATCCATTGCCTTTGTCCTTCGACAAGGCTGGCTATGGCCGGGTCCCGATGCGCGGCGGACAACAGCAAGGGGTCGAAGACCGGCTCTTCCAGCCCGTCAAGCTCGGCCTCGTTGCGGCCACGGCGGGCCATGACATCGAACAATTCCGCCTCAAGCAGGGCCAATTCGGACGACAGCGCGGCACCGTCAAGGCGGATCAGGATCTGGCCTGCCGCGACTGGCATGCCCTCTGCGACAAGGATGTCACGGATCGGGCCGCCATCGGGATGCTGCACCACTTGCCGGTTCTGCTCCAGCTCGATCCGGCCACTGGCAACGACAGCGCCCGAAATCTTGGTGAACGCGGCCCAGGTCGCAAAGCCCCCCAGCAGCACGGCCAGGGCAATCAGGCCCGTCACGATGGGCTGACTGGTCGGATAGCGCGAGTTTGCGTCAACCGTCACGCCCCCCAGACCCTTGTGGTTTGGCTCTGCGTCGCGCGCAGATCCTGCGGATTGTCCAGAACATCGCGCAGGATGTCGTGCCGAGGGCCGAATGCCACGCGCTGCCCGCGGTCGATCACCAGGATCAGGTCGCATTCCGCGATGGCGGCGGGGCGATGGGTCATGATCAGAACGGAACGCCCTTCGGATTTCATGGTGCGAATGGTCGCGTTCAAGGCGCTGGCCCCGTCATGGTCCAGATGGGCGTTGGGTTCGTCCAGAACCAGAAGCACGGGGTTTTCAAAGAGGGCGCGCGCCAGTCCGATCCGCTGGATCTGCCCCCCCGACAAGCGGCTGCCACCTGCCTCAATTCGTGTCGCATAGCCATCCGGCAGGCGCAGGATCATGTCATGCGCTCCGGCCTTGCGGGCTGCGGTGATTACCTTTTCGGCCTCTGGGCCGGGCGAGAGGCGGGCGATATTCTCGGCGATGGTTCCGTCGAAAAGATCAACCCGCTGCGGCAGATAGCCGATGTGCCGACCAAGGCTGACGGGGTCATACTGATCCAGCGTCGCGCCATCCAGCCGGATCGCGCCTGTCGCAGGCGGCCAAAGGTTGCAGACCGCGCGGGCCAGCGCGGACTTGCCGGCACCCGACGGGCCGATCACGCCGATCGCCTGTCCGGGTCGGACGGCAAGGTTCACCATCCTGAGGACCGGTTGCGCCGCGCCCGGTGGAATGACCGTCAGCGCCTGCACGTCAAGGTGCGCGGCGGGGGTGGGCAGTGCGATCCCCGGTATCGGGGCCGGCATCTCGGTCAGCAGCCGGGCAAGGTCATGCCACCCGTCATGCGCCTGCGTGAACAGGGGCCAGCTACCGATCATCTGCTCGATCGGGGCCAGGCCACGCGCCAGAAGGATCGACGCGGCAATCATCACGCCTGCACTGATCTCATCCCTGATGACCAGCCATGCGCCAAGCCCAAGCATGGCCGTCTGCAGGAACAGCCTGCAGGTTTTCAGCGCCACGGTCATGCTGCCGCCGACATCGGCCGCATGGACCTGCATCGAAAGCGTCTTGTCGCGCGCGGCCTGCCAGCGGGCGGCGACCTGTTCGCGCAGGCCAGCAGCCTGGACCGTTTCGACAGAGGCCCCGACCTGGGCGCCAAAAGCCATGGCCGCCGCCCCCGCGCTGTTGGCACCAATCACCGAGCGCCGGGTGAGGGCCTGGTTGGCCCAGGCCAGAAGGATCAGAAACGCCCCACCCCCAAGTGCCAGCGCCCCAAGCCAGGGATGAAACATCGCGATGCCGATCGCGAAGATCGGCACCCACGGCAGATCGAACAGGGCCAGCACAGCCTGCGAGGTCATCAGCCGTTGAACCGCCTCAAGCTGGTGCGGCCCGGCCTGCCGCTGCCCTTGCAGCGCATGCCGTCCGGCCAGGTCATTTCGCAGCATCGCGTCAAAGACGCGGCGTTCCATCCCGTGCTGGAAACGTGCGCCGATCCTGATCATGATCCGTCCCCTGGCGTGATCCAGCAGACCCATCACCGCATAAAGGAACCCGGCAAGCAGGGTGAGGGCGGCAAGTGTCGGCAAAGACTTGCTGATCAGTACCCGGTCATAGACCTGAAGCATGTAGACCGGGCCGGTCAGGATCAGGATGTTGGTGAAGATGCTGAACAGCCCCACCCACCAGAACAAACCAAGGCTTGCCCGCCGTGCAGCGCGCAATTCGGAAAGGCCGGGGTGGAAATCTGCTGTCTGCATGCGACATATCCCGCAATTTGCACCAAGAATTTACCGGTCAATTCCGGACCGCTCTTCCGTCTGCGGGTTGGACGGTATAATGAAATGACCTAACTTCGGGTTAGTGGCGCAATCGGAAGAACCGAAAAGGGCGCGTCGCGCACGTCAAATTCGCCGGTCATGCGCCCGGGATTTCAGATCAAATGCTCTTGAACACGGATCTTACATTGCAACACATTTCCCATGCTTTTTGGTTTTCCACGATACAGTCCGCTTGGGCCCGTGTGCTGCCGCTGTGCGCGGTGATCTTTTTGGCGGGCTGCGCCGCGCAGGACCCCGGTGCCGCGGTGACCCGCGACGGGATCAGCGACCCTTTCGAAGAGCGGAACCGGAACGTTCATGAATTCAACAAGGCGGTTGATCGCGCAGTCCTTCGTCCCTTGTCGCGCGGTTACACGCGCGCCGTGCCCGAGGACCTTCGGCTGGTGGCGGATAATTTCGCCTCGAACCTGTCGGCCCCCGGACTGGTGGTGAACAACCTGCTGCAGGGCAATTTCAAGGGCGCGCTGACGAATACCTACCGTTTCGCGATCAACAGCACCATCGGCTTTGCCGGACTGGTCGATGTGGGCGACATCACGGGCGTGCCCGAGGTCGATACGGATTTCGGTGAAACACTGCATGTCTGGGGCGCGAAAGAGGGGCATTACGTCGAATTGCCGTTCCGTGGCCCATCGACCCAGCGCGATGCCGTCGGGCATGTCGTGGACCTGTTCACCAACCCCCTTTCCACCGTTCTGTCGGGAACGCAGAACGAGATCCGGATCGGGGCGCAGGCTCTGGATGTGGTCGCGGATCGTGGCCGTTTCGGGGACACGATCGATTCGGTTCTTTATGACAGCGCCGACAGCTATGCCCAATCGCGATTGATTTACCTGCAGAACAGGCGGTTCACGCTTGGGCGGTCTGGTGAAGCAACCTATGACGACCCATATGCATCAGGACAGGCCGATGCCTATGATGACCCCTACGAGGACCCTTATGAAGAGTGATGTGACACGCCGCTTCGCAATCGGATCCGTGGCCGCGACCATTGGCCTGGCCGGATTCGGTCTTGCCCTGCCGGACACGGCCATGGCGATGACGACAGAACGGGCAAAGACCCTGGTCGATGCCCTGGTGGCTGATATCAACCAGGTGATTGCCTCGGGCAAGTCCGAACAGGCGATGTATGTCGAGTTCGAACGCATCTTTGCCCGCTATGCCGATGTACCCACGATCGCAAGCTATGCGATGGGCGTCGATGCGCGTCGCGCGACGCCGGCACAGATGCGCGAATTCACGACCGTGTTCCAGCGCTACATCTCGGTGAAATACGGGCGCCGCTTCCGTGAATTCATCGGCGGCCAGATCGAAGTGCAGGGCGCACGCCAGGTCAAAAGCTTCTACGAGGTCAAGAGCCTTGCAGTATTGCGCGGGCAGGCACCCTTCGAAGTGACGTTCCTTGTCTCTGATCGCAGCGGCAAGGACCTGTTCTTCAACCTCTTCATCGAAGGCATCAACATGCTTCTGACCGAACGGACCGAGATCGGCGCGATGCTGGACCGGCGCGGCGGCAATATCGACGCGATGATTGCGGATCTGCGCTCATCGGCCTGAAGGGGCGTCGACTGTTCCTGAAAAAGAAAAGGCGCGCCCGATGGGACGCGCCTTTTTTCATGCCCGGTTTCATGGCCGGTCCGGGCCGGTCAGTTCCGGCCTGCGCCGAACAGATCGCGGAACAACTGTTCGATCGCGGTCTGGGTTTCGGGCTGGCCGTTGCTGGTGCCGCGCGGCTGGCCTTGCCAGGGATCCTGACCCGCGGACACTTGTGGCGCCTGCACCTGCGGCTGCGCCGTCGGGGCCAGCATCGGCAGGGGGCGGGGCGGTAGGCCTTCATGCACGCGCGTCATCACCTCGTGCCAGATTTCCGATGGCAGCCCGCTGCCGGTGACACCTGTCAGGGGGGTGTTGTCATCGTACCCCATCCAGACACCGGCAACATAATCGGCGGAATATCCGATGAACCATGCGTCGCGCGCGGCCTGTGTCGTGCCGGTCTTTCCGGCGACATCGCGATCTTTGAGGTTGGCACGCGTGCCTGTCCCGCGGGTCGTGACCTGATGCAGCATCCAGGTCAGCTGTTCTGCCGCCTCCTGGCGGATCACACGTTCGCCCATGCCGCCCGTCGCGGTCATCAGCGGCTCATCCTCGCCCTGCATCCGCAACTCCACAAGGCCGTAGGGCGTCACCGCCGAGCCGCCGTTCAGGATGCCTGCAAAGGCGCCGGTCGTCTCGATCAGCGTGGCCTCCGAGGCGCCAAGCGCCAGGGCGGGCCCTGCCGCCAGGTCGGACTGGATGCCGAATTGCGTGGCAACCGTCCGTACAGTTTCCAGCCCCACGCTTTGCGCGACCTTCACGGCCGGGATGTTCAGGGATCGCGACAGGGCTTCGGTCATCGTGACCGGCCCGTTGAAGCTGCGGTCATAGTTGTTGGGACACCATTCGCCCGATCCGGGAATGTTCACGCAATAGGGCAAATCGTCGATGATGTCGTTGGGCGAATAGCCAAGATCCAGTGCCGCGGCATAGACGAAGGGCTTGAAGGCCGATCCGGTCTGTCGCCGCGCCTGCGTGGCCCTGTTGAAAGCCCCCACCACCTTGGTATCGCGCCCCCCGACCATGGCGCGCACCGCGCCGTCCGATGACATGACAACGATGGCCGCCTGCGCCTTGGACCCTTCGCGCACCTTGTTCTCGAAGATATAGAGCATGGCCTCTTCGGCGGCTTTCTGGATCCGCGGATCCAGGGTGGTGCGGATCACGACATCCTCGGTCGTGTTGCGGGTGAAGAATTCAGGGCCCGATGACATGACCCAATCGGCAAAGAAGCCGCCCGCGCGCGCTTCGGCCGCTTCGGACAGTTGGGCGGGATTGGCCAATGCATCCTCGGCCTGCGCCTGGGTCAGATAGCCCTGATCCTGCATGAGGCGTATGACCGTGGCGGCCCGGTTCTGCGAGCGTTGCAGGTTGTTGGTCGGCGCAAGGCTTGTGGGCGCGGTCAGCAGCCCCGCCAGCATGGCGGCCTCGGCCGGGATCAACTGGCCCGAAGTCTTGCCGAAATATCGCTGTGACGCGGCCTCGGCGCCATAGGCGCCGCCACCCAGGTAGGCGCGGTTGATGTATATCGAAAGGATTTCATCCTTGGTGTACTTGGCCTCCAGCGCGAAGGCATAGACCGCCTCCTTTATCTTGCGTGACAAGGATCCGCGCCGGCAGTCTGCCTCGTATTCGGTTTCGGATTTCCACTGCTGCGGATCATAGGCCACGCCCAGGCACAAAAGCTTGGCTGTCTGCTGGGTGATCGTGGAGCCCCCGTTGCCGGACAACGGTCCGCGCCCCTCGCGCAGGTTGATCCGGATCGCCCCGGCGATGCCGCGCGGCGACAGGCCCAGATGGCGGTAGAATCGCTTGTCCTCGGTCGCGATGACGGCATTCTTCAGATGCGGGGATATCGTCTCGGCGCTGACGACACCGCCGAACTGGTTTCCGCGCCAGGCAAAGACGCGCCCATCCGCATCCAGCAATGTGACCGAGCCGCGCTGGCGACCGTCCAGAAGTGCACTTGCCTCTGGCAGCGTCGTGTAGAAATAGCCGATCGCACCGGCCAGGATCAGGGCCGTGATCAGACCCACGCGCCAGGTGAAGCCCCAGACAATTCGCCAGATCCAGCCGAACAAACCTGCGAAAACCGCCACGATCGGATTGCGCCGGCGGCCCGTGCGCCGGGGCGCGGATTTGCGCGAGGATGCTTTCGAAGGCTTCGATGCGGGCGTCTTCGCCGCAGGGCTGGCCTTTTTCGCAACAACGCGCTTGTCCGCCACTAACGGTGGCTTCCGTCGACCTGAATCACTCATGCTCTGCTCTGCCCGGCATCTGTTGTTTGGGCGAATATAGCGACGACTTGGGCAAATGTTGACCCTTGCGACGCGGCTCAAGGCTTTTTGTTTTGCACAATAAATAGTCAAAAAACCTATATCGCACAAAAATTGCACATTTGCTCCGGTTTCCGGGACCGGTTTCCCTGCGCGGTCTTTCAGAATCCAGCCTCAAACCGCTTTTCTGCAACTGCAACATGCGGGCCCTATCCCGCTCCAGACGAAGGGGACACAGGTGAAACTCATCATTGCAACGATCAAGCCGTTCAAGCTCGAGGAGGTCCGTGAAGCTCTGACCGACATCGGCGTGCGCGGCATGATGGTCACTGAAATCAAGGGCTTTGGATCTCAGTCGGGCCATACCGAAATCTATCGCGGTGCCGAATATGCCGTGAACTTCGTGCCGAAGGTCAAACTCGAGATCGTGGTGAACGATGGCATGGCCGACCAGGTCGTCGACACGATCACCGCAACCGCCAAGACCGGCAAGATCGGTGACGGCAAGATCTTCGTTCTGGATGTGGCACAGGCCGTGCGCGTCCGGACCGGTGAAACCAATGAGGACGCGGTCTGAACCGCGCCGGGGGAAAGGATACATGGACATGAAATCTTTGAAATTGCTGCCGCTTGCCGCAGCACTGGCTATCGTGCCGGTGATGGGCCTTGCGCAGGATACGTCCGAGGCCGCAGCGGCCGTGGACAACGCCTTCATCTTCAATACCCTGCTGTTCCTGATCGGCGGCTTCCTCGTGTTCTGGATGGCGGCAGGCTTCGCCATGCTCGAGGCGGGCCTCGTGCGGTCCAAGAACGTGACCACGCAGCTGACCAAGAACATTGCGCTCTTTTCGATTGCGGCGATCATGTACTGGCTGGTCGGCTACAACCTGATGTACCCCGGCGACGGCTGGTGGATGCAGGGGATGCTTGGCCCGATCTTCGCCACCGCTGATATCGGCGGCGATCCCGCGCTGGAAACCGGCTATGCGACCGGCTCCGACTTCTTCTTCCAGCTGATGTTCTGCGCCACCACCGCGTCGATCGTGTCGGGCACCCTGGCCGAGCGCATCAAGCTGTGGCCCTTCCTGATCTTCACCGTCATCCTGACCGGCTTCATCTACCCGATCGAAGCATCCTGGCAGTGGGGCGGCGGCTTCCTGTCCGAGATGGGCTTCTCCGACTTCGCAGGTTCGACCCTGGTCCACGCCGCAGGTGGCTTCGCGGCCCTGGCCGGTGCGCTGATCCTCGGCCCGCGTCTGGGCAAGTACAAGGATGGCCGCGTCAACCCGATGCCGGGTTCCAACCTGGCACTGGCGACCCTGGGTACGTTCATCCTGTGGCTGGGCTGGTTCGGCTTCAACGGCGGCTCGCAGCTGGCGCTGGGCACCGAGGCTGACGCCAACGCTGTTGCGGTCATCTTCGCCAACACCAACATGGCCGCTGCGGCCGGTGCGGTTGCCGCGCTGATCCTGACGCAGATCATGTACAAGAAGGTCGACCTGACGATGGTGCTGAACGGCGCCCTGGCCGGTCTGGTCTCGATCACCGCAGGTCCGCTTGACCCGACCCTGTTCGGCGCGCTCTGGATCGGTGCCGTGGGTGGCGTGATCGTGGTCCTGGCCGTGCCCTTCCTGGACAAGCTCAAGATCGACGACGTCGTCGGCGCCATCCCGGTGCACCTGATCGCAGGCTTCTGGGGCACCCTGGCGGTTCCCTTCTACACGGAAGGCACCTCCTTCGTGACCCAGATCATCGGCTTCGCGATCATCGGCGCCTTCGTCTTCGTGGTCAGCACCGTGGTCTGGCTGATCCTGAAAGCCACCATGGGGATCCGTGTCAGCGAAGAGGCCGAAGTCAACGGCCTGGACGTCTCGGAACTGGGCATGGAAGCCTATCCGGAATTCACAAAGGGCTGATCCTTTCCTCCCGAGAGATCAGCACGACAGGGAACCCGGGCGTCCGCGCCCGGGTTTTTTGTATTAGGCAGGTGGAAATGGTGCTGGGGGGCTGTCTGCCCCCCCGTCCCTGCGGGACGCCCCCCCGAGGATATTTCAGGCAAGAAGAAACGGGTGTTAACCAGCTGTCAGGGGTTTTCGGGTCAAGATGAGGCGCCGGACAGGCATGTCCATGGACGGCCCGCAACCCGGCTGATCCGTAGCATCCGCGATGCTGTCGGACCGGCGGCAGCCAGGATGCGGCGTTTTCTGCAAGGTAACGCGTGGTTTTTGCGGCACCGGCCCGGACCGGCCTTGATCGGCTGGTCCGGCGCCGGTCCTTGATCAGGACACGGGTTGCGGCGCGCCTGTCGCCATGTTTGTCCCGATGTAGGGTTGCTTTGCCGCTTTCCATGCGGCGAACCCGCCTTCCAGATGGGCGACGCGGGTGACACCCGCCTCGATCGCGGCGCGGCTGACCCGCTCGCTGCGCACGCCTGATCCGCAATGGAACACGATTCGCTTGTCGGACTGACCCGGCAGTTTGTGGGGATTGAAGAAGGCCAGCGGCATCAGCAGCGCGCCTTCGATATGTTCGAACATGTATTCCTGCGGCGTGCGCACATCGATGACCACCACCTCGTTCCGGTTGAAGGCCGCAGCCAGTTCCTCTGCGG
The DNA here is from genome assembly GCF_048006315.1 of Seohaeicola sp. Lineage (GTDB taxonomy): Bacteria > Pseudomonadota > Alphaproteobacteria > Rhodobacterales > Rhodobacteraceae > Seohaeicola. Next base: position 2,183,465 of record NZ_CP180350.1, on the reverse strand, counting down.
TCCAGGTCTCGAACACGGCATCGCCGACGGTTTCGGATTTCATCACTCAGTCCTTTCAGGGTTATCTGGTTTCAATGACATATCAAGGCTTGCCAGGGCGTCCTTGCAATGGGCGATCATCACTTCGGTGAAGCGCTGGACCTTGGGATCACGATATTTTCGGCTGGGCGAGAGGCAAGCCAACTGCGTGGGCAAGGGCGGTGTTGCGGTTGCCACGGGCACAAGCGCGCCGCGTCGCAGATGTTCGGCCACCTCGAAGATCGGCTTCATCACGATTCCCGCCCCGTCAAGCGCCCAGCCTGTCAGGACATCGCCATCGTCGGATTCCAGCGGGCCTGTCACCTCGAAACGCTTGGGGCCGTCTCTCGTCAGCAAGGTCCACTGGAATTCCTTTGCGCCCGGAAACCGCAGGTTCAGGCAGTCATGCCGGTCGCGCACCAGTGCTGTCCCATCTGCCGGCATCCCGCGCCGCGCGATATAGTCGGGTGCCGCACACAGGACGCGCGGGCAATCGGCAATGACCCTGACCTTGAGGTCGCTATCCGTCAGGGGGCCAAGGTGAAAGGCAAGATCAAGACCTTCGCCGGTCACGTCGATCACCCGGTCCGACAGGCGCAGGCGGATGTCGATCTGGGGATAGTCCCGTTTGAAGCCCGGAACTGCAGGCGCGATAAATCGGCGTCCGACGCCAAGGGGGGCTGCCACGAACAAGGTCCCGCGCGGCGATTGCGTGGCGGCCATGACCTCGGCTTCCGCCTCGTCGATCGCCTGCAGGATGCGGGCCGCCCCGTCATAGAACAGGCGTCCGTGTTCCGTGGGGTTGAGCGCGCGGGTGGTGCGATTGAACAGGCGCACCCCCAAATGCTTTTCAAGCTCCGCAATGCGGGCCGACGCGACGGCGGGGGACGTGCGCTGGTCACGGGCCGCCGCGCTCATGCTGCCCAATTCGAAGACACGCAGGAACATTCTGATGTTGTTCACATAGGCCATTATCAGTCTTTGCTTGAAACTGTTCCCGTCATTCGCAGGATTAACAAACAAGTTGATGCTGCGATAGCCTGATCGAAACCCCTGCCCGAAGGAGAGCGTGATGTATGATCTGGCCGCAATGGGTGCCTGGCTTGAATTCGCGGTGCGCTGGCTGCACGTGATCACGGCAATCGCCTGGATCGGGTCTTCCTTCTACTTCATCGCGCTGGACCTTGGCCTGCACCGTGACCGCAACCTGGCCTCGGGCGCCGATGGCGAGGAATGGCAGGTGCACGGCGGCGGTTTCTATCACATCCAGAAATACCTGGTGGCCCCGGCGAACATGCCCGACGGGCTGATCTGGCACAAATGGCAAAGCTACTGGACCTGGATGAGCGGCTTTTTCCTGCTGGTTCTTGTCTATTACCTGGGGGCCGAATTCTACCTGATCGACCCTGCCGTGATGGAACTGGCGACCTGGCAGGCCGTGGGCCTGTCGCTGGCCTCGCTTGCCTTTGGCTGGCTTGTCTACAACACGCTCTGCAAGGTCTTCGTGGATGCGAACCAGACCGGGCTTATGCTGGCGCTGTTCGTGGTGCTGGTGGCGATGGCCTATTTCTACACCAGCGTCTTCTCGGGGCGTGCCGCCATGCTGCACCTGGGGGCCTTCACCGCCACGATCATGAGCGGGAACGTCTTCTTCATCATCATCCCCAACCAGAAAATCGTGGTGGCGGACTTGATCGCCGGGCGCAAACCCGATCCGAAATACGGCAAGATCGCCAAGCAGCGCAGCACGCACAACAACTACCTGACGCTGCCCGTCATCTTCCTGATGCTGTCGAACCACTATCCCCTGGCTTTCGCCACCGACAACACATGGATCATCGCCAGCCTTGTGTTCCTGATGGGCGTCACGATCCGCCATTACTTCAATTCGATGCACGCACGCATCGGCAACCCCACATGGACCTGGGCGGCCACCGTTCTGATCTTCATCGCGATCATGTGGCTCAGCACCGCGCCGATGTTCCGTTCGGATGCACCAGAGGAAGCGCAGGGGGCCGCCCTGCGCTTTGCCCAGGCCGAAGGTTTCGAGCAGGTGCATGACATCGTGATGGGGCGGTGTTCCATGTGCCACGCGGCCGAGCCGTTCTGGGAGGGGCTGCTTTGGGCGCCCAAAGGCGTGCGTCTGGACACAGAGGCGCATATCGCTGGCGCGGCGCGCGCGATCTATCTGCAGGCAGGCATCAGCCATGCGATGCCACCCGCGAACCTGTCCTACATGGAAGCAGAAGAGCGCGCGGCGATCGTGGCATGGTACAAGGCGGCCACGGGTGGCTGATCTGCGCTGAGGCGCTGCTGGATGGTGGTCGAATCGGATCAGGCCATGCTAGGTTTTGCGGCATGGCACATCCGAACCCCAAGATAGGCGAAAACCGCCCTGTCATCAGGCAACTTGACGAGGCAGCGATCAACCGGATCGCGGCAGGCGAAGTGGTGGAGCGTCCCGCGTCGGCGGTCAAGGAGCTGGTGGAAAACGCGCTGGATGCCGGCGCACGCAGGATCGACATCGCGCTGGCCGATGGTGGCAAGACCCTGATCCGTGTCACTGATGACGGTTGCGGCATGGCGCCGGATGATCTGCCGCTGGCGCTGTCGCGTCATGCCACGTCCAAGATCGACGGCTCGGACCTTCTGAACATCCACAGCTTCGGCTTTCGTGGCGAGGCGCTGCCATCGCTGGGGGCGGTCGGCCGCCTGACCATCACCAGCCGCACAGGCGGGCAGGATGCAGCGCAGATCACTGTTGCGGGCGGGAAGATCGGCCCCGTCAAGCCCGCCGCCCTGACGACAGGTACCGTGGTCGAGCTGCGCGATCTATTCTACGCCACGCCTGCGCGCCTGAAGTTCATGCGTTCGGACCGGGCCGAACAGCAGGCGATCAGCGATGTGATCAAGCGCTTGGCCATGGCCGAGCCATTCGTGTCCTTCACGCTGCGCGACGTCTCGGGCGGGGGCGATGGGCGGGTACTGTTCCGGGCGGACGGTGAAACCGGCGACCTGTTCGATGCGCTGCACGGGCGGCTGGCGCGTGTTCTGGGCGGCGATTTTGCCGACAACGCCCTGCGGATCGACGCGGAACGCGAAGGGTTTCATCTGACTGGCTATGCCGCTTTGCCCACCTATTCGCGCGGATCATCCGTGGCGCAATTCCTGTTCGTGAATGGCCGTCCGGTGCAGGACCGCCTGTTGATCGGAGCGTTGCGCGGGGCCTATGCGGATTTCCTCAGCCGCGACAGACACCCGGCGGCGGCGCTGTTTCTGGACTGTGATCCGCAGATGGTGGATGTGAACGTCCATCCCGCCAAATCCGAGGTCCGCTTTCGCGATCCCGGCATGGCGCGGGGCCTGATCGTCACCGCTCTGCGTCATGCGCTGGCCGAAGCGGGACATCGTGCCTCGACCACGGTTGCGGCGGCGACCCTGGGTGCATTTCGCCCGGAACCTGCCGCACCCCATCAACCGGCCCGCGTCTACCAGATGGATCGCCCCAGCCTTGCCGCGCGGCAGGCATCCTATGCAGCGCAGTCGCCCGGGTTTGCCGAGATGCCCTCGACGACCTATGCGGCGAGGGTCGAAGAGACCGCGCCAGAGGTCGAGGAAACCGCGCTGCCGCTGGGCGCGGCCCGCGCGCAGGTGCATGAAAACTACATCATCGCCCAGACCGACACGGGCATGGTCATCGTGGATCAGCACGCCGCACATGAACGGCTGGTCTACGAGCGCCTCAAACGTCAGATGGCCGAGAATGGCATCGCGGCACAGGCCCTGCTGATCCCCGAAATCGTCGAGCTGTCGCCGACAGATTGCGCGCGTCTGCTGGATCATGCCGATGATCTGGCCCGCCTTGGCCTGGGGGTCGAACCCTTCGGTGGTGGGGCCATCGCCGTGCGCGAAACACCTGCCCTGCTGGGGGCAGTCAATGCGCGGGCCATGATCCTCGATATCCTCGACGAACTTGCGGATCAGGGGGAAAGCACCGGCATCCAGACCCGGCTTGAAGCGATCCTCAGCCGTGTCGCCTGTCACGGCTCTATCCGGTCAGGTCGCCGCATGCGCGCCGAAGAGATGAACGCCCTGCTGCGCGAAATGGAAGCCACCCCCCATTCCGGTCAGTGCAACCATGGCCGTCCCACCTATGTCGAACTGAAGCTGGCCGATATCGAGCGGCTGTTCGGGCGGCGATGATCACGCTGGGTGGTCAGAGCTATGCGCTGGATGATCCGGCGGTGATGCTGGCGCTGGCAGGAATGCTGCTGGCGCTGCTGGTGCTTGTGTTGCTGATCCTTGCCCTGCGCGCCGCCGCACGGTCGGCAAGGCTGGCGGAACCGCTGGCGCAACAGATGGCCTACATGGCGTCGCGCGTGCAGGGGCTGGGCGATGGTCAGCAGCAACTGTCAGGCGGTCTGACCCATGTCGCCGAGGCGCAGGCGGCCGCGCAGGCGCAGATGATGCGCCTGATGGAGCAGCGGCTGGCGCATGTCACGGGGCAGATGACAGAAACACTGCATGGATCGGCACGCCGCACCGCGCAGTCGCTGGGTGAATTGCAGCAAAGGCTGGCTGCCATCGACAAGGCGCAGGACAACATCACCAAGCTGTCGGGCGATGTGCTGTCTCTGCAGGACATCCTGTCGAACAAGCAGACGCGCGGTGCCTTCGGCGAGATCCAGTTGCACGATATTGTCGGCAAGGCTCTGCCTGCCGACAGCTACAGGATGCAGGCCACGCTGTCGAACGGGCGGCGGGCCGATTGCCTGATTCATCTGCCCAATCCCCCCGGTCCGATCGTGGTGGACAGCAAGTTCCCGCTGGAAGCCTATGAGGCGTTGCGGCGCGCGGACAATCCCGGTGACCTGAATCGCGCGGCCAGCCTGCTGCGCCAGTCCGTGCGTGGTCATATCAAGGCGATTTCCGAGCGTTACATCATCGAGGGTGAAACCGCTGACGGTGCGCTGATGTTCCTGCCCTCCGAGGCGGTCTATGCCGAATTGCACGCCAATTTCCCCGAACTGGTCCGAGAGGGATTTGCAGCCCGCGTCTGGATCGTGTCGCCCACGACCTGCATGGCCACGCTGAACACCATGCGCGCGATCCTCAAGGACGCCCGCATGCGCGAGCAGGCCGGCGCCATCCGGCGCGAATTGGGTCTGCTGTCGCAGGACGTTGAACGCTTGGGCCAAAGGGTCGAGAACCTGGATCGCCATTTCGGCCAGGCCGCACGCGATATCGCGGATATCAAGGTCAGCGCCGACAAGGCAGGACGCCGGGCCAAACGCCTCGACAATTTCGATTTCGAGGATGTCATTCCCGAAGTCGATGGTGACCAGCCACCCCTTGTTCTTGCGCAGGGGCAACGGCGCGAGCCGTGAACGAAAAAGGGCGGCCCCTGTGGACCGCCCCATGCGTTGAAATGTGCCGCCGTGTCAGATGCGAAAGAACGGCTGCGCGATGCGCGGGATCAGCTTGTTGAACCGCAGGGGCGCATCGGTCGCGGCAAGACAGATGCAATCCTCGCCGATGTCTGCAACGGGGGTATGTGTCACTTCCTCATCCGCGATCTCGATATCGCCACGGGCAAAGCGATCCGTCTCATCGACAAAGGCGCCTTGCAGAACAAGCGTCAATTCCATCCCGCGATGCCCGTGATCCGGCACGGCAGCACCTGCCGGGATATAAAGCAGACGCGCAGAAGCATCCTTGGAGGTCGGCAAAATCGCCTGCTTCACGCCCATGCCGATCGGTTTCCATTTCACCTTGTCGACATCACCGCCCACATATTCGCGCACGGGCGCCGGTAGGATGGCCTTTGTGTCCGCACATGGCGACGACGGCTTTTCGGGGCGCAGCGCACCCGACGAGATCAGTCGCATCGTCTCGGCAAAGCATTCCTGCGATACGGGCTCACTGTCGGTTCCGTCCAGAAGTGCGCCGCCGACGCTGTCAAAGCTTGCAAGTTGCGCGCGGCACTCGTCACACATAGACACATGTGCCGCCACGATCAGGTTGAACGCCTCGGGCAGGGAGCCTGCCGAATAAGCCATCAGCAGTTGGTCTGTCAGATGATGTTTCACGTTATGCATCTTTATTATCACTTCATTGCGTGGCGAAGCCTGTCCAACGCCAATCTGATGCGGGATTTGATCGTGCCAAGGGGCAACCCGGTCTGTTCTGCGATCTCGCTATGCGACAAATCGCCGAAATAGGCCTTTTCGATCAGTTCCCTCTGTTTATCGGGCAGGGCGGCGATCGCGCGCCCCAGTTGTTCGCTTTCCTGTTGCAGGCTCAGGATGTCCTCCTGAACCGGCTCTTCTTCGGGACCCCAGTCGAGGTCTTCGGGTTCGGGGCGCCGCTGTTTGCGCAGCGCGTCAATCTTCCGGTTCCGTGCGATCGTGAACACCCAGGTAGCAACCGAGGCGCGGGACGCATCGAACAGATGCGCCTTCTGCCAGAGCGTCGCCATGACCTCCTGTGTGCATTCTTCTGCCAGGGTTGCATCAGCCCCGGATCGCATCAGAAATGCCTTCACCCGTGGCGCGAAGTACTGGAACAGTTCGGCGAAAGCCGCCTGGTCCTGGTCTTCCCTGATCCGGGCAATATGGGTGATCCAGTCGGTTGGATCGTATTTTGTCTTCATGGCCAATGGCTTCGCCTTCGCGGACAAATCTGCTTTTGCCACAGTCCTACCACGCAGGGCGGGCGGGGACGAGGCGACATTTGCTTCCGAAGGGTCGACCAGGTTTAACATATCGATCATTACGGGGGCATGCGGCGTCTGGATCACCGCGCATGTGATTTTTTCTGTAAATCATCCAAAACGCGATCTACTGCGTATTCCCATCAAAATTCGAATTCACGTCGACCGGAGTCATACCCACATGCCATTCGAAGCGGGCCGCGTTGCCCCAAGAAAAATTGCCGTCATCGGAGCAGGAATTTCAGGCATGGGGGCGGCGCACATGTTGGCCGATACCCATAATGTAACCCTGTTCGAAGCCGAACCAAGACTGGGCGGCCATGCCCGCACCATCGTTGCCGGCAAGAATGGTGACCAGCCGGTCGATACCGGCTTCATCGTGTTCAACTATGCCAACTATCCGCATATGGCGGCACTGTTCGACCGCCTGAATGTGCCGGTGGTGAAGTCGAACATGAGCTTTGGCGCCTCCCTCAAGGGGGGGCAGCTGGAATATGCGCTGACCAGCCTTTCGGCGCTCTTCGCGCAGAAGCGCAACATCGTGAACCCGAAATTCCTGGGCATGGTGCGCGATATCCTGAAGTTCAACGCACAGGCCCTTGTCGTGGCACAGGACCGCAGCCTGACGACCGGTGAATTCCTGGAACAGCTTGGGACGGGCGACTGGTTCCGCGATTACTATCTTCTGCCGCTCTCGGGTGCGATCTGGTCCACGCCGGTCGAACAGATCATGGACTTCCCGGCCCATGCGATGATCCAGTTCTTTGAAAACCACGCGCTTCTGAACACGACGGGCCAGCATCAGTGGTTCACCGTGCAGGGCGGGTCGGTCGAATATGTGCGTCGCCTGGGCGATGCGATGCGTGCGCAGGGCGTGACATTCCGCCTGGGAACGCCGGTTGACGCCGTCCGCCGTCCGCATCTGGGTGCCGAGATCAAGGTGCAGGGCGGCGAATGGGAAGCCTTCGACGAGGTGATCTTTGCCACCCATTCCGACGACACCCTGCGCCTGCTGGCCGATCCCACGCCCGAGGAAAAGGCAAACCTGGGCGCCATCGCCTATCAGCCCAATGATATCGTGCTGCATGCCGATCCTGCCGTCATGCCCCAGCGCAAGGTGGTCTGGTCGTCCTGGAACTATACCGAGATCATGGACAAGGACACCGACAAGATCGACCTGACCTACTGGATGAACTCGCTGCAGCCGATCCCGCAGGATGATCCCCATTTCGTCACGCTGAACAGCACCCGTTCCATCCGCGAAGACCTGATCTATGACCAGGTCACACTGCGCCATCCGGTCTATGACATGGCGGCGCTTGCGGCACAGGAGCGGGTGCGCGCGGCGAACGGGACGCGCAACACATGGTTCTGCGGTGCCTGGATGCGTCACGGCTTCCACGAGGACGGGCTGGCCAGCGCAGTGGACGTGGTCGAGGCGCTGTCGCGCAACAACGTGGCACTGGTGGCTGCCCAGTGACAAGGATCGACCATATCGCCGGCCATACCTGGCATGGGCGCAAGGGTGGCGTGGAAAACGCCTTCCGCTACGGGGTGGACTACCTGTTGCTGGATGCAGAGCATCCGCAGGGCGCGCCCACCCTTTTCGGGCGCAATCGTGGCAACCTGACCTCGGTCTGGGACAGCGATCATGGCGGGCCGCCGAAGCAAGGTCGCGGTGCCCATTGGGTGCGCGATGTGCTGGCCGCGCATGAGATCGAGGAACCGGCCCGGATCGAACTTCTGACACAGCCGCGTGTCATGGGGCATGTGTTCAACCCCGTGTCCTTCTGGCTCTGCCGCGATGGGCAGGATGATCTGCGCGTCGTCATCGCCGAGGTGACGAACACCTTCGGAGATCGTCATTCCTACCTGGTGCATCGCGATGATCACGGCCCGATCACGGCCGAGGACCGGATGCGCGCCACCAAGCTGATGCATGTCAGCCCCTTTCAGCCGGTCGAGGGCGGGTATGAGTTCCGCTTTGATATCCGCGCGGACCGGATCGGGATCTGGATCGACTATACCGGCGGAAATGGCGGCGTGATCGCGACACTTGTCGGCGCGCGCAAACCCCTGACCAGCATGGGCATCCTGGGTGCCGCCTTGCGGCGCCCCTTCGGATCGCGGCGGGTTCTGGCGCTCATCCACTGGCAAGCGGTCAAACTGTGGTGGAAAGGCGTGGCCTATCGACCCCGCCCCGAACCGCCCATTGAAGAGGTCAGCAGGTGAACACGCTGAGCGCGACATTGCCCGCGGCGCCCGCACTGCCAGCCTACGGGGTCTTTGCGGCCCTTCTGGCGGCGGCCGGATTGCCGATCTACATCCACGCCCCCAAGGTTTATGTGGATGAATACGGCGTGTCGCTGGCAGCCTTGGGTGCTGTTCTATTCGGCCTGCGCCTGTTTGACGTGGTTCAGGATCCACTGCTGGGACGGCTTGCCGGTGCGTTGCGGCATCAGCGCGCGCTGGCTGTTGCGGGTGGCGTTGCCCTCATGGTGGCGTCAATGTTGGGACTGTTCGCCGTCACACCGCCGGTCGCGCCGCTGATCTGGTTCGCGCTGATGCTGGCGGGCGTCTTTTCGGCTTTCAGTTTCCTGACCATCTGTTTCTATGCTCAGGGTGTGCAGACCGCCGGAACGATGGGGCCCGCAGGCCACATCAGGCTGGCCCGGTGGCGTGAGACCGGCGCCCTTCTGGGTGTTTGCGTGGCAGCCGTGGCGCCCGTGGCCCTGGGCGGGTTCGAGGGCTTTGCCCTTGGCTTTGCCATTCTTGGCCTCGGCGCCGTCTGGCTGATGCGTCATCAGTGGGCGGGCACGCACGACACAGCCGAGGCGGGCATGCTGCCGGTCCTGCGCGATCCCCTCGCGCGGAGGCTGTTGCTTATCGCATTGGTCAACGCGGCGCCCGTCGCCGTCAGTTCCACCCTGTTCCTGTTCTTCGTCGAAAGCAGGCTTGCCGCCCCCGGCTGGGAAGGCCCGTTCCTGTTGCTGTTCTTTCTGTCGGCAGCCGTTGCAACCCCGTTCTGGGGCAGGGCGGCCGAGGTCCATGGACCCAAAAGGGTGCTCATGGCGGGCATGGTCCTTGCCATTTCGGCCTTTGGCTTTGCCTTGACCCTTGGGGCTGGTGATACACTGGCCTTCGCGATCATCTGCATTGCGTCGGGTGCGGCGCTGGGCGCGGACATGACGCTTTTGCCCGCGATCTTTGCCGCACGCATGGCGCGGATCGCGCCGGGTGCATCCGGCGCTTTCGGGCTGTGGTCCTTCGTGTCGAAACTGTCCCTGGCCTTTGCCGCGATTGCCCTGCTGCCCGCCTTGGAAGCCGCCGGCTTTCGCGCCGGGACCGACAATTCCGATGACGCACTTCTGGCGCTCAGCCTGGCTTACGGGCTTGTGCCCTGCCTTCTGAAACTGCTTGCCATTGGCCTGCTGGCCACAACCAACTGGAAAGAGGACTAGATGGCGGATTCTCTTCTCTTCATGCTTCTTGGAATGGCTCTGGTCCTTGGCGCGCTTTGGGCCAAGGCACGGTTCTGGTCATTCACCTCCCAGGCCCCGGAAGATTATGAAGGTGGCGCGCCCCAGTTTGACCTGCGCGAACATCTGAACGGCCCGATCCTGTGCGAAGGCGTGATCTATGGCCCGCTGGGCCGCGTCACATCGCGCTTCGTCGGCAAGTTCGAAGCGCGGTGGGACGGAAACCGTGGCGTGATGCGCGAGCATTTCATCTATGACAGCGGTGCAACGCAGGATCGCGAATGGCGTCTGGAAATCGGCAATGACGGGCAGATCAAGGCGGATGCCGACGATCTTGTGACACCGGGAAGCGGTCAGATGTCGGGTTCGGCCGTGCAGTTGAAATACCGGATCCGTTTGCCCGAGGAATCGGGCGGCCATGTCCTCGATACCGTGGACTGGATGTATCTTGCGCCCAACGGCACGGTGATGAACCGCAGCCAGTTTCGCAAATTCGGGATTCCCGTGGCCGAGCTGGTCGCGACAATGCGCAAGGTGGATGCGGAATGATGAACTGGCAGGGCAAGCGGTACTGGCTGATCGGCGCAAGCGAGGGGCTGGGCGCGGCTCTTGCCCACAAGCTGAGCAGCGCCGGTGTGGAAGTGATCGTTTCCGCCCGCAATGAGGATCGTCTCAGGGCGCTGGTGGCCGAATTGCCGGGCAAGGCTTCTTTCGTGCCTGTCGATGTCGGCGACCGGGTCAGCGTCGAAAAGGCGGCCGCGCAGGTCGGGCAGATCGACGGGATGGTATACCTGGCCGGGGTCTATTGGCCGATGCCCGCGCAGAAATGGAACGCCGATCAGGCCGAGGCGATGGCCGACATCAATTTCACCGGCGCCGTGCGCGCTGTCGGTGCCGTGATCCCGCAGATGGTGGAACGTGACTCCGGGCATATCGTCATCACCGGATCACTGTCCGGGTTTCGCGGCCTGCCCGGCGCGATCGGTTACGCCGCGTCGAAGGCCGGCACGATGTCCCTGGCCGAAAGCCTCTATGCCGATCTGCGCAAGACCGGCGTGCGTGTGCAGGTGGCTAACCCCGGTTTCATCCGGACCCGCCTGACCGACAAGAACGAATTCCGGATGCCATTCCTGATGGAGCCGGAAGAGGCCGCGCAGGACATGTTCGAGTTGATGAACGACGAAACCCGCTTCAAGCGCAGCTTTCCCACCGTGTTCAGCTGGCTGTTCCGGTTGTCCCAGTTCATGCCGGACTGGATGTATTACCGCCTCTTTGCCTGAGATCAAGGACGCTTCCGTTTGGAGGGATCACCACTGTCTGGCATAGTGCCAACAGGAGGATCCCTGCCATGCTGGAGATATCAGTCAACAAGATCGCCCAGGTCGTTCTGATGTCGCGCGAGTTGAAACGCGCCGAGGGCGAATTGCGTGCCTTCATCGATCGGCTGAGTGACGAGGAACAGACCAGTCTGGTCGCCCTGATGTGGATCGGTCGCGGCTCTTTCGAGCCTGAAGAACTGCAAGAGGCGATCCGCACCGCCACCCGGGAAGCCACGACTCCAACCGCCGATTACCTGTTGGGCACGCCGCATCTGTCCGATCATCTTGAAAACGGGCTTGATGCCCTTGGGCTGTCTGCCATCGACGAAGAAGATGATTTGATTCGAGGCGGTTAGGCAATCCATGGACTGGAATTGCCTGCCTTTTTGCAGGTTTTGTGCGTTTTTGCACCAAGCGAGTGCGGCTTTTCGATAATTGACCTCAAGGCAGGGGGCTGTCCCGCCTCACGATTTCCCTCTCCTTGCGATGCCATTCACGTGAGCCGTTAGCAACATTTCAGGCTGCACGGAAAAAAAGTTTCAGAAGTATATGTATTAAAACAGTAAAAATTCTGGTTTTTCGTCTCTGGGAAAAGTTTCAGCCTTCAAGATGGCGCGGTCACACATTCCCTTGAGCAGCTGTGTTTTGAATGTGCGCTGGTGCGACGTCATATTGGGTTCAGATCAAAAACGATCGTAACCGAAACAAACGGAGTTACACCATGAACCGCATCATCATGACCGCCATCGCCGCTGCTACCTTTGGATCCGTCGCCTATGCAGGTGACATCGCAACCAGCAATGACATTCTGGGCACCCGCGCCGAAGCCGCCACCGTCACCGTGTTCGAACGTGATCGCGGCATCTCGGGCAGCGACATGATCTCGGCCACCGCAGGTACCGAACTGCTGGTCGACGCAGCCCTGATCCTCGAGCCCCGCGAGCAGGCGATTGCAGAAGACGGCCAGGTGACTGTCTACAGCTTCAACGCACCGGCCAACAACACCGCCGTGACCTTCGCACCGCGCTAAGTGTCCTTCCCGATGCCGGCCTCCTCCCCGGCGTCGATGAACAGCTCCCCGTTGTTCAAAAAGCCCCGCCCAGGTCATCCCGGGCGGGGCTTTTCCATCTGGACATCAGCGCTGGATCAGGCCGGGTTGCGGTCCACGATCTGCAGATGCTGCGCCAGTTTGTCGATCTCGGCCATCCAGCGCGTCACAAGTCGCGGATCTGAGGGTGCGGCGGATACGCCGGCCGGGATCTCGCGGGCCAGAACGGCTTCGACCGCCAGGGAAACAGGGATCGACACAAGCCGCGCCATCGCCGTGCCGCGCGCATCGCCCCAGGCATCCATCACATAGGACTTGTGCCAGACGGTCTTGCCATCCTTTTCGGCCTTCAATTCTACGCAAAGCACCACGCGGTCCGGTTCGCCCTCGTCATAGGCGTTTTCCGACCAGAACTGATCGGACATGTCCTTCAGCCTTGCATCGCCCTCGGGGCCGGTCAGTGTCTCTATCTCGGCGAAGATATCGGCCCAGGCATCCGACCATCCGTTCAGCCGCAACGTGCCGCGCACGAAATCGCGCACCGGCCAGGCGGGATCGAAACGGTAATCCTCCATGAAGGGGATCGAATCGCGGTTCGGATAGACCTCGAATGTCTCGGTCGTTGGCAAGGGCGCGTCATAGCTGCTGAGCGCGTTCCACGGACGATCCACCCGCAGTTCCGAGAAGTTGCGGATTGACCGCGAGGGCGAGCGCAGCGCCTTCAGCACGCCCAGCGGTGACCAGCTGAACTTGTAGCGGAAGGCGTTCGGGATCTTCGGAACACCGCCGCAATAGGACAGGAACGAGATCGCATTCGCCGCATCATAAGCATCCGAGGCGCGATATTCGGCGACAAGATGATGCGCCATCAGGTGGTCGATGCCCGGATCAAGACCCACTTCGTTGACCGAACACAGGCCCTTGTCGCGGAACGTATCGTCCAGCGCCCGCATTTCCGGCGCGATATAGGACGAGGACACGAAATGCGCGTCCTTCTCAAGGCAGAGTTTCGCCAGCGGCACATGCCAGTCTGCGGGCAGCATCGACACGACCACATCGCCTTTGGCCAGCTCGGCGCCAAGTGCATCGATGTCGAAGGCCTTGATCCGGTCGGTCAGATCGCCCACCGTCTTGCGTGCCTTGTCGACGGAACGGTTCCAGACGGTGACATCATGCCCCGCCTCGATCAGGCGACGCAGGCCGGGGATGGCCGACAGGCCGGTGCCGCACCAGTGGATGGTCATGGGCTTTCCTTTCCTTACTTGAATTTCAGCTTGGCCGTGACGATGGCGATCATCGCCGTCACCGACACGATATTGGCCAGGATCAGCGGCCAGTCGACGATCATGATCCCGTAAGCCAGCCATAGCGACACGGTGATCAGAAACAGGACCTGCGCGACAAGTGACAGGCTGCGGGTGTCACGCGTGCGCCAGACCTGCAGGGCCTGTGGGATCCAGCAGATCGTGCCCAATATGGCGGCCGCGTAGCCGATGTAGAGTGGCGTCATGTCAGACCTTTGCCAGATGGGTCAGGAAGGTGTCTTTCGCACGCCCCCAGACGCCGGTTTCGAGGTTATTCAGTTCCAGAAGTGTCGGCAGAAGCTGGGCCGCGTAATCCTGCGAGCTTTCAACCGGCAGCATGGAGGGCAGGTTGTCGATCGCGGTCACGTCCAGCGGGGGGGTGTCATGGACCCGCAACGCGGGTTCGGCCCATGTGGTGGTGCGGTCATAGACCTTGATGGGCGAGAAATCACTGGTCGGATCGCAGGCGATATCGCCGATCACGGTCAGGGTGCGCGGGTCTGTGGTTGCCGTCGCCGGCACGAAAACAGGCGTGCCGGGCCGCGCCAGGATGCAGTTCAGGAAGATCTCGTGTTCCATGATCTGCGGAAATGGCCCGCCGCTGGCGGTTTCGGCCATGTCCCAGCGGGTGACCTGCATCCCCATCGCCTCGCACAGGTCGGACGCACCAGTGCCAACGCGCCCCAGGGCCCCGATGACGATGGCGCGCGGGGGCTCTGCCTTGATGTCGCCCATCGCAGCGGTCAGGTCTGCCACCAGCGCGTCACGCCCGGCATAGACGCCGACGGGTCCGCAGATCTCGCCCTCTTGCTGTGCAAGCCAGCATTTCAGCGCGACAGCGGCGCCCGCGAAACCCGCCCAATAGCCAAAGGCGGCGACGCGGCGACCATTCTCATCGACCAGGTACTCCAGGTCATAAAGCGTCCCGCTTCCAGCCTTGAACCGCTTGAGAAGGTCCTGACCGGCAGGCTGCCCCTTGAAGGCATGGCCGAACATGATGTGGCGATGCGGCAAAGGCGTGCCATCTTCTGGCAGTTCCTTCAGCCCGAAGATGATCGCGTCGGCGGGCGCGTCGGGCCAGCTGTTCTGCGCGGCAATCGCAGCGCCAGCGGCACGATAGCCGTCGATGGCGATGGCGCGTACGTCGCTTTCCTCGATTGTCACGCGAATGCCCGCCTTGATCAGCGCGGCACAGCCTTCGGGGGTCAGGCCGACCCGTTCTTCGTTCGCGCGCTGTTCGGCGCGGACCCACAGATGTGTCATGGTTCTGTTCTTTCGGCGGAAGTGTCACGCGCACCATAGCCAAGGGCAGGGGCGGCTTAAAGATGCGTTTGTGCGTGTTGACGATCAGGCCGGTCCAGATGGGGCACGGCATTGAACTGGGTCACGGCCATGTCCGTGCCCAGACGGTGCAGGCGATGCACGGAGGTGTTCATGATCGCGATGCAGGCCCGCGCAAAGGCGGGTGTGCCCAGCCCCATGGTCTGGCGCAACACCATCCCGATCAGCCCGCCCGAGGTGACGACAAGTGCAGGTCCACGGCCCATGCCGATATCGGCCATCGCATCGCCCACACGGTTCTGGAAATCGTCAAAGCTTTCGGGGGCCTCTTCGATCGTTCCGGCCTCCCAGGCCATCAGAAGCTGCGGCATGTAGGCCACGAAGCCTTCGCGCGATTGCGGCAATGCGACGCCATGCTGTTCGCTGAACAGATGGGCCAGGGTGAAGAATTGCATTTCGTTCAGCCGCGCGTCCTGCACGATCTCGGCGTAATGCCCCGCTTGCATCGCCGTGGCCGTTTCGACGTGACGGATCAGCGTGCCGCAATAGACGCGGGTGATCTGTTCACGCGTGTCCCGCAGATGTTCCCCCAGCCAGGCGGCCTGTTGATGGCCAAGCGGGCTCAGGCTGTCATACCCGGTCTCGTCACGTGCTTTGGTCTGGGCCTGGCCATGGCGAACAAGGGTGATCTGTGACATCGAAACGCTTCCTCTGCATGCGTTGCAGACCTAGGTCACGTGGCAAGCCAAGACAACCGCGAATGCGGCGGCTGGACAAGCCGGACCATTCCCGGTTTTGTGGCCTTCCAGCGGGAACAGGGGGTAATCATGCAGGTCAACGGCGAACGGTTTCTCAAGGATCTGCATGCGTTGCGGCAGTTCGGCGCGTCCGGCGTGGGCAAGGGCGTGGTGCGCCCGGCTTATTCGGGTGCCGATATCGCCGCGCGTGAATGGCTGGCAGGGCAGATGGACGCCGCCGGGCTGGAGCCGCGCTTCGATGCGGTGGGCAACCTCTTCGGCCTGGCACCGGGCCGGTCGCTTCTGATAGGATCGCATAGCGACAGCCAGCCCGAGGGCGGCTGGCTGGACGGGGCGCTGGGCGTGGTCATGGCGCTGGAAATCGCGCGGGCCACACAAGAGGCCGGCGGCCCTGCGGTATCGGTGGCCAATTTCCAGGATGAGGAAGGGCGCTTTGGCGTCACCACCGGCAGCGCGATCTGGTCGGGCCAGTTGCCTCTGGACAAGGCCGACAGGCTGACGGACAGCGCAGGCGTCACCTTTGCCGATGCCCGTTCCGCCATGGCGCATCTGGCGGGTGAACCTATCGATCCCGCACGGTTCACCGGCTTTGTCGAATGCCACATCGAACAGGGGCCATGGCTGCACGAGGCCGGGCAGGCGATTGGCGTTGTCACCGATATCGTCGGCATCCGTGACATGACCATCACGCTGGAGGGCGAACAGAACCATGCAGGCACCACGCCCATGCACCGCCGCCGCGATGCCTTTCAGGCGCTGTCGGCCTTCAACACCGCGCTGAACGACAGGCTGCGCAACGTCGTGACGCCGCAATCCGTCTGGACCATCGGCCATGTCGATCTGCATCCCGGCGCACATTCGATCGTTCCCGGTCGCGTCACCTTTTCCATGCAGTGGCGCGATGGCGACACCGGGCGTCTCAAGCGGATGGAGGACGTGATCCGCCAGACCGCAACCGAGGTTGCCGCGGAACGCGGCATGGCCCTGTCCTTTTCCGGCATGCTGGGTCTGGAACCTGTCGCAATGGATCGCGGGTTGCGCGCGGCACTTGGTGCGGCGGCGCAAGACCTTGTTCCCGGCCGCTGGCGCGAGATGCAATCGGGCGCGCTGCATGACGCCACCAACGTGGCGGCCCTTATGCCGGCCGCGATGATGTTCGTACCCTCGATCGGCGGGATCAGCCATGCCTTTGCCGAGGATACGGACGAGGCCGATCTTCTGACGGGCCTTGAGGTCATGGCGCGCGCCTTGCCCGACCTGTGCAAGGCGCACTGACGCTGGTCAGACTATCCGGTCCAGGCCACATCGCCCAGAAAGATGTAACCGGCGCCATAGATCGTCTTGATCAGGCGCGGGTTTTTCGGGTCTTCGCGCAGCTTTGTCCGCAGCCTTGATATGCGCACATCCATTGCCCGGTCGAAACTGTCGCTGGCCGCACCGCCCAATATCTCCTGCATCATCGCGCGTGAGATCAGGCGCTTGGGCCGCTCGAGGAACAGGCGCAGCACTTCACCTTCGGCATGGGAAAACGGTGTCTCGACGCCGCTGTCATCCTCAAGCGCATACCGGTCGAAATGGGCCGTCCAGCCATTGAACAGCGCTGTCTGCCCGGTCTGCGTGACGGGCTGGCCCCGGCGCAGACGCGCGCGGATGCGGGCCACGACCTCGGCCGGATCGAAGGGTTTGATGATGTAGTCATCCGCCCCCAGCTCCAGCCCGGTCACGCGATCCTGCACCTGCGCCCGCCCCGAGATGATGATGACCACAGCGCCCTGTTCCAGTGCCAGGCGATGCACCAGCGTCAGCCCGTCACGATCGGGCAGTGACAGGTCCACAAGGCAAATATCCGGGGTGGCACTCTTCAGCGCGGCTTCGAATTCCGTGGCGCGACCGAAACTCATTGTACGGAACCCGGCCTCGGTCAGGGCATGGGCCAGCATGTTCCGGATTGCGGGCTCGTCATCGAGGATGGTGACCAGTGGTGCAGTCATCGTGTCTTGCCTCCGCCTTGCAGGAATGCCGACAGGCCGCTGGCGCTGAACGGTTTCATCAGCACGGGCACCCGCGCGACAGCGGCCTTGTGATAGGGGTGATCACGCGGCAAGGATGTCATCAGGCGGCAAGGCGGATGGCTTGTGGGTAGACGGTCCAGCAGGTCCAGCCCGGTTTCATGCCCCTCCAGTGTGATGTCGGACAGGATCAGCGCGATATCCGGCAGCTGATCCAGCAGCGCCATCGCCTCATCCACGCTTGCGGCTTCGATGACCGCATGGCCAAGGTCGCGCAGCATCTCGCGGATACCGACGCGCAGGTCGGGACTGTCCTCGACCAGAAGCACGAGGCCCGGCGCAAGCGCCAGCGCGGCAGGCCGGAGCGGCAGACGCAGGCTGACCTTGCCACCCTGTTCGGTATTGCCGATCACGACGCGCCCGCCGGCCAGCTTGACCATGTCATAGACCATGGCCAGCCCCAGCCCTGTGCCTTCGCCACCCTTGGTGGTGAAAAACGGCTCAAGCGCATGTTCCAGCGCAGCCTCGGAAAAGCCGGGGCCCGTGTCTGTCACGGTGAACTCTGCCCAGGTGTTCTGCACCGGGGTAACCTCCAGCCGTATCTCGCCCGAGGTGCCGCAGGCGTCGCGCGCATTCAGGATCAGGTTCAACAGGGAATCCTGCAACATGCCGGTATCCAGCATCAGCGCATCATGCGGGATGGCGTTATGGATCGTCAGCGCGATACCGGGCGGCAGCGCAGGGGCGGCAAGAGTTTCCAGATCCGACAGCGCCGCGCGCAGGTCGGCCGCCGTGGGGTTCCATTCGCGCGCGCCGGTGATGTCCCCGATCCTGTTCAGCAGAGCCCCGCCGCGATGGGCCGCGGACAGTGTCGCGGTCACCAGGTCGCGCGCGCCCGGTGGCAAGTCCATGCGTTGCAGGCGTGACTGACTTCCCATGATGATCGTCAGCAGGTTCGAAAAATCATGCGCCATGCCGCTGGTCAACTGGGCCGCCATTTCGCGCCGCCGCGTCTGTTGCAGGGCGCTGCGGGCCTGGCTTTCCTCGGTCACATCCATCGAAAGGATATAGACACCATTGATCTGTCCATCCGGCGCACGGTCCGGCGTGAACGCCGCGCGAATGCGGCGCGAGCTGTCCTCGTCATTGAATTCGAACACCGATGCGGTGCCGAAAAACGCGGCATCCAGATGCGGCTGAATGGCGGCATAGGCTGATTCGCCAAGCGCCTTGTGAATGGACAGGCCCAGGATATTCGTCGGCCTGCCCGGCATGACGACACCCAGCTTGCGGTTCGAGAAGGTGTAGCAGCGGTCGCGCCCGACATGCGAGATGTGGGCGGGCATCATCTCGGTTGTCTGGCGGGTGCGCGCCTCGGTTTCGGTCAACTGGCGCTTGGCTTCCTCCAGCGCGGTGACGGTCGCCTCCAGCTTGCGGTTCGTGGCGCTCAGTTCCTCGGCATAGGCCAGCACCTTGTCGCTCAACTCTTCGGACCTTGCGCGCAACAAGGCTTCCTGCCGTTTGACTTGTGTGATCTCGGTATAGACCGTGACCCATCCCCCCTGCGGCAGCGGCGAGCCTTCGACGCTGATGCTGCGCCCGTCGGGACGCACCCTTTCCATGTAGTGCGGTTCGAAGGCGCGGGCCTGTTCCACGCGGATGCGCACGGCTTCGGCCAGATCGTGGATCGGTCCGTATTCACCCCGCTGCGCGAGAAAGCGGATCGTGTCCTCGAACCGCGCGCCGGGGGTCGTCAATTCGACCGGCAGGTCGAACATCTCGCGGAACGGGCGGTTGCAGATCACGAGGCGCAGATCGCTGTCATAGATCGACAGCGCCTGCTGGATCAGGTTCAACCCGGCCATGGTCATCGCGGCAGTGTCGATCGGTGCGCTTGTCATCGTCAGTCCTTTGGTCGGGTATGGCTAGCACCACAAGCCGCGCCCGCCTAGTGCCCGATCCGCGCCCGTGACTGTTACAATTCGTAACAATTGGGAAATCATCAGGAAAAAGTTGACGTAGAGCGTAGCAGGTGCACCATCGAAACTCGGTAAAGAATCGCCGAACAAGGTGGTCACCGGCCCGGAGGGAGAACGGGCGCAAGGGAGGGAAAGATTTGGCACAGTCGTCACAGGCGACCGGTGGACTCGTGTCCATACCGGCGCTGTTGCAGCGCAACGCCCAGAAGTTCGCGGACAAGCCCGCGTTCCGCGAAAAGGAATTCGGCATCTGGCAGACCTGGACGTGGAAGGACGTTCAGCGCGAAGTGGATAACTTCGCGCTTGGGCTGATAAACCTTGGCGTCAACGAAGGCGATTTCGTCGCCATCATCGGCAGCAACCGTCCGCAATTGTATTGGTCGATGGTCGCGGCGCAGTCCGTGGGCGCGGTCCCCGTGCCGCTTTACCAGGACTCTGCAGCCGAAGAGATGGCATATGTCCTCGATCATTGCGGTGCACGCTTCATCATCGTCGAGGACCAGGAACAGGTCGACAAGGTGATCGAGGTGCAGGATCGCCTGCATCAGTTCGAACACATGATCTACCTCGATCCACGGGGCCTCCGGAAATACGACCATTCGCGGCTGCATGAATTCAGCCATGTGCAGGAGCAGGGCCACGCCGCCCGTGACGAGTTCACGCCCGAACTGGAAAAGCGCCGGGCCAAGCTGGACATGTCCTCGACCTGCGTGATGCTTTACACTTCGGGCACGACCGGCAAGCCCAAGGGTGTGGTGCTGAGCAACCGCAACATCATCGAAAGCGCGCATAACTCGTCGGATTTCGACAAGCTGGGTCCGGACGAGGAAATCCTGGCCTATCTGCCGATGGCCTGGGTGGGCGATTTCATCTTCTCGGTCGGGCAGGCCTATTGGGCCGGGTTCTGCGTGAACTGCCCCGAAAGCCCCGAGACGATGGTCACCGACCTTCGCGAAATCGGTCCCACGTACTACTTTGCCCCGCCCCGCGTCTTCGAGACCCAGCTGACCAACGTCATGATCCGCATGGAAGACGCCAGCCGGATGAAGAAATGGCTGTTCGACACCTTCATGGCCCACGCCCGCAAGGTCGGTCCCGCCATCCTCGACGGCAAGCCCGTCAGCTTCATGGACCGGTTGAAATACAAGCTGGGTGATCTGTTCGTTTACGGACCGCTGAAGAACACCCTTGGCTTCAGCCGCGTCCGCATCGGCTATACCGCAGGCGAGGCGATTGGCCCCGAGATCTTCGATTTCTATCGCAGCCTGGGGATCAACCTGAAACAGCTCTACGGCCAGACCGAGGCGACGGTGTTCATCACCATGCAGCCTGATGGCGAGGTGCGCTCGGATACCGTGGGCGTGCCGGCACCGGGGGTCGAGCTGAAGATCGGCGACAATGGCGAGGTCTATTACCGCAGCCCCGGTGTGTTCGAATACTACTACAAGAACCCCGAAAGCACCGCCGACACCAAGGATCCCGAAGGCTGGGTCGCCACTGGCGACGCAGGCTTCATCGAGGAAGGGTCCGGGCATCTTCGGATCATCGACCGCGCCAAGGACGTGGGCAAGATGGCTGATGGCAGCCTGTTCGCGCCCAAGTATGTCGAGAACAAGCTGAAGTTCTACCCGAACATCCTGGAAGCGGTGGTTTTCGGCAATGGCCGCGACCGTTGCATGGCTTTCATCAACATCGACCTCAGCGCGGTGGGCAACTGGGCCGAACGCAACAACATCGCCTATTCCTCCTATCAGGAACTGGCCGGGCATCCCAAGGTGCTGGCCCAGGTGCAGGCCCATGTCGAGGAAGTGAACCGGTCGATCGCGGATGACCCGATGCTCTCGGGCTGCCAGATCCATCGCTTCCTGATCCTGCACAAGGAACTGGATGCCGATGACGGCGAAATGACCCGCACCCGCAAGGTCCGCCGCCGCATCGTCGAGGACAAGTTCCACGATCTGATCACCGCGCTGTACGACGGGTCCGACAAGATCAGCACCCGCACGGAAGTGACCTATGAGGACGGGCGCAAGGGATACATCAGTGCAACGCTCGAGATCCGGGACGCCAAGGTGCAGCCCGTCACGACGCAGAAGATGGCAGCAGAATGAACCAGATGAGCACAGAAGGTTACACCACCGCCGACGGTCGCAAGATCGGCGGCGTGATGATGGAGATGAAGAACATCACGCTGCGCTTCGGTGGGGTGAAAGCGATCACCGACATCAGCTTTGACATCCGCGAGGGCGAGATCCGCGCGATCATCGGACCGAACGGCGCGGGCAAGTCATCCATGCTGAACGTCATCTCGGGCTTCTATGTCCCGCAGGAGGGTGAAGTCTGGTTCCGCGGGGCCAAGCGTCCGCCGATGAAGCCCTATCAGGTGGCCCAGCAGGGCATTGCCCGCACCTTCCAGAACATCGCCCTTTTCGAAGGCATGAGCGTTCTGGACAACGTGATGACCGGACGCCTGACCCATATGAAAAGCGGCATGCTGGAGCAGGCCATCTGGAAGGGCAAGGCCGAGCGTGAAGAGGTCGAGAACCGCGAAGTCGTGGAAAAGATCATCGACTTCCTTGAGATCCAGGCCATCCGCAAGACGCCGGTCGCGCGTCTGCCCTATGGTCTGAAAAAGCGTGTGGAACTGGCCCGCGCGCTGGCGGCAGAACCCAAGCTGTTGCTGCTGGACGAACCAATGGCCGGCATGAACGTCGAGGAAAAAGAGGACATGAGCCGCTTCATCCTGGACGTGAACGACGAATTCGGCACCACGATCGCGCTGATCGAACATGACATGGGCGTGGTGATGGACCTGTCCGACCGCGTGGTCGTGATGGATTACGGCAAGAAGATCGGCGACGGCACGCCCGACGAGGTGCGCAGCAACCAGGCTGTGATCGATGCCTACCTTGGTGTGGCCCATGACTGATCCGCTGCACGCACGCCGTCCTTTCAACAGTTTCGCAGGGAGTGCTTCGCATGCCTGACCAACTTCTCTTTGCCATCGAGGTGACGCTGAACGGGCTGATGGCAGGCGTCCTTTATGCGCTGGTCGCCCTTGGCTTCGTGCTGATCTACAAGGCCAGCGGCATCTTCAACTATGCGCAAGGCGTCATGGCGCTGTTCTCGGCGGCGACGCTTGTGGGCATCATGAATGGCGATGTGCCCTTCAGCCACCTGATCAACGCCATCCTTGGCACCGATATCCATCATTTCGGCTGGCACGTGCCCGCGATCCTCGCGATCCTGCTGACGATGGGCGTGATGATCTTCCTGGCCTGGGCCGTGAACCGCTTTGTCTTCAAGCATCTGGTGAACCAGGAACCGATCATCCTGTTCATGGCGACCATCGGGCTTGCCTATTTCCTCGAAGGTCTCAGCGACATGATGTGGGGCGGTGACATCAAGAAACTGGATGTCGGCCTGCCGCAGGGCATCAACGAAACCATCGACGAGGTGACCTTCAACCTGTTCGGTTACGGCTTCTTCATCGACAATCTGGATATCGTTGCCGCCGTGGTTGCCGTGATCCTCGTGATCGCGCTGACGCTCTACAGCCAGTATTCCAAGCAGGGCCGCGCGCTGCGTGCCGTGGCCGATGACCACCAGGCGGCGCTGTCTGTGGGCATCTCGCTGAACTACATCTGGATCCTCGTCTGGTCGATCGCGGGCTTCGTGGCGCTGGTCGCCGGCATCATGTGGGGTGCGAAATCGGGCGTGCAGTTCTCGCTGTCGCTGATCGCGCTCAAGGCGCTGCCGGTTCTGATGCTGGGTGGCTTCACCTCGATCCCTGGTGCCATCGTGGGCGGGTTGATCATCGGCGTGGGTGAAAAGCTGTTCGAATTCACCCTGGGCGGCATGATGGGGGGTGCTACCGAAAACTGGTTCGCCTATGTGCTGGCACTGGTCTTCCTTGTGTTCCGGCCGCAGGGCCTGTTCGGCGAGAAGATCATCGAGAGGGTGTGATCATGAAAAAACTGATCGCCATCATCAATGTTGTCGCCTGGTCCGGCTTCTGGGCTTTTGGCTACCTGGCGCTGACCGCCGGAGACTTGTCGCAGCACCAGATCACGATTGCCAGCCTTCTGGCCGGTCTGGGCTTCGTCACCGGCGTGGTCGCCTATCTGAAACTCTCGCATGGAACGCCCGGAGTGCGCCACATGTCGAAAATCCGCGAAGAGGGGTAAGGGCTGATGTTCTACCGTGAGGCAGGCGATTTCAAGACATCCTACGTGGATGACAACCAGACCTTCCCGATCAAGTTCGACCGTTACCGTTACTATGCGGTGCTGTTCGTGGCTTTCGCGATCATTCCCTTCGTGATCAACGACTACTGGGTCAACGCGGTCTTCATGCCGTTCCTGATCTATTCGATTGCAGCCATCGGCCTGAACATCCTGATCGGGTATTGCGGCCAGGTTTCGCTGGGTACGGGTGGTTTCATGGCGGTGGGCGCCTATGCCTGCTACAAGTTCATGACCGGCATCGACATCTGGTGGGGTGGCGAGCTGCTGTTCCGCCTGCCCGAGTTCAACATCTTCTTCAGCGTGTTGATGGGTGGCCTGACCACGGCGCTTGTGGGCGTGCTGTTCGGCCTGCCCAGCCTGCGGATCAAGGGTTTCTACCTTGCGGTCGCGACACTGGCCGCGCAGTTCTTCCTGGTCTGGGTGTTCAACCGCGTGTCATGGTTCTACAACTACTCGGCTTCGGGGCAGATCTCGGCGCCCGAGCATCACATCGCCGGGGTTGCGATCACCGGACCGAACGCGGACGCCTGGGCGATGTACCTCTTCTGCCTGGTGTTCGTGGCATTCAGCGCGATCATCGCGCGCAACCTGACCCGCGGGTCGTTCGGGCGCAAATGGATGGCGATCCGCGACATGGACATCGCGGCCGAGATCATCGGCGTCGACCCGTTGCGCGCCAAGCTCAGCGCCTTTGCCGTGTCGTCCTTCTTTGTCGGCATCTCGGGCGCGCTGTTCTTCGCGGTCTACCTTGGCGCTGTCGAAGTTGGCGAGGCCTTCGGCATCCAGAAATCGTTCCTCGTGCTGTTCATGGTCATCATCGGTGGCCTGGGGTCAATCTTTGGCTCCTTCGCCGGCGCGGCCTTCCTGGTGCTGCTGCCCGTGTTCCTGAAGAACACGCTTGTGGGCGCGCTGGGCTGGCCCACGGACCTTGCCGCGCATCTGGAATTCATGATCGTCGGCGCACTGATCATCATATTTCTGATCGCCGAACCGCATGGTCTTGCGCAGCTATGGCGCGTGACCAAGGAAAAATTGCGGCTTTGGCCCTTCCCGCACTAGGGCGGGGGCAAGGCAACTTTTTCGGAGGCTTGCTTCCGGACATCACCATCGGAAAAACCAAGGGAGGATAACCCGATGAAACTGAAACTGATTACAGCGGTGACCGCAGCCATCGTGGCGGCAGCACCTGCGATGGCCGAGCTGACCTTTACGGCGCTCAGCTATCGGACCGGACCCTATGCGGCGAACGGGATCCCCTTCGCGGACGGGTATCAGGATTACTTTACCCTGCTCAACGAGCGTGACGGCGGCATCGGTGGGGAGCCGGTCAACCTGATCGAGTGCGAAACCGGCTACAACACCGAAAAAGGTGTGGAATGCTACGAATCCACCAAAGGTTCGGGTGCGCTGGTCTATCAGCCGCTGTCGACCGGCATCACCTATCAGCTGATTCCCAAGGCAACGGCAGACGGCATCCCGGTCCACTCGATGGGCTATGGCCGGACCTCGGCCAAGAACGGTGAAGTGTTCCGCAACATCTTCAACTATCCTGCCAACTACTGGGATGGCGCATCCGTCGGCATCAAGCACCTGCTGGACATCAACGGCGGCGACATCAGCGGCAAGAAGGTCGCGCTGGTCTATCACAACTCCGCCTATGGCAAGGAACCGATCCGCACCCTGGAAGAGCTGGCCAAGAAGCACGGTTACGAGCTGACCCTGCTGCCGGTCGATCACCCCGGTCAGGAGCAGAAGTCCCAGTGGCTGCAGATCCGCCGCGACAAGCCTGACTATGTCCTGATGTGGGGCTGGGGCGTGATGAACCAGGTCGCCATCCAGGAAGCCGTGAACATCCGTTATCCGATGGAAAACTTCATCGGCATCTGGTGGTCGGGTTCGGAAAACGACGTGCTGCCCGCAGGCGATGGCGCCAACGGCTACAAGGCACTGACCTTCCACGCCACGGGCGCGAACTATCCGCTGTTCGACGACATCAAGACGCATGTCGTGGACAAGGGCAAAGCGGCCGGTGCAGGCGACCAGATCGGTACCGCGCTTTATAACCGCGGTCTCTATGCGGCCATGCTGGCAGCCGAAGCGGCGAAAACCGCACAGGGGATCCACAACACCACGGCCCTGACCCCCGCGCAGATGCGCGACGGGATGGAGAACCTGGAAATCACCGAAGCCAAGATGACCGAACTGGGTCTGCCGGGCTTTGGTCCCTCGTTCAAGGTCAGCTGCCAGAACCACGGCGGTGACGGCCTGGTGGCGGTTGTGCAGTGGGATTATGCATCCAAGTCCTGGAACATGATCTCTGACTTCCAGCAGTCGGATCAGGACGTCCTGAACCCGCTGATCGCGGAAGATTCGTCAGCCTATGCGGCCGAGGCCAACATCACACCGGGTTGTAACTGATCCAGACCCGCTGCGGGCAGTCCATGTGGCTGCCCGCGCATTTTGGATATTTGAAGCAAGAAGAAGACTGGACGCTGCCCCTCCCCGCAGAAGGGCGCGTTAACCTTAACGGAGCGTGAGACATGCTGGACGCAGGCCGGACCGAAGAAAACCTTCTTGAGGTCAACAACATCGAGGTGATCTACAATCACGTGATCCTCGTGCTCAAGGGCGTGTCGCTCAAGGTGCCCAAGGGCGGGATCACCGCGCTTCTGGGCGGCAATGGCGCGGGCAAGACCACCACGCTCAAGGCTATTTCCAACCTGCTGCATTCAGAACGCGGCGAGGTCACGAAGGGCAACATCCTGTATCGTGGCGAGCGGGTCCAGGACCTGAGCCCGAACGACCTGGTGCAGAAGGGCGTCATCCAGGTGATGGAAGGCCGCCACTGTTTCGAACACCTGACCGTCGAGGAAAACCTGCTGACCGGCGCCTATACGCGCAAGGACGGCAAGGGCGCCATCGAGGCCGACCTGCAGATGGTCTACGACTATTTTCCGCGGTTGAAAGAGCGCCGCAAAAGCCAGGCGGGCTATACCTCGGGCGGTGAGCAGCAGATGGTCGCGATCGGTCGCGCTCTGATGAGCCGGCCCGAGACGATCCTGCTGGACGAGCCCAGCATGGGTCTGGCACCGCAGCTTGTGGAAGAGATCTTCACCATCGTGAAGAACCTCAACGAGAAAGAGGGCAACACCTTCCTTCTGGCCGAGCAGAATACGAACGTCGCCCTGCGTTTCGCGCATTATGGCTATATCCTGGAATCGGGCCGCGTCGTGATGGATGGCCCGGCCGCCGATCTGCGCGAAAACCCCGACGTCAAGGAATTCTACCTCGGGGTTTCGGAAGAAGGGCGAAAGTCATTCCGTGATGTGCGGTCCTATCGTCGGCGCAAGCGCTGGCTCAGCTGATCCGACCCATTTCATTTTTCCAGTCAGGTTATGCGAAAGGTCTCCCATGACCCGCTTTTTTGATGAACTCGAAACACGCAGCGCGGCACAGCGTGCAGCCCATCTGGCCAAGGCTCTGCCGGATCAGATCACACGCGCCAAGGCGCTGCCGGGATATGCCGGAGCCCTGGACGGGGTGAACCCTGCCGGCATCACCACGCTTGACGCGCTGGCCATGCTGCCGGTTCTGCGCAAGTCAGATCTGGGGCGCGCGCAAGCGGCCAGCGGACCATTCGGCGGGCTGACGACCCGCCCTGCGCATGGCTTTGCGCATATCTTCCAGTCCCCGGGTCCGATCTATGAACCGGGCGGAACGGAACATGACTGGTGGCGCATGGGGCGTTTCCTGAACGCCTGCGGCATCGGGCGCGGCGATATCGTGCAGAACTGCTTTGGCTATCATCTGACTCCGGCCGGCATGATCTTTGAATCCGGGGCGCGCGCCGTCGGCGCGGCCGTTCTGCCTGCGGGCACCGGCCAGACGGAACTGCAGGTCACCGCCAGCCGTGATGTCGGCGTTACCGCTTATGCGGGCACACCGGATTACCTGAAGGTGATTCTGGACAAGGCCGACGAGATGGGCGTGCAGCTTGGCATCACCCGCGCCGCCGTGGGCGGCGGGGCGCTGTTCCCCTCGCTACGCAAGGAATATGCCGATCGCGGGATCCTGTGCCTGCAATGCTATGCCACGGCTGATCTTGGCAACATCGCTTATGAAAGCGAAGCGCAGGAAGGCATGATCGTGGATGAGGGTGTGATCGTCGAGATCGTGACCCCCGGCACTGGCGATCCGGTGGCGCCCGGTCAGGTCGGCGAAGTGGTCGTGACCACGCTCAACCCCGATTATCCGCTGATCCGCTTTGCCACGGGCGATCTGAGCGCGGTGATGGAGGGGGTCAGCCCCTGTGGCCGCACCAACATGCGCATCAAGGGCTGGATGGGTCGGGCCGATCAGACCACCAAGATCAAGGGCATGTTCGTGCGCCCAGAGCAGGTGGCGCAGCTTGTCGCCAAACATGCCGAGATCAGCCGCGCGCGGGTCATCGCCAGCCGGGAAGGCGAGATGGATGTGATGACCGTGCAGATCGAATCTGCGGGTGGCAATGCCGATGCCTATGCCAGCACAGTGGCCGAGGTGCTGAAGCTGAAAGGCAAGATCGAGCTGCTCAGCCCCGGCAGCCTGCCCAATGACGGCAAGGTCATCGAGGATCAGCGCGTCTACGACTGATCCTCACGCGACCCACATCGGCCAAAACAAAAAGACCGCCCCGAGGGGCGGTCTTTTCGTTCAGCGATCGCGTGTCGATCAGCCCTGGCGGGCTTTGAACCGACGCTGCGTCTTGTTGATCACGTAGACGCGGCCTTTGCGGCGCACGACACGGCAGTCGCGATGCCGGTTCTTGAGCGAGCGGAGCGAGTTCTTGACCTTCATGGTCCTCTCCTATCAGTCGCGGCGCGGGCCTTGCGCCTTGTGGTTGCCTTGTCCCGATTGCCCGGGACGGTGAAATGGCCCCCGAGGGGGCCAGAGATACATCCCGTTACCGGAATGGAGAAATCATGGTGGGCGATACAAGGTTCGAACTTGTGACCCCTTCGATGTCAACGAAGTGCTCTACCACTGAGCTAATCACCCATGATACCGGTCGGAACTGCGCCCTCTTAAACGAAGAGGGGCGCGGGATTCCGCGCCGGTTCGTGGTCTATAAAAGGAGTCGGAAGCAGGATCAAGGGCTTTTGGCAAAGCGATTTATCGCGCTATGATAGGTTTATAGCGAGGACGACACATGCCATCGGTAGCCTACCACTTGATCCGGCCGGAAGAAACACGCACCAGCGTGATATTCGCGTCGCCCCACAGCGGACGCGACTACCCCTGGAGCTTTCTGCGCCGCACGGTACTGGACGAGCATTCGATCCGGACTTCCGAGGACGCCTTTGTGGACAGGCTTTACCAGGCGGCGCCCGATCTTGGCGCGCCCCTTCTTCTGGCGGGCGCACCGCGCGCCTATATCGACCTGAACCGCAGCGCGGATGAATTGGACCCCGCCCTCATCGACGGGGTGCGCGGGCTGACGCATAATCCGCGCATCGCATCAGGGCTGGGGGTGGTCCCCCGCGTGGTGGCCGGAGGCAGGGCGATCTATCGTGGCAAGTTGCAACTGGACGAGGTGCAAGGCCGGATCACCGGCTTTTGGCGTCCCTATCATGCCATGCTTCAACGTCTGCTGGACGAGGCGCATGGGCAATTCGGTGAGGCAATCCTGATCGACTGCCATTCCATGCCGCACGAGGCCATGGACGGTATTGCAAGGTCCGGTGCGCGGCGGCCCGATATCGTGCTGGGGGACAGGTTCGGCGCATCCGCGGCGCCATGGGTTGTGGATCAGGTCGAGGCCGCGTTTGAAGGAACCGGACTTGTCGTGGCGCGCAATGCGCCATTTGCGGGGGCCTACACGACCCAGCATTACGGCCGACCGGCCCGCAGCCAGCATGTCGTGCAGATCGAAGTCGATCGCGCGCTTTACATGAACGAGCAGCTGATCCGCCCCAATGGCAATTTCGTCAATTTCCAGAAGGCCATGACCGGTGTGATCGGCCGCATCATCGACATCGGACAGCGCAAACAAAGGCTGGCGGCGGAATGATTGCGCCTATCTGAGGGCGCGTCCCTTGAGAATGGCATCCTCGCCGAACCGCGCCCGGATCGAATCGGTCGCGCGTTCAGCCCGGTGACGCGCTGCGGCTTGCGGGTCCAGCAGATCATGCGACAGATCCGCGGCATTTTCAGGCACCAGATCGGACAGCCCTACCCCGATCAGGCGATAGGGGCCGGCGTTCGGCCCCTGGTCGAACAGGGCGCGCGCCTCGCGGTAAAGCCTGTCCGCCAGTTGCGTGGCATCGCGCATGGCGTGGCGCCGGGTCAGGATCCGGTGATCCGCCCGCTTGAGTTTCAGTGTCACCACCCGGCCTGCCAGCGCCTTGGCCTTGGCGCGGTCGGCCACCTTCTCGGCCAGCCGCCAGATATGGCCGTCAAGGATGTCCGGGTCTGACGTGTCTTCGGAAAAAGTCGTCTCGTTCGAGATGGATTTCATCGGAGTGTCGCGCGACACGCGCCGGGTATCCTGTCCGCGCGCCAGGTGCCACAGACGGTCCCCCATGCTGCCGAAACGCGCGGTCAGGTCGCGCGCCTCCCAACGCAGCAGGTCGTCAAAGCTGCGGATGCCCGCGGCCTCAAGTGCCGCCTGTGTCGCCTGTCCGACGCCCCAGATCATCCGTACCGGCTTGCCGCGCAGGAACGCGGCCGTGTCGCTGCGTCCGATCACCGAAAACCCGTGCGGTTTGTTCATGTCCGATGCGACCTTGGCCAGGAACTTGTTGTGGCTCAGGCCGATGGATCCCGTCAGGCCCAGTTCCGTCTTCATTCGGCGCACCAGCCGCGCCAGCATGACGGCTGGCGGCGCACCATGCAGGCGTTCCGTGCCTGTCAGGTCCAGAAACGCCTCGTCCAGCGACAGCGGCTCGATTGCCGGCGTCAATTCTTCCATCATGGCGCGGATTGCGCGCGAGGCGTCGACATAGGCCTGCATGCGCGGTTTGATCACCACCGCTTCGGGGCACAGTTTCAGCGCCTGGAACATCGGCATGGCGGATCGGACGCCCTTGATCCGGGCGATGTAGCAGGCCGTGGACACCACGCCGCGCCGTCCCCCGCCGATGATCACCGGTTTGTCCACCAAAGCCGGGTTGTCCCGCTTCTCGACCGAGGCATAGAAGGCGTCGCAATCCATATGCGCGATGGTCAGGCTGTCCAGCTCAGGATGGCTGACAATGCGCGGTCGTCCGCAGGACGGACAGCGGGCGGCTGCGTCGAAGCGGGTCAGGCAGTCGCGGCACAGGCTGGGCATCGGGGGAAATCCGGGCACATGGTATCGGTATGGCTGAGTTTCAGCATATATGAGGGGGATGACACAGGAAACCGATATCACCGGGCAGAATTTCATCGGGGCCAAGCTGGCCCTGTTCCTGGGCGACAGCCTGATCACGATCCTGCGCGACGATACCCCCGAAATTCCCTGGCCCGGCCGTCTGGACCTGCCGGGGGGCGGGCGCGAGGGGCAGGAATCCCCGCAAGACTGCGTGATGCGCGAAACCCGCGAGGAACTGGGCTTGGCGGTCGGCCTGCGCGATCTGCGCTGGGGGCAAAGGTTCATCGGCAGCGCGGGGCCGGTCTGGTTCTTTGCCGCCCACCTGCACGAGACGCGGGTGAATGACGTTGTTTTCGGAAACGAGGGGCAAGGCTGGCACCTGATGACACCCGCGGCATACCTTTCCGATCCACTGGCGATCCCGCATTTTCAGGACAGGCTGCGCCTTTATCTTCGGTCGATGTGATCTACTGCCAAGGCAAGCAATTCGCCGATTCCCTTGGACCAGACATCAGGTTATCTTCAGGCGTGCATAAGGGAGTGAATTTGAATGAACGATAATCTTACGGATATTTTAGGAGGAAACGCCGTTTCACTGGCGATTGCCCTGCTGGTGGTCGTGGCGCTCTACAAGGCCGTCAAGATCGTTCCACAGTCTGAAAAGCATGTGGTCGAACGCTTTGGTCGTCTGCGCGTCGTGCTGGGGCCGGGGATCAATTTCATCATCCCCTTCCTCGATATCGTGGCGCACCGCATTTCGGTGCTGGAGCGGCAGTTGCCGAATGCCGAACAAGACGCGATCACTTCGGACAACGTGTTGTTGAAGGTCGAAACATCGGTCTTCTACCGCATCACCGAACCTGAAAAGACAGTGTACCGCATCCGTGATGTGGATGGCGCGATTGCAACGACCGTCGCAGGGATCGTGCGCTCCGAGATCGGCAAGATCGAACTGGACCAGGTGCAGTCGAACCGCGCAGATCTGATCACCAAGATCCGCGAGCAGGTTGTCGCCATGGTGGACGACTGGGGGATCGAGGTTACGCGGGCCGAGATCCTGGACGTGAACCTTGATGCGGCCACGCGATCCGCCATGTTGCAGCAGCTCAACGCCGAGCGCGCCCGCCGCGCCCAGGTGACCGAGGCCGAGGGCCGCAAGCGTGCCGTGGAACTGGCAGCCGATGCCGATCTCTATGCGGCCGAGCAGATGGCCAAGGCGCGCCGGGTCGAAGCGGATGCAGAAGCCTATGCAACCGGTGTCGTTGCCGCGGCGATCAAGGAAAACGGCCTGGAAGCCGCACAATACCAGGTTGCCTTGAAACAGGTCGAGGCATTGCAAGCGGTTGCGACCGGTGATGGCAAGCAGACGATCCTGCTGCCGGCTGCCGCGCTCGAGGCATTCGGCAATGCCTTCGGATTGCTGAAGGGGAAAGGCTGATGGTGCTCTGGCAGGAATGGTGGGTCTGGGTCGTTGTCGGCGTGACGCTGGCCGTGGCCGAGGTGATGTTGCCCGGCTTCATCCTTCTGGGCTTTGCAATCGGCGCGGCGCTGGTCGGTCTTTTGTTGCTGATCGGCCTGCTGGGCGGCAACCTGTTCGTGCTGATCCTTGTCTTTGCCATTGCCTCGCTGGTGGCCTGGATCGCGCTGCGCCGACTGGTCGGCATCCGCAAGGGTCAGGTCAAGATCTGGGATCGCGACATCAACGAGAACTGATTGCCCCGCGGGGCGTGATCACGCCCCGCGCAATTCGTCCAGAATGGCCAGCGCAGCCAGACGCGGATCGGTCGCCTGCCAGATCGGGCGACCCACCACGATGTGATCGGCCCCGTCCCTGACCGCCAGCGCGGGTGTGGCAATGCGCTTCTGATCACCCTTGTCGGCGCCTGCGGGCCTGACCCCTGGCGTCACGATCAGACGGCCCTTTGCCTGCGGAAGCGCCCGGATCAGCGCCGCCTCCTGCGGTGAGGCGATGACACCATCGGCCCCCGCCTCGAACGCCAGCGCGGCGCGTTCCAGCACCAGGTCGGTGACATTGCCGGCCTTGATCAGCGCCGCATCAAGATCGCCACGGTCCAGCGAGGTCAGGATCGTCACCGCCAGGATCTTCATGTCCTTGCCGCCGACCCCGTTGCGCGCCGCACGCACCACATGCGGATCGCCATGTACGGTCAGGAAATCCAGATCGTATTGCGCCAGTCCTCGGACTGCCGCCTCGACCGTGGCGCCGATATCGAACAGTTTCATGTCCAGGAAGATGCGCTTGCCGTGTTCCTGTTTCAGCTCATTGGCCAGCGCCAGCCCGCCGCCCGTCAGCATCCCAAGGCCGATCTTGTAGAAACTGACCGCATCGCCCAGCTTTTCGGCCAGCGCCAGCCCTTCCAGTGCGTTGGGCACATCAAGGGCAAGGATCAGGCGGTCATCGGCGGCTGTCATGGCAGTATCCTTCGGGCTGGGGCGTGTCAGGGTTCGGGCGGTGTTAGCGGCATGCCTGCCTGCGGGCAAGACTCCAGATTGACCGTGCCCCCGCGCCGCATCATCATTGCATGACAGCGGTAAGAGGTATCATGCGTTTTTCAGTGACATACGACCGGGACGACGACAGGCCAGGATCAGGCCCGATCATGGTGGGCTGGTTTCTGACCAGCGACAAGGGCGCGGTCCTTTATGATCCCCCTGAAAGGCTGACATCGCGACAGACGCACAAGGGGCATGCCAAGTCTGCCGCGCGCTGTCCCGCCGTGGTGCAGATGGAAAGCCGGTATTTCGTGGTGAAATGCCCCTTTGATATGCATATCGGATTCAAGCGGGATGATCAGGGCAAGGCAATGCTTGTTAATCTGGCGGGTGGCGCGTCGCCGGTCAGGGGCAGCAAGCTGGGTCAGATCCTGACCCTCGTGAATGAGGGCGAGTGGCGCTACCCGGATCGTCCCACGGTGCAGATGGCGCTGCCGTATTGCTTCATTGCCGACGAAGTTCTCTATCTGACGCAGTTGGGCACTTTCGCCCATTACCGCGCAGATCCGCTGCCGGGCACGATTTTCGGCGGGCGCTTTCCCGTCAATATCTGGCCGCGTCCCCTGATGTGGGCCTTCGAATGGCACGACACTGAAAAGCCGCTTGTTCTGCGGCGGGGCGAGCCCTTGTTCTATTGCCAGTTCGAGGGCAGCGCACCGGACCGCGCGATACAACTGGTCGAGGCAGAGCGTACGCCGGAACTTGATTCCTATCTGGAAAAGCTGTCGGGCGTGGTGAATTACGTCAACCAGACGTTCAGCCTGTTCCAGGCCGCACAATCCATGCGCCCGGCGTCACTGCTGACGCCAAAAAAACGCTAGGCCCAGGGGCAGGGATCAGGCAAGCAGCCCTTCCGCCACACGGATTTCGCGCTTGCCGCTGCGAAACTCCGGCATGCGTCGAAGCTGCCGGATGGCTTCGTGCAGAACGGCCGATCTGCGGTTTTCGGGCGCCATGTCGTCCAGGGGAACCCGGCAGTCCACAAGAATGCGGCCCATGTCGGACAAGACGGCCACATGCGCACGCATGTCGCTGTCATGGTGTTCGATATGCAGGCCCGCGATGTCGATTTGCGTGATATACATCAATGATTACCTCACTGCTCCTGTTCGCATGGATAAACGAAAGAGGCGGCTAAAGTATGTTCGGCCTTTGGCTATTTTCGGCAAATTCTAGTCAACTCTGGCCATATGGGGCGGGAGGGTCTTGAACAGGTTGCGATCTGCAACCATCTTGGATGTGAGGCCCGGAAAAGGGTGTGCCGCAAAGCGGGCACCACGATACGCGGGCGCTTGGACAAAGGAGAAAGACCATGGACTTGAGCAAGTTCACGGAGCGGTCGCGCGGTTTCATTCAGGCCGCCCAGACCATCGCCATGCGCGACAATCATCAGCGACTGGCACCTGAACACATTCTGAAAGCATTGATGGACGACGATCAGGGGCTTGCCGGCAACCTGATCAAGCGCGCCGGTGGCGATCCTGTCCGCGTGGCCGAGGCAACCGCGCTGGCGATGGGCAAGATCCCGAAAGTGTCGGGCGATGCCGGGCAGGTCTATCTGGACAATGTCACCGTCAAGGTTCTGGACGAGGCGGGCAAGCTTGCCACCAAGGCCGGTGACAGCTTTGTGCCGGTCGAACGCCTGCTGATGGCGCTCTGCATGGTCAAGTCGCCCGCCAAGGATGCACTGGACGCGGGTGCCGTCACCGCGCAGAAGCTGAACGAGGCGATCAACGATATCCGCAAGGGGCGCACGGCGGACACGGCCAGTGCCGAGGAAGGTTACGACGCGCTGAAGAAATACGCGCGCGATCTGACCGAAGCCGCCGAAGCTGGCAAGATCGACCCGATCATCGGCCGGGACGAGGAAATTCGTCGTGCGATGCAGGTTCTCAGCCGCCGCACCAAGAACAACCCGGTCCTGATCGGTGAACCCGGTGTCGGTAAAACCGCCATCGCCGAAGGTCTGGCGCTGCGTATCGTCAATGGCGATGTGCCGGAATCCCTGCGCAACAAGCGTCTGATGGCGCTGGATATGGGTGCGCTGATTGCTGGCGCGAAATATCGCGGTGAATTCGAAGAGCGGCTGAAAGCTGTCCTGAACGAAGTGACCGCAGCGGCAGGCGAGATCATCCTGTTCATCGACGAGATGCACACGCTGGTCGGTGCCGGCAAGTCGGATGGCGCCATGGACGCGGCCAACCTGATCAAGCCCGCGCTGGCGCGGGGCGAATTGCATTGCGTCGGTGCGACCACGCTGGATGAATACCGCAAATACGTGGAAAAGGATGCGGCTCTTGCCCGGCGGTTCCAGCCGGTGATGGTGTCCGAGCCCACGGTCGAGGATACGATCTCGATCCTGCGGGGCATCAAGGAAAAATACGAACTGCACCACGGTGTACGGATCAGCGACTCGGCTCTGGTGGCTGCGGCGACCCTGTCGCACCGCTATATCACCGACCGTTTCCTGCCCGACAAGGCGATCGACCTGATGGACGAGGCGGCAAGTCGGCTGCGCATGGAAGTGGACAGCAAGCCCGAGGAACTGGACGCGCTGGACCGCGAGATCCTGCAAAAGCAGATCGAGGCCGAGGCGCTGCGCCTTGAGGATGACGCTGCCTCCAAGGATCGTCTGGGCACGCTGGAAAAGGATCTGGCCGAGTTGATGGAACGCTCTGCCGAGATGACCGCGAAATGGCAGGCCGAGCGTGACAAGCTGGCCGGTGCCCGCGATCTGAAAGAGCAGCTCGACCGCGCCCGTGCCGAACTGGACATCGCCAAGCGCGAGGGCAACCTGGCCAAGGCCGGAGAGCTGTCCTATGGCGTGATCCCCCAGCTTGAGAAGAAGCTGTCCGCGGCCGAGGAAACTGGCGCCGATGGTGTGATGGTCGAAGAGGCCGTGCGCCCCGAACAGATCGCGCAGGTCGTCGAGCGGTGGACAGGCATTCCCACTACCAAGATGCTGGAAGGCGAGCGTGAAAAGCTCTTGCGCATGGAGGATGAACTGGGTCGCCGCGTGATCGGACAGAACACCGCCGTCAAGGCCGTGGCCAATGCGGTGCGCCGCGCGCGTGCGGGCCTGAACGACGAGAACCGCCCGCTGGGATCCTTCCTGTTCCTGGGGCCGACCGGCGTGGGCAAGACAGAACTGACCAAGGCGGTGGCCGAATACCTGTTCGACGACGAGAACGCGATGGTGCGGATCGACATGTCGGAATTCATGGAAAAGCATTCGGTCAGCCGCCTGATCGGCGCGCCTCCGGGGTATGTCGGCTATGACGAGGGTGGCGTCCTGACCGAGGCGGTGCGGCGCAGGCCCTACCAGGTGGTGCTGTTCGACGAGGTGGAAAAGGCCCATCCCGATGTCTTCAACGTGCTGCTGCAGGTGCTGGATGATGGTGTGCTGACCGATGGTCAGGGCCACCGCGTCGATTTCAAGCAGACGCTGATCGTGCTGACCTCGAACCTGGGTGCGCAGGCGCTGAGCCAACTGCCCGAAGGTTCGGACGCGTCGGACGCCAAGCGCGACGTGATGGATGCGGTGCGGGCGCATTTCCGGCCCGAGTTCCTGAACCGTCTGGACGAGACGATCATCTTCGACCGGCTGTCGCGCAAGGACATGGATGGCATCGTGGAAATCCAGCTGCGCCGCCTGCTCAAGCGGCTGGCCGGGCGCAAGATCGTGCTGGAGCTGGACGGCAGCGCCAAGACCTGGCTGGCCGATGAAGGCTATGACCCGGTGTTCGGGGCGCGGCCCTTGAAGCGGGTGATCCAGCGCGCGCTGCAGGATCCGCTGGCCGAGATGCTGCTGGCCGGTGACATCAAGGACGGCACCATCGTTCCGGTGTCGGCGGGGGCGGATGGCCTGATCATCGGCGACCGCATCGCCGCGTCCAACCGGCCCAAGCCGGATGGCGCCGTGGTGCATTGACAGGAGAACGGGTCGGCAGACCCCTGATCTGAACAAAAAAGGCGGGCCAAGTGCCCGCCTTTTCCGTAGACAGGTGTCCGGCCTCCGGTCACTCGGGCAGGATCACCGCGTCGATGACGTGGATCACGCCGTTCGAGGCTTCGATATCGGCGGTCACGACATTCGCGCCGTTCACCGTCACGCCACCTTCGGTCATGATCTTCACATCGCCACCCTGCACGGTGGTGGCGGACATGTCGTTGGACAGGTCGCCCGACATGACTTTGCCGGCCACGACGTGATAGGTCAGGATCGCAACCAGCGTGTCCTTGTTTTCCGGCTTCAGCAGGTCCTCGACCGTGCCTGCGGGCAGGGCTGCGAATGCTTCATCCGTGGGGGCGAAGACGGTGAAGGGACCTTCGCCTTTCAGGGTGTCGACCAGGCCCGCGGCCTGCACGGCGGCGACCAGCGTGTTGAAGCTTCCGGCGCCGACGGCGGTGTCGACGATGTCCTTGGACATGCTGCCGGCGAATGCGGGACCAGCCATCAGGGCG
Organism: Seohaeicola sp.; assembly: GCF_048006315.1. Lineage (GTDB taxonomy): Bacteria > Pseudomonadota > Alphaproteobacteria > Rhodobacterales > Rhodobacteraceae > Seohaeicola. The sequence goes on along the minus strand of NZ_CP180350.1, from coordinate 2,145,003 downwards.
GCTGCGGTCATGGCGAGGTAGGTTCTGCGGAACATCTTTTTCTCCCAGGTTTGAATCAGGACGCCGTCAGTGGCATCACGACGGTTACGCATCGTCCCTGTCGCTGGTTCACCGGGGATTTCCGCCTGCGCGGCTTGACGAAAAAGGGCGCCGACCTAAGCCGCGCCCTTTTCCGGTTTCCAATGATATTCATGTGATCCGGCGCGAGTGCGTCGTGATCTGATCTGCCCGTGGTTGCGGTTGCCTACTGCCCGATCGCCGCGCGCGCGATCGTGTCGAGAAGCGCCTCGACCTCTTTCATCGCGCCTTCGGGATAGCTGCGAAAGCCGATCATCGTCTGGTCCGGCGTCTCGGGCGACACGGCAACAAAGATGTCATAGGGGCAGAAGACAATGTTCATCGGGTCGGCCTCCATCACCTTGCGCGAAACGGCGGCCGAACAGAAGCTGTAGACATCGGCCTTGAGGAAGATCGTCACATCCGATCCGACATCGGCCTTCGTACGTTCCAGCATGTCGCCCACATGCGAGGTGCCGTCGATCACGAGGCCCTGGTCGATGATGGCGTTCTCCAGCCCGAAGATCACATCCTCGAAGGGCTGGTCGGTTGTATATGTGATCATGTCCTGCGCCGACGCCGCAGTCGCGATGCAGGCGGCGAGGCCTGTTGTCATCAACAGAGTTCTCATGCGTGGTTCCTCCTTGGAGTGCATTGGCAGCCGGGCCATCCGATCACGGGATCGCGTTCCGATCCCGTCTTTCCGATGCCCGAACACGCCTTGTCGCAACGTCTTGAATTTCGCACTGTAGAGCCGTGGTCAAGCGTTGCATTGATACAAATCAAAAGGATTGAATGTATGGATTTTGCGATGAACGCGCTTTTGTTTCTGGCGCTTCTCTTTGTCTTGGTGCTTGGGGTTGGTGTCCTTGCTGCACTTCTCTTCTTTATCGTGGACAAGACGCAGACCGGCGATGCGGTGCGGCGCAACTATCCGGTGATCGGGCGGTTCCGGCATCTGTTCACGGCGCTGGGCGAGTTTTTCCGGCAGTATTTCTTTGCCATGGACCGCGAGGAGATGCCATTCAACCGGGCGCAGCGGGACTGGGTCTATCATTCCACCAAGGGGCAGGGAAACACGGTCGCCTTCGGATCGACACGCAACCTGTCGATCCCCGGCACGCCGATTTTCGTGAACGCGGTCTTTCCGCCGCTGGATGATCAGTTTTCCGTCACGCAGCCGATGATCATCGGGCCGACGGCGGCCATTCCCTATCGGGCGAAGTCGATCTTCAACATCTCCGGCATGAGCTATGGTGCGATTTCCCGCCCGGCGGTCGAGGCGCTGAGCCGTGGTGCCGCCAAGGCGGGCATCTGGCTGAACACCGGGGAAGGCGGGCTGTCGCCCTTCCACCTGACGGGGGCCTGCGACATCGTCTATCAGATCGGCACGGCGAAATACGGTGTGCGCGATGAGCATGGCAACCTGAGCGACGACAAGCTGCGCGCGGTGTCGGACCATCCGCAGGTCAAGATGTTCGAGCTGAAGCTGGCGCAGGGCGCGAAACCCGGCAAGGGCGGCATCCTGCCTGGCGAAAAGGTCAATGCCGAGATTGCCGAGATCCGCGGCATTCCGGTGGGGCGCGACAGTGTCTCGCCCAATCGTCACCTCGAGATCGACAGCTTTGAAGACCTGCTGGACGTGATCGGACATATCCGCCGGGTGACGGGCAAGCCGGTCGGCTTCAAGACAGTCATCGGATCCTCGGATGCTTGGGAGGATCTGTTCACCCTGATCAACGCGCGCGGTCCCGACAGCGCGCCGGATTTCATCACAGTCGATGGGGGCGAAGGGGGAACCGGGGCCGCCCCCATGCCCCTGATCGATCTTGTCGGCATGCCCCTGCGCGAGGCGCTGGTCAGGATGGTCGACCTGCGGGATCGTCACGGCCTCAAGGATCGGATCCGCATCATCGCCAGCGGCAAGCTGGTCAATCCCGGCGATGTCGCCTGGGCGATCTGCGCGGGAGCGGATTTCGTGACCTCGGCGCGCGGTTTCATGTTCAGCCTGGGCTGTATCCAGGCGCTGAAATGCAACCGCAACACCTGTCCCACAGGGATCACGACACATGATCCAAAGCTGCAACGCGGCCTGGTGGTCGAGGACAAGTATGAAAAGGTGGCGAACTACGCCAAGTCCATCATCAAGGAGGTCGAGACCATCGCCCATTCCGTCGGCGTTGCCGAACCGCGCCTGATGCGACGCCGCCATGTCAGGCTGGTGCAGGCCAATGGCGAGTTGATCCCGCTCAACAAGATTTGCCCAAGTTACAATCCGACCACGTCAATGTGAGAAGACTTGCTTTTGAAAAGTCGCAGCTTCGAGATAAGTCCGTAACGACCATCATAAAGGAGAGGCGCATGGCGAACCGTTGGAAACCCGACCTGACCGAAGGGGATGTGACGCCCGAAAGCGTCTATCTGAATCGCCGTGCCTTGTTGTCCGGCGTGGCAGGTCTTGGGCTGGTCGGGCTGGCAGGGCAGGGTCACGCACAGGCGGACGGCCTCAAGCCGAACACCTGGGAAGAGATCACCAGCTACAACAACTTCTATGAATTCGGCACCGACAAGGGCGATCCGGCAAAATATGCAGGGCAGATGACCACCTCGCCCTGGACCGTAAAGATCGACGGCATGGTCGACCGCCCTGCCGATTACACATTCGAAGACATCATGGCCCGCATGACGGTTGAAGAGCGGATCTACCGGTTCCGCTGCGTCGAGGCCTGGTCGATGGTGATCCCGTGGAACGGTTTCGAACTGGCCGACCTTCTGAACATGGCAGGCGTGCAGTCGGGTGCGAAATACGTGGCCTTCGAGACCCTGATGCGTCCCGAAGAAATGCCCGGCCTGCGCTTTCCGGTGCTGGACTGGCCCTATGTCGAAGGTCTGCGCCTGGACGAGGCGATGCATCCGTTGACCATCATGGCGACCGGCATCTATGGCCGCGACATCCCCAATCAGAACGGTGCGCCCCTGCGGCTGGTGGTGCCATGGAAATACGGGTTCAAGTCGATCAAATCGATCGTGCGGATCACCCTGACCGATACGCAGCCGCCGACCAGCTGGAACAAGGCGGCCCCGCGCGAGTACGGCTTCTACAGCAACGTGAACCCCGAGGTGGATCACCCGCGCTGGAGCCAGGCCAGCGAGCGCCGCATCGGCGCGGGCCTGTTTGCCCGTAACGAGCCGACCCTGATGATGAACGGTTATGCCGAGGAGGTGGCCAGCCTCTATGCCGGCATGGACCTGGCAAAGTTCTACTGACCGATGCTGGCGGATCAGGTGAATACCGCGGTCCGCCGCATCCCCGTCTGGCTGGTCTATACGCTTGGACTGCTGCCGGCGCCGTGGTTTCTGTATCTGGGCCTGACCGGCGGGCTTGGGGTCGAGCCGATCAAGGCGCTTGAGCATGAGCTTGGACTTCTGGCCTTGCAGATCATGGTGGCGGGATTGTGCATCACGCCGCTGCGCCGCTACGCCGGGCTGAACCTGCTGCGATTCCGGCGTGCCCTTGGCATCCTGTGCTTTACCTATGTCGCCCTTCATCTTCTGGTCTGGCTTGTACTGGATGTGCAGACACTTGAACGGGTCTGGGCCGATATCGTGAAACGTCCTTATATAACCATCGGCATGACGGCCTTCGTGCTGCTCATCCCGCTGGCCCTGACATCCAACGATCTGTCAGTGCGCAGGCTGGGGCCGTTGTGGCGTCGCCTGCACAAGCTGACCTATGTCGCTGTTCCCTTGGGGGCGATTCATTTCGTGATGCTGCGCAAGGGATTCCAGCTTGAACCCTTGGTCTATCTTCTGGCGATTGCGGCCCTTCTGGCCCTTCGCCTGCCCGTGCTGGCCCGACCGCGCCGGACAAGCAGGGCCTGAGGAGCGATTCCATTGTGCCCATGATCCGGGCAATGACCCTTGGAAACGGCCTGATTTACATGCGCAAATGGAATTGTTTTCCTGTGTCAGGGTGAGCCGGCACCGATTTTCGCCCTCACGACCGCCAATTCCCCCCTCATCAACGCGGATATGGGCCAGGGTCACCGTCATCTTCTGAAGGCTCGGCCGGTCGACTCGCGGGCGCTTTCGGCTCTTCTTGGGGATAGGTCTGTGGGTAACGCTAGATGTAGTTCTCACACCATCCTGGCTGCGGTCATTTTCTTGCGCAGAACGCGGCTCAAATGAAACTAGATTGCCCTAACCCATTAAATTCCAATGAAAAATCGGATTTCCAAAAAAAATGTGACGTTTGTGAAAAAAGCCCTTGCGGGTTCCTGCGGCAAACCGTAGAACCCCCCTCACGGCGACGCAGAGACGCGGCGCTGGGGACCGGACGGAACGACGGAGCGGTGCTTCGGAGGGAGATCCGGGAAGGAATTTGGGGATAAGTTGGGCGGGTTGCGCTTATAGTTTGAGCGCGCCGGTTTGATTTTGTCTCTTGGGGTTACGGCTCCGACGCTCTTTGACATTGATGATATCTGAAGAGATATGTGGGCGGTTTGGTTCATTCGATGGATCAACGTCTGTATATCGCGCTAGTAGGGGCAACCCGATGATCTAGTGTCAGCTTCACTGTTTGGCGGCTTCTGGTTTCTGATGAAACCTGGAGCACATCAAACAGAGACTGTTTTGCAATGTTTCCTAGCCGGAACATTGTGGAACGATGTGCAGAGGTTCGAACGTCAAGGATAAGCGGAAACGCTTTTCAACTTGAGAGTTTGATCCTGGCTCAGAACGAACGCTGGCGGCAGGCCTAACACATGCAAGTCGAGCGGCACCTTCGGGTGTAGCGGCGGACGGGTTAGTAACGCGTGGGAACGTGCCCTTCTCTACGGAATAGCCTCGGGAAACTGAGAGTAATACCGTATACGCCCTTCGGGGGAAAGATTTATCGGAGAAGGATCGGCCCGCGTCTGATTAGATAGTTGGTGGGGTAATGGCCT